>VGGK01000006.1 GCA_016868665.1 Chlorobiota bacterium
CCTTCTCTGCGAAGCCGTCAAGCCGGCGTAAGCTGTAAGACCGCCATCCGGTAAAAAAGAGAAGGCTGCCGAGGGCAGCCTTCTCTTTTTATTGTCGAATCTTCGTTTCTCACACCTCACAGCTGCTTTTCTGTCCATACAAATCTCGGGCGCTGCGGCAGATTTCCTCCCGGAAGTCGGGATGGGCTATGGAGGCCAACGCTTCGGCTCGCTGGCGCAGGTTCTTGCCATGCAGGTTCACGATGCCGTATTCAGTAACGACATAATGGACATGGGCTCTCGTGGTTACGACCCCTGCTCCGGGCTTGAGATGAGGCACAATCCGGGAAGCCCCTTTTCTTGTGGTGGAGGGCAGAGCTATGATCGGCTTACCGCCTTCTGAAAGCGCTGCGCCCCTGATGAAATCCATCTGACCGCCTACGCCGGAAAAAAAGCGCTGTCCTATCGAATCCGCGCAGACCTGACCGCTCATATCGATCTCCAGAGCGCTGTTGATCGCTGTGACTTTCGGATTTTTGCGAATCTCCCTCGTGTCGTTGACATAGTCGGAAGGAAGCATTTCGACAAGCGGATTGTCATCGACGAAATCATAGAGCCGCCGGGTACCTACAAGGAAGCTGGCTACCACGATCTCTTTGTGCGTCTTCTTTTTCCTTCCGGTAATAACACCTTTTTCGATGAGTTCGACGACGCCGTCGGAGAACATTTCAGTGTGGATGCCAAGGTCACGATGAGAACCGAGCGCCGCAAGCGTTGCATCGGGAATAGCCCCTATGCCCATCTGCAGCGTGGCTCCGTCCTCTACGATCGAAGCGATATGGCGCCCGATGCTCTGTTCGGCTCCCGTCAGCTCATGTCTCGGAGTCTCGGGAAGAGGATCTTCCACTGCAACCATCGCATGAATCTTGCTGATATGGAGCAGTCCTTCACCGTGCGTTCTCGGCATGTGCGGATTGACCTGCGCAATAACGTGACGGGCATTGTGAACCGCGGCAAGCGAAGCATCGACAGATACTCCCAGAGAGCAGTATCCGTGACGGTCGGGAGGCGAGACGTGAACAAGGGCGACGTCAAGAGGAAGAATCCTGTTATGGAACATCGAGGGAACATCGCTGAGGAATATCGGCATGGCATCGGCATCGCCCTGCTGAACCGCATTCCGGACGTTTTTTCCGACGAAAAAGGCATTAAGCCTGAAACTATCCCTGTATTCAGGCCTTACATATGGTGCGTCACCCTCAGTATGCAGGCTCACGATTTCGACGTCCCTCAAATCCCCGGCCCGGCCAACCATGGCTTCTATCAGGCGCTGCGGCGTCGCCGCCGCAGTATGCAGAAAAACCCTGTCTCCCGAACGAATAATTGAAACCGCTTCTTCAACTGAAAGCATCCGGTTTCCCATAATGAGTACTCCTTTTACGATGAAGCGCAGCTGTCAGCTGCCGTTGTTTTTCCTGCGAAGATAAGCCGGAAGATCCGTCGCCCCTTTCTGTATCTGGTCTTCCTGCTCTTCGATACTCCGGGAGAAATGGCCTCCGTTTTCCGTATTCTGTTCCGTGCGCTTTTTGTTGCCGACCTCAAGAGGATCGTGAATGGATATCTGCCGTCTGACATAGGTCGGAATCCGAAGATCCTCTTCCTGCTTTTCGGGCAGACCGGTCACGACCGACCTTACGGCAGCATGAGGAGAATTCCCATAGCGATGCGCGGTGTACTTCGGGGCCTGCTGTTCCTTCTCGGATCCGGCAGATTCAGGGGAATCTTTTCTCCTGAATCCGGTAACGATGACCGTAACCCGGATTTCTCCGGAAAGCTGCAGCTCATCAACGTAGCCGTTGATGATTTTGGCTTCGCTGCCGACCTGCTCTTCGATGTAGTTCATGGCATCGGTCATATCCCTCATGGTTACCTCACCGGTGATATTGACCAACACTCCTTTGGCACCCCTGACAGAAACTCCGTCGAGCAACGGGCTGTTGAGCGCATCCGAGGCCGCCTTCAGCGCCCTCCGCTCTCCCGCTGCGGCTGCAGAACCCATTACGGCGTCACCGGCTCCGGACATGATGCTTTTGACATCGGCAAAATCAACGTTGACATGACCGTGTCTTGTAATGATATCGGCGATCCCCTTGGCGGCACGGTACAGCACGTCGTTGGCCATATTGAAAGCTTCGGTTGCACTGATGCCGTCTTCGGCGATGCTGAGAATCTTTTCGTTCTCGACGACTATCAGGGTATCTATGAATTTACGAAGTTCGTTGATTCCCCCGTCGGCGATGCGCGCTTTGACCTGGCCTTCGAAATTGAATGGCCTGGTCACGACCCCTATGGTCAGAATACCCATGTTTCTCGCAATGGAGGCAATAACCGGCGCCGCTCCCGTTCCAGTGCCTTTACCCATTCCTGCGGCAATAAACACAAGATCAGCGCCTTTCAACTGCGCAGCTATGATATCCTTGTCGTCCTCTGCAGCCTGCCTGCCTTTGGAAGGATCGGCTCCTGCGCCAAGTCCACTTGTGGCTTTCTTGCCTATCTGCACCCGTATTGGCGCCTTCGAATTCAGAAGCGCCTGCCGGTCGGTATTGAAAACGATATACTCGGCCCCGCTGATTTTACGGTCAATCATGTTGTTTACCGCGTTGCCGCCGCAACCGCCGACGCCTACAATCCTGATGGTAACCCCCTTTCCCTGATCGCCCTCGAACAGTCCCGGGTCCAGTTCAAATGCCATGGTTTCGTTCCTGATTATTCATTCATGCGCCTTAAGCGGCGCCGGTTATAGTTCGCTCCAGAATTTTTTCAGCCGGTCGACAATCTTGGTTCCTGAAGAATTGGTCTGCGAAGAATCCTGCGCCGTCCCGGAATCTTGCAGAGGCTCTTCCGCTTCGGTGATTTTTCCTGCGTCAGGCGTTCCCTGAACGACGTGCACGGCTTCGGACTCCTCGAAAAGCGAGTTCTGGAGCGAGTGCGCGACAAGCCCCATGACCGTTGCGTACATGGGATTGTTGACCGAACCTTTTATGCCTCCCGATACCCCTTCAGGATACCCGATACGGACATCGAGCCCAAGCACATCCCTCGCAAGCTCCTCCGTACCAGGCATGAGAGCGCCTCCGCCGGTAATGATCGCTCCTGCGTTGAGAAATTCATAATATCCCGACCGCTTGACGGAATCCCGCACCAGCTCGAAAATCTCGATCATCCTGGCTTCGATGATCAAGGTCAGAGAACTTTTCGGAAACGACTTCTGCGGGCGGCCCTCGATACCCGGAATGAGAATGGTTTCATCCTCTCCGACCAGCTTGCTGTATGCGTTTCCATGCCGGATTTTCAGCTCTTCAGCCACTTCGTGAAGAGCCTTGACCCCATGCGCGACATCGTGCGTAACATCGTTTGCCGCAACCTTGATAACTTCGGAGTATCTGATCGCGCCATCGATATAGATGGCCACCTCGGTTGTGCCGCCGCCGATATCGACGACGACGACGCCGCTCTTTTTTTCGCTCTCTTTCATCACGGCGATGCCCGAGGCTACAGGCTCGAAGGTCAGAGCGCCGACTTCAAGGCCGGCTTTTTCAATGCACTGCTTGATATTGCGGATCTTCGTGCGAAGCCCCACCACGATATAGGCGCTGCCGCGCATGGTGGTTCCCGCCATGCCTATGGGGTCGAGCACTCCTTCCTGATCATCGACGATGAACTCCTGCGGGATCACATGGATGATTTCGTGATCCATATCGAGATACCTGATGTTGGTTTTGGCTTTTTCAAGAAAGCGGCGAACATCCGACTCGTTGACTATGCCGGTCTGGTTGACGCTGATTTCGGAATTGCTGTGGATGCAGTTCACATGCGCTCCCGAAATACCGACATTAACCGCTCTTATCCGTATCGAAGACTCCCGCTCGGCATCAGCTACGGCAGCCCTGATGGCATCGACAGTCTTATTGATATTGACGACCGTCGCCCTCTGCAGACCCTCCGAATTTGAGCGCCCTTTGCCGAGAACGTTGAGTTTTCCAATCTCGTCCTTTTCAGCAACGACAACGCAAACCTTGGTCGTTCCGATATCAAGTCCCACTGCTATATTGCTTTTCAGCATGATCGTCTATACTTGCATGATTATCACAGCACAACATCCTGCCGCATCTGTCGGGCAAGAGTATCCATCGTAAATATCCTGTCCCTGAATCTCAGATCGACAGACTCGAAAGCGTCCGGACCTTTCTTCGATACTACCTTTTGCCAGAATATCTCGAATTTTTTCAACTTTTCCTTAAAGTTCCCGTCACTGCCGACAACAAACCTGGCGGACGATCCGGCAGCCCGGCAGAACGTCAGACCATCCGGCTGAAGGTGGATTTCACGGATCAGAAGCCTCGCATAGTCAGATTCCCGCAGGGCTTCGGCAAGACTCATGACCACCGTACTGTCCCTTTCGGCAAGTCGCTCAGGCGCGTTTATGCCCTTCACCGTACGGCCTATACCGAACACGCCGATCAGCGTACCGAAACGGGAAGAGACACGGGGAGTTTCCGGCAGGAGAACGCCTTCGGTATCGATAATCATGTTTCTGTTCCGGTAGAAAGTCCTCGCCAGAGGCTCCCTCTCCGTTACTTTCACCCTGACGATTCCGTTCAATTCGCGGGCAATTGCAACCCTCCTGACATAAGGAATAACGAGAAGTTTCGATTCGATCTCCCCGGTATCGAGATTCTGCAGATTCTTTCCGAGGTAGCCGTTCAGTACCTCAGAAAGCGCATTTCGAGGAATGATGTCCGCTCCTTCTATGACAATCTCCCTTACGGCGACCTCCTGCTTCCAGTCAGACGCATAGAAGGCGAGACCGGCAAGAGCGGCAAATACAAGCAGGAGAATAACAAGCACCGCTTTCCAGTTCCCGCCGCTGTCCTCCGGAAGCCGACCGCCGTTACCTCCGCCTCCGGAAGAAACAGAAGAACTATCCGGCACCTGAGAGTCTTCGTTATGTTCGGAATCAGAGATCTGCATGGCTCAATTCGGTAATCTGATCAGGGCGGGTATACACTACCAACACAACAGCCTGAAAGTGTCTGACGTTTCAGCCGGAATACAAATAAAAGGAAAATATCCCGTTCACCTGCCGTCAAGCTCGCGGGCAAGCCTGGTTGCCATATGGGTTATGTCTCCCGCTCCCATGAAAAGGAGCATTGTGTCCTCATTGCAGCACTCCCCGAGCGCGACGTAAAGTTCGTCCTTTCCCCCGATAAACACAGCCTGCCTGCCTCCGGCTTTCCGTACCGCTGCGGCAACCATCTCACCGTTCACTCCGGGAAAATCTTCCGCCTTTTCCCGGGAAGGATAGATATCGGCGATATAAATCGCATCCGCATGGGAAAGAGCCCAGCCGTATTCGTCGGCAAACTCCTGCGTTCTCGAATAGAGATGGGGCTGAAAAACCGCAACGATCCGCGTATCCTTCCATCCGCTGCGAGCGGCTTTAACGGCAGCCTTGACTTCAGAGGGATGGTGAGCGTAATCGTCGACGATCATGAGTCCTTTGACGTCTTCGTATTTAATCTGGAAACGCCTTCTCATGCCGCTGTACAGTCCAAGACCGGCAATCAGTTTTTCCGGTGCGATGTCAAGTTCGAGGCCGGTGGAAAACGCTGCAAGCGCATTGAGTACGTTATGCCGACCCGGAACCTGCAGCATCACACGCTCGTACAGGCTTCCGAAAGCCCTTACGGTAAACGAGGAATGGTTTCTCTCCAGCTGAATATCCGTCGCCATCACATCGGCAGGCTCATCAATTCCGAACGTAGTCACTCGTCGGTTGAGCCTCGGAATGATCCGTCTTATTTCAGGCCAGTCTGCACAGCAGATCACCCTGCCGTAAAACGGCACCTTGTCAGCAAAGGCTACAAAGGCGCTCTTCAGCTCGTCGAGCGAGCCATAGGTATCCATATGCTCCGATTCAAGGCTGTTGATGACGGCAATAGTAGGCGTAAGTTTGAGGAATGCCCTGTCGTATTCATCGGCCTCTATGACCATATACTTTCCGTCGCCGACAACCGTACTTCCTTTCAGATAGTCTGAAACTCCGCCGATCATGACGGTAGGCGACTCGCCCGACTCGATCAGCATGGTGGCGACCATCGCCGTCGTGGTGGTTTTGCCGTGGGTGCCTGCAATGCATATGCCCGACTTGTACCGCATCAATTCTCCAAGCATCTCATCCCGCTTGATGACCGGAATGCCTGCTTTTTCCGCTGCGGCTATTTCCGCATTCTCATGTATCCTGACCGCCGAAGAGAAGACTACCACATCGGCGTTTTCTATATTCCCGGCGCTGTGCCCGCGATAGACAACCGCGCCGTGCTCTGCAAGCTTGTCGGTTACCTCTCCGGTCTGCAGATCCGAACCGCTGACGCTGAATCCTGATTTGAGAAGCAGTTCTGCAATCGCGCTCATTCCGGCACCGCCAATTCCAACAATATGCACCTTTCGGGTTTTTCCGAGTTCCATGTACAATCCGGTTACTGTTTTGCAAGTTGAATAATACGTCCTGCAAGCAGCCTTGCCGCATCGGGATGCGCAAGCGCATTACAGGAAGCCGTCATAGAGGCGAGCCGCTCCGAATCATGGAGAAGATCCAGGACGATCTGCCTGGCTCCCGGAGTTTCAAGTCGGCTGTCGTCGATAAGCATTGCTGCCCCGGTACCTACAAGAGCTTTTGCGTTGAATCGCTGATGGTCTCCGGTAGCATGGGGGTAGGGAACAAGCACCGAGGGCTTTCCCATATTGGTCAGCTCGGCGATGGTAGATGCACCGGCCCGGCACATGACAAGATCGGAAACCGCATACGCATCGCCCATATGTTCTATATAGGGACCGATCCAGAGTCTCCCGGATGGTTTGACCTGTCTACTGATGCGCTCATAGTCCAGAGAGCCGGTCTGCCAGACGAGATTGGCGCCCGAAGTGAACGCCCCGAACCATTGGAGCAAGGCATTATTGATGGATCGGGCTCCGCGGCTGCCACCGAAAACGAGAAGGGTCGGCAAAGGCTCCATGAGACCGAAACGCCTGAGGGCATCCTCCCTGCTGACAGGGGGAAATGAACGGGCAGGGTTTCCCGTAACGAAAACCCTCTTTTTTCTTCTGATATAACCGCCGGCCTCGGTAAACGAAAGATGCACTTCGCGGGCAAGCAGAGAAAGCAGTTTCGTGGTCACGCCGGGAAACGCATTCTGCTCCTGTATCAGCGTTCTGCGCCCCAGAAGCTGGGCGGCAAGAAGCACTGGAGCGCTCACAAACCCCCCGGTACCGATGACAACGTCCGGTTTTTCCCTTGCTATGATCGATGCGGCAGAAAAGAGCGCTGCAGCAAAATCCGCAAGCACCGCGACATTGCTGAAAAGCGCCTTGAGCGATCCGCCCCGCTTCAGTCCCCTGACCGGAAGCAGGTGCAGCCTGTAACCCAGACGAGGCACCTCTGTCGCCTCGATGCCGGTTTTCGTCCCCGCAAACGATACCGATGCTTCCGGAACCAGTTTCAGCAACTCGCTTGCCATGGCGACAGCAGGGTAGAGATGGCCACCGGTACCACCGCCTGCGAAAAGAATATTCAAGAAAGCCCTCCTTCCGGTTTTTCCGTGCCGGATTCAGATTCCCGCCTCTGTTTCCTGGATCTCGATATGCTGATCAGAATGCCGACTCCAAGCGAATTGAATACCAGCGCCGTCCCGCCGTAACTGATAAACGGCAATGCCACGCCGGTGGTCGGAAGCAGATGCGTTGCAACGGCAATGTTGACGAAGGCGAAAAGCACGATTGCGATGGTGATGCCTGTTGCGACGTACTTCCCGAAATTATCCGGCGCATGCTTTGCGATAACGAGTCCGCAGCCGAGAAATGCCGAAAAAAGAAAGAGCACGAACAGTGCGCCTATAAAGCCGTACTCCTCGCCGATAACGACAAAGACAAAATCGTTGTAGGAAAGCGGCAGGTAGAGTTCCCGCTGTTTGCTGGCTCCGATGCCTAGCCCGAAAAGACCTCCGTTGCCCAGCCCGATTAGCGCCTGGAGCACCTGGTAACTCATCCCTTTCTCGTCCCCGCTGAAAAACGAAACCAGCCTCGCCATCCGGTAAGGCGCTATCATGGCATAAACCGCTCCGACGGGAATAATCAGACCTGCAGTAGCAAGAAGATAGCGGATGTTGACCCCCCCGATGAACATCATGATAAAACCTATCAGGGCGATAAGCGAAGCCGTGCTGAAGTTCGGTTCGAGTGCGACAAGAAAAACAACCGTAATCAGGATAACGACAAGCGGCAGATAGGTGTTATGCAGATCCTTGATATATGCCTGTTTTTCGCTGATCAGACGGGAGAAATGAAAAATCAGCGCATATTTTGCAACATCGGACACCTGAAACTTCAGTGGGCCGTATCCGATCCACCGGGCGGCACCGGATATAACGCCGACAACCTTCAATACCAGCAGGAGGGAGAGCAGAAAAATGCTGACAAAAAGAAAAAGCTTGCTGACTTTATAGAATATATGATAATCGATCCGGGCTAAGAATACGATAGTGAATATCCCGATAACGGAAAAGAAGAGTTGCCGCCAGAGGAAGTATTCCGAACTGGAGTACTTGTTTTCCGCCCATCCGGCGCCGCTGCTGTATACGATCACAATTCCGATGCAGATAAGCAGGGAAACGATCAACAGCATCAGCTTCCCGGCTATGACCTCCCCGGAGGTATTACCCCTGTATGGCCGGTCGATAGTTGGGGAACCGGCCGGTCCGACGCCGACAGTCATGATGTAAGACCTTGTATAAGATGCTTGAAAAGCATTCCGCGCTCCTCGAAGTTCGCAAACATGTCAAAGCTTGCGCATCCGGGAGAGAAGAGTACCGTATCGCCTCTGCCTGCGGCATTGCCTGCCAGTTCGACCGCCTCTTCAAGAGTTTCGGCCGAAAGCGTCTGCGTGACGCCTTCAAATGCCCGGCATAGTTTCTCTTTCGACTCGCCGATGGCAATTATTGCCGCAACCTTGCTGCGTACGACATCGGCAAGCAGGGAATAGTCGTTGCCCTTGTCCCTTCCTCCCGCTATCAGCACAAGCCTGCCTGGCACCGCATTGAGCGCCTGAAGCAGCGCGTTGACATTGGTTGCTTTCGAATCGTTGATCCAGTCGATCCCGTTGAAAGAACGTACGAATTCCTGCCTGTGCTCGACCCCCGCAAATCCGGATAACGCCGTCCGGACAGCATCCCTGTCTATACCAAGGGAAAAAGCTGCTGCGGCTGCCGCAAGCGCGTTGTATATATTGTGTCTGCCCCGAAAACTGTTTTTAAGAAATTCGTCGCCGGCGATGACCGGATATGATGCACCACCCTGCCAGTGCAGGATCATGCCTTCTTCGAAAGAAAAGCCTTCTTCCGAAGCGTACCGGACGGCATCCGCGCCGATACCGAAGGGTATGAGCCGGAAGGGATATGCTCCGGCTCCATCGCCGAAATGATCCCTGAGCAGCGGGTCGTCGATATTGTAGCACAGGGCATCCGGCGCCTTCTGCTGACGGCAGATTCTGTATTTCGCCTCGGCATACTCCCGTATGTCGCCATGATACCTGTCAAGATGGTCGGGAGTTATATTGGTGATGACCGATACGGCTGGATGGAAACTTGTGCACCCTTCAAGCTGGTAACTGCTCAGCTCGATGACTGCAAGATCATCCGGTGCGAGCGAAGCGACAACAGAGGAGAATGGCACTCCGATATTTCCGGCGCTGACGGCCCTGTATCCCCGCGCATTTCCCTCAGCTTCGGCGATTCGGTGCAGGAGCGTCGCCGTAGTGGTTTTTCCGTCGGTACCGGTAATGCCGGCCATTCTCGCCCTGCAGAACCATGAGGCCGCTTCGATCTCGCTGAAAAGAGGAATTCGTTTCTCGAGCACCATGCGAACCACGTCCGACTCGCGCGGGATTCCCGGACTTACGACTGCCAGATCGGCATCGCAGAGACGCCCGGTATGTCCTCCGTCTTCATACTCAATTCCGAGCCCCGACAAAAGCGATTTTTCATCGTCGGACAACTGCCCGATCTCGCTCACGTAAACGCGGGCTCCTTTTGCAGCAAGCAGCCCGGCCACAGCCATGCCGCTCCTTTTTGCGCCGATAACCGATATTTTTTTCCCGTTAACCTCCATAGTACGTCGTTGCTACCTGAGTTTCAATGTCATGAGACTTGCAAGAAAGAACAGAACGGTGATAATCCAGAACCTGATGACAATTTTCTGTTCGGGCCAGCCCTTCAGCTGGAAATGATGATGCAGCGGGGCCATGAGAAATATCCTCCGTCCCTGACCGAAACGCATTTTCGTATATTTGAAATAAAGCACCTGCAGGGAAACCGACAGCGTTTCGACAAAGAATATTCCCGCCAGCACGGGAAGAAGCAGTTCCTGTTTGATCAGCAGCGCAATGACGGCAATGGCGCTTCCGAGAGCAAGCGATCCGGTATCGCCCATGAATACCTCCGCAGGATTCGAATTGAACCAGAGAAATCCTACGCAGGCCATAACTATTGCCATACTTACAACGGCAATTTCGCCGCCGCCGGAAATAAAGGGAATCTTCAGATACGATGCATAGACGGCATTGCCGGCAAGATAGGCGAAACCTCCGAGCGCGAAAACGACGATAGCGGAACTGCCCGAGGCGAGTCCGTCGAGACCATCGGTAAGATTGACTGCGTTGGAGACCGCCGTGATGATGAAAATCACCACCGGAATGTAGAAGATACCGTAATCGATCGTGAGATTTTTAAAGAACGGCACGGTCGTGGTCGAACGCAGCACCGAAAATGCCGGATCAAACCATGTGTAGAGACCGATGAAAAGGCCGAGAGCTATCTGCCCTATGAGCTTGTACCTGGGCGAGAGTCCCCCCTTTACCTTGAGCACCACTTTCATATAATCGTCAAGAAAACCTATGGCTCCCATCCAGAATACCGCGAGCATGATCAGCCATACATGCGGATCGTCGAAACGCGCCCATAGAAAAACCGATATCTCGACAGCAATAATGATGAGCAGACCGCCCATAGTTGGAATATCCTTCTTTTTCCTGTGTTCCGGTGGCGCCTCTTCTTTTACCGGCTCGATTATGCGTCCTTTGAGGTACCTGATGAACCAGGGGCCGAAAACGATGCAGATAAGAAGTGCCGTTACGGCTGCTGCGCTTGCCCTGAAGGTAATAAACTCGATAACGCCGAGGCCGGGCGGATCATAAGCGTCGTTTAAGTATTTAAGGATATAGTACAGCATTCAGGCTGAAACGTTGATTATTGAGATATTCTTTCGATGCAGAGCGCATTTGCCGCCACATCGAGCCGCATGCCCCTCGATCCCTTGAAAAGCACGGCATCTCCGGGATGCACCATATCGATGAGCGCTTTCGACAGCTCTTCGCGACTTGCATAGTGACCATATGCGCGAGTCTCGTTTCCCGTCAGATAACCGCGGGCCAGATCCCCGAAAGTCAGAAGCAGATCGATCGTGCTCTGCTGAATATACCTGCCGATCTTTTCATGTTCAAGTTCTCCGCATTCCCCGAGTTCGAGCATATCACCGAGTACAGCTATTTTTCTGCCGGGGCACGACAACTCGTCAAGAAGGTCGATGGCGTAACGTACCGAATCCGGATTGGCATTGTAGGTGTCGTTGATGATGGTGACGCCTCCCGCCTCCCGGTATTCCATGCGTTTCCATCCGGACGGGGGATGCAGGTTTTGAAGTCCATCCCTGATGCTGGCCAGGGAGAGTCCGAAATACGACCCGACCACCGCTGCGGCAAGCGCATTGATAACGTTATGGCGGCCTGTCAGCCGCAGGCTGACGGAGAGACGATCCCCCCCGGAACAGAGAAAAAACATCGGCCGACCATGTGCATCAAGGCCGATCTCTTCGGCATGCGGCACCTGTTCGCTATATTCGTCGAGACCGTAGAGCACCCGTCGCCGAAGTCCTTCGGCTGCTTTTTTCAGCCTGACATCTCCGGTATTGACAAAGCAGACCCCTCCATTGCTGTCGAGATAGTCATAAAGCCGTGTTTCGGCGGCAGCAACCCCATCAAGATCGTGCAGAAACTCCAGATGCTCATGGCCGATATTGGTAAGCAGCCCATGAGTCGGTCTTGCGATGGAGGCAAGCAGTTCCATTTCCCCGGGGTGGTTTATTCCCATCTCAACAACGGCGATCCCGGTATCCCGTTTCATCTGCAGCAGGGTAAGAGGAACGCCAAGATGGTTGTTCAGATTGCCTTTACTCACATGCACCCGGAAACCGGTTGCAAGCACCGAAGCGATCAGTTCCTTTGTGGTTGTCTTTCCGTTGCTTCCGCCTATACCCAACACAGGAACATCGAAGGTGCCGCGATAAGCGGAAGCAAGCTGCTGAAGCCCTTCGACGGTATCGGCAACGACCAGATAGTTACGCCGCCCGATTCCCTCCTGCAGCGGATGCGACTCATACCACTCCTTCGACACTACCGCCCATGAAGCCCCTTTAGAAAAAACCTCGTCAATATATCGGTGCCCGTCGGTCTTTTCCCCCCGGAGAGCGACAAAGACATCTGCCTCCTTAACCTCGCGAGAGTCGATGACGACAGTCGGTTCCTGCATCTGCAGTACATCTCCGCCGGCATCTGCCGTCAAGATTTCGCCGATCTTTCTCAGATCGGCTTCAACAAGAACGCCTTTCATGCGGATTGATTTGTCGTTACGTCGTCCGGCCCCTCCCTGAAACACTCCCTGAAACACTCCCTGAGCATCTCCTGATCCGAGAAATAATGCTTTTCACCGGCTATTTCCTGACTGGTTTCATGACCTTTTCCTGCCACAAGCAGCACATCGCCAGGCCGAAGCGATGCGGCAGCCTCGCGGATTGCCGATGCCCGATCGACGATGCGCTTGTAACTGCTGCCGCTCATGCCGCTCTCGATATCGTCAAGAATCTCTTCCGGATCCTCGTCCCTTGGATTGTCGGATGTCAGATAGGAGAAATCGGCGTTTTCGGATGCGATCCTGCCCATAAGCGGACGTTTCATCCTGTCGCGATTCCCGCCGCATCCGAAAACCACGATAATTCGGGATGGTGGACGGACGAGTTCCCGGATTGTACCAAGAGCCTTTTCAAGAGCGTCCGGAGTATGCGCATAATCCACGAAAGCACAGCGGCCGGCGTATGCGTCCGGGACTTGCTCCATTCGTCCCGGAACACTGAAGGGCGTCTTCAATGCTTCGGTAACCGCGCTGGACGAGATGCCCATACCCGAAACGACGGCGACGGCTTCGAGCAGATTCATGACGTTATACCTGCCCGGAAGTTCGGTTCGCACCTCTGCGGAAACATCCGGAAAATTCAGGCTGATTGTCGTGGCGGCAGGTGAGCTCTCCGTAACGGAAGCAGAAAACCGTTTTGCGCACTGCAGATTCCTATGTGATTCCGGCTCCATGGTACAGCAGAGCCGCCGCTCCTGCGGCACCTTTTCCGCCATGAGAGCCCCATAAGAATCGTCACCGTTAAGAACGGCAAAACCTTCCGGGGCGAGTTGGTCGAACAGAAGCTGTTTTGCCCGGGCGTACTCCTCCATGGTGTGATGAAAGTCGAGGTGATCCATGCTCAGGTTGGTGAACACCGCGCTTCTGAACCTGAGACCGTAAACCCTGTCAAGCACAAGGGCGTGCGAAGAAACTTCCATGACCGCCGCATTGCACCCCTCTTCAAGCATGGCAGCGAAAAGCAGCTGAAGTTCATGCGCTTCGGGCGTAGTACGTTCAAGAAGAATATCCCCGGAAGGCATCCGGCAGAGCCCGGTACCGATATATGCAGCGGAAATACCACAAGCATTGAGAAGTCCGGTTATCAGCCGGGCAGTGGTGGTTTTTCCGTTGGTGCCGGTTACGCCGATAAGAACAAGTTTTTCCGATGCTTGACCGTAAAAAACTTTTGCCGCTTCTGCAAGCGCTTTCCGCGCATCGGCCACACGTATGAAAAGTACTCCGGGAGCAAGCTGCATGGGCAGCGTTTCGCAGATTATCGCGATCGCGCCCTTGCGAACTGCGGCGTCGATGAACCGATGGCCATCGGATACAAACCCTGGAATCGCCGCGAACAGCGAACCGCTGACAACCTCCCGCGAATCGGCGGTGATCGCTGCGACCGACAGCCCGTCCGGATCGGGACCTGAACAATCGATGTGCCTGATCTGATCGAGGAGGACGGAAAGCCTGACCGGCAAGATCGGCTGTGAAAAAGAAATTCCCTTTATCATAATACTGACCGCTGCCTGACCGCGGAAGAAAGTTTGACCCGGACTATCCCTGACCTGGCGATTTTCATGCCGGGACGGACGCTCTGGACGCTCACCACGCCGTCCGAAGCACCGCTCGATTCCATTTCAAGCCCGAGCCATTTCAGAAGGCGTCGGGCATCGTCGCCCTTCAGTCCTTTGAGATCAGGAACAGCGACCGTTGTCGTCGAATCGATAGCCGCCTGCTCGGGAGACTTGAAACCGAGGTTTTTCTGCAGCTCTTCGGAACAGGCAAGAATCCTCGAAGATATTTTCGAAAAAAACGGAGCGGCGACAGTTGCGGCATAATAAGCTGTCCTGGGCTCCTCGACCAGCACGATGAGGGCGTACCTCGGCGCTTCGACTGGAAAATAACCGACAAAAGAGGAGACATAGACGGCATTCGCATAGGAACCTCCGGTCGCCCTCCTTGCCGTACCGGTTTTTCCGGCAACGCTCATACCTGGAATTGCGGCGCTTCTTGCGGTACCGCTGTCTACGACCGCCTTGAAATACTCCTTGCCGAGATACCTTGCAGTCTCGGGTTCGACAACCTTTCTGACCGATTCCGGCCGATTCTCGACTACGGTACGTCCGGCTGCATCGGTAATGCTCCTGACAACGAAAGGCCTCATGAGCACGCCGTCATTGGCTATAGCCGCATAGGCCTGCAGTATCTGCAAGGGAGTTGCCATAACCTGATAGCCGTATCCCATCCATGGCAGCGTTGTCTTGTCCCATGTGCTCAGCGGCCTTACCCTGCCGGGTGACTCCCCGACCAGGCCGATGCCGGTTTTTGAGCCGAATCCGAAATTCTTCGTATAGGCATGGAATTGCACCCTGCCGGTTTCCATCGCGGTTCTGGCCGCGACCACGTTGCTCGAGTGCATGAGCGCCTCCCGGAAAGTCAGCTCTTTGTAAGGCTCATGATCCCTGATCCTCAGACCGAACAACGGCAGAACGCCGTTATTGGCAGATACCTTGTCTTCCGCCTTTCGGCCGAGCACTTCGGTGGCAGTTGCCGCCATGACGATCTTGAAGGTCGACCCCGGCTCGAAACTGTCCGTAACAGAGCGATTTCGGGATTTTTCAGGAGTCCATGTCGCCCTCCGATTGAGATCGAAGGTCGGAATATTTGCCATTGCGAGCACTTCTCCGGTTCGCACATCAATAACGATGCCTGTTGCCGCATTCGCCTGGGACGTGGCAACAGCTTCGGCAAGCTCGTCCTCGACAATACTCTGGATATCGGCATCGAGCGTCAGTTGAACCGTATTGCCTTTTACGGGATCGAGCTGCAAGGCATCGGGAGCAGGGTAGCGCTTTCCGGTTGCCGACCTCTGGTAGACCCTCGACCCGTCCCGCCCCTTCAGATAGCGATCGAACTGCATCTCGATACCGCTGATGCCGCTGTTACGGTTGTCGGTTACGCCGATCAGCTGTGCTGCGACATTGAGATAGTAGCGCTGCTGCTCCCGGTCGAACCAGACGCCGGAAATTTTTTTCTGCATGAGCGGCAAAGCCTGTACGGCAGAAATCTTGCGGCCAAGAACGGCAAGCCGCTTGCCCCTCCTGAGTTTTTTAAGGTATTCCCGACGGCTTTTGCCGAGATGCGCGGAAAAAAGCCGGGCTACCTCGGCAGAATTATCAAATGTTTTCTGTTCGCCGGTTTTCCTGTCTATCACGGCTTTTCCCTTTTCATCGAAAAGCGGGGTATTTCGTACGATCTGCGGATCTGCATAAAAAGAAATCGTTTCGACGGTTTCCGCAAGCATCCTGCCGTGACGGTCGAGAATGACCCCTCGCTGCGCATGTTCGGTAACAAGCCTGATATACTGCTTTTCGGCCTTTTCCTGATATTTTTTAACATTGACGATCTGAATGTTCAGCAGCATGGCGATAATTCCGACAAGAAAAAGCAGAAAACAAAGCACCACCAGGCCAAGACGCTTTCCGAACTCCGCATCGGGAGTTTTTTGCGGTATCTCGCTTTCACTCATTTTGCAACATGCTCACAGGATTGACGCTTATATTATGGCACAATTTCGACTGCAGGAACGCTTGACGCCTGCAGACCGAGGAACTCCGCCTGCAATGCGATATTATGAATGCCCTGCAATTCGTTCACCTTGAGTTCCTGGGAGGTAATGACGCTCGAACTCATAGCTATCTGCTCTCTGAGCGTTTCGTTTGCAAGGGCAAGTTTCTGTATCGCTATGGTGTTGTAAATCTGAAACAGAAGAATGCCTGTAACCGGCAGAAGGTACAAAAAAGTCCTCAAACGGAGGAGATCCGAAAGCCGGAACCCGAACGCCCGACTTAACAGCTCTTTAATCCCCCCTTCTCCCTTGCCGGACGGAGCCTGCATTTCGAAAAAACGGGCAACTCCTTCGCCGGCTGCGTCGATCATCCGCACGGATCCGGATCGTTCCCTTTCGTCATGATGATCTGTCTCGCGGATATGCATGACGTCGAAAGCCCTCCCCGATAGATGCGGCGTAAAACCATGTTCTGCATTATGTGAGATCATCGGCCTCTCCTTCTGCAAGTTTTTCAAGAATCCGGAGCCTGGCGCTCCGGGCCCTCGGATTCGACGATATTTCCTGTTCTCCTGCTGACACAGGTTTTCTGGTTACGATCCTGAATTCCGCTTTTCTGACGGGCTCCCTGAGCCCTACCCCCCTGGGCCCCCAATCGCTTCGCGCGCGCGTGGCAAAAAAGCATTTGACCATCCGATCCTCGAGAGAATGGTAACTGATGATCGCGAGCCGACCTCCCGGAGAGAGCATTGCTGCGCTTTCTTCAAGCGCAGCGGCAAGCACGTCGAGCTCATGGTTGACCTCAATCCTGACAGCCTGGAAAATCCGTGAAAGCGTTCTGATGACCCGGTCCTGCCTCGGCTCCCTCTGCCGGATAAGTCCCGCCAGCGTCTCGGTTCGGAGAATCGGACCCTGCCGATCCCGATACTCCACAATATCGCGGGCTATACTTCGGCTTCGGGGCTCCTCGCCGTAACGGAAAAAAAGATTCGCGAGCTCCCGTTCACTCATGGTATTGACTATATCCGCGGCGCTTCGTACCGTTTCGGAATCCATGCGCATATCGAGAGGGCCATGGTGCAGGTAACTGAATCCCCGTTCGGGAGAATCGATCTGCGCCGATGATACGCCAAGATCGAGCAGCATCCCTGCTAATGATGGCGCCATCTGCCTCTCACGGCATACCCTGAGCACGATCGAACGAAGATCCCCGAAATTGCCCTTAACCAGAACGATATTGCCTTCGAACGAAGCCAGGCGCTTCCCCGCCGCCTCGAGCGCTCTGTCGTCCTGATCGATGCCGATAAGAAGGGACTGCCCGCCGAAACCTTTCCGGAACAGTTCTTCAAGAATTCTCCGGGAGTGCCCTCCACCGCCCAGAGTTCCGTCAACATAGACTCCCGGCATTCTCACAAGCAGATCCGGTATTTCTGCCGCAAGAACCGGTTCGTGATATCCATTTGCATCCATGATCCTAAAAAAATCTCCCGGCAAGAAGTGAAAACCGTTCGGCATTCCCCTGCAGTAATACCCTGAGCCTCCCCGGCTCCCAGACTACCAGTTTGGTATCCGCCCCCATAATAAGAGCGTCTTTAACTATTCCAGCATGATCGAGGCTCTCCCGCGAAAGAGCGATCCTGCCCTGGCGATCGACGGCGACAATATCGAGACTTTCGTAGAGCATGGTTTTCAGAAGCCGTTCATCCGGGTTGAAATCCGAAAGACCTGCCAGTGAACGCTTCATCTGCTGCCAGATTTCCGGCTCGTAGAGCTCCAGAGAGCCGTCTGGTGCTTTCATCAGATAAAGATATATTCCCGATGCAGAGGTCGCGGAAAAAAAATCTCTGCGGAAACGGGCCGGAATCATCAGACGGCCCTTTTCATCGAGAGCATGCAGCTCTTTGCCGATAAATCCAGCCATGAATACCTGTTCCCGGAAAAGATTAGACTATATGTAAAAATATAGGTAAACGAATGCAGCCTCTACTGAAAGGCCTCGAACACGAGTATAAAATAAACGGGAATAAGGAAAACGCTCCCACATTTTACCACTTCTTCCCACAAAAAATGTATGTAAAAAGGTTACAGCAAACAAACAGTTATCTCTTTTACACATCTGATTTTTTCACCGGTGGTCTTTGCCACACTGAACAGCATGTCGAATACCGAAATCATCATTGACGGATACAACCTCCTGCATAAGCTCTATCCTGCGGGCGGCGGCGCCTCACTCGAACACTGCCGGAAGAAAACCGAGGCCCTTCTTGAACGCTACAGAAATAAAGCGAAATGCCCTGTCACCGTTGTTTACGACGGTGGCGGAATCCGCGATACTGCCGCTGGAGCCGCAGTTCTGACCGTCTATACTGCATCGTCAAAAAGCGCCGACAGATGGATCATAGATTATGTAAAATCATTGAACACAAGCAGAAAAATGGTTACTATTGTAAGTTCGGACAGGGAGGTATGCCTGTATGGAAAAGCATATGGAGCCAAATGCCTTACCTCGGAGGAGTTCATTACGCTGCTTGGCTCGGAAAACAGCAAGGCGAGTCCGGCATCTGGCCGAAAATACAGCGACAGGTTTCTTGATGAAAGGGAAGTCGAGCAATGGAAACTCCTGTTCGAAAGGGGAAAACGCTGATCAGCAGCGCTTGTCAGTCTGTCCCGCAAAAGCCTCCTTAAAAAATATATCTCTAAAAAACGCAGTTTATCTCATAAGCATGTCTGAAAGCACTCTCGGAAACAGCGGGCATTGGCAGGAACTCGAAGAATGGCGAAAAAAAATCGACGATATTGACCGGCAGTTGGCAGCCCTCCTCTGCGAAAGGCTTCAGTGTGCCCGGAACATCAGCGTTCTCAAAGCAAGAATCGGCGAACAGGTGCTCCAGCCCGAAAGGGAAAAAGAGGTTCTAAGCAACGTCATCAGTCAGGCAGACTCGGAGCAGAAAATCAGCGCCCTGAAAAGGGTCTACCTCAGCATTCTCGAGGAATCCCGGCTTTTTCAGCACGAACAGAACTGCGGTCACAAGCACTCCTGACCAGGAAAACCGGCATGTCAAATCATGGCATCATCATCAAGACCATTCGGAAAATTATTAACCACCTTTCTGCTCATGGCTTCGGCCGCATTATGCGGGATGCTTTTTATTCCGGGCATCAATACCGCAGATCGGCCGACCGGCATCACTGTTCACAGAGGAATGGGTTTTATGGAGATTGCCGGCGAAATGCAGCGCAAGGGGGCGATAAGAAACCGATGGCAGACCATCATCGCAGGAAGAGCGATCCCCGGGCTGCACAACATAAAACCCGGTCGCTACACGGTTCCTCCCGGCATGTCAAATTACCTGCTGCTCCGATACCTGCATACGCATCCGCAGGATGAAGTACGGGTCACCATTCCTGAAGGCCTTGAGCAGCGCGAAATTGCCCTACTGCTCTCCTCGAAGCTCGACATGGATTCGGCAGGATTCATGGCCGCTGTGCGGGATCCCGCGTTTCTCGGAAAGAACGGGATAAGCGACAGCAGCGCAGAAGGGTACCTTTTCCCCGGCACTTATAATTTCGCATGGTCGGATACTCCGGAAGAAGCTGCGGGATTTCTTGTAAGGCAGTTCAAAAAATTCTATTCCGACAGCCTGCAATCCATTGCCGCATCAAAAGGCCTCACAGAAAAAACACTGCTGACGCTGGCTTCGATCGTCGAAGCCGAAACGCCTCTCGATGAAGAAAAGCCTGTTGTCGCCAGCGTTTATCTGAACCGTCTGAAAAAAAACATGCGCCTCCAGGCAGATCCGACGGTTCAGTTTGCTCTCGGCGGAGAAGATCGGCTTCTTTATTACAAGGATCTTGCCGTCGACTCGCCCTATAACACCTACCTCCACCCGGGACTGCCTCCCGGTCCGATTTGCAATCCCGGCGCCGCATCGATCAAAGCCGTGCTGAATCCTGCCGAGACCGGCTACATCTACTTCGTCGCGACAGGAAAAGGAGGACACTATTTCGCATCGACACTGGCAGAACATGCCGAAAACGTCAGAAAATACCGGCTTGCAAGGAAAAGCACGACAGAATGAGCCGGAATCGGCCTTGCGGCATCGTTCCTTTTACAAAAGAGAAATACATTATATTAAGTACCGAAAGAGATTCATGCATTTTTTAACAAATCATAATCACCAATGCAGAAAAAGACCTTGTCCGACGTTGCCATCCAGGGTAAGCGGGTATTGATGCGCGTCGATTTCAACGTTCCCCTCGATGCGGAAAAAAACGTTACAGACGACAAACGAATAGTTGAGGCTCTCCCTTCGATCAGGAAAGTGCTCGAAAACGGCGGACGCCTGATCCTCATGTCGCATCTCGGCAGGCCGAAAGGAAAGCCAAATGCCGAATACTCGCTTGCTCCTGCAGCAGCAAAGCTTTCCGAGCTTCTTGACTGTCCGGTAACGATGGCAGACGACTGCATCGGAACGGAAGTCATGCAGCAGGTTCTCGCCCTTCAGGACGGCGAAGTGATCATGCTCGAAAATCTCAGATTCCATCCGGAAGAGGAAGCCAACGATCCTGACTTCGCACGCGAGCTCGCTTCGCTGGGCGAGATTTATGTGAACGACGCCTTCGGCACCGCCCACAGAGCCCATGCGTCAACGGAAGGTATCACAAGGTACATGCAGACCGCCGTTGCCGGATACCTGATAGAAAAAGAGCTGAAATATCTCGGAAAAGCCCTCCAGGAACCCGAAAGACCCTTCGTGGCGATCCTTGGCGGATCGAAAATCTCAGGAAAAATAGATGTTCTTGAAAATCTTTTCAATAAAGTTGATACCGTTCTTGTAGGCGGCGCGATGGTTTTCACCTTTTTCAAGGCACAGGGGCTGGCGATCGGCAACTCCCTCGTTGAAGACAACAAACTCGAACTGGCCCTGAATCTCATAGAACAGGCAAAACAGAAAAACATCAGATTGCTGCTCCCTGTCGATGTCATCGCAGCAGATGAAATCGCCGCGGATGCCGAATGCCGTGCAGTCTCTATTGATACTATTCCGGAGGGCATGATCGGAGTGGATATCGGTCCTGAAACAGCCTCGATCTATCGCCGTGAAATTCTGGGAGCAAGAACCGTGCTCTGGAACGGACCGATGGGGGTATTCGAAATCGACCGCTTTGCCGAAGGAACCATCGCCATTGCAGAAGCCATGGCCGAAGCGACCGCTTCAGGCGCAACGACCATCATAGGAGGAGGCGATTCCGCCGCTGCCGTAGCAAAAGCAGGACTTGCAGAGCAGATGACCCATATCTCCACCGGCGGCGGAGCGAGTCTCGAATTTCTGGAAGGAAAGGAACTTCCCGGAATTGCCGCGCTGAACGACTGACGGCATAGTGCAGTTAAAGTAAGAAAGCGAAACAAAGAGCAGAACAAAGCATAAACAGGAGAGCTGAAAGCGACCGCCACATGAGTTATTATAATCAGCCATACAGCCCCGGGGGGTTCCAGCTCATGCCCCCTGCAATAAAAACCATACTGATGGCGAATATTGCGATTTTTCTATTGCAGATTCTGATGCAGAACTCGTCGCTCGGCGGTCTGCTCACTGCTGCAGGGGCGCTGTGGCCGATTGCATCGAATAATCAGGATGGTCTCTCTTTCCAGATATGGCAGCCGGTCACCTATATGTTCCTCCATGGCGGTTTCGGCCATCTCTTTTTCAATATGTTCGCATTATGGATTTTCGGTGCCGAACTTGAGAACTACTGGGGGACAAGGCAGTTCACTATCTATTATTTCTTATGTGGTGTCGGGGCCGCTTTCGTTAATCTCCTTGCAACCATCGGCGACCCTTATCCGACCGTCGGCGCGTCCGGAGCTGTTTATGGAGTGCTTATCGCTTTCGGCATGATGTTTCCCGAGAGGTATATCTTCCTGTATTTCCTGTTTCCTGTCAAGGCAAAATATTTTGTTGCAGGATATGCCTTCATCGAATTCATGTCGGGCCTGGGCAGCAGAACGATGGGAAGCGGCAGCAACATCGCTCACTTTGCCCATCTTGGAGGCATGGTTATCGGGTTCCTGTACATCACGCTCCGAAGAAAGGGCTGGACATTCCCGAAATGGCCGAAAAGGTCGCTCTCGAACGGAGAACGCTCTGAAAGGAAGCAGGCTTCGATCCGCCGCATCGATGAAGGCGATGCCGCATCAGTATCTGAAACAGAGATCGACGCCATTCTCGACAAAATATCGAAGAACGGCTATGAATCGCTTACCGGAGAGGAAAGGCGGAAACTCCTGAAAGCAGGTGGAAAGTGATATCATGAAGGAAAAGAACCATCTTTTCGCTTCAGCCGGAAAAAAAGCTGCCAGCCTGCTGAAGGATCCGGAAAAAACGAAAAAGCTGCTTGATGCGGCTTTGAGGCGTTCTTCATCCACAGGACACTCGTCGCCTGTTTTTTCGCTCGGCGAAAAATTGCAGGCAGCAGTCCGCATGATACGCGCCTATATCCAGAAAGAGTATACCGACATCCCGTGGCAGACCATCATCGCCATGACCTCGGCTCTGATCTATTTCGTCTGGCCGCTGGACGCAATTGCGGATTTCATACCCCTTCTTGGTTTTGCCGACGATGCAGCCATCCTGTCGGCCGTGCTTGCCTCCATCAATCATGATCTCGACCGTTTTCTTTCGTGGGAAAAAAAACGACGCTCAGACGCGGAAACCATCCCCTGCGAAGAGATCGATTCCGAACGGATCGACAACTCCGGTCACTGAGCGATACGTTCGAAACAGGCGACGCTTTCGACGTGAACTGTGTGCGGGAACATGTCGACCGGCTGAACCGAAACGAGCCTGTACCCGTTCCGGCATATCTCCCGGCCGTCGCGGGCAAGATTCGAAGGGTTGCAGCTCACATATACGATTCGCCTTGCTCCGAGTCTGATCATCGTTTCCAGCGCTTTGGGATGCATGCCGGCTCTGGGTGGATCGGTTACGATTACTCCAGGAGCCTCGTATTGAGAGAGCCGTTGCAGCAGTGCCTGAAAATCCTTGAGGTCGGCCTGGAAAAAGTCAGCGTTAGCAATACCGTTCATCGACGCATTCATGGCTGCATCCCTGAGTGAGCTTTCAACCACTTCTATGCCGACAGCCTGTCGGCAATGCCTGGCCAGATAGAGCGTTATGGTTCCGGTACCGCAGTAGAGGTCGTAGACGGTATCGTCATCGCGCAAGCCCGCAACCTTTATGATTTCATCGTAGAGCACCTCTGCCTGTCTGGTGTTTGTCTGGAAAAAAGAATTCGCAGATACCCGGAAATCAAGCGATCCCAGGCTTTCAGTTAATGAACCGCTGCCCTGAATCGTATACTCATAGTCGCCAGTCGCTACAGTATTTTTTTTAGCCGTGACATTGTTCACCACCGTCAGTCGCTCTTCGGGAAGAGCCTCTGCAAGAAAATCCGCATATTGTTTCATGAGTTTCGCATCATACCACGACGTGACAATGTTGACCATGATTTCTCCGCTATGCATGCTCGATCGCAGCATGAGATTTCGCAAGTACCCTTCGTGAGCCTTTACCGCATAGGGAGCAAGATGATGCTCCAAAGCGAACAGACGGGTAAGACGAAGCAGGTCGTTCATACGATCGGTCGCAAGATAGCAGTAATCGATATCCAGCACTTTCTCGAAGTTGCCGGGCGCATGAAACCCGAGAGCGAAATCCTTGGGTCTGTCCAGTTGCTCAAGCGGGAGTTCTTCCGGTAGAAGATAGCGGATGCTGGAACAGGAAAATTCAACCTTGTTACGGTAATGAACGGGCGAATGTGCCGGCACTACCAGCTCTACAGGAGGATCGACGAACCCGCCGATATGCTCGAGATCGTCAGCGACCTTTTTCTTTTTGTAGCGAAGCTGCGCCTCGTAGGTTACATGCATCAGCTTGCAGCCGCCGCAGACTCCGAAATATCCGCATTTCGGTTCCACCCTGTCAGGAGAGCCCTCGACAACCTGAAGCGCCTGCGCGTCGATAAACCGCTGTTTCACCCTCCTGACCAGCACCCGAACGCGGTCGCCCGGAGCCAGCATGCCGCTTACCATGACGCCCATGCCATTGTCAAGCCGACCGAAACAACGGTCTTTATCGGCAAAATCGGTGATCGTCAGCTCGAAGATATCGCCTTTTTTCAGGATTGCGCTTTCCATACGCTGTACTTTTCATGTTTCAAGTCCTGCAGCAAGCAGGGCTGCTCCTAATACACCGGCACTGTCACCAAACCGGGGTTTCAGCAGCGGCACCATTAACTTTTTGCTGAACAGACCGCCTTCGATAATGCCTCGGGTCTTTTCAGAATAGAGCGTATCGATATTTCCGACGCCTCCGCCGATGATGCAGCAGTGAGGATCGAGAATATTGAGTACGGCTGAAAGGGCAGCGCCGAAATACACGGTCAGGCGCCGGATTGTCGCTTCCGCTGCAGTGTCCTCAGAAACCAGGGCGGCGATCTCCCTCAGAGATTTTGAAAAACCCGTCAGTGACCGGTAATATCCTTCAAGCGCCGGGCCCGAAATAACCGTCTCTACACATCCTCTTTTACCGCAGTAACAAGGCTCGCCGTCCGGAATGAGAACATTATGGCCCCACTCTCCCGCAATACCGTGAGCTCCTGTAAGCACCCTGCCGCCCGAAACGATACCGCCTCCCACGCCGGTACCGATAATCATGCCGAATGCAGTCCGTCCGTCTCCTTCACGCATGACATCCCTTCCCGCGCCCAGCAGCGACTCGGCAAGAACAAAACAGTTCGCATCGTTGGCAATAACCGTTTCCCTCCTCAGAAGATACTCCAGATCGCCTTTCAGATCGCGACCGTTAAGGCAACGCGTATTGGAATTGCTCATGCTGCATGAAGCCTCCTCGTATCTTCCGGGAGTACCTATTCCGATACGCGGCGGCAAAGGACATCCCGTCTCTTCCGAAAGCCCTTCAAGCAATCCGACGATCCTTCGGAGAATACGTTCATAACCGGAATCAGCTGCGGTGGGAATCCTTCTGCGAATCAGCTGTCTCATATTGCTGTCGGTTATGACCGCCTCGATCTTCGTTCCCCCTAGATCTACCCCCCAGTACCGTTCGTTCATGTATCGGAAAATCCTTTCCTTTTCAGCAAAGGCTGCAGAACGTTCTTGAACGCCCAGGAAAACAGAAGATAGGCCAGCAGGCCGCTGAAACAACCGATGGCGAAGCCTGCGAGCACATCACCGGGATAATGAACACCGACATATATCCTTGAATATCCTACAAGAAAAGCGTAGCAGGCCATCAGAAAAACCATTATCCTCTCGACCCGCTCCCCGCGACCGAACACTATCCAGAAGACAGAAGCGACTGCCGCCGAATTCGCCGCATGTGAGGAAGCGAACGAATAAGAACGCGACTGGTCGATCAGCAAACGGCATCCATCGATAACAAAGCAGGGACGGATTCGCTGAACCAGCGGTTTGAGAATGCCGGATGCCGTGTAATCGGCAATGCCGACGGCAAGCAGCCCTATGGCAATAACGGCGAAGCCGCTGTGCCCTTTTCTGATAAAAATAAAGAGCGCAGCGAGCAGAAACAGATGTGATGAAAGCTTGAACATGGTAAGAAATACCATGAGGTCATCGAGAGCAGGATGTACCATATATGAGTTAACCCACAGGAAAACCCGGGCATCAATCTCTCCGACCATATCCATACGCGGTCACTTCTTGGACCGGCCCTTCTGTTTTTTCGGAGCAGCAGCGGCAATAGCGGCGTCAAGCGCGGCTTTCGGCACATCATCGGCGGACGTCGTGGAATTGATGTAGAACTGCTGGGCAACGCTGAATACATTGAACATCAGGTAATATAGACCCAGACCCGCCGGAAGATTATTGAAAAACAGCAGCATCATGACCGGAAATACGTAGAGCAGTACCTTCATCTGCTCGTTGGTCTGGGCTGTCGGCGTGATTTTCTGCTGGATGAATACCGTTATACCCATAAGGATCGGAAAAACCGCAATATGATCACCATAGACAGGTATGCTGAATCCGAAATCAAGAATCGAATCCGGCACAGAAAGATCTTTTGCCCAGAGGAAACCATGATGACGAAGTTCGATCGATGAACGGAACACATAGAACATCGCAAATAGCAGCGGCATCTGAAGTAATACCGGAAGACAGCCTCCCAGAGGATTGACGCCTGCTTCCTTGTATATCCTGCCCAGTTCGCTCTGCAGCTTGGCCGGATTATCCTTGTACTTTTCCTGAAGGTCCTTGAGCGCCGGCTGCAAAGCCGCCATCTTTTTCATTGACTTCGTTGACGCCATGGTGAGCGGATAGGTGACCAGTTTGATCAGCAGGGCGAAAATGATAATGATAACGCCGTAATTGCTGATAAAGCCGTTCATCCAGGTAAAGACAGGAAGAATGATGAACTCGGCAAAAGGCCTGGTCAGCCAATCCCAGCCGAAATCCATGATTTTTTCGAGATCGGCGTCGAGCTTCTTTACGGTATTGTAATCGAGAGGACCAATGTAGAGACTGTAACGGTTCTCGGTTACGTTATCCGACGAAGGCACCGGCATTTTCAGTGAGGCAAGGTACTCCTCGAAATGACCCCCCTGGCGTTTGCCCTCAAGATAAATTCCTGCCGTTTTGCTTTCGGGTATCAGGGCCGCAGTGAAATATTTGTTCCGCACTGCAACCCACCCGGCTTCGCCCGACTGCTCTTCGCGATAGGTCTCGTTATCCTTGGATGCATCGATCTTCACCAGACTTCCGCCGAGATACCCCCCGGCAAGTGCATTGTGCGATTCATCCTCGCGATTTTTTTCGGAGTATGTCAGTCCTCCGTCCCATTGCAGCTGATACTCGTTTCCGGCAAGCGCATTGTTGAATCCGGTAAGTTTGACGTCGTAATCGATCTTATAGCTGTTCCCGGAAAAACGGTAGATAATCTCGATAGCCTGGGATTGACCGATGTCGAGCCTGTAGCGCACCGAAGAACTCTCCGCTCCTTTGAGATTGATCTTCGAGCCGCTGGCGATCGGCTTGAAATAGAGATCTCTCGTATCGATTTTCTTTCCGTCATTACTCAGAAAAAGCAGGGAAAGCGCACCTTTCCGAGCATTGCTGACAAGATCGAACGGCTGAAGTTTTCCGTCAAGATGTTTTTTAAGTACTACAGAGCTGATCGTAGCGCCTTTCGATGAGAGCGTGATTTTCATAAGATCGTTCTCAACGGTCATCACCTCAGCCTCTCCGGCAGACGCATCCGCAAAAACCCCGAAAGCGTCCGAAGGCTTTTCGGGTGCAGGCGCGCCTGGTGATTCCTGTTCCGTATTCTGACTCTTCCTGCCATTTTCGGCAAGAGGTGCTTTCGTTTCCGGCGACATGAACTGCAGCCAGACAATCATGATCAAAGCTATCAGCGCAAGACCTGTCACTGAATTTCTATCCATTATCGCCTTCTCTTTAAGTTGTCCAGTGTTCTACCGGATTTCAACGGCACCGGGTCATAACCGCCTTTTGAAAAAGGATTGCAGCGAAGCACTCGCCAGATCGTAAGCCACGATGCGTAAAAAAAATTGTGCTCTTCATACGCATCAAGCGCATACTGCGAACAGGTGGGATAGTATCTGCAGGACGGACCGAGCAATGGGGACAAAAATGCGCGATAAAACCTGATCAGGGCAACAGGCAACAGATTAACAATCTCACCAGGCGACATGCTTTTCACAATTTGCTTCTTCATTCGTAACGAAAACAGTCTCCGCGAACCGACAGCTTGCATCGAGCCCGCAATATGCTTTCAACTGTTTATGATAGTAAACAATAATCTGCTTATTTCCCTTCGTAAAACATCCAGGGTGGGCAAGTCGCGCCCGGATCCGCTGTAGACGATGGCAATACAGAGCGTTTCAGAAAAACGAATTTCGCAACCTGTCGTCCGCTTTTCGGTCAGCATGTACTTTTCGAGCCGGTACGCCTCTTTGAGAAGCCGCCTGATCATGTTTCGCGAAACCGCATCTCTGACCTTTTTTCTGCCAACGGCAAAAAGAACGGCCGCAGGCGCTCTCCTGTGCAGGGCACCTGTTTTAAGATTCGCGTAAACAATTGTAACATGCTCGCCATTCAGTTTTTTCCTGCTTCTGAAAAGAGCCGCAATAAACTGTTCTTTCCTCAGTATTTCATGCTTGCGCAGCGAATTGACGGCCACAATCAATCTGAAGGTAAAAAACAGACGCCTTTATGAGCTATCTTCGTCAGTTGGCCCCGCATGACGAACTTATCTGGAGGCAGTACCCATTTCGCTGCTGACCGTCAGGCGATGCCGCCCTTTTGCCCTTCTTGAAGCGAGCACTTTCCGTCCGTTCTTGGTGGACATTCTCAGTCTGAACCCGTGCTTGTTTCTTCTTTTTCTATTACTTGGCTGAAATGTTCTTTTCATCTCATGTTACTCCGGACTTTTTGAAAAATGTAAAAATTATGGGCATATAATGTAGCATATGGCCGGAACATATACAAGCGATTGATCATAACAGATTACGACGCAGGGAACTCCCCGGACAGGTTATCCGCAATGTTGATAATTTGTTGACAAAAAAAACATATTACCCGCAAACACAAAACACAAAGGCATCCATAGCTGCCCACAGGTGTGGACAAAACCTTCACGAGAATCTTTTAATGCATGAATAATAAAGCAGATAGGGTGTTGATAACTCATACCGGCAAACGCGGCAGATCATGACGGATTTTCAACAGACCGATTGTTATTTATCCACTGAAAACAGTAACTTGCAAACATTTGATGTGGATAATTCCGATCTCCGCCCCACAATGATTACAATCAATTCGTATCCATGACTGACTCGAGATCCACCGCAAAGATGGAAAACGTATCGCAGAAACACCCGAAAAGCTCCTCACTTGAATATCAGGTCTGGGCATCATGCCTCGATGCGATCAGGGAAAAAATAAATCCTCTCGCATTCAAGACCTGGTTTATACCCATTAAACCGCTCAGCTTTGCAGGTAACGAACTGACGATCGAGGTACCCAGTCAGTTTTTTTACGAATGGATAGAAGAGAACTACTCATCGTACCTGAAACAAGCCCTCAAGGATGTCATAGGTCCCGATGCCAAGCTCATGTACTCGATCGTGATGGATAAATCGCAAGGCCAACCGGTAACCATCGAACTTCCTCATCAGAATTGCGTTCCGGATCAATGTCATCCGAAGAAACAGGAATCGGTCTCTTCATCGGTCGCTCGCCAGGATTTCGAAAGAAACCTTATGCGTTTCGAAACACACCTGAACACAAAATACACCTTTGATACGCTTATACGAGGCGATTGCAACTCTCTGGCTTTCGCAGCATCGAAGTCCGTTGCCAGGCATCCCGGCGAAAATGCTTTTAACCCGCTTGTTATTTATGGCGGCGTCGGTCTTGGAAAAACACATATGATTCAGGCAATCGGAAACAGCGTCAGATCTAACTGCATCTCGGAAAAGGTACTGTATGTATCAAGTGAAAAATTTGCGATTGATTTCGTCAATGCTATTCAGAACGGAAAAATTCAGGAGTTCTCAGCATTTTACCGTATGATCGACGTTTTGATAATCGACGATATCCAGTTTTTTGCCGGAAAAGAAAAAACGCAGGAGGAGATATTCCACATCTTCAATACACTTCACCAATCCAACAAGCAGATTATTCTTTCTGCGGATCGACCGATCAAGGAGATAAAAGGAATTGAGGATCGATTAATATCCCGCTTCAACTGGGGACTGTCCGCAGACATACAACCGCCGGATTATGAAACGCGCAAAGCCATCATTCTCAGCAAATTACACCAGAGCGGGGTAAACCTGGATGATACGGTTATAGAGTTCATAGCAACAAATGTAACCGAAAACGTCAGGGAACTTGAAGGATGTATCGTAAAACTCCTTGCTGCACAATCTCTCGACCACCAGGAAATCGATCTGCAGTTTACAAAATCGACCCTTAAGGACATTATCCGGCATACTACCAAACAGCTCACCCTCGATACGATAGAAAAGGCTGTGTGTTCTTTCTATAATATTACTCCAAATGATCTGAAAGGTAAATCGAAAAAGAAAGAGATCGCCGCCGGAAGACAGATGGCGATGTATCTTGCAAAACTCCTTACGGATTCTTCCCTTAAAACAATCGGACTTCATTTCGGAGGACGAGACCATTCAACGGTCATTCATGCTCTCAATACCATTGAAAAACGCGCTGAAGGCGTAAGCGAGGAAAGAAAGAAAATCGAAGAACTGAAAAAAAGGATTGAGATTCTATCCATGTAATCCACCGAAACCGTGTATAACCTGTTGAAATCGTGTTAAGCGCATGTTGGTAAACCGCAGCTTTTCAACACACTGACCAAACGTCTGACAATCGTAAACAAACGACCAACAGAAAACACCTGCTCCAATACACAGGTTGCCAACAGCGAGTTCTAGCGAAGTTGTAACGATAATATCAATAAATATAATGTTATACGAATCCGGTCAGTAAGTTGTCAAGAAATCAACAGGATATACAACAACAACAACATTTTATAAAATAAAAACAGATAAAGAGTAAGATGATGCAATTTTCTTCAACAATACGTCACCTCCAGGATGGCGTAGGAAAGGTCTCCCTTGCGATTCCTGCAAAGACAATCGACCCAAGGTTCGATAATGTCCATTTAAGTATCGAAAACGGTACGCTTACGCTTTTCGCTACAGACGGGGAAATCTCTGTAACCGCTTTTTGTGGCGTTGAAACGACGGATTCCGGGAATATCGGGATAAAGGCAAAAACACTTCAGGAATTTCTCAGGAGCATGTATGATACCCCTGTAACATTTACAATAAATCGTCAGGAGATCAGCGATCACGGAATGGTTTCAATAAAGACCGACAAGGGGCGATATACAATACCATGCATGTTTGAGAACAAGCAGGAAAAGAACGAGAAGGCATATGATATAGCGATTGAACTCCAAACGTCGGAATTGCTTGATCTTGTTCACAAAACGATATTCGCATGCAGTGTTGACGGAATGAGACCGGCAATGATGGGTGTTCTGTTTGAAATAGAAGAAAACAGAATTACGGGCGTGGCAACTGACGGACACAGACTGGTACGCTGCAGAAAACCTATAGAAACGCATGTTCAGGAAAAGCAGAAAATTGTTGTCCCTGCAAGAGTTCTTTCAATTCTTCAGAAACTTTCTCAATCAGATATCGTTACGATGTCTATTGACGAAGAACGACGCTCTGTAAGATTCTGTATGGACAACGTAGTACTTGATGCTGCTCTTATCGTTGAGCCCTATCCAAATTATGAAGCCGTCATACCTGTTGAACATGACAAGAAAATGCTGGCCGAAAGGACGGATATTTACGATTCTGTTCGAAGAGTTGGAAGGTTTTCAAGCATCGGTGATATAAAAGTTGAAGTGGATGGGGATAAAACAAGAATTATGGCTGAAAATACAAATGAGGGAGAATCGGCTCAAGAGGAAATCGGCTGCAATTTTACAGGAGAACCCATCACTATAGGATTCAATGCCAAATTCATCGAAGCGGCGCTTTCACATATTGATGAAAAGGAGATCATCATAGAGATGAAAAGTCCTACCACCGCAGTCATATTCAAACCTTCCGAACAAAAGGAACAGGAAGATCTGATTATACTTGTCATGCCTGTTCGCATCAATAATTGACAGGAGATAGTCGTTCTTGATTATACGGCAGATACAATTTGTACAGTTCAGGAATCATGCAACCCTCACATTCGAACCGGAAAACGGCATAAATCTGGTTTTCGGTTCGAATGGAACAGGGAAAACATCTATTCTGGAAGGTATTCATTACTGCTGCCTTACAAAAGGTTTTATAAGTAGTTATGACGTAGAGTGCGTAACATCGGGATCATCCTTTTTTGTTGCTCGGGGGAAATTTGAAGCCGATAATGGATCGAAAATAAGCGTAAAAATATCGTACAGCAAGGATAACGGCAAGCAACTGAGCGTAAATGGTTCTAATATATCTTCTTTTTCAGAACATATAGGTACCTTGCCCTGCTTAACGTTTTCACCTGGAGATACCGCCATTGTGAACGGCGCACCAACAGAAAGAAGACGAATGCTCGATAACGCAATTTGTCAGACAGATTCGATATACCTTGAATCGCTCATTCAGTATAAAAGACTCCTGCAGCAGAGAAATGCCCTTTTATCAAACAGGAACAATCAACTGATTGATTTATCGATGCTCGATGTTCTTACGGAACAACTCGCATATAAAGCCGTCACTATAGTACAGACAAGGCAGATTTTTTTACAGAGTATAATACCGGAACTCGTAAGGATGCATGGTATCATATCAGGGGGAGTACAACCAACGATAACATACAAGTGCTCTTTTTACAACGGTGATTCAACATATTTCAGAAAAGAAATTATGTTGCATCTATTACTGAAGTATCTTAAGGAAAAAAGAAATGAGGAAATCTCCAGGGGTCAGACTGCAGCAGGCCCACACAGGGATGATATTCAGTTTTTTATGAGGGAAAGAGATGTAAAAAAGTACGCTTCCCAAGGACAGAAAAGAACATTTATTATCGCGTTGAAACTTGCTCTATATGAGTATTTTAAAAGTAAAAAAGAGGAGAGACCTATTTGTCTGTTTGACGATATTTTCAGCGAACTCGATAAAGAACGTTCAGGAGCATTATTATCAATAATGAAACAATACGGCCAGACTATCATAACATCAACTGAAAGGTTACATGAATCATACATAAATGCTGTTAATATTTATGATATATCAGCAAAGGGAAAAACATCGTGAAGAGCAAGACACCCAGAAAGCTCGATGACATAGTCAACGATGTATGCAGAGGGCTTGGTATAAAAGACGAAAGACTTCAGTACAGGGTATTTAAAGCATGGAGAGACATAGCAGGAGATATAATAGACGACATAACAGTCGCAGAGAGACTCACAGGAGGCAGATTATACATACGGGTGAAAAATTCCGCATGGAGGATGGAATTGAATTTCAGAAAAAAAGAACTCGCAGAAAAAATGAATAACGTTCTCGGAAAGGAAAAGATAAAGGAAATTATATTCCGGTGACATTTCCGGCGCCGCCTGAAATAACATAATGAAGTAAACAGCGCCGGAAAGAAAGATGAGAAGATTGACTAAATGTTACAGCTCAGCTGATACAGCTCTATCATTCTATCGGCAAAAGATTTGCCGAATGTTATACACTCATTGAATTCCGGCTCATGCGGCTGGAATTTGATTCTGACGTTTTTATCGAAAACATTCAGTTTAAGAAGAGAAAAGTTTGTTTCGATCATCTTCACTCCCTCACCGCTCCAGCCGAATGAACCGAACGCAGCAGCCAGTTTGCCTTTGTCGCGTATGGGATTGATAGCGGCAAAAAGCTGGTAGATCTGCGGTAATATATTCTGATTTATTGTTGGAGAACCTACAATGATTCCAGAACAATGGGCAATCTTATCTTCAAGTTTAGAAAAGTGAATATTTTCAACGTCACAGATATCGATCGTGAAATCGCATGACTGTTTGAGACCATCGGCAATCTTGTGGGCAAGAAGAGCTGTGTTCTCATAAGCAGATACGTATGCTATCAGAATATTTTTTTCGTTTGGAAGTGCGATGGCGTTAGATGCATAACGATGAGAAAGATCTACGTATTTTTTCCAGTGAGTGCGTAGAATAGGCCCATGACCAGGACAGATTACCTGAATATCAAGAGGTTTGATCTTTTCAATAGCCTGCAGCATATATTTACTGAACGGCCTTAAAATGGCATCAAAATAATAGGTGAAAGCGTCGTCGAAATCTCCGACAAGATCGTCGTACATTTCCTCATGGGAAAAATGAGAACCGAAAGAATCGCAGGTGAAAAGAACACGATCCTCTTCAAGCCAGGTATATATAGTATCGGGCCAATGAAGGTTTGGAGCGCCTATGAAATGAAGAGTCTTGTTGCCGAGATCGAGGGAATCGCCATTCTTGACAACAAGATGCTTGAAGTCATGTCCAGTCTGATCGCGCAGGAACTTTATCGCATTACCGCTGCCGACCACAGTTGCGCCTGGAGCAACGCTCAGAAGGTTGTGAACATTGCCGGAATGATCCGGTTCAGTATGATCCACAATAATGTACTCGATCTCAGAGGGATCTGTAACCTGTTTCAACTTATCAAGATAAGAAGGCCAGAACTTTGCTTTTGTTGTTTCGACAACAGTTTTTTTATCGGCATTGATAAAATACGAGTTGTATGTTGTACCATACTTCGTTTCCATGACAATGTCGAAAGTGATCAGGCCTGGATCAAGTACACCTATCCATGTTACGTCATTAGTAACAGCAAGAATTTTATTGTCGGTCATAAAGTGGAATTTGAATGTTTGGAAAAAGACAAAATATCATACAAAAATACATAAAACACCGGCACATAGTTCCATAAAATGAATTAGAGTGTTCAGGATTATAAGTCATTATTGAATACGTCGGATGATGTGATACGTGTTTCCTTTATAAGTTCAATACCATCAGGAGAAAAAGCAAAAAGAGTGTCGGCAGAAAAAATCATGCTGAAATCCTGGGGTTTAAAAAACGGAAGAAATTTCTGACAGTATTCATCGAGCCTCTTGAGATAAAAAGCTGTATTGTCGTCCGGCTTTTCAGAATCCCAATCAGAAGCAAGACGTCCTTTATCGAAAAATGAAGAAGAATTGCCGGAGCCGCTTATATAATAGGTGATCCTGTCGCCTTTCGAAAACGGATTACCTGATTTCAGTGCAAGTTCATACGTAACAGATTTTGAACGTTTTCCATTTCTGACATCTTCGAGATACTGGTCAAGAGATGATTTCAAGGATTCAGTCCTTGAAATCTCTGTAATATCCAATCTGTGATCCTGTATCTTACGACGGTATTCCATAAACAGATCATGAATACCGCATATATCTTCAGAAAGTAGTTTCTCGAAACCACGCTTAATGAAATCCCTTCCGAATTTTTCACCGCTCCTGCTGGTAAGAGATGATCCTTTAATGGTCATAACGTCATCATAACCAAGAAGGGCATAATTTTTCTTCAGGTATGAAATCATTTTTTTAAATCTGCCGTCATATCCTATCTGAATGCCTTCCGGCATTTGTGACGACACATCGCTGACAAGTTTTCTCTCATCCTCTTCTGAACAGATATGTGGCGGAGGAATAAAAAGAATACCGTCTGTATCAACTTCAATAACGCGACAATCGCGTGATTCGAACTCGGCAATCATTTTTTTCGCGATACTCTGACCTGTTGAGGTTACCCTGTCAGCTTCAGAATAATCATTGAATATTCCACCCTGAAAGCCAAGATAACCGTACATGGCGTTGACAAGGATTTTGAAAGAAGATTGCATCGCATCAAAATTTCCACAAAGAGCGGGAATGCCATTTTTTTTGTACAATCCGCTGAGTTGTTTTGCCTTGAAACGGAGGTCTTTAAGATCATGAAGCACACCGGGGAAAACACGAAGAGCATCGCTTTTCGGACAAATATCGAATGAAATCATGATAGAAGGATAAAGAGATTCGACATCAGCATAAACAACAGGACCGAGAATGCCTTTGAGAAATACTTCTGTATATCCTCCCATGAACTGCTGACCAGATGAGGGTTTAGGAATGGAATGTTTCTGACGAAGATATTCGCGAACAAAGAGCGATTCGATTTTTGCTGCCGGCCCGAGACGGGATGTCATGCCATACGTGAAAGGAAGCATCTGAGTCGTATAGAAATTGCTGCCGGACAGTAAGCTGGAAAGATCCCGTGTTTCGATGACATCATCAAGCGCATAGTCAAGAAGTTTTTCATAGTCATTATCCCAGGTGGATGCGATATCATTGTAATCTATATAGGTTCTGTCCTGAGCGGCGATACCGAAATGTCTTGCAACAGCTTTCAGCCCGTAACTCTGCATGGAACGTCTCGATACGTCATAATTTTGAACCAGAAATAGCGTATCGACGACATGACGTCCCGGGATATCGAAATAAGGAAAATCGATCGTTCGTTCTGCAAAACGGATGCTTGACGGATAGCTTCGAGGAAGCATACCATCTCTTCCTATGGAGAATGACACTCCATGATGATCACAACGACGCTGCAGATATGGCAGATCGAAACTGAAGATGTTATGACCTTCAATAACATCGGGATTTCTGCTAGTAATTGTTTCTACAACCTGCTTCAGCAGCTCTTTTTCGGATCTGGCTTTCGAATGCAGTACCTCTTTCCAACCCATGTTGTCAGAAAGGGACACAATAATGATTTCATCGGAAAATCGATCATGTTTATCGTTACTGAGGTTACCAGGCCTGTAATACGTTTCAATATCAAGCTGCAGCCGATGCAGATCTTCGAAGAGCATTCCCTTGAACAGGGTTTTGCCTGTCTGAAGAAAATATTGAGATAAACCGTCGCCTTTACTGTATGTAAGAGGGCTGTATCCATCATGATCCGATATGTTTTTATTCCATGAATCTGAGTCCGATTTCTCATTGATGAAGTCGAGAGCAGCACGATACATTTTCCAGCTGTCGAAAATAGCGAGATACTGATAGAAGTTGGAGCCGTGAAGTTTCACTAGCCAGAACTTTTTCTGGTTTTCCGGAACAAAGCCGTCAAGAACGGCACCGTCAGAAAGAAAAAAGAAGGGATAAAACGGATCGTCACGAAATTGCACGGAATCGCCTTCACGAAAAAATAGTCTGATAAGGCTGTCAGAGAGCTGATAGGCGCCAACAATGCGCTCCTCTTTATCTTTACCGAAAAGAAGCGTGTTATCGATGATGTCATGAATTAGGTTGTCCATGAACAAAATAAGATGAAAATGAAATAATGATTGCGATGTTTCACGTGAAACATCGCAGATGAGTCAGCGACCGAGTTTTACCATCAGAACCGAAATATCGGCGGGTGAAACGCCAAGTATTCTCGATGCCTGGCCTATCGTTTCAGGACGGTGTTTCGACAGTTTTTCCCTGCCTTCACTTGAAAGACCGTGAACGGATTCGAACGAAAATGCCTGTGGTATATGCAGGGATTCCATGCGGGATATGCGTTCGGAGAGAAGCATGTCCCGTTTCAGGTAACCCTCGTACTTAATATCGATCTCAACTTGTTCGAATACAAGCGGATCAGAAGAAAATCGGAAAATCATTTCCTTGAACACCGGTGAGCATCCGAAAAGAAGAGAGAAATGTATACCGTGTCGTTTAAGAAGAGTTGACGCAGAAAGGGAAGACTTGATTTTCTGAATGCCATGCATTGCAAGATGATCGTTTATGAGATCAGGAGAAAAAGAGAACGATGATGCAGCGTTTCTTACCTGTTCGATGGCATCGGATTTTCGGGAGCAGGCATACATTGCAGAATCAGAAATAAGACCGGCATCATGACCTGATTTGCTGAGACGGAGATCCGCATTATCGTGTCTGAGATGGAGTCTATGTTCCGCAGATGAGGTGAACATCCTGTAGGGCTCATCAGTTTCCTTGGTGATCAGATCATCTATAAGTACGCCTATATATGCATCCGAACGTTTAAGAAGCAGCGGGTCGCGGTTCCTGAGCTTAAGTGATGCGTTTAATCCGGCCATAAGTCCCTGAGCGGCAGCCTCCTCATAGCCCGAAGTTCCGTTTATCTGTCCTGCAAAATATAGATTATCGATAATTTTCGTCTCCAGTGTTCTCCCGATCTGATAGGGGAAGAAATAATCATATTCTATTGCATAGCCCGGTCGTATAATCCTGACCTCTTCAAGACCAGGAATTGTTTGCAGTGCATTTCTTTGAATATCCTCAGGAAGTGATGTCGAAAATCCGTTGACATACATTTCGTTGGTATCGTATCCTTCCGGTTCAAGAAAGATGTGATGATTGTCCTTGTGTGAAAAACGGTTGATTTTGTCCTCTATGGAAGGGCAGTACCGAGGTCCCGTACCCTGAACCTTTCCGGTAAAGAGAGGTGATCGGTCAAAACCGGTTCTGAGGATGGCATGCGTTTCAGGTGTTGTTCTGGTCAGATAGCAGCTGAGCTGATTTATCGAAGATAGAGATCCGGTCGAAAAAGAAAATGGAACAGGGTCTGGATCTCCATACTGCTCTTCAACACGAGTATAATCGACGCTTCTTTTATCGATACGGGGAGGAGTTCCTGTTTTAAGTCGCCCATATCTGAATCCCAAATCGGCAAGATTCTCGGTAAGACCGAGTACTGGCGGTTCCGCAATGGTTCTGCCGCCGGGATAATGAGTCATTCCAATGTGAATAAGACCATTGAGAAATGTGCCACATGTCAGGATAACGGCTTTCGAACAGATACGGGTACCGGTTGAAATGTATACACCATCAGCTTTCCCGCAGCTGACATGGATCGCCGTAACAGTATCCTGTAGAAGGTCGATATTTCGTTCAAGTTCGATGACTCTTCGCATATAGAGCGAGTAGCGCGTTCGATCTGCCTGGGCTCTGGGTGAGCGCATCGCAGGGCCTTTGCTTGTGTTGAGCATGCGGAACTGAATTCCTGTGTTATCGATAGCCTTACCCATTTCTCCACCAAGAGCGTCGATTTCTCTCGTTATCTGGCCTTTGGCAACACCTCCGATAGCGGGATTGCATGACATTCTTGCCAATGCGGACAGATCGGAACTGATGAGCAGACATGACATACCTGTTCTTGCTGCTGCAAGCGCGGCTTCACAGCCGGCATGTCCTCCGCCTGCGACAATAATATCATACATGATATATGCCTTTGTGTTTCACGTGAAACATTACTGGTTTATGCTAATAAGCTGATAGTTCGACAATTGAACGACGCCCTGGTTCGTTCCGGTTATTATATAATGAATAAAGTAATAGCAAAGTAAGTATCGCAATTTGTGTCATTTTTGTTCAGGCACCATCTGATTGTCTGAATCTCTATGGGTCATATTCCCCGCCTCTTGAGTCGTAATGATATTATAGAGTTGTCTTCAAAATAACCCGCTGCTTGCGGCGGGGTTCTTTATTAACAAGGAGGAAATTGTTATCATTAAATTACAGTAAATATTTAGGATCGATCAGGCCTGCTTTGACGACAATAAAAATATTTGCATCGATGCAGGGAATTTTATATAATCATATAGTTATATAAATGTAAGGTTTCCTGATTCGATGGAATAAATTAACCTGTTTTTTTTGATCATTCTATGAAAAGAAGAGCGTTTATCGAACGGAGCGCCGCGATTGCGTTGCTCGCCTTCTTGCGGCCTGCAGATCTGATGGCGACATGGAACGGCAGGAATTTTCAGCAGGTTCCCCTTGAAAAGGCTTTAATTGATGTACTCGGCACGAAAGATCTGGTGCGGACAGGAAGAATCACCGTTACAGCTCCTGCTGCGGCTTCAGATGCAACTTCGGTGCCTGTTGAAATTAATTCCGATATAAAAGGTGATGCGATATATCTTTTTGTGGAAAAGAATGTAACTCCTCTTGTTTTCAGTTGTTCGCTGCATGAAGGAGCTCTTGCTTATTTCTCTCTGAATGTGAAAATGAAAGAAAGTTCACTGCTTTATGCAGTGGTAAGGGAAAACGGCAAATACTATATGGCATCGGCACAGGTCAATGTATCGGCTGAAGCCTGCTGAAGTCCTGGAATCAACAATACACATTACAGTATTATGAGAGTTCTCGCAACGGAGAGTGCCGGAGTCGTTTCGGTAAAAGTTATCATTCCTCACCCGAACGAGTCCGGTACGCGTAAGGATGATTCGGGTAACGTTGTTCCTGCCCATTTCGTAAAAGAAGGAAGTGTTATGCTCAATGGGCGGCCGCTGCTTGATCTGCAGCTTGGTCCGTCTGTTTCCAAAGATCCATTTATTCAGTTCAGATTTGCGGGGAAAAAGGGAGATAAACTCGCTCTCCGCTTTATAGACAGCAGCAATCAGGAGTTCTCGTCGGAAGTCTCCGTTGTCTGATTTTCAGATGCACGATTGCGTTCATGTTGCCGGATTTCAAGCAGTGCCTTTTCCAATTCTATCAATAAGGAGAATATTATCATGCAGGTAACCATCAGATCGTTGCTGACCGCCTGTCTTGTATTTTCGGTCCTGCTCATTGCGGGAACTGATGCCTCTGCTGCGGCAAAAAAGGTTCAGAAGAAAAAAACGGCAGAAGTCTGTGTCGTTGATCCCAGAGGAGAGATTCTGGCGTTATCGTGCGCCTCGTGTCATGGTACGGATGGAAAAAGCGTCGGTATCATCCCGTCTTTTTACGGTAAATCGCCTGAGTACCTTGAAGCTGCCCTTAAGGATTTCAAATCGGGAACCCGCTATTCAACTGTAATGATCCGGCATGCGAAGGGGTATACCGATGAGGAGATCAGGCTTATAGCAGAATATTTCGGAACAGTATGGCAGAACAACAAATAACGGGGGAACAGGAAAATGAATCATAACATTTCGCGCAGGGACTTCAATAAACTGCTTGTTTCCGGCGTTGCCGGTTCTGCTCTGGGAATTTTCGGCATGGCAAAGCCTGCATTCGCTGCACAGACCCGTATTGTGGTTATTGGTGGCGGATTCGGAGGTGCGTCGGCAGCCAAATATCTGAGAAAGCTCGATCCCTCTCTTTCCGTTACGCTTATCGAGCCTAAAGCCACGTTCTACACCTGCCCTTTCAGCAACTGGGTGCTTGGCGGGATGAAGACCATGGAGGATATCGGTCAGACATACGCCCTGCTCAGGAGCAAATACGGCGTCAATGTGATTGCCGATACGGCTACCGGTATCGATTCTGTTAAAAGCACAGTTACACTCAAGAGCGGGAAGGTTATCAATTATGACCGTCTGGTAGTATCTCCCGGTATCGATTTCAAATACGGAGCCATAGAGGGGTACAGCGAAAGCGTTGCGAACTCGTCGATGCCGCATGCCTATGAAGCCGGGCCCCAGACCATTCTTCTTCAGAAGCAGCTGCTTGCCATGAAGGACGGTGGCAGGGTGCTTATATGTCCTCCGGGTAATCCTTTCAGATGTCCTCCAGGTCCCTATGAGAGGGCAAGCCTCATAGCGCATTACCTGAAAGAGAAAAAACCGAAATCCAGGATCCTGATTCTTGACGCAAAAGATAAATTTTCGAAACAGGGACTGTTCAAGAAAGGATGGGACAAGCTCTATCCCGGAATGATCGAGTGGCGTTCTTCCGCTACTGGCGGCAAGATCACCAAAGTCGATGCCGCTTCTAAAAGCGTTACGACAGATTTCGGTGTCGAAAAAGGCGACGTTATCAACTTCATTCCTCCACAGCAGGCAGGAAAAATCGCTTTTGATGCAGGTTTGACCGATGCTTCCGGATGGTGTCCGGTTAATCCGATAACGTTCGAGTCAACCATTCATCCGGGTATTCATGTAATCGGCGATGCCGTTATTGCGGGCGCGATGCCTAAATCCGGTTTTGCTGCCAGCAGTCAGGGAAAAGTCGTTGCCGCTTCGATTATCCGGTTATGCCAGGGTAAGGTTCCCGCGCCGCCTTCGCTTGTCAATACCTGCTACAGCCTTATTGGTCCTGGTTACGGCGTTTCGGTAGCTGGTGTGTACAAGCTGACCTCTGCCGGTATTGTGGAAATACCCGGGTCCGGCGGTCTTACTCCCATGGACGCTGATGACGATCATCTCAACGAGGAGGCGATGTTCGCTCGCGGCTGGTACAATAATATCGTTCAGGACATCTGGGGATAGCGTTCGTTTTATCCCGAAAAAAAGCCCGGCTCGCACCGGGCTTTTTTTTTGCTTGCAGCGCAATATGCCTTCGTTGTCGAAGGGGGCGGTAGGGACGATTGTTAATCACTACCCCGTTTTATATATTGGCTGAATTATTTACATCGCGCGAAAAGATATATTTCAATAATGAAAAACAAGCCCTTCAATCTTTTTCTGATTGTACTGGTATCCATAGTCTCCATCTGGTCGCTTTGGCCCTCCTGGAGAGATTACTCGCTCTCAAAACAGCTCGACAGCTATGCTTCCGCCGAGGACAGCCTGAAGTTCACCCTGAGCCATCGCGACGAAATCGAAAATGCCCGTAAAAAAAGCCTCAAGCTCGGTCTTGATCTGAAAGGCGGCATGCATCTGGTTATGGAAGTGGACCAGGTCGATCTTTTCGAGCAGAAGGCATGGAACAAGGACGCGAAATTCAATGAAATTATGGAGAGGGTTCGCCGGAGTTCGCTAACTAGCAATGCCAGCGTCATCGATCTTACCGTATCTGAATTCAGGAAAGAAAATATCCGCCTCAGCCGTTATTTCTACGATATAAGGAACAGCGACCGGGAGATAACCGACAAGCTCCGCAAGGAAGCGGAAGATGCTCTGGCAAGAGCGCGGGAGATTATCCGTAACCGTATCGATCAGTACGGCGTTGCGGAACCGGTCATCACGACGCAGGGCAACAGGAGGCTCATTATCGAGCTTGCAGGCATAGCCGACGAAAACAGAGTAAGAAACCTCCTGAAGGGAACCGCAAAACTTGAATTCAAGCTTCTTCGCGAATCTGACGTGCTTCTCAGGGTTCTTGACAAGCTGAATTCGTCGCTTGTTGCGCAACGGGCGCTTTCTTTCGGAGTGCCCGATACCTCGGGTGCTGTACCTCAGGCGGTTTCGCAGAACAGATCGGGAGGACCGCTTTACGATGTGCTGACGGTCATGGACAATGGCAGCGTTTATGTTCATGAAGATTCCCGGGATTTCGTCACAAAGCTGTTCCGGCGGAGCGATATCAAGGCGCTTGTGCCTCAGGACAGCGAACTGCTGCTTGCCGCCAGGCCCGATCAGCTTCAGGACGGACAGAACTACTATCCGGTCTTTCTTCTCAGGAAAACCGCTGAACTGACCGGAGGCGTCATTACAGAAGCTAAAGCCACCTTCAGCGCTGAGGGCGCTCAGCCGGAGGTGCTCATGGAGATGAACTCGGAGGGTACGGCCAAGTGGGCGCGTATTACCGGAGCCAATATCGGCAAACGCATCGCTATCGTGCTTGATGGCGCGGTCTACAGCGCTCCTGTGGTACAGTCGAAAATTCCGAACGGTAATTCGGTAATCAACGGAATCGAGAGTGTCGAGGAGGCAAAGGACCTCGAAATCGTCCTTAAGGCAGGAGCATTGCCCGCGCCTGTCCGTATCATCGAGGAGCGGACGGTAGGTCCTTCGCTCGGTGCCGATTACATCAGGGCCGGAATGATTTCTCTGATATCGGGTTTTCTTGCCGTGTCGATGTTCATGCTTGTCTATTACAGGGTTGCCGGTGTCGCCGCAAATGCGGCAGTTGTGCTCAATATTCTCATTGTGCTGTCGGTGCTTGCCGGATTCAGCGCGTCGCTTTCTTTACCGGGTATTGCCGGTATCGTCCTGACCATCGGCATGGCTGTAGATGCCAACGTGCTTATCTACGAGCGTATCAGGGAGGAGCTCTCAGAAGGAAAATCGATCGTTTCGGCAGTGACTGCCGGTTACGACAAGGCTTTTTCTTCGATACTCGACTCGCATGTCACTACGCTGGCTTCAGCATATCTTCTCTATACATTCGGCATCGGTCCCGTTCAGGGTTTTGCCGTTACGCTGATGATCGGCACCGCCGCAAGTCTCTTTACGGCTATTGTGGTGACAAAGGAGATTTTCGCATTCATGCTTTCGAAGAATATGCTTTCAGCAAAAAGTTTCGGTTAAACAATCAATGGCTCGCTATTCATGAGGATTCTTCACAACACGACTATCGACTTTCTTAAATACCGAAAGGTCGCCTATGGCATATCCATCGCCCTCATTGTGGTCGGCCTGGTATCGCTTCTTTTCAAGGGACTCAACTACGGCATAGATTTCCGGGGCGGCTCGGAAGTGGTTGTAAGGTTTGAAAAAGATATCGACGTAAGCAGGGTAAGGAGCGTGCTCAAGGAGGCTGGAGTTTCAGGAACGCTGAAACAGTACGGCATGGATCGATCGTTTCTGCTCAGCACCGTTTTCAGCGGCGAAACCAACGAGCTGAAGACGCTTATCGACAACGCGGTAAGGGACAGAATGCCTGACAACGCGCATGAAATCGTGCGGATTGAATCCGTCGGGCCCACTATTGCATCCGATCTTAAGTGGGCGGCGTTCAAGGCGCTGCTTGCGGCTCTTGCCGCCATTCTGCTCTATGTAGGCATCAGGTTCGAGTTTAAGTTTGCGACTGCTGGCGTCATAGCGATTTTTCACGACGTGCTCATAGTACTTGGACTGTTCAGTATTCTGGGCGGCATATTTTCGTTTATGCCCCTTGAAATGGATCAGAGCATCATTGCCGCTTTCCTGACGGTTGCAGGTTATTCCATAACCGATACGGTTGTCGTTTACGACCGTATCAGGGAGCGTATCCGCGGCCGCAAACCTTCGGAGTATGAGGCAATTATCAACCAGAGCCTGAACCAGACTCTCAGCAGGACGATCATCACTTCCGGAACTACGTTGCTGACGGTTCTCGTTCTTTTCATATTTGCCGGGCCTGCAATCCGGGGATTTGCTTTCGCTGTTTTTGCCGGCATTCTGATTGGTACCTACTCGTCCGTTTTTGTGGCGGCTCCGCTCGTCTACGACTGGCTGCGGGTGACTAAATCGACGGTGAAGCTCAGAGGTGGCAGCGCTTCGTAGGAAAGGCGCACAGACAGGAAAACAATATCAAGAAAGAGGAGTGTTCAGCATGAAAAAATTGATGGTGTCGGTTTATACATTGTTGCTCTTATGCATGGTCGGCCTTTCCCCTGCGTCGGCAAAAACCGTTGATCGCATTGTCGCCGTTGCGGGAAACGAGGTTGTTTTCAGTTCCGAACTCGACGAAAGGGTTATGATGACCCGAATGCAGTTTCCCGAACTTAAAAACGACCGGAATCTGCGCGGGAAAGTGCTGAATTCCATTATAGACCAGAAAGTCATCCTTGCTAAAGCGAGGATAGACAGTACAGGCATTGACGAAGGTGCGCTCGATGGCCTCGTTGCCGAGAGGATGAAGCTGCTTGCATCCCGCTTTTCTTCAAAAGAGGAAATGGAGTCGAGATTCGGCAAAAGTACTCTCATGATCCGCAGGGAACTTCGTCAGGAAATCAAAAATCAGCAGCTTGTCGAGTCGCTTCGCCGAAAGAAACTCTCCGGCGTTTCCGTGACCCATGAGGAAACAATGGCTTTTTATGATGCCAATAAAGAAAGGCTTCCGGTCGTTCCCGAAGGTGTTTCCGTTTCGCAGATTTTAAGGTACCCGGATGTTACTGCGGAGAGCCGGGTTCGAGCCAAAGCAATGATCGAAAACGTGCAGGCTGAACTGAAAGGCGGCGCGGATTTCGCCGCTCTTGCAAAAAAATATTCCCAGGATCCTGGTTCAGCGCCTGCTGGCGGTGACCTCGGGTTCGTTCAGCGGGGCGAACTGATCCAGAGTTTCGAGGATGCGGCTTATGCGCTTAAGGAGGGCCAGGTGTCCGGGATTGTCGAAACCCGTTACGGATTTCATCTTATACAGCTGCTGAACCGCGAGGTCAATTCCCTGCATGTTCGTCATATCCTTATCGGATTCGACCGTTCGAAGAGCGATGAGGCAGGTACGATCTCCCTGCTGCGTTCGATCAGGTCCGACGTGCTTTCCGGCAAAGCCTCGTTTGCCGACATGGCCAGAAAGTATTCCGAGGATCCGGTTTCGGCGAAGCTTGGGGGAGCCGTTCTTTCGTCAGCTTCAATGAAAACCGTGTTTCCTCTTTCTACGCTCCGTTCGCCGCTCAAGGAGATTATTGCTACCCTTAAAAAGCGCGGTGACATCAGTGAGCCGGTCAAAATCGAGCCTCCCCAGGGAGAGCCGTTTTATGCGATATTTCAGCTGAACGAGAAAATATCGGCACACCGGCTCAATCCTTCGCAGGATTATGTCCAGCTTGAATCGCTGGCGCTCGAAAACAAGAAACAGCAGGTATACGAGGCCTGGGTACAGGAGTTGCGCAGAGAGATAACCATCCGGAAATCAGACATCTAATCTCCGGACGTACCGCGCGTTTTTTTCAATGAATTCTCTTCTGGGTTCTACCTTGTCGCCCATCAGTGTGGAAAATATCTGATCCGCTTCTCGGGCATTTTCCACGCTGACCTGCAGAAGCGAGCGATGGGCAGGATCCATTGTCGTGCTCCAGAGCTGTTCGGGGTTCATTTCTCCGAGGCCTTTATAACGCTGGATATTCACATTGGCCTTCCCCTTCTGCATTTTTTTCATCGCTTCGATAATTCCGTTCCGTTCGTCGTCATCCCATGCATATTGCTGATCCTTGCCGGATTTTACGAGGTAGAGCGGTGGCTGTGCGATGAAGACTTTTCCCGCTTCAATCAGCGAACGCATGTAGCGGAAGAAAAATGTCAGCAGCAGCGTCCTGATATGGGCGCCATCAACATCGGCATCGGTCATGATGATGATTTTCCCGTAACGCAGCTTGTCGGCGGAGAACTCTTCCTCTCCGAAACTGGTGCCGAGGGCGAGGATAATGGTCTTTATCTCCTCGTTTTCCAGCATTTTATGCAGACGAGCCTTCTCGACATTGAGGATTTTTCCCTTGAGTGGAAGGATGGCCTGGAAGCTGCGGTCCCTGCCCTGCTTTGCGCTGCCGCCTGCTGAATCGCCTTCGACGATGTAAAGCTCGCAGTGCTCAGGATCGTTTATCGAGCAGTCGGCAAGTTTTCCAGGTAGGCCGGAGCTCTCAAGAACCGACTTGCGCCGGGTGAGTTCCTTTGCTTTTCTGGCGGCTTCTCGGGAGAGAGCTGCCCCCTTGACTTTCTCGATAATGAGCTTGAGTACGTTGGGATTGCTTTCAATGAACTCTGCGAGCTGTTCGTTGACGATGCTCTCGACGATGCTCTGGGTTTCGGAATTGCCGAGTTTCGTTTTTGTCTGTCCCTCGAACTGCGGTTCTGCAACCTTGACAGAGATAACAGCTGTCAGGCCCTCCTTGAAATCGTCGCCGGTAAGGGTGATTTTCAGGTTTTTCAGGAGATCGTTCTTCTGGGCGTAAGCATTAAGGGTGCGGGTCAGCGCCTTCCTGAAGCCGGTTACGTGCGTGCCGCCTTCGTGGGTATTGATATTGTTGACGTAACTGAAGACGTTTTCCTGATAGGAGTCGTTGTACTGCAGCGCTATCTCGACAATAGTCGAGTCCCTCTCCCCGTAAACATATACAGGCTCTTTCAGCAGGTTTACCCTGTTGTGATCGGTAAACTGCACGAATTCCTTGAGGCCGCCTTCATAATGAAATTCCTCCTGCAATCCTTCTGTGTCCTGCACGACGATCCGGAGGTTTTTGTTCAGGAAGGCAAGTTCCCTCATACGGTCGATAATGATATCCTTCCGGAACTCCGTGGTTTTGAATATCTGATGATCCGGCTTGAACGTGGTTTTCGTGCCGCGCTGGTCGGAAGTGCCGGTTTCCCTTACATCTCCCTGTGGAACGCCCCGTTCATATCTCTGGAAAAACGTTTTTCCGTTCCGGTATACTTCTACCTCGCACCATTCTGAAAGGGCGTTTACGACCGACGCACCGACTCCGTGAAGGCCCCCTGAGACTTTATATGCGCCCTTGTCGAATTTTCCTCCTGCTCCGATGACGGTCATCACCAGTTCGAGAGCGGATTTCTGCTTTTCCGGATGGATATCGACGGGAATGCCCCGTCCGCGGTCGATCACCGTGACCGAGCCGTCAGTATTGAGAGAAACGAAGATATAATCGTTGTAGCCGCCGAGGGTTTCGTCGATCGAGTTGTCGACTATTTCGTAGATAAGATGGTGCAGCCCCCTGCTGTGTATATCGCCGATATACATGGCAGGTCTCATGCGTACGTGTTCGATGCCGTCAAGGATCTGGATGTTCGTTGCTGCGTAGGAAGACTGGGTCTGTGTACCGGTATCAGGCATAATTCACCAATAATAGCTGAGTGGATAAATAAACCTCAAGATAACAAAATAAGGGAATTTGAGTGCCATTCAGAGAGCATGCGCTTTCAGCGGGTTTCTTCCCAGAACGCGTCGATGAAATGTTCTATGGATACCACTGCCGGGTGCATGTCGTCAAATGGGCCGGACAATACGGCAATGACATCGAACCGGCAATCCGGTTCCCTGTTCTCGAGGGTAAGCAGGTACGATTTAGCCGCCTTGATGATCTCTTTCTGTTTCTGGGGAGTTACCGCTTCTATCGGATGGCCCTTTTCAAGTGAGCCTCTGGTTTTTACTTCGATGAAGCAGAGCGTGCCTCTGTCGAGGGCAATGATGTCGATTTCATTCCGTCGTGCGCGGTAATTTCTCTCGACGATCCGGTATCCCTTTGTGATAAGGTACTCTGCTGCAAGATGCTCGCCTTGCTGGCCAAGAGAATGTGGATCGAAATTCCCGGTCATGGAAAAAGTTATTTTTCTCCAAGCTGTTTCAGCCGGAAGCTGTTACGGTGAATACTGCTTCTGCCGAACGCTGCAATGGCTTCGATGTGCTGGCCGGTAGGGTATCCGAAATGGCGGTCGAATCCGTATTCCGGGAATTGCCGGCTGTACTCTGTCATGATGGCGTCCCTGCATGTTTTTGCAAGTACAGATGCTGCCGCGATCGAATAGACCTTCGAATCTCCCTTGACGATGGTTTCGAATGGAATCGGGAGCGCAGGTTTGAACCGGTTGCCGTCTACGAGCAGCAGTTCAGGAAGTGACGGAAGTTGTTCGACCGCACTGTTCATTGCGAGCATGGTTGCCTGGAAGATATTTATCCTGTCGATGATATCGGATCCGATAACGGCTACGGCGCAGCACTCTGCAGCGGCTCTGATTGCGGAGGCAAGGGTTTCCCGGAGAGAATGAGAAAGCTTTTTCGAGTCGTCAAGCCGCGAAAGGATTCCGTTTCCAGGAGTGAACCATCTCGGAAATACAACAGCTGCTGCTACGACGGGTCCTGCAAGCGGGCCTCTTCCGGCTTCGTCGATTCCGCAGATCCTGACCGCGTTCTGCCATAACTGAAATTCGTAATCTGTTGTCATGGTTTGCGCGATTGCTCCGTTTTTGTTGTCCGTCATGAAATATAGCGTAAATCCGCAATAACCCTGCAGGCTGAGGTTCTTGCCTGTCCTGATGGATCTCAATTACCGTTTCCTGCTAATATTTCTTATCTTGTTTGTTGGCCTGTAAGCTGTTTGTGCCGGCATATCGGCATTGAAAAATGCATGGCTGGTATGTGGATGGCTCTGGCCCCTGCATACCGCGGATTTTCCCGTTTTCAATGGCTGCCCATGATAAAGCGGGGTGAAATTGCTCCTGCGGCCTTCAGGACAAAGAATTGAAACCCGAAGGGCGCACTATAAGCGAGTACTCCCGGAAATGCGGTGCTGTCCGACAGGGCGTGCTGCCCATAGAGAAACTGTAAATAAGGGGAATGCCCCTGTTTTTGCCATTTATAACAGAGTTTACGCATGAAGAAGAGTATGAACAAACAGCTCCTCATGAACAAGATCGGCGATGAGATACAGGTTGCGCTTGTCGAAGAGGGCCGACTTGCGGAGCTGACTATCGAGCGTCCCGAAAGTCGGCGGAGTATCGGCGACATCTACCTCGGTCGGGTACACAAGGTTGTTGAGGGTCTGAAGGCCGCCTTCGTCGATATCGGGCAGAAATCCGACGGGTTTCTGCATTTTTCGGATGTCGGCACGACCAGCGAGGATTATCGGGCTCTGATAGAGGATGACGACGACGACGAAAACGGCGGCGGGGATGATGCAGAGGATGGTGAGGACTCGGTTTCTGCTGCCGGCAGCGCAGACGGAGCGGGAACTGTCCCGTCTGCCAGAGCCCCGCAGCGGACAGCGGGAAAAAAGGTCCCGGCGACCGAAGAGGAAAAGGCGGAAAAAAGACAGTCCTATACCCAGATGATAGCGGGAAAGCTCAAGCCGAACGATTCCATACTGGTTCAGGTCATCAAGGAGCCTATCAGCAACAAGGGCTCCCGGCTTACCTCCGATATCACCATAGCGGGACGCTTCATGGTGCTTCTGCCTTTCGGAGGAGGTCAGGTAGCGGTTTCCCGCAGGGTTGTCGTGAGAAAAGAGCGTGCCAGGCTTAAAAAACTTGTGCGTTCCATGCTGCCCGAAGGTTTCGGCGCGATTATCCGCACCGTTGCCGAACATCAGGAAGAGTCTCTGCTCAAGCAGGATCTTGAAAAACTGCTCGCCAAGTGGGTGCAGATCGAGGAAAAACTCAAGGACGCGACGCCGCCCCAGCTCATTTTCAAGGAGGATACCATTATTTCCAGCGTGCTTCGCGATTCTCTCACTTCCGACGTGACCGAGATTGTCGCCAACTCGCCGGGTATCTACAAAGAGACGCTGAACTACATCCAGTGGGCGGCGCCGGAAATGGAAAAAAACGTCTCGCTCTATCAGGGCAAGCTGCCGCTGTTCGAAGGCTACAATATCGCCAAGGATGTCGAATCCATTTTTTCACGCAAGGTGTGGCTGAAATCCGGAGGTTACATCATCATCGAGCATACCGAAGCCATGGTGGTCGTAGACGTCAACAGCGGCCGCTATGCAGCCAAACGGGAGCAGGAAGAGAACTCCCTGAAAACCAATCTTGAAGCCGCTCGGGAAATTGTGCGCCAGCTCAGGCTTCGCGACATAGGCGGCATTATCGTGGTTGATTTTATCGATATGCTCGACCAGAAGAACGCGAAAAAAGTCTATGATTCCATGCGTACCGAGCTGCGCAACGACCGGGCGAAATCCAACATTCTGCCGATGTCCGATTTCGGCATCATGCAGATCACCCGCGAACGCATCAGGCCGAGCCTCATGCAGCGCATGGGCGATCAGTGTCCCGCCTGCGGCGGCACAGGTGTCGTGCAGGCGCGTTTCACCACGATCAACCAGATAGAGCGCTGGCTTCGCAAGTACGCGCTGCAGCAGAACATGAAATTTCAGCAGCTCGATCTCTATGTCAGCCCAACGGTTGCCGAACCGCTGAAGAATACCGATATGAAAACCGAACTGAAATGGTTTCTCCAGCATATGGTTTTTGTCCGGGTGAAGCCGGACGAGAGCTTGCGCAGCGACGATTTTCGCTTTTACAACCGCAGAAGCAATAAAGATATCACTGCCGAATACGGCGATCTCTAACCTAAAGCGCCATCAGCAATGTCAGCATACGAACAGTTGAAAAAAGATATTATCTCGCTTTCGTCCGCTAATGCGGCGGAGCTTGCCCTGAATCCGGACGCCCGAAGGGTTTTCGGAGAGTTCAAGCAGATGCTCAATAACGGCAGCATCAGAGCCGCAGAAAAGACCGGCGGAGCATGGATCGTCAATGCGTGGGTCAAGGAGGGTATTCTTGTCGGCATGCGTCTCGGCAAACTTACCGCGGGCAGCGTTCATCCGGAGGGTGAAATTGGATGTTTTTCCTTTATCGACAAGGATACCTGGCCGCTTAAAACCATTACTCCCGACCATAACGTACGTATTGTTCCCGGAGGTTCGTCGGTACGGGATGGTTCCTATCTGGCTCCATCGGTGGTGATGATGCCTCCAGCTTATGTCAACGTCGGCGCCTATGTTGATGCCGGCACCATGATCGATTCGCACGCACTTGTCGGCAGCTGCGCCCAGATCGGCAGGAATGTGCATCTCTCTGCAGGCGTACAGGTCGGAGGGGTGCTTGAACCTGTAGGAGCCGTGCCTGTTATCATCGAGGACGACGTGATGGTCGGGGGCAACTGCGGCATCTATGAAGGCACAATCGTTCAGGAGCGCGCCGTCATCGGCACAGGAGTCATCCTGAACGGTTCGACGCCTGTATACGATCTTGTCAATGGCACGATTCACCGCAGAAGCGCGGACGCTTCGCTCATCATTCCGTCAGGCGCCGTTGTCATTGCCGGATCGAGAGCGCTTAAAGGAGCGTTCGCCGCCGAGCACGGACTTTCGCTCTATACGCCGGTAATCGTCAAATATCGCGACGAAAAAACCGACAGCGCCACTGCGCTCGAACAGGCGCTCCGTTAGCTTGTCACAGCATCCGCAAGGATGCCTCCGCAGGCCGCGCGGCCGCTATCGACCGCGCGCAGGTAATGGTAAGCGTCGATTATAACAAGATGTTGCGTAATGAAAATACAGTCATTCACCAGGCGGGTTTCAGCAGCTCTTTTCGCCGTAGTCCTTGCATGTTCGCTTTCGGTCGCCTCCCTTTCCCTGCTTGCCGCTTCCAGGGGAACGCCCGGGAATGATTTCTCTGAAATAGCCGAAAGCATAGATCTGTTCGGAGATATCTACCGCGAACTGTCTGAGAACTATGTCGAGCCGCTTGATGTGAGAGTCCTGATGTATGCGGCTATAGACGGTATGCTCGGGGTTCTCGACCCCTATACCTTATTTCTTGACGAAACCCAGTCCGAAGAGCTTGGTGAAATAACCAGCGGCCAGTATACCGGAATAGGGCTCAGTATGACCAGGTTCGACGACGCCGTCTATGTCACATCGGTACTCGAAGGCTATCCTGCCTGGAACGCTGGCATCCGTACCGGCGACAGGATCACACGCGTTGACGGAAAACCTCTTGCCGGCAGAAACCTTGATCAGGTGCGGGAGCTTATGAAAGGCGCTACCGGAAGCCGTTTTTCCATGAATATAGAACGCGAAGGAGGCAGAGCTCCGGGGACGGTATCGCTCGTACGCGAAGAGGTAAGAGTCAGTACCGTCAGCTATTCGGGAATTATCGGGCGTACCGGTTATCTGCAGCTCGGAAGTTTTTCCAGTCATTCGTCCGGCGATATGCGTCAGGCCGTCGATAAGCTTCTGCGCGAAGCCGCAGATCGATCCCAGCCGATGAACGGTCTTATTATCGATCTGCGCGGGAACCCTGGCGGCTTGCTGACGGCGGCGGTGGATATATCCTCCTTGTTTGTCGGAAAAGGCAGCACTGTGGTGACCATCCGGGGAAAAAAGCCTGAATCCGAAAAGATCTACCGCACCGAACAGCAGCCTCTCGTTCCCGCATTGCCTCTTGCGGTGCTTATCGACAAAGAGAGCGCTTCCGCATCCGAAATCGTATCCGGCGCCATTCAGGATCTCGATCGCGGCATCGTGCTTGGCGAACGCTCTTTCGGCAAAGGTCTTGTACAGTCTGTACTCAGGCTGCCATACGACACTACCCTTAAGCTTACTACGGCTAAATACTATACTCCATCCGGACGACTTATACAGAAACCTCATGGCGACACTCACAAAAAGAGAAGCGTGCTGAAAAAAAACGGCGAGAAAAAGCCGCTCCCGGTATATTACACCGCGGTGAAACGCAAGGTATATGGCGGTGGAGGCATTACGCCCGATGTGGTTGTGGAGGCTCCGGAACGCTCGGCCTATGAGCAGGAACTGCGCCGGAAAGGGATGATATTTCTCTTTGCATCGAGATATCGTGCCTCGCATGCAGGTTTTTCGCCTGATTCGTCAGATCGCGCAAGCCGCCTGAAAGCGTTCAGCGAATTTCTCGGCGAAAAGCGGTTTTCTTACACTTCCGCATCCGAAAGAAATCTTCAGGAGCTTGAAAAACAGATTGCCGAAGAACTGAACGGCGAAAAGACGGGAGTTCCCGGAAGTCTTGAAGGATTGAAAAAGGAGCTGCTGCAGATGAAAAACAGCCTGACAGCCCTGCAGGGCGAAAGGATCGCCCGGTTGATCGATATCGAAATCATGCGGCACGGCAACGAAACCCTTTCGAGAAAAGCCGAACTCGACGATGACCCCGTCGTGCAGAGGGCGCTTGCCCTCTTTGCCGATCCGAAAGCCTATTCAAGGATGCTTCGTCCCTGAACCGGAACCGGATTTCCATTGTGCCTCATACCGTCGGGTCTGACGGTGGATGCCGAGTACGATCATGAGGTTGCTGATGGTGAGCAGGCTTTCGGCCGATCCGTGAAGCAGGTCGTCATGCGACAGCGAGTGAAATCCTCGAATCTCTGTGGCCAGGTACATGAAGAATACCGTTACGGTTATAAACACCAGCACGAACCAGAATCCTGCAACGGTAAGTCCCGAAAAAACCGTTGGGTCCTTCTTTCGCACCTTCAGGAGCAGGACCAGGAAGGTCAGATACACCACGCTGGAAATCTGCAGGATAGCGTCGAAAACGTCTTCGCCCATGTAAGACTGGGGTTTGCCAGCGATCATCAGTGTTCCGAACCCGGCCATCATGCCCGATGCGAGGTTTGAGGTTCCGCTGGTTTTCAGGATCTGCATCGTTGCCCAGAGCAGGGAGATGCTGCCGAACAGATTGATGGTTTCCGACAGGTCAAGAAGCAGCGGAACACTGTCCGTCGTGACATGATAGGCAAGAACGAAAAAACTGCCTGTCCAGTGCGGCAGCATCGAGAGTCCGAAAAGGCGGATATCCTTTCTTCCCGTTATTCTGCCATAACGATACATCATGAACGCGGCAATCCCCCATTCAAGAGACGAAGAAATATGGATAAACCAGTTCGGCAGCGAAAGCAGTCCCAGCAGGTCAAGATTCATTTGCTATTCCTGAAAAGCTCTCCTCCTGATGGTCAGCTGCCCTTGATCAGGTGGTAGATATTCTTTGAAAAAATCTTCATCTGCACGCTCCACGGAGCAGGCACCATTTTTTTGTAGAGGTATGAATCGAAGGTGATTTGCTGCACGTCGTCGTCGGCGCAGATCGCCACAAAACTCTCTCTCAGTCTGTCGTTGCGGTAGTAGACGCTTTGCAGCACCTCGAGACCGAAAAAAATCGGAGCGTAGAGCTTGCGGAATCCTTTCTCGTAGACATCGAGAGGCGCTCCCTGCCGGATATGATTGATCATTGCCTGAGCTGCGAGTTTGCCGGAGCGCATGGCAAAAAAGATACCTTCGCCGTTTGCAGGCGTAACCAGTCCCGCTGCGTCTCCCACAAGTATAGCCCGTTCCCCTGTGAAAGAACGCCGCGGTTTCATGGGAATTTTCGCGGCCTCGTCGAGATAGGGTCTTTCGATAATGCCGATTTTCTCGATGAATCGCCTTTGCAGATTCCTGATGTTATGTTTTTTGTCTTCCGTACCGGTGCCTATGGCGAGGTGGTCCGCTTTTGGAAATATCCAGCCGTAAAAATCGGGAGAGACTTCTCCGTCGAACCATATTTCCACGATATCGCTGAACTTCTCGATTGCCGGCGTGTACCGGAAACGCTGCTGCATGGCGATAACCTTCAGTTCGTTGGGGGGAAAGCGCAGCTCGTCGGCGGTTTTCGAGTTTGCTCCATCGGCACCGATGATGTAGTCGGCCTCAATCGGAGGCAGTTTGTCGCCGAGGGTATGGATCACGAATCTCTCTCCCTTCCGCTCGATGGAACTCATCAGCCCCTCGAGAACGTCGCTGCCGGCATTGCTGGCTTCCTGGCGAAGATAGCTGTCGAACCGTTCCCGGCGGACCATGCCGACATAGCCGTTCGGCATGTGCATGCCGATCACCCTGCCCTTGGGCGAGCGCGCGCGCATGTGCGAAAGTTTTTTTTCAACAAGTTCGGACGGCAGGCCGAACTCTTCGATAAGCCCGAGAGGGATCGCACCCCCGCATGGTTTGACATTATCGAGGTTCCGCTCCAGGAGAACCGTGCCAAGTCCGGCTTCTGCCAGTATCCTCGATGCAACTGCTCCTGAAGGGCCTCCTCCTATGACGGCAACGTCGTAACGCATGGTTTCAGATTCAACGGTATTCGTTTACTGATGACTGTCAGACAAGTTTTTCTGCAAGGAACATCCTGGCTCTTTCCATCGGGATCCTCTCCTGCGCCGCGCTGTCGCGGTAACGTACGGTGACGGTCTGGTCTTCAAGAGTCTGGTGATCGATGGTAAAGCAGAACGGCGTACCTATTTCATCCTGACGACGGTAACGTTTTCCGATAGATGCCGCATCGTCGTATTGCACCATGAATGCCGAGGACAGTTCACTGCGGAACTGCTCGGCCTTTTCACCCATCTCGCCTTTTTTGACGAGTGGAAGCACGGCCGCCTTTACCGGAGCCACTTTCGGCGACAGCTTCAGCATGACGCGGGGCTCGCCGTCCACCACATCTTCGCTGTACGAATCTGAAAGCAGCGCGAGAAAGAGCCGGTCGCATCCCGAAGATGTTTCCACCACATATGGAATATAGCGTTCATTGGTCGTCTGGTCGATATACTCCATGTTCTTGCCGGAGTACTGCTGGTGCTGGCTCAGGTCGAAATCGGTCCGCGAATGGATTCCCTCGATCTCCTCGATGCCGAAAGGAAACTCGAACTTGATGTCGTAAGCGAGGTCGGCATAGTGTGCCAGTTTGTCGTGCTTGTACCAGTGGAGCTTTCCCGGCGTGATGCCGAGGGCGTCGATATACCAGTTGAAACGCTCCTCGCGCCAGGCCTCGAACGCTTCGATCTGTGTGCCGGGCTTCACGAAGTACTGCATCTCCATCTGTTCGAACTCCACCATCCTGAAAATGAAGTTGCCCTTCACGATCTCGTTGCGGAACGCCTTGCCAATCTGCGCTATGCCGAACGGCACCTTCATGCGCGACGATTCCCGGACGTTATGGAAGTTGACGAAAATGCCCTGTGCGGTTTCAGGACGCAGGTAGACGATTCCTGATGTGTCGGCGACGGCTCCCATGTTGCACTGAAACATCAGATTGAACTGGCGCACTTCGGTCCAGTCTCCGGAGCCGGTGTCCGGAGCTTTGATCGCTTCGGCAACGATCAGTTCGTAGAGCGCCCTGTTCGGGTCAGGTGCGCCGGAGGCGGCTTCATAGACGATCTGAACCTGTTCGGCTTTCTCGCTTTTTCCTTCTCTGCGAAGTTTTTCGATATGGTTCTCGATCAGGTGATCCGCCCGGTAGCGCCGCTTGGTAGTGCGGTCGTCGATCATCGGGTCGTTGAAACTCGCCACATGGCCGGATGCTTCCCATACAGTCGGATTCATCATGATCGACGCATCGATACCCACGATGTTTGCATGGCTGCGGGTCATCGAGTTCCACCATAGATCCTTGATATTTTTTTTCATTTCGCTGCCGAGGGGGCCGTAATCGAAGCAGGAGGAAAGCCCGCCGTAAATTTCCGACGACGGAAATATGAAACCGCGGCGTTTTGCCAGCGAAACCAGTTTATGCATCACTTTATCAGGCGGCAGGTTGACGTTCTGCACGCGTGTTTCTTCGGAATAGCTCATGGTTGTTCGTGAAATGTGGAAAAATTCTTCCGGTGATCCGGTTTCAGGTAAATAAAACAAAGAATATAACAAACCAAGGGGGATTAATCAGCGGGCGACATTCCCTCTCTCGGCGCCGGACGCTGTCGTATCTGTGGTTAGGATGTTATATTATGTACAGAACGGGATCATACGGAATAGAGCGCTCGATTGCGGCGTCACATTCACAAGTTCGCATCATGATTGACAGGCACCGACATTCCATGATCGAAGCGGGGCTCAGGAGCGCCGATGCGATGATGATGGACGAGGACAAGATCTGGTCGCGGTACAGCGACGACAAAGTGGATATCGGCGAGCGGCTCGCAAAAGTTATCAGAACGCTCAGCGTTGCCAATCCACTCAAAAAACCGCTGAGGGCGCTCTCCATTGGTTCCAGTACGGAACCGCAGTTCCGAATCTTCGAAACCGCTTTTCGCGGGGGACTCTACCTGTTCGATATCGATTCCCGGGCCATGGCCGTCGTCAGCGATAGGGCTTCCCGACAGCATACCGCGCATGTAAGGGCGATCATAGGGGATTTCCGAGAGGTTTTTTCGGATCCTGTGGAGGTTGACCGCTTTTTTACCGATACTCTTGACAGGCGGAAACTCGACCTTATAGCCTTTCACCATTCGCTTTACTATTGCGAAGCCGCGGAATGGGCGTTGCTTTTCGAATACATCTGCAGACGTCTGCTCGCCCGTAAAAGCGCTGTGCACGCTGTTCTCATGGCCGCTTCAAGCAGCAACAGGATGACGACGACATGGCTTTACAACCACTTTGCCGGTAAATATTTCGGGATACGCAACGATCAGAGCCTTGCGACGTTTAAAAAGCAACTCGAACAGCAGCCCGCATTTCGTAACGACCAGATTCTTCTCGATACAAGCCGGGTGCGATTTTTCGTTGACGATTTCGGGAAATTCATGAAAGTCGTCTGGATGATCATGCTCTATCCGGGCGTCCACCGGTACGATGCCCGTCAGAAAGAGGAGATCGTGGAATTTGTCTACGACACATTCTGGAGCGCCCGGCAGCCGCTTTTACAGCTGCAGCATCATCTTGTCGTCTACCGGGGAATAGGATTCAGAGGTCTGATCTGAAAGTGGGGGCTATCCGGTCTGGATTTCGGTTTTAAGGGCGATTTCCTCCAATACGGCGCTGACATAGATGCATCGTTCGATACTGCCGGCAAATACGATAGCCAATCCTCTGGAGTGAACTTCCCAGGTGATTTTTTCAGCTTTCGACCTGCTGCAGTTAATCGCCTTTATGATCTGAAAGATCACTTCGTCGAATGAGTGATCTTCATCGTTGAAGAGTACGACCCGGTAAGCATCGAGCGGCGTCGTACCCGCAATTTCTTCATCCCTGAACGTTTCCGGGGTATCTGATGCCTCGATCCAGTTGCTGAACATGGCTCTGGTTGGTATTCTTCGATCTGTTGCGTCGTTCTGATACTATACGATTTTGCCGGTTATCCGGCAATCGCAGGCTCGATTGCCAGAAGATTGAATGATGTGTCGGATATCTCCATCCGGCAGCGGACCCCGACAGGGATGGTCATGAGATTTCTGATATGTCCGTATGAGAGCCCACGCATGACTGGAACGCAGCTTTTCGTATGCGCGGTGTAGTAGTTGAAGACTTTCTCAAGACGCGCATCGTCAGCGCTTTCTCCCGGTTCATGACTGAACTGCCCGAACAGGATTCCCCGACAGTCGGCGAGCAAGCCGGCATTTTCCAGGTGGGCAAGCATCCGGTCTATTCTGTAGGCCGGTTCGTTGATGTCTTCAACAAAAAGCAGGGTATCGCCGAACGCAGGCATATAGGGCGTGCCGATCATTGACGAAAGCACCGAGAGGTTGCCGCCAATGAGCCGTCCTTCGGCCGCTCCTTTTCTGATGCAGGTAACCGCATGGCTTTCATGGTTCCTGAACGTCCGGGCATGGGACGGTGATGTCAGCATTCCCCAGAAATGCTCTTCGGTATAGGGCGAAGGGCCGTGCAGTTCGGTGGCAAGCATCGGTCCGGAAAAACTGATCAGGCCTGTTTTCGAAAAGACGGCCAGAGAGAGTGCCGTGATATCGGAATAGCCGACAAGAATTTTGGGATTTTCGGCAATGATACGGTAGTCGATTTTATTAAGCAGCCTCGATGCTCCGGCACCGCCTCGCAGGCATATGATCGCCCTGACTTCCGGATCTTCAAACATGGCATGCAGGTCATGAAGCTTTTCTTCGTCAGCAATTGCCGGATCTGTGTCTATACGGTTGAGGTGAACAGAGGGTTTTACCCTGTAACCGTTTTTTTCAATATACGTTACCGCCTGCCGGATTTTTTCGGGGTATGCGCTGTGTGATGATGGAGAGATGAGCCCGATGGTGTCTCCCCGGCGCAGGGCTTTCGGTACAAGCGTTCTCATTTGAAGTGAAAAAAAATCAGCAGCACAGCGGCTGCTGATTTTTTTTATGAAAGGTATTGAATCAGGCGATACTTTCTGTAAGCAGAATAGCCTTGTTTCCGCTCACCTCGAAAAATCCGTCCCTGATGGCAAAGCTTTTCTCGCTTTTGTCGGCAAGCACCAGCTTTACATTGCCTTGTTTCAGCGCGGCAAGCAGAGGAGCATGATTTTTCATGACCTGGAAAAGGCCGTCAAGTCCCGGTGCCGTAACGCTGTATATCTCTCCGGAAAAGAAGAGTTGCTGGGGCGTTACGATGTCAATATCAAACCCTTTATCGGAATTCGCCATGGTTAATCAGTGGTTATTACAGGGTTTTCGCTTTCTCGACAGCTTCTTCGATCGTGCCTACCAGGTAAAATGCGGCTTCCGGCAGATTGTCGTGTTTGCCTGCAATGATCTCCTTGAAGGCTTTGATGGTGTCTTCGAGTTTGACATATTTGCCGGCAAGACCGGTGAATGCTTCCGCAACGAAAAACGGCTGCGAAAGGAATCGCTGTACTTTTCTCGCCCTTGAAACCACCAGTTTGTCTTCGTCGCTGAGTTCGTCCATACCGAGAATCGCGATGATGTCCTGAAGATCCTTATAGCGCTGCAGGATCTGTTTGACTGCCTGCGCGGTATTGTAATGGTCGGCGCCGACGATATTCGGGTCGAGAATTCGGGAAGTCGAATCAAGCGGATCGACCGCAGGGTAGATGCCGAGCTCGGCAATGGAGCGCGAAAGCACGGTCGTTGCGTCAAGGTGCGTGAATGCCGTTGCCGGAGCCGGGTCGGTAAGGTCATCGGCAGGCACGTAGATAGCCTGAACCGAAGTGACGGAGCCCTTCTTTGTCGAGGTGATCCTGTCCTGAAGTTCGCCCATTTCCGTAGCAAGCGTTGGCTGGTATCCTACGGCGCTTGGCATACGTCCGAGAAGAGCCGATACTTCGGAACCTGCCTGCGTGAAGCGGAAAATGTTGTCGACGAAAAGCAGCACATCGCGGCCCTCTTCGTCCCGGAAGTACTCAGCGATGCTCAGGCCGGTCAGGGCAACCCGCTGACGGGCGCCGGGAGGCTCGTTCATCTGTCCGAACACAAGAGCAGTTTTGTCGATAACGCCGGACTCCATCATCTCATGCCAGAGGTCATTTCCTTCGCGGGTGCGCTCGCCTACGCCGGCGAAAACGCTATAGCCCGACTGCTGCTTGGCGATATTGTTGATCAGCTCCATAATGAGCACTGTCTTGCCGACGCCTGCGCCGCCGAAAAGGCCGGTTTTACCGCCGCGGGAGTAAGGTTCGAGAAGGTCGATGACCTTGATTCCGGTTTCAAACATCTCGGCCTTGGTCGACAATTCGTCGAATTTAGGCGCTGTGCGGTGTATCGAATAGGTTTTGACGCAGTTGACAGTCCCTTTGCCGTCAATGGGATCGCCGACCACGTTGAGCATCCTGCCGAGCACTTCAGGTCCGACCGGGGCCTGGATGGGCTTTCCGGTGTTGATAACACTCAGACCTCTGACGAGGCCGTCGGTGCTCTCCATTGCGACGGTACGCACGCGCTCTTCTCCGAGATGCTGCTGGGTTTCGAGTACCAGCTTGGAGCCGTCAGGACGGGTAATGGTCAGGGCATCTAAAATCGACGGAAGTTGTCCCTCGGGAAAATCTACGTCAACGACAGGGCCGATGATCTGTGAAATCTTACCTTCTTGCATAGTGACAGTGTGGATAGGATTTTTATGGTGAAATCAAACGTTTGTTCGGCAGCGTTTCTGTCGCTTGTATGTTGCTTCGCTTCTGAAACTTAACCGGATGCGAGCCACCTGCGGGACTCGAACCCACGACCTACTATTTACGAAACAGTTGCTCTACCAACTGAGCTAAGGTGGCGTTGGCTTGCCAAAAATAAAGCCGAAATATAGCTTATTCGACAAAGAATAGCAAAGATATAATAAGGGATGCCGATACTCTTTTAAAAAACGCAGGAACAGTATGTTAAAAGTCGTCTGATACCTATATTTGAGTTTTTAAAGGATTATAAAGCGATACGATGATGATGAAAAGCATGAAATTCCCTGTCGAAAAAGCTCTTGCCATGGTGGCACTGATGCTTGTGTTAATTGTCGGCGCGGCATCAGCCGCTCCTTCCGCCATTGCGCCGTCATTCTCCGGAACAGGTCTTGACGGACGCCGGATTTCTTCCGGGCAGCTGTCAGGAAAGGCATATATCGTGAATTTTTTTGCATCATGGTGTCCTCCCTGCAGAGCGGAAATCCCGGATATGGTGGCACTGCAGAACGCATACAAAGCGAAGGGGTTCACATTCGTCGGCATAGCGGTCAACGAAAACGACGAGTCGATGAAAAAATTCATAAAATCGAACGGCATTACTTATCCCGTCATGATGGCCGACCAGAAGATCGTGAGCGCATACGGCGGGTTTGTCGAAGGAGGACTTCGTGCAATACCGACATCCTTCGTCGTCAACAGGTCAGGGAATATAATACGGGTGGTTCCGGGAGCAAGAAGCAAGGCCGATTTCGAGAAAATGATTGTAGAGGCTCTGAAGCCATCGGTGAAAACCCTCAAATAACCTGACGGGAATGATCCCCACCAATCCGGATCCCGGCAATGTACAAGAGCGCTTAAAGCCGGTTTCACATAGATGTTATCATGCATGTCCGCAGTACGGGTCGACTGCGGACTTTTTTTTTAATTCTCTATAACAAGGACGATCATGAGCACAGTGCAGATTAATCCCCCGGATTTTGTGAAAAATTCCAAACTGCTCCAGTGGGTACAGGAAACGGCAGATCTCTGCAGGCCGGATTCCGTATACTGGTGCAACGGGAGCCAGGAAGAGTACGATATTCTTTGCAGTCAGATGGTGGAAAGCGGCACCTTCATCAGACTTTCCGACGAAAAGCGTCCTAACAGTTTCCTCTGTCGATCTGATCCGAGCGATGTGGCGCGCGTGGAGGACAGAACCTACATCTGCAGCATCCGTCGTCAGGATGCAGGACCGACCAACAACTGGGTGGCCCCCAAAGAGATGAAAGAGACCCTGCGCGGACTTTTCGACGGCTGCATGCAGGGCCGAACCATGTACGTCATTCCCTTCAGCATGGGTCCTCTTGGTTCGCCTATTGCGCACATCGGCATCGAGATAACCGATTCGCCCTATGTTGTCACGAACATGCGCATCATGACCCGAATGGGCAGCAAGGTGCTTGAAATCCTCGGCGACAGCACAGATTACGTTCCCTGCCTGCACTCGGTCGGCGCTCCGCTTCAGCCCGGACAGCAGGATGTTCCCTGGCCATGCAACGACAGGAAATATATCGTGCACTTTCCTGAAGAACGATCCATTATTTCCTTCGGCAGCGGTTATGGTGGCAACGCACTGCTCGGCAAAAAGTGCTTTGCGCTTCGTATCGCGTCTTCGATGGCTCGCGATGAAGGATGGCTTGCCGAACACATGCTTATCCTCGGCGTGGAATCTCCCGAAGGCGAGAAGACCTATGTTGCGGCGGCGTTCCCGAGTGCCTGCGGAAAAACCAATTTCGCCATGCTGATTCCTCCGCAGGGTTTCGAAGGCTGGAAAGTCACGACAATCGGCGACGATATCGCATGGATAAAGCCAGCCAAAGACGGTCGTCTTTACGCCATCAACCCCGAATACGGCTTTTTCGGCGTTGCTCCCGGAACATCCGATAAATCCAATCCGAATGCGATGGCGACGCTTCACAGGAACTGCATATTCACCAATGTCGCAATGACTCCCGACGGCGACGTCTGGTGGGAAGAGATGACCGACACGCCTCCTGCCGAACTGATCGACTGGCAGGGCAATCCCTGGACTCCGGGATGCGGACGTCCGGCAGCTCATCCGAATGCCCGGTTCACCTCTCCGGCCAGTCAATGTCCCGTTCTTGATGAGGACTGGGAAAATCCTGCAGGGGTACCGGTCAGCGCATTCATCTTCGGCGGTCGCCGCGGCGACACGGTCCCGCTTGTCTACCAGTCGGCAAACTGGAATTCAGGAGTATACCTTGCCGCAACCATGGGTTCGGAAAAAACAGCTGCGGCAGCCGGCAAGATCGGCGATGTTCGCCGAGATCCCTTCGCCATGCTGCCCTTCTGCGGATATCACATGGGCGACTACTTCAACCACTGGCTGCATATCGGCAGAACGCTTTCCGAACTGCCGAGGATTTTCGGCGTCAACTGGTTTCGCAAAGACGAGAACGGAAAGTTCCTCTGGCCGGGATTCGGCGAGAACATGCGGGTGCTCAAATGGATCGTTGATCGCGTTCATGGCAGGGCCGGCGCCGTCGAGAGCCCTCTGGGCTGGATGCCGAAGTACGATACCCTCGAGTGGGACGGTCTGGATTCGATGACTCCGGAGAAGTTTTCGAAGCTCATGTCGGTTGACCGTGAGGCATGGAAACGGGAGCTGCTTTCGCATGAGGAGCTTTTCGAAAAGATCTACGATCGCCTTCCGAAAGAGTTTTCACATATCCGCGAACTGATGCTTTCGACACTCTGGATGTCCCCAGAACACTGGTCGCTGGCTCCGGAACGCTACTCTGCCGAACACTGAGGTCATTCGGGTTCAACAGCTGATCGTCATACGCGCAGGAGAGCTCTCTCCTGCGCTTTTTTCTTTCATTCCCCCCGTTTATCGTTTACGGCTTTTTTCTTCGACCTTCGGTATAGCGTTTTCCCGACAGAAGATTTTATAGCTCGAAATTCCATGTTCTCGGCGGAACCGGCATGGCTTGCGACACAGGCAACCCGGAAGTTATGAACAATCAGGCAACACCGGGCATGATGGAGGATGGATCGTCGGAAATAGATATAGGCATCCACGGACGGCACCCTGACGTCAGTCTTGATTTCGGAGGTATGACAACCGGTTCGGATGGAGGCCCCTGTTGGATGCCGTCGCTTTCATTCATGCACAGGGACGGGACTTTCTCTCTCCGCCCGGAAGTCGGCATGGGCCGCCTGATGCTTCCGATTGCAATGCTGGTCATCCGGGACAAGATCAGTTGCCTTCCTGCTGTGTTTCACTTCAGAAGCGGAGAAGAACCGGGATCGGAACGTGAGGAACCTCATCCAGAATTATCAACAGAAACGGCGCCGCTGAGGAGCCGTTTCTGTTATTTCTGATATCTGGACAGCTCAGTTCTCGTCGAGTGTAAAGCCGATTTTGACGGTAACCTGCCAGTAAGCGACTTTCTGCTCCTCGACATGGCAGCGGGTTTCGACGATTTCTACCCAACGGATATGCCGGATGGTCTCTGCCGCTTTTGCCACAGCATTGTTGACGGCTTCCTCGATGCTGGTCTGCGATGATCCGACGATCTCGATTTTTTTATAGATGTGAGCGCTCATGATTGTTCTGTTTTACATGGTTATCGGTTGTATCGTGCGGTTGGCGTAGAGGACGCATAACGCGCAAGAATACATGAAAATAGGGATCTGCAGCGGAAAAAATTCCCTTTGCCACCGTTTTTTTAAACAGTATTCATTCGGCAAAGGCTTTGACGGCATGTTAAGGTTATTATTGACAGTGGGTTAACCGATGTGCTCCCTGGAATAAAAAAGTTTTCTTGAGGCAGATTTAATTTGGGAGTGTCAGTTTCATGTATTATTATATAACCACTCAGTTATATAATAATACGCTCATTGTGAGCTTGTCTGAAAAAAGCTCCGGTGTGGTATGCGGATATGCTCAGTTATCGGTCGATATGCAGAGATGCCCGAGGGCATTGGCGCTGTCGGGGACAGCATGCTGCAGCAAAACCGGAAAGGATCGCTGCATATGGAGCGATTTGTCGCTCTATGTGCGCTTCGGTCGGGATGGATTCCTGCCGGAAACACATGCGTCTGATGCTTCGGATTTCGAGTCTTGAGAGGAGAAGGTTCGATTCCGGAGACTGACGGGACTGTGCGGGACTCTTCCATTCCGACCTTGATATTAGGCAGACGGTGGCGCTTTCATCGAGAAGCATGCTGTCATTGGCTCTCATCAACAAGATAGTATCAGTTCATGAACTACGGTTTCGTAATCGATGCCCGGAAATGTATAGGATGCCATGCGTGTACGGTGGCCTGCAAGTCCGAAAACGAGGTGCCGCTCGGAGTGAACCGCACCTGGGTGAAGTATGTGGAGAAAGGCACGTTCCCCGATACACGGCGCTATTTCACCGTACTGCGATGCAACCACTGCGCCGAGCCTCCCTGTGTGGATATCTGTCCCGTCGAGGCGCTGCAGAAGCGCCCGGACGGCATCGTGGACTTCGACGGTCGCCGCTGCATTGGCTGCAAGGCATGTGCCCAGGCCTGTCCTTATAACGCGCTGTACATCGATCCGGATACCCATACCTCAGCCAAATGCAATTACTGCGCGCATCGCAAGGAGGTAGGTCTTCAGCCTGCGTGCGTAACGGTATGTCCCCAGCAGGCTATCGTTTCGGGAGATCTCGACGACCCGTCAGGCAAGATTGCCGCACTGGTCGCCGGCGAACAGACCGTTGTGCGCAAGCCCGAGAAAGGGACATCGCCGAAGCTCTACTACATCAACGGAGACGGGGCCTCGCTGGATCCTCTGCAGGCTCCTCTTCAGGAGGAATATCACTGGAGCGCGCAGTCCAGAGGCGTGGGCCATTTCGCCGGAAAGGGCAAAGGCGCTCCGGGCATTGAAAAACCGGCGCATGCGGCTCCGAAAGCCGGACCGAAGGTCCGCCGGGTATACGATATCCCCTCGAAAGGAGCGGTCTGGGGCTGGGAAGTTCCTGCCTATGTAACCGCAAAGGCGGTTTCGTCGGGCGTATTCCTTGTCTTCTTTGCATTGCTCGCGATTTTCCGGCAGCAGCTTCCGGCTTCCCTCGAATGGGGAGCATGGGCGGTGTCACTCGTGTTTCTCGCTCTGACAGGCGGGTTCCTTATCAAGGATCTCGATCGTCCCGACCGTTTTTCCTCGGTCATGCTTCGCCCGCAGTTCGGTTCCTGGCTGGTTCGCGGCGGTCTTACCATAACCGGATACGGCGCTTTCCTCGCCCTTTGGGGCGGAGCCCGGTTCCTTCAGATTCCCATGCTTGAAACCGCAGCTCTCTGGGGCGGCGCGTTCTTCGCGCTGGTGACGGCAATCTATACCGCATTTCTCTTCGGCGCTGCAAAGGGTCGAGATTTCTGGCAGAGCCCCATGCTGCTCGTGCACATGCTTCTTAACTCACTGCTTGCCGGCGGTTCTGCACTGCTGCTGCTCGGGCTTGGAACCGGGGTCTCTCCGGAGTTTTCGGGCCTGCTTCGCCAGATGCTCGTCGTCGGTTTCGGTCTGCATATCGCAGTCATGCTGATCGAGCTGTACGGCAAACACCCTTCGGTAGCTGCTGAGCGCGCAGCCGAAATCATTCGCGAGGGAAGCCTGAAAAACCAGTTCTGGGCAGGCAGTTTTCTTGCCGGCAACCTGCTGCCACTGCTCCTGACGCTTGTGTCATCCGATCCTGCGATGCTTGCTCTTGCTTCGCTTCTCGGGCTCTCGGGCGTGTTCTATACCGAAAAAGTCTGGGTTCAGGCCCCGCAGAGAATTCCCTTAAGCTAACCATGTGCCGGAGTACGTTATGAGCTATACCCACAAACCGACAGTTATAGAAACAATTGCTGAAAAGCTTCGTCTTGTTCCCGATCTGCACAAGGAGGGAGATGGAGGAAAGGCTATGCGCGCTGCCGAAGAGGGCGCCGAAACAAGCTGCCCGCCTCCTTCCAGGTGGGACAGCTGGGTCGAGTACGATTCGAAAAGCTGGCCGGAACGAAAGGCGAAAGAGTATATGCTGGTGCCGACCGCATGCTTCAACTGTGAAGCCGGCTGCGGTCTGCTGGCCTATGTCGACAAGGAGACCATGGAGATAAGAAAGCTGATGGGCAATCCGCACCATCCGGCAAGTCGCGGAAGGAACTGTGCGAAAGGTCCGGCAACGCTGAACCAGATACAGGATACCGACCGTGTGCTTTACCCCATGAAGCGGGTCGGCAAGCGCGGCGAGGGCAAATGGGAGCGGGTGAGCTGGGACAGCGTGCTCGACGATATTGCCGGTCGCATGCGCAAAGCCATCATGGAAGGCCGCAACAACGAAATCTCCTACCATGTCGGACGTCCGGGACATGACGGCTTCATGGAGTGGATCCTTCGGGCATGGAACGTGGACGGGCACAACAGTCACACCAACGTCTGTTCGTCAGGCGCGCGTTTCGGTTACGCCATCTGGGAAGGATTCGATCGTCCCTCTCCCGACCACGCCAACGCGAAATTCATTTTGCTGGTAAGCGCGCATCTTGAATCGGGTCACTATTTCAACCCGCATGCTCAGCGCATCATCGAGGCCCGCATGAAAGGCGCAAAGCTTGCTGTACTCGATCCGCGCCTTTCCAACACGGCAAGCATGTCCGATTACTGGATGCCGAGCTATCCCGGCAGCGAGCCGGCCGTACTGCTCGCCATGGCGAAAGTGATCATCGACGAGGGGCTTTACAATCGAGATTATCTGGAGAACTGGGTGAACTGGCAGGCCTACCTGCAGGAGGAATATCCCGGAACGCCGGCGACCTTCGAAAACTTCATCGAAGGACTGAAGAAGGAATACGCGCACTACACTCCCGAGTACGCATCGAAAGAGAGCGGCGTGGACGCAGCCATGATTGTCGATGTCGCCCGTAAAATCGGCGCGGCGGGAACGCAGTTTTCCACGCACGTCTGGCGCAGCGCAAGCAGCGGCAATCTCGGAGGCTGGGCGGTATCGCGTACGCTCCATTTCCTGAACGTGCTGACCGGCAGCGTCGGTACGCCGGGCGGTACATCGCCAAGCGCATGGAACAAGTTCAAACCGCACGTGCATGCCGAGCCGAAGCCCCAGACCTTCTGGAATCCGCTTCACATGCCGAACGAATATCCGCTCGCGCACTTTGAAATGAGCTTTCTGCTTCCCCATTTTCTGAAGGAGGGACGCGGCAAGCTCGATGTTTACTTTACCAGGGTGTTCAACCCTGTCTGGACCTATCCCGACGGTTTCTCGTGGATCGAGGCACTGGAGGACGAAACGAAAATCGGCCTCCACGCTGCGCTTACCCCCACCTGGAGCGAAACAGCATACTTCGCCGACTACGTGCTGCCGATGGGTCATTCCGCCGAAAGGCACGACATAATCAGTTATGAAACCCATGCCGGCAAGTGGATCGCATTCCGCCAGCCTGTGCTGCGCACAGCCTTGAGGAGGATGGGCAAACCGGTCAGATATACATGGGAAGCCAATCCCGGCGAGGTCTGGGAAGAAGACGAGTTCTGGATCGAACTGACCTGGCGCATCGACCCCGACGGAAGTCTCGGTATCCGCCAGTACTGCATGTCTCCGTACCGCCCTGGAGAGAAGATCACCATCGAGGAATACTACCGCTACATTTTCGAGCATACCGCAGGCCTGCCCGAAGCCGCAGCCGCAGAGGGGCTCACCGCTTTCGACTACATGCAGAAGTACGGCGCTTTCGAAGTCGAGAGCAACGTTTATAACGTTCATGAGAAAGCCGTTCCCTCCGCTGACCTCGAAGGCGCTTCGGTAGATCCTGAGAACGGGCTGATCGTCAGAAACGGCAAAGGCATCGGTGTAGAAGTAGGCGGCAAGGCATGCTCCGGTTTTCCGACCCCTTCGAAGAAGCAGGAATTCTGGTCGAAAACCATGGTGGAGTGGAAATGGCCCGAATACCGAATGCCGGCATACATCAAGAGCCACATTCATCAGGAAACCATGAACCGCAGTAACGGCGAATTCGTGCTGGTGCCGACCTTCCGGCTTCCTGTACTGATTCACTCCCGTTCGGGCAACGCCAAATGGCTGGCCGAAATCGCTCATCGCAATCCGGTCTGGATCAATGCCGCAGATGCTGCTTCGCTCGGCATCGAAAACGGCGAACTGATAAGGGTTAACACCGACATAGGCTTTTTTGTCAACCAGGCCTGGGTGACAGAAGGGATACGACCCGGCGTGGTAGCCTGTTCGCACCATATCGGGCGCTGGCGCAGGCAGCAGGACCCGGAGGCCAACCGCTGGGCGGCGAACCGGGTCAACATCTCCAAAGAGGGCAACGGGAAATGGAAGATGCGCGTCGAAGAGAATATTCAGCCATACGAGAGCAGCGATGCCGATTCGTCGAGGATCTTCTGGTCGGACGGCGGCGTGCACCAGAACATAACCTTTCCGGTCCATCCCGACCCGATAAGCGGTATGCACTGCTGGCACCAGAAGGTGCGAATTGAAAAATCCCGTGAAGGAGACCGTTACGGCGACGTTTTCGTCGATACCGAACGCTCTTTCGAGATCTACAAGGAGTGGCTCGCCATGACGAGACCCGCTCCGGGACCCAACGGCCTGCGTCGTCCGCTCTGGCTGAACCGTCCTTTCAGGCCTGACGATAAGACCTACTACCTGAAATAGTTTTTTCGTGTTGCGATACCGTCCCGCCAGATGCGGGACGTTTTTTTCTTCAACCTCTGATCAATTAACGTTCATGGCAATAGTAGCCAATCCTGGGACTTCCAGGTTTATACTGTCATCCCTGTTGACGGGAGCGCTGCTTTTCATTCCTTCTCTTGTTTTTGCTGCAGCATCGGTTCCTTCTGCTGATTCCGTTCAGCTTGCATGGTGGATATGGATGGCGCTGTTGTTCATATTTACCTTTCTTCTCGGCATAATCGCGGTTATTGCCGGTGTCGGCGGCGGAGTACTCTTCGTACCTATCGTCAGCAGTTTTTTTCCTTTTCACCTTGATTTCGTCCGTGGAGCGGGTCTTCTTGTCGCTCTTTCGGGAGCGCTGTCTGCAGGCGCTCCACTCCTGAGGAAAGGGCTGGCTAATCTCAAGCTCGCTCTTTCCATGGCACTCATCGGCTCAGTGAGTTCCATTGCCGGTGCCATGGTTGGTCTTGCCATGCCGGAAAAAACCGTTCAGTTGCTCCTTGGACTGACCATCATATTCATTTCGTTTGTGATGTACCGATCGAAAAATTCAGCATATCCCGACATCAGAACGCCTGACGCCCTCTCATCAGCCCTCCGGATTAACGGGATATATTATGATGAGCAGATGAAAAAAGAGATCAACTGGCAGATTCACCGCACGCCTGCAGGGCTTCTGCTGTTTATTCTGATCGGTTTCATGGCAGGAATGTTCGGTCTGGGAGCAGGTTTTGCCAATGTTCCTGTTTTCAATCTTGTGCTCGGGGCTCCATTGCGTGTTTCCGTGGCAACAAGCGTTTTCGTGCTTTCGATCAACGATACCGCTGCGGCATGGGTCTACCTTCATAAAGGCGCGGTACTCCCGCTGATCGCAGTGCCTTCGATCGCTGGCATGATGCTTGGAACGAAAATCGGCGCGAAGCTGCTGACGAAAATACACACCAATCTGGTTCGTCGCATTGTGATCGCATTGCTTGCAGTTGCGGGGCTGCGTGCTCTTTTAAAAGGGTTCGGAATCTGAAAAAATTATGAACAAATCAACAATGAAAGATAGCGTTCATGCCGATCGCGTACAGCTCGCCTACGCATCCGTACTTGGTATCGCATCGGCTGTCGGCATGGTACTGATTGTCGTCGGTTACCTGATATATGTTTTCGAACTGCTCCCGTCGGCCGCATCGGTCAGCGATGTTGCTGCTCACTGGCATCTCCGGGCATCGGAATTGCACCAGACAGTACCGGTTCCTTCAGGTTGGGACTGGACCGGCGACGTTCTTCGAGGAGACGTGCTGAGCTATGCCTCGATCATCTACCTTTCGGCCGCAACTATTGTTTGTCTTGCATTCATTGTTCCTGTGCTCATCGGGGAGAGGGATGCAATCTATACCATCATCACAATACTGCAGGTATGTGTGCTGGTTTTTGCCGCAGCAGGGATTGTTTCCGGAGGGCACTGAGCGTTCGCCAGGAGTGAAGCAGGTTACTATCATAAGGAAAAATACAGTTGACGCTTGTTTCTTTCCTTTTTTGTTATTATAATTATATAATTAGTTGGTTATATAGTTTAAAAACATGCAAAAACAACAGGAGGTTCCATGTCAGAGATCACTGCCAACCGTACGCTCGACTGTTCCGGAATGAACTGCCCTCTGCCGATTCTCAAGACCAAGAAAGAGATCGACCAGATGCAGAGCGGCGAAGTCCTTAAAATGATATCGACCGATTCCGGTTCGGCAAACGACATGACTTCATGGTCGAACAGAACCGGACACAAGATCGTCGGAAGCTCCGTAGACGGCGGTTCCTATACATTCTATATCCAGAAATCCTGAACAGAGGTTCAACTTATGGCTGATACCAAGAAACTTGCGATTATCGCTTCGAAAGGTACGCTCGATTGGGCTTATCCGCCTTTCATCCTCGCCTCCGCTGCGGCCGCCATGGATATGGACGCCATGGTATTCTTCACCTTTTACGGTCTTCCTCTGCTGAAAAAGGATCTTGACCTCAAAGTCACTCCTGTAGGCAATCCTGCCATGCCGATGAAAATGCCCTTCGGCAGCAAGGATTTCCAGAATATCAACTGGTCGATTCCCAATCTCATTTCCGGCAACGTTCCCGGTTTCGACAGTATGGCCACCATGCTCATGAAGGAGACCTTCAAAAAGAAGGGAGTCGCCACCATCGAAGAGCTGCGTGAGATGTGCATCGAGAGCGGCGTGCGCTTTGTGGCCTGCCAGATGACCATGGAGGTTTTCGGATTCGAAAAGAAGGACTTCATCGACGGAGTGGAATATGCCGGTGCAGCCATGTATCTCGAACATGCAGCAGAGGCCGATATTTCGCTGTTCATCTGAATAACTGCAGATTGCCGGCTCACTGGAGTTATGCCGGCATTATTTTCCTGCCATAAAACCCTGCAAGATCGGGAGTTCCTGTCATGAAAATCGCAGTCAGCGGAAAAGGCGGTGTCGGGAAAACCACGATCAGTTCCATGATCGTCTGTGCTCTCAGAGAGCGGGGCAGACCGGTGCTTGCAATCGATGCCGATCCGAACGGCAGTCTTGCCGAGGCTCTCGGTTACGATCAGGAAAAAGATGGTCGGATCATACCGCTCATCGAAAGGAAACAGCTTGTCGAAGAGCGCACCGGATCAAAACCGGGCGACATGGGCGGCTATTTCGTGCTCAATCCAAGGACCGATGATTTCGTCGAAAAATTTTCGGTGGAAGTCAACGGAACGAGAGTCATGGTGATGGGCGGCCTGAAAGAAGCCCTCACTGGATGCTACTGTTCCGAAAACGCGCTTCTCCGATCGTTTCTGAGACATCTGATGGTTGAAAGAGACGAGTGGGTGATTCTTGATATGGAAGCAGGATTCGAGCATCTTACCAGAGGTACGGCACAGTCGGTCGATATTCTGCTTGTCGTTGTCGAGCCCGGAATCCGTTCGATAAACACGGCAAAAAAAATAACAGCCCTTGCCCGTCAGGCCGGCATACCGAAACTCGGTTATATCGTCAACAAGGTTTATGACGGTGACCAGATCGGCGATATAGCCGCCCTGCTTGCTTCGGATGATATACTGGCGGTGATCCCCTTTGATGCGCAGGCAATCGATGCCGATCTGAAACGTGGAGTCCCGTATGCCTCATGTCCTGTAATGGCTGGTCACATCAACATGCTCCTCGATGGCCTGGATTGTTAACAATTGTTATTTTTCTTTTGCTTTTTATTTTATCCTGCTTTAAATTGTATAAGTAAGTGATTATATAGTTTATTTCCCCCTTTTCTCGGGATCTCCTCTTTATACATTCGGTTTTTGCCTTTTCGTCTTCAATACACAGGATATTCATCGTGAGGCGTGTGTTGCCGTCCGGTTTGGTTTCCGATTATGTTCTCGTCAGACAGATAACAATTCTCAGTGCCGCGCTCTCTGCCATTCAGATGCCGGTTTTTCCCGCATTCCTTTTACAGAGCGATTACCTTTGCTGCCTGATGATGCCTGTATGCCATCCATGTTGCATCTCTTTTCGAAAAAGCCCGTAACCACATGTAACCGAAATAAAGGAGGTCGTCATGAGCCAGGAGAAAAACGCGCCAACCCGCAGGGATTTTCTTAAAACTTCTGCAGTAGGTCTCAGCGCCATGCTTGCCGGATACCCGCTGCTTCAGGGTTGTTCAAAAGGTTCGGATCAGGGCGGCAGTACGTCAGCCGGAAAATCCGCATCAAAAACAGTCACCAGCTGTTATCTGCCTATTACCGATGCAACCCCGATTATTCTGGCGCATGAACTGGGCTACTACAAGGAGCTTGGCCTGGCGTCCGAGAAGCCGGTTCTGATTCGCGGGTGGGCTCCGATGGCCGAAGCGTTCATGGCCGGGCGGTTCAATCTCACCCACCTTCTCGCGCCGATCCCTATCTACATGCGTTACAGCAAGAAATTTCCGGTCAAGGTCGTTGCCTGGGATCATATCAACGGCTCGGCAATTACGGTTGGCAAGGATAGCGGCATCAACTCCTATGCCGATCTTGGCGGCAAGCAGATCGCCATTCCGTACTGGTACTCCATGCATAACATCATCATACAGATGATTGCACGCGAATACGGTATCGAGACCGTCATCCAGAACAAGACTGCTCCTCTCACCGACAAGCAGATGAACCTCTTTGTCATGGCCCCGCCCGACATGCCTACAGCAATGGCATCGAAGGCCATCGATGGCTATATCGTTGCCGAGCCGTTCAATGCTGCGGGAGAACTCCTTGCAAACGGGAAAATAGTCCGTTTTACCGGCGACGTATGGAAAGACCATCCCTGCTGCGTGGCCGTTATGAATGAAAAGGACCTCGAAGATCGCGAGTGGTCCCACAAGGTTATTCTTGCCCTTGTCAAAGCCGAACTCTGGGCATTGAACAATCCCGAACAGGCAGCGCACATCCTTTCGAAAGACGGAGCGCAGTACCTGCCGCTTCCGGAGAAAATCGTCAAGCGGGCTATGATGAAGTACGATCTTGAAACCTACGGTGCGAGCGGCGGCACGGGCGCTATCCAGCATCCCGAATGGCAGGCAAAACGTTTATCCTACGTGCCCTATCAGTTCGAGTCTGCTACGCGGCATATCGTGGAAATGATGAAGCTGACGAAAATGGAAGGCGACGTCAGTTTTCTGCACTCTCTCGATCCTCTGCAGGTGCACAAAGAGCTGATGTATACCGCGGGAGTCGAGGCTGCGGCAGCGGAACTCGGAGGCCTCGCCCTGTTTGCCGGCGTCGATGCGAAGATGCCGACTGTCAGGGAGGAGCTCATCAAGGTATAAGGGGCAGCTCATTCCTTCGCTTCGGCGAAGGTCTCCGCAATCGAAAGGATCATCTCCGGCACGTTTCTGCGTGCCGGCAGAATTCCCGTTGCTTTTTCCTGGCAGTTACCCGAAACCATTTTTCCCCGAGGTTATGGCAAAACAGAACGACACCCGTCAAAAAAACAGCACCGGGCTCATGGCCCTTGTCGCCGACAGGAGCTTTTATGTGCTCGGCGTTATCCTTTTCATGATCGTATGGCAGATCGCCGCCTCGCTCAAACTTTTCGGCGCCGATTTCAGCGAGGCGTTTTCCCCTCTGGCGGCAATACTGGCACTCATCGAGATGATTAAAAACGGCGAACTCCTCCACCACGCGCTGCCGAGTCTGCGCCGTGTGCTCGTGAGCCTGTCGCTTGCCGTCGTGGTCGCCCTTCCCATAGGGGTGCTGGTGGGCTATTTCAGAAGAATCGAGCAGCTGACGTACGTTGTTTTCCAGTTCATGCGCATGATTTCGCCTCTTGCGTGGATGCCGATAGCCATTATCATATTCGGTGTCGGCGACGTATCCGTCGTCTTTCTGCTCTGGCTTGTAGCCATCTGGCCGCTGATTCTCAACACCTCGCATGGCGCCGGCCGGGTCAGTCCGCTCTGGGTTAACATGGCAAAAACCATGGGAGCGCTCGACATGGGCATTCTCCGAAAGGTCATCATTCCGGCTGCGGTGCCGGACATGCTGACCGGCCTGCGGCTTGCCGTAGGAGTGAGCTGGATCATTCTCGTACCGGCGGAAATGCTCGGGGTTTCTGACGGACTGGGGTATTTCATTCTCGATACCCGCGACCGTTTCCGTTACGACCAGCTCATGGCGACCATCATGGTCATTGGCATGATCGGCTATCTGCTCGATTCTGCAAACAGATGGCTTATCAGCAAGTTTTCGTGGAAGATCTAACCTGCCGGGAGACAATTATGACCACAGAAAGCACAGTACTCATCAGCCTCAGGCAGGTGACTAAAACCTACAGAAAAAACGGCAGGGAGTTTCATGCACTCCGGGACTGCTCATTCGACGTCATGAAAAATGAATTCCTTGTTATCGTAGGCCCGACCGGATGCGGAAAATCAACCCTGCTGAACCTGATGGCCGGGCTTGATTTTCCCACCTCGGGAACGATACTGCTCGAAGGGGAACCCGTTACCGGTCCCGGCGCTGATCGCGGAGTGATTTTTCAGGAATATGCCCTGCTTCCATGGCGAAGCGTGCTGAAGAACGTCGAACTTGGTTTCGAGTTCAGGAAGAACCCTGTGAGTCGAAGCGAGAGAGAGGCCGAAGCCATGAAGTACCTCGATATGGTCGGGCTCGGCTACGCGGTGAAAAAGCATCCGGGCGAACTGTCGGGCGGCATGAAGCGCAGAGCTTCGCTTGCCATGATCCTTGCCATAAAACCGGTTATTCTGCTTATGGACGGAGCGTTCAACGCGCTGGACTCGAAAACGAAAATGACCATGCATCAGGAGATTACCCGCATATGGGAGACAGAAAAAAATACGGTTGTTTTCGTTACCTCCGATCTGGACGAGGCGGTCAAACTGGCCGACAGGATTGTCGTGCTTAACCGCGAAGGGTCGATAGAGGCCGTTCTCCAGAATGAACTGCCCCGGCCCCGTCTCGGCAGCGCCGCTCGCGATCTCGATTTTCACCATCGTTTCATCGAGTTTCGCGAAACGGTCATGAACGTCATCAAAAAGGATGCAGGACTGAGAACCTGCGCAATCAGCTAACACCAGCACTATCAGGCCATGATTACATCGATGAACGGGAGCCCTCTGTCCGGGAAGCCTCTGCTTGAACTCCGGGATGTCTCGAAAACCTTCATGAAGGACGGTGCCGAGTTCCGGGTACTCGAAAAGGTCAATCTCAGCATCAATGAAGGCGAGTTCGTCTGCATACTCGGACCGACCGGATGCGGCAAGTCGGTGACGCTGCAGATCGTTGCCGGACTGCTCGAACAGTCTTCGGGCAGCGTCATTCTCGACGGAAAGGAAGAGTCCGGACCCGGACCGCACAAGGGGATGGTCTTTCAGGAGTATGCGCTCCTGCCCTGGAGGAGCGTCGTTGAAAACGTTGAACTCGGTCTCGAACTGAAAGGAATCGGCAAAAAAGAGCGCCGGAAAATCGCGGAGGAACAGCTCGAACTTGTCGGTCTCAAAGGCTCCGAGTCGAGAATGGTGCACGAGATATCCGGGGGAATGCGTCAGAGGGCGGCCATTGCCAGGGCTCTGGCAAACAGGCCGAAAATCCTGCTGATGGACGAGCCGTTCGAGGCGCTCGACGCGCTCACCAAGGAGGAGATGCAGATCCAGATTCTCAAGGCATGGGAAAAAACCCGCACCACCATCTTTTTCGTAACCCACGATGTGGACGAAGCGATTTTTCTCTCTGACAAGCTCTGCGTCATGGATATCAACCCCGGCAGGGTGAAGAAAATCATTACCAACACCCTGCCACGTCCCCGTCATGAACTGGTCTGCCGCACCGATCGTGAGTTCGGTGCGATTCGCGATCAGATCATCCAGCTCTATTCGTCGCTCAAGGACGAGGAACTCGATCTGGTATTTTAACGGATAACGTCACCCATACTGCCATGAGAAAACATACTGAGAGGAACCGCCGCTGGACAGCCACTTTTCTGGGCGGCGCGCTCATGCTCTCCGCAGCCCTTTCCGGCTGTTCCGGTCCCCACCCATCTGAGAGCCCGACAGAAAAAACCGGAGAATGGCAGGCCTCTGCCGCAGAACATCCGCTTGACGGCCTGCGCCTCTATCTCGGGTACTGCTTCATCTGTCACGGCCAGACCGGCAAAGGCGACGGTCCTTACGCCGCATCTCTTTCGGCACCTCCTGCGGACCTTACCGACAAGGGATACTTCGACAGGAAAACCGACAGGGAAATCTATGACTTCATCAGCAAGGGAGGCATTGCCCATGGCAAATCCATCCATATGCGTCCTTTCGGCATGCAGCTGACGCGACAGCAGATCATGGATATTGTGGCCTATGTCCGTGTGCTGAACGAGGAGCGCCCTGTCGAGCTTGAGAAACAATCCGGGAATACCGCTGACGATATCTACGGAATGTCCTGCATCATGTGCCACGGCCGTGACGGAGAGGGTGACGGCGAAATATCGAGAAAGCTCGGTATCGCAATCCGTCCTCTCGGCAGCGATGCCGTTCAGGCCATGACCGACAAGGAACTGTATGCCATCATCTCAGGGGGTATTGCCGATACGTCGAGAGCGAGTGCCGGATATATGCCCGCCTGGAGCAACAGCCTGACCGATGAACAGATCCGGCAGCTTGTCCGGTATATCCGGGAACTGGCGAAACCCTGATCCTTCAAAAAGGGTATCCGGCTAATTCAGTGAATCATTAAACAGCAAGGGATCATGTCAGAAGGAAATGTGTACCGCTATGAAGACGAGCTGACCAGTTCGAGACAGGCTCCGGAATATCGACCGGGAATGCCGCTTAACGAGAGAATGAAGCTTGTGCACAAGCTCAATTACAGCAAGGAGGAAGTGATACGGCATACGGCCAACAAGGCAGTCGCAGAGATGGTCAGCCATATGGATAAAGCAGGGATAGCCAATACATTCGACCGCTTCCTTCAGCAGCATCCGCAATGCGGATTCGGACTTACCGGGGCATGCTGCGCATTCTGCTCGTACGGGCCATGCAGGGTGAATGAAAAGCATCCCTACTCGATCTGCGGCAAGGATGTCGATCTCATCGTGGCAGGAAATGCCCTGCGCCGCCTTGCTTCCGGCATGGCGGCGCACGGAGCTCACGCCCGTGAGGTGTTCATTGCGCTAAAGGCAGCAGGTGAAGGAACTGCGCCGATTCCCATCAGGAGCCCTGAAAAGGCTCTGGCCGTTGCAAAGGTGCTCGGATTCGATACCGAAGGCAAGAGCGTGGAGCAACTCTGCGTCGAGATCGCAGACCGTTTCATAGACGACCTCCAGCGTTCGCTGCCGAAGCGGCACGACACCATTTTTTCTCTTGCCCAGAAGGAGCGATCGTCGCTCTGGGAGAAGCTCGGCGTCATTCCCATCAGTCCGTACCATGAGTGCTTCGAGGTGAACAATCTCACAAGCCATGGCACCGATTCCGATTTCGAGAGCCACATGCAGGCCTTCATGCGGTCGGTAGTGGCCTATGCGATGACGACCGTAGTATCGACTTCACTTGCTACCGACATCGTCTACGGGCTGCCGCAGCGCTCGAAGCTCAACGTTAACCTTGGCAGTATACAGAAAGAGGGGTGCATCAACATGGGTATCAATGGCCATGCGCCCATGGTGGCATTCGCCATCTGCGACATCGTCGGTACGCCGAAAATCATGGAGAAAGTGAAAGCCGCTGGCGCTGAGGATATAAAACTCTACGGCATGTGCTGCACCGGCGGAGAGTTTGTCGAGCGTGACCTCGGCATTCCGCTCGTAGCCATGGCTTCGTCGGCAGAGATGGCTGTGGCAACCGGTGCGTTCGAGGCCATTGTTGTCGATCAGCAGGATGTGCTTCCTGGCATGATGCCTGTCGCCAGGCGCTTCCATACCAAAGTGATCACCACCTCCCCTTCAGGACGGAAGGAAGGGGCCATTGTGCTGGAACTTGACTACTATCTGAAGAATCTCGATAAAATCTATGAACTTGCCGAACAGATTCTCGACATTGCCATCGACAACTATCGCAACAGGGATGCCCAGAAGGTACACATACCGGATATCAGGGCCAAGGTAGAGCTCGGGTTCAGTGTCGAGGAGGTTGCCCGGCTGTTCGACGGATCGATGCCTGAGAAAAAGATTCATGGCCTTGCGAGCCTCCTGAAGGATGGTAAGCTGAGGGGCATCGTCAATTTCGGCTCCTGCGGCAACATCCGTGGTGCAGTTTTCGAGCGCAACCAGGTCATCATTGCCCGACAGCTCATCAAGAACGATGTGCTTGTCACGGCTCACGGATGTTCCGGCATGGGGCTTCTGTTCGCGGGTCTGGCTCATCCGGATGCCTCGAAACTCTGTGGTTCCGGGCTTCAGGAGATAGTCGAGAATCTTGATATTCCTCCGGTGCTGCATGTCGGGGCATGCACAGACAGCACGAGAGCAAGCCAGATCATGGCCTACACAGCTAATGCAGCCGGACAGGCGAATCCCGCCATGCCCTTTGCCATGGTGGCCGCCGATCCTGCGGCCGAAAAAACCATGGGCGCTCGCTTCGCATTCGTGATGAACGGCATCGAAACCTATTCATGTGTGCAGGATAACACCCTTGCGTCCGACCGGTTTATTGACTTCGTCAGCAACCGGATCCGCGGCATGGTTGGCGCCGCGCTTAACTGGAACCCCGATCCCTACCGTACCGCGGAGGATATACTGCGGATGCTCGACGCTAAAAGGAGTGCGCTTGGCTGGCCTGTGCGGGATTACCTGATCGGCACCAGAGAAGAGATCGAGGATCAGATTCCCGATACCGTCGAAATTGGTAAATCTATCTGCAAAAACAACTGATCATGGGTTTAAGAAATGCCGGCAGATCAGGTGATCCATCGTAAACACATTCACTTGTCGTTAAATAATCTTCGATATGCATACTTCGTCGGAAAAACCGCATGACCCTGGAAATTACTGGGATAAAGTATATGCTTCAAACCGGCATGATCGGCTGAGCTGGTACCAGGAGCGACCGCAGGCCTCGCTCGACATGATAGAGGCGACGGGTATCGGTCCGGACAGTCCGATAATAGATGTCGGCGGCGGCGCTTCTCTGCTTGGCGATTTCCTGCTGCAGTCAGGGTACACCGACATTACCGTACTTGACTGTTCGCGGGAAGCGCTTGATTGCGCGAAGCGCAGGCTGGGGAGCCTGGAAAGAAAAATAAGCTGGATCATTGAGGATATCCGCCATTTTCGTTCTTCTGAACGATTTGCCCTCTGGCACGACAGGGCTGTATTCCATTTCTTTGTCGATCATGCCGATCGGAGACGCTATCTCGATACGCTCGACTCGTGCCTTGATGAACGTGGCCATGTGGTGCTTGCAACCTTTGCTCCGAGCGGCCCGAAACGCTGCAGTTGCCAGGATGTCGTGCGATATGACGAGACTGTTATCGCAGAATGGTTCGAACCGAAATTCCGTCTGATATCGACGCTGCTGGTCTGTCACGAAACGCCTTCCTGCACCGCAGAGGATTATATGTATTTTTACTTTCGTCGCAGAGATTCTTTTTATTAAGCGATTGGCGGATTTTTTCTTTTGTATATCAGTTATATAGTTATATAATGCATAGGAAAGGGTGTCTGTGCAAACCAGTTTGGTTGACACGATTTTCCCTCGCTCGATATGGTAAAGCGACGTATAGAGCTCGCAGCGGAGTGTAACGATATAATTTGAATAAGCCATGAGTGGCAAATGCAGCAGTTTCGAGCAGGCTGCGTCGGATTGCCGACGTGTATTTTCTGTAGAGAGCTTCAGCCGGAGGGTTTATGGCCCCCGATAACAAATCGCCTTTTTTTTACCGGTGCGCTCTCAATAAAGCTCATCCGGGGAGCGAAGAACGGGACCAGAGACATGAAGCCGGGCGTGACGATAGCGTTGGTCCCCTTTCGGGAGATTGTTGCGAAGAATGCATGAGATCTGCATCAGGCAACGGATCGCAGGGCGCTGCGCACGACGGGAGCAGCACGCTGAGCCCCTGAGGCACATAATACGTTTTCGCCGCGAGGGGCCTTTTCATCGATCATCTGAAAATCTGCCGTTTTTTTTGCTGGCAGAAACCATGAACGGCCAGATTATTCTTCGTTTTTCTTCCCGTTCCCTCCATAATTCCGAAAGTTCTTCTGCTGCCGGAGAGACAGGATCGATACCGTTTTTCCCGATATATCGCGTGACGGCAGACCAGGTACGCATATGGCAGACCAGTTCGCCGAGCGTCCAGTCGGCAGTCATGGCCAGTTCCGGAACTTCCAGTTTTTCGAAAGGAAGCGGTATCGTTTTTTTTCCGGCAGAGGTATGGTTCCATTCCTCAGGCCACCATTTCGCGAGCGTCATCGAGGCGAACTCCCTGACAAGAGCGTTAATCTGTTCGTCTTCTATCGAAAGAGGACCGTATGTCCATACGGCAAGGACGCCTCCGGGCACGAGAATCCGTTCCGCTTCGCTGAAAAAACGCGCTGTATCGAACCAGTGCAATGCCTGCGCAACCGTTATCAGGTCAACCGATCCGTCGTCGAGTCCCGATTTTTCGGCAGGCGCGGCAGCGTAGGTTATGCCGGGATGCAGTATTGCTGCAGCGATCTGTTCGGGGCTGGCATCGGTAGCAATGACTTGTTTGAAGCGGGAGACAAGTCCGATTGCTGCATGGCCTGTTCCAGTCGCGCAGTCCCATGCGAGGTTTCGTCGGGGAGCGACCGACGCCAGCCAGTCGAACAATTCCTGCGGATAGTGCGGACGGTACAGGGCATACTGTTTCGATACCGAAGAGAAATGATCGTGAAAGGATGCCCGCTCGCTCGCAGTCATGGCGTTTTTCCGTTATGGCCGGCATCGCACCAGCGTATGATGCAGGATATGAACTGTCTGCCGTAACGCCGCAGTTTGACCTCTCCGACGCCGGTAACCGCAAGCATGGACTCTTCATCCTTTGGAAGCAGCGAAGCCATATCTCGAAGAGACCGGTCGGAAAATACCACGTAAGGGGGGACGCCCTGCTCGTCGGCTATCTGTTTGCGCAGCGAACGCAGCAGTTCGAAAAGTTCTTCGTTTTCCTGCGGCGCTGCGGCCGCAAGGGCGCTTTTCTTCCGTTTGGTTTCAACGACCTCCGCCATTTCGATTTCCGTTTCGTTCTTCAGCACGCGCGAAGCTTCCGGCAGAAGATAGAGCGCCGGGTAGAGCCCTTCTGCCCTCGAAACGATTTTTCGAGCGATCAGTTCGTCAACGAGCCGCTTCCAGAACGTCTTCGATTTTCCCTTTCCTGCCCCATAGGTTTTCAGCCGGTCGTGGCCGAAATCGAGCACTTTTCTGTTTGTGCTGCCGGTAACGATATCGATGATATGCGATGCCCCGAACTGTTGGTCGGTTCTCACTATCGCCGAAAGCAGCATCTGCGCCTCCCGGGTGCAATTAATGGTTTTATGCAATCCGGTGCAGACGTCGCAGTTTCCGCAATTTTCTTCCGGATAGGTTTCACCGAAATAGTCCAGAAGGCTCCTGCGACGGCATACCGACGAAGACGCGAACGAAACCACTTTCGAAAATGCGGCGAGCGCTCTGGCATGCTCCGCCTCGTCTGCGACGCTGTCGATGAAGAACCGTACTTTGGGGATGTCCCCGTGAGAAAAGAGCAGGATGCACCGGGCCGGTTCGCCGTCGCGGCCCGCCCGGCCTGTCTCCTGATAGTAGTTTTCCATGCTTTTCGGCAGGTCTGCGTGAACGACGAACCGGATGTTCGATTTATCTATGCCCATACCGAAGGCGATGGTTGCCACGATCACATCGACCTCGTCGCGGATGAACGCCTCCTGGTTGCGTATCCGTTCCTCGTCGCCAAGGCCGGCATGATAAGGAAGGGCCCGGAACCCTTTCGAGCGGAGCATCGCAGCGGTGTCGCTGACGCTTTTGCGGCTGGTGCGATAGATGATGCCGGCCTTGTCGCGATTGGCTTTGAGGATCGAGACGAGCTGTTCTGCCGCATTTTCCTTGAAGCGGATATCGTAGAACAGGTTGGGCCGGTCGAACGAAGCCCGCACGACAAGCGGATCGCGAAGGCCGAGCCGCATCTGTATGTCGTCCTGAACCCTGTGGGTAGCCGTAGCCGTAAATGCGGCAACCGGGACATCGGGGAACATCTCGACCAGCCTTGAAAGCGAGAGATAATCCGGGCGGAAATCGTGGCCCCATTCCGAAATGCAATGCGCTTCGTCGACAACCGCGAGCGCGATTCGTGACCTGGCAGCAATATTGCGGAACCGCTCGAGCGCGAACCGTTCCGGAGCGATATAGAGCAGATCGAGCGCATTCGAATGCAGCTGCCCGAGGACATCGTCCTGTTCGGCCGGAGAGATCGAACTGTTCAGGAATGCGGCACGGATGCCGTTTGAGCGCGCACCGTCAACCTGGTCTTTCATCAGCGCAATCAGGGGGCTGATCACAAGGCAGGTGCCCGGCATCAGCACGGCCGGCAGCTGGTAGCAGAGTGATTTTCCCCCTCCGGTCGGCATGACGGCAAAAACATCCCTGTGTTCAAGGATTGCCCTGACGATTCTCTCCTGGTCGCGCCGAAACCCGCCGAACCCGAACACCCGCCGGAGGGTGCCGGAGATGATGTCGTCATCGCAAGAAAGAGTTCTGTAATTGTTCGTCAGGGTCGCGTGTGTCATACTGATGAGCTGTTTTCATGCGTTATCAGTCTGCTGCAAACCGGGAGACGTACCGAATAGGTACAAGAGAGCAGCCTCGGGATGCCGAAAGAAACAATACATCGTTTTTTTTAAAGCCGCAACAGGATACGGATCTCCTGCTCAAAGCGAACTTTTTTTTCGGTACGGGATTTTATCCGTAATATGAAACGAATAGGAACCGCAGTACTCTCCTCAAGTCAAACCGGGTCCGATATGCCTGTAAACGAACAGGACATAGAGCGATTAAACTCCCTTATGAAGGAGTATGACGCGCTTGACAAGTCGCAGCATCCGAAACAGGCAGCCGAACTGCTTCAGGAAGCAGGTTCGCTTGTCGACAGGGCAGCAGAACCGGAAAAGTGGGCGGCTTTCAGATGTTTGTATGCGCAGTACTCCGAAAACACTGACCCGGTAGGAGCCATTGAGGCTTACCGGGATGCGCTCACGGTCTGGGATCCGGTGAAACACTACGATTCATGGGTTGCCTGCCACAGCGGGATCGGTTCGCTTATGGTCAACCTTCAGCCTTTCGGCCCGACAGAGCTTGACGAAGCCGTCATGCATCTTGAATCGGCCGTTGCCGCCCAGCCATTTCTCTCTTCGATGCTTGCCGTGCTCTACCGGTTTCGTTCTGCCGGCGATCCGCATGAAAACCGGGAGAAACGGGTATTTCATCTCCGGCAGGCACTTCTGCAGATCGACCGCGATGATGACCGCTGCGGTTGGGCCGCTGCGAACAACGAGCTGGCAATCGCTGTCGGCGACGAACCGGATGCCGATTTCGGATCGGTACTCGAGGAGCGGCTTCGGCTGCATCTTGAATCATTCCGCCTGCTTGAGATAACTGACGGCACTACATGGATCGCCACCTGCATCGGTATTTCCGAATGCTATCTGTTCCGGGGCGGTATCGATGATCGCCAAAATCAGGAACAGGCGGAACGGTATGCCCGTCTTGCGCTCGATGCGGCTGTTGGAGATATTTCCGCGCCCGTTCGGGCTGAAGCGCTGCTCCACCTTGCCAAAACGATGATGGCTCCCGGCAGGATCTTTGATGCCGATCGCGTACGGGAGTGCCTTGCCTGCTGCGACGAATCGGCAGACCTGACAGATCCTGTACGATCGCCTGCGCTGATGGCAAGCGTCGAGTCGTTTCGCGCAAACGCATTGCTGAAACTTGTCCAGCACGGCGAACCCTGCAACACGGATCGGCTTGCCGCACATGCTGAAGCCGCTCTTGCGCTGATACCGGGAGCCGAGCATCTCTCCGATCGCCGCTCTGTCCTGCAGGTTGCCGGAGAGGGAATGCTTGCTGCTGGCCGCTTCGAACGCGCAGCAGGGTACTTCAGGCAGGCGCTCGAAGCGGCAGCATCGTCTCTTCTTTTTGCCGAAAGCCGAGCAGGGCGCATGCAGCGGATATGGGAGTTCAGGGATACCTCCGCGCTGCTTTCCTGGACCCTTCTCAAACTCGGAGATAATGAGAATGCCCTTTTCGAGCTTGAAAAAGGGAAAAGCCGGTTCTGGCGGTC
>VGGK01000007.1 GCA_016868665.1 Chlorobiota bacterium
GCTTCGATGCCATTTTTTCGGCTATCGACGCCTCGATTGCCGGACCGACCAGCTTTTTGAGCATTCCTGCCGGGACATGACCTTTTCTGAATCCCTTGATCTGTACCGTTCTTTTTGCCTCTTCAAGTTCCTGGTCGTATTCCGTTCCGAACTCTTCGGCTGCCAGTATTATTTCCAGCTGCTGTTCGGTGTCACTGATTTTCGTAATGTTCTTTTGCAAGGCTGTCTCGGTTTGTTGATGAGTATGATAGTCAAAAATAAAAGTTCCAAAGATACAAAATAATCGTCGCATTTAAAACAGGGAGCGCCGGCGATCGGCTAACGAGACGGTTTGTATACCAGCGTCGAAAGCCTCGATTCATCGAAAAGCAGCGAGGCTGCCTCAGCGATATCTTCGCTGCCGACTCCCTCGATGGCGGCGATTTTTTCGGCAAGCGGCACATGCCGTCCGAAATAGGAGAGATCGGTTGCAAGATGCGACATGCGGCGCGTCATTTTTTCGGTACCCATAAGCAGCGAGCCAAGGAGTTTCGATTTCGCCGACCGGAGCTCATCGGCTGTCGGTACGGCAAGGTCCGGTCTTTTGAGCACCTCAGCGAGAACATCGAGAGTCTTCCCGACCTTGTTGCCGTCGGTACCAGCATAGATGTTCATGACGGTAAGATCGTCGAAGAACGCAATAGTCGAATAGGCGCTGTAGACAAGAGCGAGTTTTTCGCGCAGTTCGAGGTTCAGCATCGAACTCATGCCGTTTCCGAGCAGGGTATTGAGCACCATCAGGGCGTGGAACGACGCGTCATCCCGCGCGATGAGGGTGCCGAGCACGATCTGGGCCTGGTGGATCCGTTTTTTCGGAGCGCGTCTGAACGGTGTGTACGCTTCAGGAAGAAACGGCTTGCGTACGGGGAGCGGATCGTCTGCGGCAGGGAGCGTCGAAAAGCAGCGTTCCGCCAGCCGCATGAAATCGTCATGCCTGATATTGCCCGTTGCGGTGAGGAACATTTTTTCCGGTCGGTAAAAATCCGACATGAAGTTCCGAAGATCGCTGCCGGTAAAGCCGTTTACACTGTTTTCGGTTCCGAGAATCGTGCGCCCGAGAGGGTGTCTGCCGAAGAGGCTGCGGTCGAAATCCTCGAAAACCAGCTCTTCGGGAGTATCGTTCACGCTGCTGATTTCTTCGAGCACAACCTCTTTTTCTTTTTCAATCTCCTCTTCGGGGAAAACCGGATTGCATACCAGATCGGCAAGCAGGTCGAGGGACGGGCCGGTAAAGGTATCGAGGCATCTGAGGTAGATGCAGGTCTGCTCTTTTGTCGTATAAGCATCGAGATATCCGCCAGTGCGCTCGATACCGCAGGCTATTTCGATATAATCGCGGTTTCCGGTGCCTTTGAAGAGCGCATGTTCGATGAAATGCGCCAGTCCGCTTTTCCGGGCGGGGTCATCGCGAGATCCCGCGTCGATATGAATGCCGAGGGTGACGCTCTGTACCCAGGGAACATGGTCGGTTATCACACGCAGGCCGTTGGAAAGAATGCCGCTTTCGATGCTTTCTGCAAGGCATCCCGGTTCCGGTTCCTGATAGCGTTCGGGCATAGGGAGAAAAATTTATGATAGCGATGATTGGAATTAAGCGCAATGTAGTTTTAATTCGTATTTTTATGAACAGACTACTCTTTGATATCGTTGCATGAATACGGTTCAGAGAACCTGTCCGGATGACGCGTAAGGTTCATTCCGGAACGGCTGAAAGATACGGTTTTCTCTTGCATGGTCACGACATCCATTCTTATTACCGGCGCAACCGGATACATCGGTTCACAGGTTATGCTGGAACTGCTTGCACGCTACGGCGACAGGTTCAGACTGAAAATACTGGCCAGGCACTCTTCGGACTGTTCGTTTCTTTCCGGTCTTCCCGTCGAGGTTTTCCGGGCCGATCTGCTCGACGCGCCTTCCATAAACGAGGTTTTTGATGGGGTCGATACGGTTTTTCATTGCGCAGGGCTCATCGCCTATACTGGAAATTTCAGGAACCGGCTCTATGACGTGAACGTAGTCGGCACACGCAACGTCGTCAATGCCTGTATCGAGCATCGGGTGCGTCGTCTGGTCGTGACCAGTTCCATTGCCGCAATAGGCGGTACCGAAGACGGTTCTCCCTCTTCGGAGTCCTCCTCTTTCATGGAGTGGCAGCGCAGGAACGGTTATATGGAGTCGAAACACCTTGCCGAACTTGAGGCGCTCCGCGGGGTTGCAGAGGGGCTAGATACCGTGATGGTGAACCCCGGGGTAGTCATCGGCGTCGATAGCGGCAACAAGGCTTCTGTAAGTTCGTCGAACGAGGTGCTCCGGCTGATCCATAAGGGTCGGCTGCCCTTCTGTCCGTCGGGCGGAACCGGATTTGTCGATGTGCGCGACGTTGCAGCGGCGCATCTGGAGGCATGGCAGAAAGGGGCGACCGGTAAGCGCTATATCGTTGTCGGCCACAACCGGACTTTCGCCGAGCTGTTCGAAGCCATACGGCGAATGCCCGGAAGTTCCATGAAACGGGTCTATCCGCTGCCAGGCGCGGCAATTTTCCTTGCCGGTCTCGGTGGGGAACTCTGGTCGCTGCTTTCCCGGAAGCCCTCCTTCATAAGCATCGAAAGCTCCCGGGCGGCCTCAAGAACGCTTGTTTACCGGAATGACCGCTCGATAAAGGAATTGGGGATGGTCTACCGTCCGCTCGAGGATACCCTTGCGGCAGCCCTGAATTGATCTCTATCTCTATGGATTTTTTTAATTTTATGACCGGAATATAACCTATGGACAACAGCAATAAAGAGCACGGAGCGGATGCGGTCGATCCCGCGAAACTCAAGCAACTGAACATTGCAGTCGATGCGCTTGAAAAACAGTTCGGCAAAGGCACCATCATGCGCATGGGCGACGGTGCGCCGATTCTGCAGGTGCAGGCCATACCGACCGGCTCGATGACGCTCGACTTTGCGCTCGGCGTCGGGGGTTTGCCCCGCGGCAGAGTAACGGAAATCTATGGGCCCGAATCGTCAGGAAAGACCACCCTCGCCCTGCATGTCATAGCAGAAGCGCAGAAAGAGGGTGGAATTGCCGCCATCGTCGATGCCGAGCATGCCTTCGATCCTGCCTATGCCCGCAAACTCGGCGTGGATATCAATGCGCTGCTCATCAGCCAGCCGGAATCGGGCGAGCAGGCTCTCAGCATTGTCGAAACCCTCGTGCGAAGCGGAGCCGTGGACGTCATTGTCGTTGACTCCGTCGCGGCCCTCGTTCCGCAGGCGGAACTCGAAGGCGAGATGGGCGACAGCGTCGTCGGTCTCCAGGCCCGTCTCATGAGCCAGGCTTTGCGCAAGCTCACCGGTGCAATTTCAAAATCGAGCGCGGTCTGCATTTTCATCAACCAGCTGCGCGACAAGATAGGGGTCATGTACGGTTCGCCCGAAACCACCACCGGAGGCAAGGCATTGAAGTTCTACTCCTCGGTACGTCTCGATATCCGCAAGATCGCCCAGATCAAGGACGGCGACGAAATCATCGGAAACCGCACCAAGGTTAAGGTGGTCAAGAACAAGGTCGCGCCTCCGTTCAAAAGCGCCGAGTTCGATATTCTCTATGGCGAAGGCATCTCCGTACTCGGCGAACTGATCGACCTGGCAGTCGAGTTCGGCGTGGTGAAAAAATCCGGATCATGGTTCAGTTACGGCCAGGACAAACTCGGGCAGGGACGCGAAGCGGCCAAGAAGGCACTTCGCGAAGACCGTTCGCTTTTCCAGCAGATATATGTGCAGGTCCGCGAACTCATGACCGGTACGGCTGAAATCATCACCGGCTGACAATGAAAATAGGCTCGATCGATATAGACCGCCCGGTCATTCTCGCCCCCATGGAAGACGTGACCGACCAGGCATTCCGGCAGCTCTGCAAAAGGTGCGGGGCCGATATTGTCTATACCGAATTCATCAGCGCCGAAGCGCTGCGCAGGGGGATCGAAAAAACCGTGCGCAAGCTGCGGGTCGACGCCGTCGAACGTCCCGTTGCCGTACAGATTTTCGGGAGTACCGTCGAATCGATGATCGAGGCGGCCGCAGTCGCCGAAACCTACAGCCCGGATTTTCTCGACATTAACTTCGGTTGTCCCACAAAAAAAGTAGCCGGCAAGGGAGCCGGCGCGGCTCTGCTCAGGGAGCCCGATACAATGCAGGCAATCGCCGAAGCCGTCGTCAGGCGTGTCGGGATTCCGGTAACGGCCAAAACCAGGATAGGCTGGGACCACGATTCCATCAACATCGTCGATGTCGTGCATCGGCTTCAGGATGCCGGTATCCAGGCTCTTGCCATTCACGGGCGTACCCGCAGCGACATGTACAAAGGGCGAGCTGACCGGGGATGGATAGCGGAAGCGAAACGTCATGCGACGATTCCCGTCATCGCCAACGGCGACATCTGGTCGGCCGACGATGCTCTTGCCATGATCACCGAGACCGGAGCGGACGGCATCATGATCGGACGCGGCTCTATCGGGAACCCGTTTATTTTCAGTCAGGTCAGGCATCTCATGAAAACCGGCACACACGCGCCTCCGCCGGGTTTCCGCGAGAGGATCCATGCCGCAGTCGAGCATCTTCGTCTCTCCGTGCACTTCAAGGGAGAGAAATACGGCAACCTTGAAATGCGCAGGCACTATGCCACCTACCTCAAAGGTCTGCCGAAGGTATCGCATGTTCGCAACCAGCTTGTCCGCGAGGAGAACTGGGAGCATGTCGTCGAAATCCTCCTGGCCTATGAAGCCGAATGTGAAGGATACGCCCGCGAGGGGCGCATCATGGAACATGCGGAGTACCTTAACGACCATTCGGAAAAACTTGTTTTGAATTATTAATGAACCTTTATATCCACGTATGAGCAGTTCAGATTTCCGCTACCGAGTAGCGGTGCTCGGCGCGACCGGACTTGTCGGCCGCACCATGATCCAGGTCCTTGAGGAGAGAAATTTTCCCGCAGACGAAATCGTGCCGCTCGCTTCGCCAAGAAGCGCCGGCCAGGTCGTCCGGTTCAAAGGCCGCGAGTTCGTTACCGCAGTCCCGTCCGAAGAGATTTTCCGTAACGTCGATATCGCGCTCTTCTCCGCCGGAGCATCGGCGAGCAGAGAGTGGGCGCCGGTGGCCGCTGCGGCAGGGGCCGTCGTCATCGATAACTCCTCCGCTTTTCGCATGGAGCCAGGTATTCCGCTTGTGGTTCCGGAAGTCAATCCCGAAGCCATTTTCAAAGCAGACGGCAAACCCGCGGGCATTATCGCCAATCCCAACTGTTCCACCATACAGATGGTTGTAGTGCTCAAACCGCTTCACGACCGCTACCGGTTGAAAAGGGTCGTCGTTTCGACTTACCAGTCGGTTACCGGCAAAGGCAAGGCGGGACGGGACGCCCTCGAGAACGAGCTTGCCGGCCAGATGCAGGAACAGTTCACGCATTTCCACCAGATCGCCTTCAACGCAGTGCCGCAGATCGACGCCTTCACCGACAACGGCTATACCAGGGAGGAGATGAAAATGGTGAACGAAACGCGCAAGATCATGGCTGACGATACTCTTGCGGTCTCTCCAACCACAGTGCGCATCCCGGTATACGGCGGCCATGGAGAGTCTCTGAACATCGAGTTTGAGAACGATTTCGACATCGACGAGGTGCGCTCCATTCTTGCGTCCGCCCCCGGAGTGATTCTTCAGGACGATCCGTCCGCCCGCATCTATCCGATGCCGCTGACTTCATACGAGCGCGACGAAGTATTCGCCGGAAGGATCCGTCGCGACTACTGGAACCCGAAGACCCTGAACATGTGGATCGTAGCCGACAACCTCAGAAAAGGCGCGGCGACCAATGCCGTACAGATCGCCGAGGTCATAGCGGCACGGCAGCGGAAAGCCTGACGGTGAGGAGGGCGGACAGGAATGGCCGCCCTCCGTTCAGGAGAGACTTTTTCAGGAGGAAAAACAGGGCGCCTGCCCGAGGACCATCAGCGCGGTTTCGATGGCCTTCGATGCGGCCACTGTCAATGACAGTTTTTTTCCGGTAAACCCGATCTCTTCAGGAATGCCCGGCGGCACGATACGGCAGGATGTTTCCCTTTCGAGCAGACGCGTCATCGCCCGGTCTGCCAGGAAGCCGCCGACCCGGACCGCGCATCCGGTGCAGGCCTTAGAGCTCCGAAGTTCATGAATTGCGAAATACTCCGCTTCCTTTCTGTTCTTTACACTCCTGCAGTTGAAATATTCCGCTCTTCCGTTTCTGGCGACCGTCAGCGTGATACGGGCGTTATCAAGATCCAGATCTGCCGCGACCTCTTCGAAACGCGATCGGAAAACCATAGGCAGCAGCGGCGAACCGCAGAAATGGAGTTGATGGTTTTGCGCAAAACCGGCCGAAAGCGTTACGAGCGGTTCCGCTCTGTAAAACAGTATGAGGTTTTTTTCAAGCCCGTCGGCTTCAGAGGAATCTGCGCAGGGGACGTGATCGTGCAGGTATTCATCCGGTCTGTGCAGAAAATGAGATGCTTCGATTCTGCAGTAATCGGTACGGGCGGTACCGGAAGCGCCACAAGGAAAATAGGCTTTCAGCGGCAGATAGGCCTCGGGACAGTAGCAGAGCGCAAGATTTTCTCCCCGGTGCTTTTCGGTCAGCGAAACCAGTTTTTTCATGGCCCGCTGCCGATGCTTTCCTTCAAGGTACTCTCCTCCGTATGGCACCGTTTCTGATGCGGTAATCACGCAAGCGCTCCCGATACCGGGAGTTTTTATTCTCACGAAAGCACTTTCCGTGCGATCGATAACACATGCCAGGAGACTTTTACTCATTTACTCAAGCGTAAGATGCTTTTTCAGGACTTCGAGCTTTTTTTCACCGATTCCCTTCACTTCAAGCAGATCCTCATGACGCTCAATGCGTCCGCCTTTTGAGGCTCTGAAGGTGACAAGGCGTTTTGCCATGACCGGTCCGACTCCGGGAATCTGCTGGAGCTGCTGTTCGGTTGCCCTGTTGAACGCGAGTGTTCCGTTAAAAATCTTTCTGTGCGACCGGGCTGTTTTTTTCTTTTCGCGGGGCGGTTCCTCACTCTGCTCTGCCACGCCTTGCGACTCGCCGTAACGGGTCATCGGTTCCGTCATGCCGTCTGAACCCCCCGGGGAGCTTTCCTTCGGGAATATCGTGGCGACGGCAAGCATGCTGTCCACCTCTCTCTCAGAAAGCCGTTCCTGTTCTCTACCCTTTATAACGGCTTCTGCGTCGCGTGCCGTTCGGAAATTTTTTACCGCGCCGCCAAGCAGAAGAAACACCACAAGGAGTGAGATGACCGATATTTCGGCTCTGGTCAGGCTCAGCCTGACAGCGAGCCGGTCAAGAGGATTCATGGTTCCGGAATGTTGAGGCTTCAGATAAAAACCCTGACGACCCTGTTCGAAACCGAACAGAGCACTTCATAACTGATACTTCCGGTAATGCGCGCGATGTCGTCGGCCGAAGGGCCTTCCCATCCGAACAATATAGCCTTATCCCCGATTTTTACATCGCTGTTTGTGCCGAGATCCACCATGATCTGATCCATGGTGACGTTCCCGATCTGCGGAAAGGATTTTCCACCAATAACCACGCTCCCCCTGTTTGACAGCGATCTCGGGTATCCATCGGCATACCCTGCGGCAATGGTGGCTACCCGTCGAGGGTCGGGCGCCACCCATGTGCGATTGTAGCTGACCGTATCGCCGGTACCGACGGTTTTAATGAACACCACTTTCGCCTCCAGCTGCATGACCGGTACGACCGGAACCGGGGAATGCATGACGGGATCGGGGAGATAGCCGTAAAGCATGATGCCGGGCCGTACCATATCGAACCAGGAATCCTTGCGGCAGAGCATGGCTCCGCTGCTTGCCGCATGCTTGCAGACGGTTCTGCCTGATTCCGATTCATACTGCGTCACCAGTTCCCTGAACCGGTCAAGCTGCAGGGCGGTAAAGCCGTCCGGTCTTGAACCTTCGGCAAAATGGGTATAGATACCCTTCAGTTCGATGTTTCCGGAGTTCCTGACGGCGCGGAGCAGTTCCATGGTTTCCGCAGGAGGCAGTCCGAGACGTCCCATGCCGGTATCCGTCTTGACATGAACGGACAGCCTTTTCCCGTTAGACGCTGCGATCGCTTCTGCGGCATGCAGGATTTCGAAACTGCACAGGGTCATCGCTATGTCATAGCGGAGATAGCTCTCGATCTGCGATACGAGCGGCGAAGAAAAGGCAAGAATGGCTGACTGCTGCCGAACCCCTCCTCCCGTTCTCAGGGCCATGGCTTCCTGAATATTGGCGACGCCGAAATCGCTTATTCCGGCAGTTTCCAGCGAAGCCGCGACACGGTTCGCGCCATGTCCGTAGGCGTTGGCCTTGACAACGGCCATAATGCGCGTTTTGCCTTCGGTCCACTGCCGGATACGGCGAACGTTCCCTTCAAGGTGCGAGAGTGCAATGCGGGCTTCCGCCATCGGAAGGGGAGCGGGATCGGTCATGGTTTACGGCAGGAGTTTGTCGATAGTTCGATTGTGCTCGGGTGGCTCATGTTTCGTTCGGTAATAAAACATTTTTTATTGCTGATTGTCAAACCTGCCTGTCCGCAGAATTTTTCCGCTTGCCGCTAAACCGGCCGGATCTGCCGGTCGAAAGGCGCATGACTCATTTCGAGTTTCAGGAACCTTCCGGTATGGGAGCGATCGATTCCGGCAATGACCGCCGGGGGGCCTTCGGCTGTCAGCCTGCCGCCGCCGCTGCCTCCCTCGGGTCCGAGATCGATGATCCAGTCGCTGTTTCTGACAATATCGAGGTTGTGTTCGATGATAATGACCGTATTGCCCTTGTCGACAAGTTTTCGCAGTACCTCGAGAAGGTGCTGGATATCCTGGAAATGCAGGCCGGTGGTCGGTTCGTCGAGAATATAGAGCGTTCTGCCGGTCTGGATTTTTGCAAGTTCTGCGGAAAGCTTGATACGCTGCGCCTCGCCTCCCGAAAGCAGCGGCGAGGGCTGTCCGAGCTTGAGGTAGCCGAGTCCGACGCTTTCCATGGTCGAGAGGATGCGTCGGATGCGCGGAAAATCTTCGAAAAAAAACGAAGCCTCCTCGACAGGCATTTCAAGCACGTCGGCGATCGACCTGCCCTTGTATTTAACCTGCAGGGTTTCGCGATTGTACCGATAGCCTTTGCAGTTCTCGCACGGCACATAGACATCGGGCAGAAAGTTCATTTCGATCTTCATGGTGCCCGCACCCTGGCAGACCTCGCACCGTCCCCCCTTGACATTGAAGCTGAACCGGCCGGCCTTGTAGCCGCGTATCTGCGCTTCGGGCAAACGGGTGAAAAAATCGCGGATGAAGGTGAACGCTCCCGTATAGGTAGCCGGATTGGAGCGCGGCGTGCGTCCTATAGGGGTCTGATCGACGCTCACCACTTTATCGATCAGCTCGATGCCCTCGATTGCGGCATACGGCTGGCTGACGAGCTTCGAACGGTAGAAATGACGGGCAAGCACCGGGTAGAGGGTTTCATTGATCAGCGTCGATTTTCCGGAGCCGCTCACGCCGGTAACGGCGACGAGCGAACCGAGCGGAAATCTTACGTCGATATTCTGCAGGTTGTTGCCGCAGCATCCCCGCAAGGTGAGCCATCCGGGTTCTTTCGCCACCCGGGGCTTTTCGTGTTCGAAAGAAACTGTTTTTCTGCCCGAGAGATACGCTGCGGTAAGGGAATCGTCGCCAAGCTCCGAAGCCGGGCCTTTTGCAACGATCCTGCCGCCATGTTCTCCCGCGCCGGGTCCGAGATCGACGATTTCGTCGGCAACGAGCATGGTGTCCCTGTCGTGTTCAACGACGAGCACGGTGTTGCCGATGTCGCGGAGCTGCTGCAGCGATGCGATAAGCTTGTGGTTATCCCGCTGGTGCAGGCCTATGCTCGGTTCGTCGAGCACATAGAGCACTCCGCTCAGCCGGGAGCCCAGCTGTGAGGCCAGACGGATGCGCTGCGCTTCGCCTCCCGAAAGCGTGCGAGCGCTGCGACAGAGAGTAAGATAGCCGAGTCCGACATCGAGCAGGAACTCGATACGCTTGGTGATTTCGTGCAGCACGGGCAAAGCGATCAGCTTTTCCCTGTCGCTGAGCCGTTCAGGAAGATCCCTGAAAAAAACAAGCGAATCCGGCAGAGGAAGCGACTCGGCTTCGGCAATGTTCAATCCGTCGACTTTCACATGCAGGCTCTCCTGCCTCAGGCGCGCCCCCTTGCAGACCGGGCAGGGCTGATGCGACATGAAGCTCTCGCTCCACTCCCGTATTCTTGCCGAGCTGCTGTTGCGGCGCATTTCCTCCACATAAGGCAGGGCGCCCTGGAACATCTGCGGATAACGGTGTTCCTTGCCGGCATAGGCATACGCCACGTCGAAGGTGCGGCTGCCGGAACCCAGCAGCAGGATACCGAGCGCCGTCGGAGGAATCTCGGAAACCGGAGTATCGAGCGTAAAGCCGAACTCCCGGGCGATAGCCTTGACGATCTGCCACAGGTTTCTCTTGCCGGGTTTGCCGAAAGGCTCGATTGCTCCCTGATTCAGCGAAAGTGAGGGATCGGGCACCATCAGGTCGGTCGAGAGCTGCATCAGTTCGCCCAGACCGTTGCACTCCGGACAGGCGCCGTAAGGGGAGTTGAAGCTGAAATGATTAGGGGCAAGCGTATCGACAGGCACCGAACCGTCCGAGTATGCATATTGCGTGCTGAAAAAAAGCTCCTTTCCTTCGCCCTCCAGCGGAAGGCAGATCACCGACGAACGATGTTCCGACATCCCGACAGCCATATCGACGGCCTGCCGCAGCCGTTCCCCGCTGTCCGGCCCTGTCACCAGCCGGTCGACAACCAGTTCGATGGTATGCGTTTTGTAGCGTTCGAGCTGCATATTCTTTTCCATCATCTGTTCCTCGCCGTCGATGCGAACCCGCAGGAACCCTTTCAGCAGCAGCCGTTCGAACAGTTCGCGATAGTGTCCCTTGCGTCCCGTGACAAGCGGAGAGAGAATTGCGATCTTCGATCCTTCGGGAAGCGACATGATCGTTTCGACGATGCTCTCCCGGGACTGCTTCTGCAGCATCTGTCCGGTAACCGGATCGAATCTTCTTCCGATCTTCGCATAGAGCAGCCGGATGAAATCGTGTATTTCCGTAATAGTGCCCACCGTTGATCGGGGTGAGCGGCTGGTACTCTTCTGGTCGATGGCGATAACCGGAGAGAGCCCTTCAATGAAATCCACATCGGGCCGTTCGATATTGCCGATAAACTGCCGTGCATAAGGCGAAAGCGTTTCCATGAACCGCCGCTGGCCTTCGGCGAAAATCGTATCGAAAGCAAGGCTCGACTTTCCTGATCCCGATATGCCGGTAATCACCACGAAACGGTTCCTCGGTATGTCGAGCGAAATATTTTTCAGATTGTGGACACGGGCTCCTCTGATGGATATATAACTGAATTCCATTGATCTGCGGCACTTCTGTCGGGAAAAAAAATCTGTGTACTCAATTATAGCGATTTGGCGGCTGAATTCCTGTTCGGGGAGAGCGCTTTCACGCATTAACCCGGAATAACGGTCTTCGGGTAATGATGGTTTCCCCTTTTTCAGGAATTTGTGAAAACCCGATTCAGCCTCTATATTCCCGACTTCCGGTATTGACCGGAATTACTGCGAACATCCGATGAACACAACAGGGTTTCTCCGCAATCGTCATAACCGACCGGCGCGGCCCTCATGGCTGCCAAAAGGTTTCGGAGTCGCCCATAACCTGAAAACAGGAATGACCATGATCTATCAGAAACAGGCGGAAAAAGGCAAACAGTGTCAGGACTGCCAGAGTTTTATCGTCAGCGCGGACAACCCGTCAGAAGGGATCTGCAACGGAAACAACGTTCTTGCCGAAGGCGGCTGCATGTTCTTCAAGAGAAAGGAAGAGAGTGCGGAGCAGCAATAACCGACAGTGCCTCAGCGGTTTGCGGGATACTCTGGAAGTCAGGAAGCCGCCGATCAACATCTTCTGAAAGCAGACAAGGCGACCCGATGGTCGCCTTGTCTGCATAAGAAAAGAAAAACGGGTTCAGTCCTGCAGCGCTGCCCTTGCCGCCGCAAGGCGCGCGATAGGCACGCGAAAAGGGCTGCATGAAACGTAATTCAGGCCGGTATTGTGGCAGAACCTTATCGAGGCCGGATCGCCGCCGTGTTCGCCGCAGATGCCGAGCTTCAGGTCCGGCTTTACCGAACGGCCCGCGCTGGCCGACAGGGCGACCAGCCGGCCCACTCCCTCAATGTCGATAGACTCGAACGGGCTGCGGGGGAAAATGTCCTGCTGCTGGTATGCCGGCAGGAACTGGCCCGAGTCGTCGCGGCTCATGCCGAGGCCCATCTGGGTGAGGTCGTTGGTGCCATAGCTGAAGAAATCCGCGGCTTTTGCGATTTCTGCGGAAGTGATGGCTGCCCGCGGCACTTCGATCATGGTGCCGACGAGGTATCTGACGCCGGTACCCTGTTCGGCGATCACGCTCCTTGCGGTCTTGTGGATGATCTCCGCAGTCAGTTCAAGTTCCTTTACCGTCGATACCAGCGGCACCATGATTTCGGGAACAACTTCATTCCCCTCTTTTTTCAGGCGGCAGGCGGCTTCGATGATTGCTCGAACCTGCATGACAGTGATTTCCGGGTGCAGGATGCCGAGCCGGCAGCCGCGCAGGCCGAGCATCGGGTTGAATTCGTGCAGGTCTTCGATCCGTCGGTTCACCACCTCCGCCGTTTTACCGATTCTTGCGGCAAGGTCGGTGATTTCGTTCTCCGTTTGAGGCAGGAACTCGTGCAGGGGCGGATCGAGCAGCCTGATGGTGACCGGTCGCGAACCCATGGTTCTGAAAAGACCGTAGAAGTCTTCGCGCTGGTAAGGCAGCAGCTTGTCGAGAGCGGCTTTACGGCCTGCGATGTCCTCGGCAAGGATCATCTCGCGCATGGCATGGATCCTCTCGCCGCCGAAGAACATGTGTTCGGTGCGGCAGAGACCGATCCCTTCGGCTCCGAAGGCGATGGCATTTTCAGCCTGATCCGGCTGGTCGGCGTTGGTGCGGATGTCGAGCTTGCGGTAGCGGTCGGCCCACTCCATCAGCCGGTTGTAGATGGCCCATGCCGGTGCATCTTCCGGATTCAGGCTTTTGTCGATCAGCACCTCGATGATTTCCGAGTTTTTGGTCGGCACCTTTCCGGCAATCACCTCACCGGTGCTGCCGTCTATGGAGATGTAATCGCCCTCCCTGAGTACCAGATCGCTTCCTTCGACATGCATTTCGGCTTTTTTGTAGTCGATGGAGAGCGCGCCGCATCCTGCCACGCAGACCTTGCCCATCTGGCGGGCGACGAGAGCGGCGTGTGAAGTCATTCCTCCGCGTTCGGTCAGAATTCCTTCGGAAACCGACATCCCCCTGATGTCCTCGGGCGAAGTCTCGATACGTACGAGAATGACCGGCTCTCCCCGTTTGTCGGCATCCACCGCATCGGCGGTATTGAAGCAGATGCGGCCTGTCGCGGCTCCCGGACCTGCGTTGAGGCCGGTTGCGAGCAGGCGGCCTTCATCGATGGCCAGCTGTTTCTCCTTCAGGTCGAACACCGGCCTGAGCAGCTGGTTGAGCTGTTCGGGTTCGATGCGCATGATAGCCTCTTTCTCGTCGATCAGGCCTTCGTTGACCATATCGACGGCGATTTTGATTGCAGCTGCGCCGGTGCGTTTTCCGACTCGGCACTGCAGCATGAAAAGCTTGTCGCTCTCTATCGTGAACTCGATGTCCATCATATCCCGATAGTGCTTTTCGAGAATGGTTCGGATAACTTCGAGCTGGGCGTATATTTTGGGATTATCCTGCTTGAGCTGCTCGATTTTCAGAGGGGTTCTGATGCCGGCGACCACATCCTCTCCCTGGGCGTTCATGAGGAACTCTCCGTAGAAGATATCCTCGCCGGTTGCCGCATCGCGGGTGAAAGCCACGCCGGTGCCGCAGTCGGTGCCCATGTTGCCGAATACCATGGCCTGTACGTTGCATGCCGTACCCCAGTAGCCGGGGATGTGGTTGAGTTTGCGGTAAACGATAGCGCGTTCGTTGTTCCAGCTGCTGAACACCGCGCCGATTGCGCCCCGGAGCTGTTCGTAAGGATCTTCGGGAAAGGCTCTGCCTGTTTTTTCAAGGATGGCCGCTTTATAGAGGCTCACCAGATCTTTGAGATCGTCGACGGAAAACTCGGTATCGAGCCTGATGCCGCGCTCGTGTTTTTTCGCTTCGAGGATGGCTTCGAAAGGATCGACCTGTTTTTTATCGGCAGGCTTCAGCTCCAGCACCACGTCGCCGTACATCTGCACGAAACGGCGGTAGCAGTCCCATGCGAAACGGGGGTTTCCCGACCTGCACGCAAGGCCTTCTACCGTTTCGCTGTTGAGGCCGAGGTTGAGGATGGTATCCATCATGCCGGGCATGGAGGCCCTGGATCCTGAACGCACCGAGACAAGGAGCGGATTATCCGGATCGCCGAACTTTTTGCCCAGCGTAGCTTCAATTCTGGCGAGAGCGAGGGGAATATCCTCTTCGAACAGGCCGGCCGGGTAAGTTTTTCCATGGTCATAGAACCATGTGCACACTTCGGTGGAAATGGTGAAGCCGGGAGGAACGGGCAGACCGATATTGGCCATTTCCGCAAGGTTGGCGCCTTTGCCTCCGAGAAGGTTTTTCATTGACGCGTCGCCTTCGGCGCGTCCTCCGGAAAAACTGTAGATGTACTTTCTGGCGTTGCTCGATGTTGTTCTGCTGTCTGGCGCACTCATGGATTTCTTGTTGTGAAATTGTTATTTTGGGATTGAATCAAGTGAAAATTGAAAAACGCACATCACAGGGTACCGATGTCGGTGCCTGCGGTGATGTAACAATTATAAACAACCAATATAACATCGGCGCCTGATATTTTCATGCGCCGATGAAAGCATTCGCCATGGGTCTGGAGCTTATCATCATTCTGCAGCAGATAGTGCGCATCGCGGTGCCCTATGTGCTGACTTCGGTCGGCGCATCGTTTTCCGAGCGCGGCGGCGTGGTCAACCTCGCGCTCGAAGGGATGATTCTTGCCGGTGCGTTCGGTGCCGCCGTCGGACAGCATCTTGCCGGTTCTGCCGCTGCCGGACTCGCTCTGGCAGTTGCCGGCGGTCTTGCTGTTGCGCTGCTGCATGCATTCGTCTGCGTCACCATGAAAGCCGACCAGATCGTTTCGGGCATCGCCATCAACATTCTCGTGATGGGCGCAACCCGTTTCGCATCAGGCATTCTGTTCGGAAGCGCCATGAACTCGCCAAGAATCGCCGGCATCGAGGCGTCGTCGATATTCCTCGACCCGCTTTTTCTTGCCGCGGTCATTTCGGTTGCCGCCGGGCAGTTCATCATGTTCAGGACGCCATTCGGTCTCAGGCTTCGCGCAACCGGTGAAAGCGCCGCGACCGCCGACTCCGCTGGAATCAGGGTCGGTGCCATGCGTTATGGCGGAGTTGCCATCTCGGGAGTCCTTGCCGCTCTTGCAGGAGCTTTTCTGGCATTTCAGCAGCACTCTTTCAGCGAAGGCATGTCGGGCGGCCGAGGCTATATCGCCCTTGCGGCCATGATCATCGGCCAGTGGAATCCTGCAGGCGCCGCGCTTGCAAGCCTGATGTTCGCCTCGGCCGAAGCCGCCGAAATGTGGCTGCAGAGCGGTCTTCTGCCTTCCCGGCTCGTGCAGTCTCTGCCCTATGTGATAACCCTGCTGGTGCTTGCAGGATTTGTCGGCAGATCGGTCGCGCCTCGCGAAGCCGGCATCCCGTACAATAAAGGGCGAGGCTCAGAGTAAGCTCATGATATCGGCGATCAGTTTGTCGATGCCTTTCGCGACCTCTCCGATTGAAGGCCCGAGCATATAGGCCGGCGTACTGACCACGCGGCATCTTGAACTGACCACCGTGTTCCACACCGGACAATCGATATGTTTCGCGCCGAGCTTTTCGATCGCTTGAGCAGTATCCCGGTCGTTACCGATGGTCAGCTCCACCTGCTTGTCGCCGAGCACCTTTGCGGCAATTGCCGGAGCGATGCAGATGAAGCCGAGCGGCTTGCCGGCCTCGTAGCAGGTGCGGATAATGTCGGCTACCTCGGCATTGACCTCGCACTCCGCCCCTTTGAAGGCGAAGTCGCTGAGGTTCTTTGCTGCTCCGTACCCTCCCGGCAGCACAAGCGCGTCGAGGGAATCGATATCCGCCGTGCCTAGAGCACAGACGTCTCCCCTGGCGATGCGGGCCGACTCCGCAAGCACGTTCCGGGTTTCGCCGGCAGCTGCTTCGCCGGTCAGGTGATTGACTACATGGTGCTGCTCGATGTCCGGGGCCATGCAGACCGCTTCTGCGCCAGCACGGTCGATGGCAAGCAGGGTAAGCACGGTTTCCTGGATTTCCGCGCCGTCGAGAAATCCGCACCCCGAAAGGATGACGCCTATTTTTTTCATAGCGGTATGGTCGATTGTTGAAAGGTAAACCGTTTTGGAAGGACTACAGAAAAAAGTATCATGCCGGTAATTAAAAAACAACGCTTTCTTGCCGTTAATCCCCTTGAAAAACGCTTGTATGCGCATTGAACGATCACTGCGGGCCAGGGCTTTTTTCCGCATCTTCCTGCTTCTGACCCTTGTGTTTTCTGCCTCCTGTTCGCAAAGGCAGGAACAGAATCTGGTTAAGATAGGCTCCCGGATCTGGTCGGGCCGCAATCTCGACGTCGATCGCTATCGCAACGGCGACCCCGTCCGTCATGCCCAAACCGAAGCCGAGTGGCATGATGCAGCCTCGAAACAGGAAGGAGCCTGGTGCTGGTACGACGGCGACGCCATGAACGGCAGTAAGTACGGAAAGCTCTACAACTGGCATGCCGTCAACGACAGAAGGGGATTGGCCCCTGCGGGATGGCATATTCCTTCGGATGATGAATGGCAGCAGCTTGTCGAATCGCTTGGCGGCAATGCCGTTGCAGGCGCTCCGATGAAAAAAACCTCCTCATGGAATGCTTCCGGCGCATCGGCTTCGCAAAGCAGCGGCTTCGATGCGCTTCCCTCGGGCAGCCGCAACTGCCTCGGCGGTTTTTTCGCCCTCGGTCGGGACGCTTATTTCTGGTCGTCCACCCCTTCAGGCGGGTACGAAGCCTGGAATCGCGAAATCGGCAGCCGGAACGACGGCGTTCGGCGTGTCAGCGTCGGCAGGAGCCTCGGTTTCTCCGTAAGGTGCGTCAGGGATTGAGTGTGCCCTGATCAGGGAGCGCTTCAGTAAAGCCAGGGAATGAATTTCTTCACTTTCATTGCGTACTCCCGGTACTCCGGGTGACGCAGGGTAAGCCACGCTTCTTCTTTCGATGCCTTGTAATTGAAAAAGAGGAATGCGATGATAAAAAGAAACAGGTGCGAGAGGCTGAGTGCAAAGACAGCCCATCCGAACGCAGCGAAAAGCTGGCTGCTGTAAAGCGGATGACGGACAAGCCCGTAGATGCCGGTCGTGACCAGCCGGTTATGATCGACCGGATAGGGGAGCGGAGTGAGAAACTCCCTGATACGGTGGGACCCGAAGCCGCCGAGAGCCAGAGCCGTCGCCCAGAAGAGCGCGAGCACAGGCCATCGCACCAGCGAGGAGTCGCCGAAAAAAGCGGTTTCGCCGAGGTCGGGCCAGACAGGTATAACGATGAACGCAGCCAGAAGAAGGAACTGCAGCACCACAAGATATTCTCCGCGCGATCCTTTCGACGGGAGGTTTTCTTTACAGGTCAAAGCTGAAAAAATCAGTTTAAAAAAGCTACTTTTATGTAGTATTTGAGGTCTGATCCGGCGATTATTTCCGGCCATGCCGTTATTATTTATCAATACCAAACCATTCAGATGCACCATGATCGTTCCAAGTGAGACCCTCCTGCTGCTGATCGACATACAGGGAAAGCTTGCGCAAAGCGTCTGCCAGCCGGAACTGGTGGAGCGCAATATACAAAAACTCATCAGGGCCTGCGGTATTCTCGATGTTCCCGTGCTCTATACCGAGCAGTATCCGAAAGGCCTCGGCGCGACGGTCGCTCCTCTCAAAGAGCTTCTTGGCGATCTCGAACCGGTAGAAAAAATCACCTTCAGCTGCTGTGCAGCAGAATCGTTCATGAAACAGCTGCGTCTGTTCAATCGCAATGACATTCTCGTTGCCGGCATGGAAACGCATGTCTGCGTCTACCAGACCTCCGTCGAACTCCTCGAATTCGGCTACAATGTCCATCTCGTGACCGATGCGGTTTCTTCGAGAACCCCGGAAAACCGCGATATCGGCATCCGCTGCATCGAAAAGGCGGGAGGCAGCCTCACCAGCACCGAGATGGCTATTTTCGAACTGCTGCGCATTGCCGAAGGCGAGCGCTTCAAGGTCATTTCGAAAATCGTCAAGGAGTGATTGTCGCCAATCAGGCCTTCCTGAAGTTCCTGATGGCGTCAATCAGCATCTTTTCGAGAACTTCCCGTCCTTCGGTGAACTCAAGCGAGATTTCCAGAAAGTGCAGCGGGTATTCTGCCGAAAGTTCTGCAAACCAGGGTTCGCCGAGCATCCGGTAGTAGTCCTTTTCCGTCGTGACGGGCAAGATTCCTTTTTTTCGGGCCTCTTCCAGCATTGGCAGGAGCTTTTCCCTGGTATAGGGTTCGTGGTCCCTGAAAAAACGGCGCGATTCGACCGTGCAGCCGAACGCTTCGAGGCTGCCGACAAACCCTTCGGGTGAGCCGATGCCGGCAAATGCAAGTACGCTGCATCCCGGTCGGGCCGTTTCGGGTTTTTCGGCATCGATAAACGGTACCAGCGATCCGGGAGAAGTTCTCGCCTGCGCAACCCGGAGCCCCCTGCGTTCAAGATCCGCGGCAATTGCCGAAGCGGTCTTGCGGTCGTTCGCATTGCTGATCACGGCGATATCCGCCCTCCGGATATTGGCAAGGGGCTCGCGCAGCCTTCCCGCCGGCAGCATTGCCGAGTTGAAATAGGCTTCGGCGGCATTGACCACCACGATATCGAGATCGCGATGGAACTGTCGGTGCTGGAACGCGTCGTCGAGCACGATCACCGAAGGCGGACGACTGGCGAAGCGGCGCATGATGAACGCAGCACCATCCGTTCGCTTTTCGGCGACAGCTGCGACGATTCCGGGATTCCTGGCCGCAAGCATCGCACTTTCATCTCCGGATTCACGGCTGCCGCAGAGCAGCGTTTCACCGTCTGATACCAGCACGACCCCTTTCGTCGAACGCCCATAGCCCCGCGACAGGAGCGCCGGTCTTTCGCCGCACGAGATCAGGAACCTGATGATCCAGTCTGCAAGCGGAGTTTTCCCCGTTCCTCCGGCGGTTATGTTCCCTATGGATAGTACCGGAACAGGTGCGCGCCGCGATCGGAAGATCTTTTTTTCGAACAGGAGGTTCCGTACCTGAACGACGGCCCGGTAAAGCAGCGCGGCAGGTCGAAGCAGCATGTTCAGCGACTCATTCATGGTCGAGCTCCAGGGACAGGCTGTCGCACCATGCGCGGAGATCGTTTTCTCCGGCGAATTCCGGCACCTCGATGCGCCGGAGGATAACATCGACCCGGCTGAACGGTTTCGGGACTTCGAACCGGTCCCAGCTTTTCAGACGCCAGGCGCTGCGGTACCGGATGTCGGCAAAAAGCAGGGGTATGCGGAGTTTCGAGGCGATCCGCAACGATCCGTACTTGAACCGGTGCTGCGGGCCTCTGGGGCCATCCGGCGTGATTGCAACCGTCTCTCCCTGCAGGAGACATGCCTCGATCCCGTTTCTGACCAGATCGCCCTTGCTGGAACTCGAACCCCTGATGAGGGAAAACCCGAGTGCTTCAAGCGCGTCAGAGAGTATCGCTCCGTCTTCCGAGAGACTGACCACGGCCTTCAGCGGCCGCCTGCCGAAGAGCGTCCGGGCCAGCGGCCATCCGACAGCCATCTTGCCGTGCCAGAATGCGAAAAGAACCGCCCCCTGGGGAACAGCTGCCGGAACCGACCGGAAATCGGGTTTCATGCGCAGGCTGCGGTAAAGCAGGTCAATCGTCGCGGGGAGCAGAGCGCGTGTTGTGAAGGAGGGTAATTTTCCGATCATCCTTCTCTTTTCAGGAAAAATTTTTTAATTGTTTTTTTAATGCAACCTGTTTTATATAGATCCTCACTCCGGCACGCCATGCTTGGATTCCGGAAGATAAATGTAAACAATCCGGCTTGATAAACCCTATGGCCTCATGTGGCCATGCCATTGACCGAAAAAAGCCATGAATCTCCTCATTATCGGCAGCGGAGCCCGTGAACACGCTTTTGCGGCGGCTCTTGCCGCAAACCCGGGGACGGAGAAAATCTTTATCGCTCCGGGCAACGGCGGCACGGCCATGATGGGCGGCAAGGTCTCCAATGTGCCGCTCAAAGCGCTGCAGCTCGAAGAACTGCTTGAATTCGCCGGACGGAACCGTGTGGAACTTACGGTGGTCGGCCCGGAGCAGCCGCTCGAAGCCGGCATTGTCGATCTCTTTCGTGCGGCCGGCATGAAGATTGTCGGGCCCGTTCAGGCAGCTGCGCGGCTCGAATCGAGCAAGGTCTTCGCCAAGGAGTTCATGCGGCGTCACGGAATTCCAACGGCCGAATACAGGGTATTCGGCGACGAAGCATCCTCCCTGTCTTTTGCGGAGGAACTGCCTCCGGAACGTTTTCCCCTGGTCATCAAGGCGAGCGGCCTCTGTGCCGGCAAAGGGGTAGTCGTTGCCATGAGCCGTGACGAGGCGCTGACCACCCTGAAAGAGATATTCCAGGACCGCATTTTCGGCAGCGCAGCCGACGAAGTGGTTATCGAGGACTTTCTGCGCGGCCAGGAAGCCAGCGTCTTCGCCCTGACCGACGGGAAGGACTACCGGCTGTTTCTTCCGGCTCAGGACCACAAGCGCATCGGCGAAGGCGATACCGGCAAGAATACAGGAGGCATGGGAGCATACGCTCCAGCCCCTCTGGTCACGCCCGAAGTTCTTCGGAAAGTCGAAGAACGGATCATTCGCCCGACCCTTGCCGGCATGTCGGCTGAGGGTTACCCCTATACGGGTTTTCTGTACGTCGGCCTCATGATCGATCGGGGAGAACCGTCCGTGGTCGAGTTCAATGCCCGTCTCGGCGACCCTGAAACGCAGGTTGTGCTTCCGCTTCTGCAGAGCGACCTCTGCGATGCGCTTCTTGCCAGCGTCGAAGGAGGGCTTGATACCGTTCCCTTCGCCATGCGCTCAGGCTCGGCGGCAACGGTTGTGATGGCTTCCGGCGGGTACCCCGATGCATTCGAATCGGGCAAGAGGATCACCATAGACCCGGATGCCGAAAATGCCGGCGATGTCATGATCTTTCATGCCGGCACTCTTTTCGACGGCGAGAACCTGGTAACGTCCGGCGGCAGGGTGCTTTCGGTCACAGCGATCGGCGCATCGCTCAGGGAGAGCCTCGAACGCGCTTACCGCACGGTAGGACTCATCCGTTTCGACGGAGCATGCTACCGCAGGGACATCGGGGCAAAAGCGCTCTGAGAGCTTATGTTTTTCATTCAACCGTTTTCCAATGAAGTTACCCCGGCGCAAATTTGAAATCATCCAGGAACACGCTTTCCGAGAAAAGCCCTGCGAGTGCTGCGGTCTGCTCGCAGGAAAGCGGTATGTCGATCACCGGGGAAATATCGAAAACGTGGTTCATGAGATAGCGCCCTGCCGCAACGCTCTTTACTTCGGCAGGGAAAACGGGTTTGAAATTTCGTTCGGCGAATATGCCGACGTGGAGCGCGAAGCCCATGGTCTCGGATACGAGATCGTCGGCTCCTACCATTCGCATATCAACTCTCCGGCAGTGCCTTCGCGAAACGATATTGATTTTGCCCGTCCCGGCCATACCATGCTGATCATCTCGCTTATCAACGGTTTGCCCAGGGAGGTCACGGCATGGCTGAGAAGGGACGCCGGCGGATTTCATCAGGAGCCTATCAGAATTATCGAGTGAATCCGCAGCATCATCCATGGCGGAGAAAACTCTGCTGAATATTTTGTACATTACGTTCGAAAAAAAACTTACCAAGCCATTAATCCTGGGAAAACAGTGCCAAAAAGGGAAGATATCAAGTCCATATTAGTGATCGGAGCCGGCCCTATCGTCATCGGTCAGGCCTGCGAATTCGACTATTCGGGAACGCAGGCATGCCGCGCTCTCAAGGACGAAGGGTACCGGGTCATACTGGTCAACAGCAATCCTGCGACCATCATGACCGATATCGAACTGGCCGACGCCACCTATATCGAGCCGATCACGCCGGAATACGTACAGAAAATCATCGAAAAAGAGAAACCCGATGCGCTACTGCCCACCATGGGAGGACAGACCGCGCTCAATACCGCCGTCAGTCTTGCAGAGTCGGGCATACTTGAACGAAACGGTGTCGAACTGATCGGCGCGAAGCTCAGAGCCATCAGAAAGGCCGAGAACCGGGAGTTCTTCAGCGATGCCATGAAAAAGATTGGCCTTGAACTGGCAAAGGGTTTCTTTGTGCGAAACGAAAAAGAGGCGCGCGAAGCGCTCGAAGAGATCGGGCTTCCCCTCGTCATCCGTCCATCCTTCACCCTTGGCGGAACAGGCGGCGGTTTTGCCGAAACCAAGTCCGACTACTACGAAGCCGTGCGCCGGGGGATTGCCGAAAGTCCGATAGGCGAAGTGCTGGTAGAAGAATGCCTTCTCGGGTGGAAGGAGTACGAGCTCGAAGTGATCCGCGATACGGTCGACAACGTTATCATCGTCTGCTCCATCGAAAACGTCGATCCCATGGGCGTGCATACCGGCGACAGCATTACCGTCGCTCCCGCACAGACGCTCACCGATCGCCAGTACCAGGAGCTCAGGGACGCATCGATACGCATCATCCGCGAAATCGGCGTGGAGACCGGCGGCAGCAACATCCAGTTCGCCATCAACCCCGAAAACGGGCGCATCGTCATCATCGAAATGAATCCGCGCGTATCGAGGAGTTCCGCGCTGGCCTCAAAAGCAACCGGTTTCCCGATCGCAAAGGTCGCCGCAAAGCTTGCCGTAGGCTACACGCTCGACGAGATCCTCAACGACATCACCAGGACAACGCCGGCAAGCTTCGAGCCCGCCATAGACTACTGCGTCGTCAAAATCCCCCGATGGGATTTCGAGAAGTTCAAAAACGTCGACGCCCGCCTCGGCGTACAGATGAAATCTGTCGGCGAAGTGATGGCGTTCGGGCGAAACTTCCGCGAAGCCCTGCAGAAATCGCTGCGAGGCCTTGAAATCGGCCGGGCGGGTCTCGGTTCGGACGGCAAGGACCTCATGAACGTGGTCGATATGACCCAGCAGCAGAAAATATTCGCCAAGGAAGATATTCTCGAAAAGATCAAGGTGCCGAAAGCGGACAGGATGTTCTATCTGCGCTACGCCTTCCAGGCCGGTGCCACGGTGGAAGAAGTGCACCAGTCCACGAAAATCGATCCATGGTTCCTCGACAATATCCGCCAGATCGTGGAATTCGAAGCGGAACTGCGGGAGCTTGCCTCGGCAGGGTAACAGCTATGAGCTATCTCCGGAGGATACTCGACGAGAAACAGAACGAGGTCGCCGAACTCAGGAAACAGCGTCCGGTGCAGCGCTATCTGGAACGGCAGCACGACATTCCGCCAGGTCGCGATTTCGCAGGCAGCCTGAAGCGGTCGGCGGAAAATCTGCGGCTCATCGCAGAAATAAAGAAAGCCTCTCCCTCCCGGGGGGTTATCGTGCATGATTTCGATCCGGCGGCAATCGCCCGTCGCTACCTCGAGCTTGGCGCGTCGGCCTTTTCCGTGCTGACCGACAGACTTTTCTTTCAGGGATCGAACGACTATCTTCAGACGGTAAAACGGGAGTTTCCCCTTCCTGTGCTCCGCAAGGATTTCATTATCGACGAACATCAGATTTACGAGTCTCGGCTAATCGGCGCCGACGCCATTCTCCTTATCGTCGCCGCGCTCGATCCGTCGCAGCTGCGCGACTATCTGCAGCTTGCCGGGGAGGTCGGCCTTGCGGTTCTTGTCGAGGTGCACGACCGTCGTGAGCTCGATACGGCAGCGGAAGCAGGGGCCCGGATCATCGGGGTCAATAACCGGAATCTCAGGGACTTCAGCGTCAGTATCGATACGGGCATCGAACTCAGGCCGCACTTTCCGGAGAGCGTTATAGCCGTCGCGGAAAGCGGACTGAAAAGCGCCGGCGATATCGCAAGGATCCGGTCGGCGTCATTCGACGCCGTACTGATCGGCGAGGGGCTGCATGTCAGCCGGGAGCTGCATGATCTTACCTGGCAAAAGCCTTGATTTTCGCGGCTGTCGCTATCGGGTTCTCCGCCTTGAAAAACGCCGTTCCTGCAATCAGGGAATCGGCGCCCGCCTTCACCAACGCTTCGGCATTTTCTTCCGTTACGCCGCCGTCAACGGCTATCACCATTTCCGGATTCATCTCCAGGCGCATTGCGTGAAGCTTCGCAATTTTATCAATCGACGAAGGTATGAACTTCTGACCGCCGAAACCGGGATTGACCGACATCAGGAGCACAAGATCAAGATCGGGCAGGATCGATTCCAGCGTCGATACCGGCGTGGCCGGGTTGATCGAGACACCCGCCCTGGCTCCGAGGCTTCTGATATACTGCACGGTACGGTGAAGGTGCGGGCAGGCCTCCTGATGCACGGTAATCTGGTGCGATCCAGCCTTTATGAAATCCGCGATGAACCGGTCGGGGTCGGCGATCATGAGATGGGTATCGATCACCATGTCGGTGCAGGAAGCGACAGCCTGGACGATGAACGGACCGAACGTGATGTTCGGTACGAAAACGCCGTCCATGACGTCGCAGTGCATCCAGTCAGCGCCGGCTTTTTCCGCCAATGCGACTGACGAACGAAGATCGGTGAAATCCGCCGATAGAATCGATGGAGCAAGAAGAGTTCCTGTTGCGGGCATAAAGGAAGATGGTGAAAGGTTCCGGGAAAGTTACCGTAAATATTAAAAAGCCTCTCCAATTCCAAAATTGAAGGTGAAATCGAGCGGATTCCATTTGCTTATCAGCCATGAATCCTGTTCCGCAGGATCATGGATTTTCCAGGCGAAATCGAAGCGGAACGGGCCTATCGGCGATCCTATCCGGAGTCCGACGCCGAAATCCCATGCAAAATCGTTCATGAGGGAGTTCAGGCTGAAGCCGTATGGACCGTTACGGTCCCATATATTGCCGATGTCGGTGAAAAACGTCACCCCGGAGGGCTGGTCGAAAAGGGTGAAGAATTTCCATCGGTATTCAAGGCCGAGTTCAAGCTTAATATCGGCTCCGAAGTTAGCTGCGGCCTCGCTCGCGCTGCTTCCGGGACCGAGGGTATTGAACAGCCACCCTCGCATGCTGTTTGCGCCGCCGGCATAGAAGCGCCTTTCTTCAGGAGTCGATTCCGCTTTGCCGTAGGGCATCATCCACCCCAGATGCAGTCTTCCTGCCAGCTGCCGCTGGGGCGACAGGTTTCTGAGGAATCCGAGCCTGGTTTCAGCCTTCAGATACTGCGAGTACTGGGTTCCGAAAATCTGGGGATCCTTATCGGTGAATCCTTCATACGATTTTGTGTCGATTATCTGATCGACGAGCCATGCAAGGCTTCCGGACTCTTCAACAAGCAGATCGAGGTTCCAGATGTTTTTCGGAACCGGAGAACTGTTCAGGTTCGTATAATTGTAGCGCAGCCGGAATGTCTGGTTGATTCGCGTTTCAAGCAGGCTGTCTATGCCTGCGTCGACAGCGACATCGTTGTCGGGATCGATGCCGATATTTTCGGCGAGATCGGTTCTGAAAAGTTTCCGGAATCCTCTGAGCGAATCTTTTTGTACCAGTTCGACTTCAAAAAAGTCAAAGCTCAGACGGGAAGAAGGAGCTGGTTTTGCGCTGTATGAGCCCCGTACAAGACCGTTCACCGTCGAGAGCAGGATCGGCGATCTCGATCGTGAATATTCGATATAAGCCGAATACACATTGTCGGGCCGCTGCAGTACCGGCATGATGAGGCTGCTCTTGGCGCTGAATTCGTAAGGAATGAACTTGTCGTAGTCGTCTTCCTCGAGATTATCAAGCAGGTTGTTGCTGTAGCTCGTCTGCGTACCGAATTCCAGGGATGCCTTGAGCTGTTCGGCCCCCCCGAGCAGGTTTCTGTTTTCATACGCTGCCGAAACCCCGAAAAACAGAGAACCATACCGGTTATCGACAAGCAGTTTCGGTTCTATCTGGTGTTTCGGGGCAGGCTCAAGATGAACCGTCGTATAGAGTCTGCCGTCGCGGACCGAATCCGGTTTTATGACAATGGAGGAAAAGACGTTTGTCTTTCCGAAGTTCTGCAGCGTTTTCTGTTCGAGGCTCTCCTGCGTGATCTGATCCGGACGGAACGCGATGGCGCTGGTGATGAGAGCCGGATTTATCTTCTGGGATCCGAATACGACGCCCGATATTGAATCCTTCAGGAACCTTCGTTCGCGGCTTACGGTATCCCTTCTTACCGGATTGTGCACCACGGCATGAACCGGAGAACCATACACCAGCCTTTCAGGCAGTCTGAGGCTGTAGCGTATGCCGGCATTGGTTCCTGCGGTATCCACCCTGATGCGGATACTGTCTTCGTGAAAAAACGCGTAACCCTCATTGCGGAAAAACGTCATGGCCCGATCGCGTTCCGCAATCAGTTTTTCAACCGAAAAAACCTCTCCGGTTTTCAATATGCCGCTTCTGACGTATCGCTCCCTGATTTTTTCATCGATGGCCTCAAGTCCTTCATAAGCAAGGGAATCAATTCTTGCCGGCTCGTTTTCGGCGATTGTTATGCTGATATCGATCCGGTCGTTCTTTTTCCGGTACTGCATGGATGAACGGATATCGGCAAAAAAATATCCCTTGTAGGTATAAAGCTTTTTAATGACGCCAAGATCCCTCTCGAAATTTTCCGCATCGAACGGTTTTCGCGATTTTCCGAAAATGCCGAGACCGAGAAACGAGGTGGGTTCAGTCGTTACGATGATCTCCCTGAGCTCCTTTTCGGGGACGGAGTCGTTTCCGGAAAAGCTGATGGAGTTGACGTAGAGAGTGGCTGTGTCTGTCGAATCGGGCACAGGTTCAGGTAATTCACCTGCCGGCGATGCATGAGCATCGACAAAAAAAAGGGCAACGACCAGAATTCCGGCGATTGCCCTGATAAGCGTTCCTGGAGAACACACGCGGAAAAGAATTTTTCTCAGCTTAACATTTCCTCGTCACCGTAACAGAAATCCTCGTCGGTAGGATAATCAGGCCAGACCTCGTCGATGCTCTCATAAACCTCGTCGCCTTCGGGCAGGTCGTGCAGGTTTTCGATAACCTGCTGCGGTGCGCCGGTTCTGTTCGCGTAATCGAGAAGTTCGTCTTTTGTTACCGGCCATGGAGCATCTGCAATATATCGGGCGAGATCGAGATTCCAGTACATAATATAACGCTTGAATTAATCGTTTTAAGAGTTGCCGCCTTCGGTTCCGTCAGAAGGCTTCTGGATAGTCAGGAACTTATCCGGATTGCTGTTGTCGAAAAAGTACGCAGCGGGATTGACCCTGACGTTGTCTTTATGGATTTCGTAGTGAAGGTGCGGGCCGGTCGAAACGCCGGTGTTGCCCGAGAGCGCGATGATCTCGCCTTTTGAAACGCGCTGTCCCAGGCGGACGAGCGATCGGGAGAGATGTGCATAGACCGTTCTGAATCCGTACCCGTGCGAAATCATCACTTTCTGGCCGTAGCCGCGCTCATACCCCGAAAAACTTACGACCCCGTCTCCCGTCGAATGCACGCGAGTCCCCTCGGCAGCTGCTAAATCGATGCCTTGATGAAATATGACGCGTTTGTATACGGGGTGCATGCGCATGCCGTATTCGCTCGTTATATGGCCGTTGACCGGTTTGATGTTGGGAATGGAGGTGAAGTACGGTCTGTTGCTTTCTGCAGGCTGGCTGATCTCGGGATAGCTCTCTTTCTGTCTGTCTATCTGGAGAATCAGGTGCTCGATCATCTGTTCGGTCGTTGCCAGCAATCCTTCAGCCGAACCGGCAGCCGCGGGAGACTTTTCTTCTGCATGCAGGAGGGCAAATGGCGAACCTGAAAAGAGGAGAGCGGAGAAAAGGCAGACAGACTTTGCGAAACGCCGGAAAGTCGCAACATTCGGTGTTGCGTACCGCTTGTTTCTGCCGCAGCCCGTCAGGCTGAAAAACAGATTTGCTGTAAACATGCAATGCCGGGTTGATTGTCAGGTCAGGCAAGCTTTCATTGTAATTAAATAATATAAACAAACTTTTTATTATAAATCAAAGAGCTAATGAGCCTCCATCCAGTTTTTTCCCGCTCCGGTATCGACTTCCACGGGCACGGTTTTCATGCCGCAATATCGGGCGGCTTCGATCATGGCGTCCACGACAAGAGCTTCCATAGCCTCTTTTTCGCCGGGCGGCGTTTCGAAAAGCAGTTCGTCATGTACCTGCAGCAGCATGACCGACTGCATCTTCCGCTTTTTCATCCTCATGCTGCAGAGGTTCATTGCATATTTGATGATATCGGCTGCTGTACCCTGGACAGGGGTGTTCATCGCTGCGCGTTCTGCCGCTTTCCGGCGGATGCTGTTGCTGCTGACAAGGTCCGCCATATACCTGCGGCGTCCGAGCAGGGTTGAGACGAACCCTGTTTTCCTTCCATCCGCGACGATGCCGTCGAGAGCGGCGAACAGATCCGGGTATCTGGATTTATAAATATCGATGATCTCTTTCGCCTCTTTCTGCGGGATGTTCAGTCGCTTCGACAGTCCGAAAGGCTGAATGCCGTAGAGCACTCCGAAGTTGATCTCTTTGGCTTTGCGCCGCATATCCGGAGTGATCGTTTCAGTGTTGAAAATCGTTTTCGCCGTAGAGCTGTGGATATCCTCCCTGCGGCGGAATGCGTCGATGAGTTTTTCGTCTCCCGATATTTCCGCCGCAATGCGCAATTCGATCTGTGAATAATCCGCTGACAGAATGAGATTGTCAGGGTTCGAAGGGATGAATGCACGACGGATCTCTTTTCCGGCAGGTGTCCTCACCGGGATGTTCTGCAGGTTCGGGTTGGACGACGAGAGTCTTCCCGTAGCGGTAATATGCTGGTTGAACGAGGTGTGCAGGCGTCCCGTTCGGGGGTTGATCATTTTCGGCAGCGCATCGATATAGGTGGTCCTGAGTTTCTGAAGACTGCGGTATTCGAGAAGGTCGCCAGCCACGGGATGGAGAGGGGCAAGGTCTTCGAGCACTTCGACATTGGTCGAAAAACCGGTTTTTGTGGTTTTTCCGGCAGGAAGGCCAAGCACGGTGAAAAGAATATGGGAAAGCTGCTTCGGAGAATCGATGTTGAAGACCGTTCCGGTTGCGGCGAAGATTCGTTCCCTGAGATCGTCGATCTGGCTGCTGATGAACAGCGAACTCTTTTCGAGGTGGGCGGTATCGATTGAAATACCCTGGTATTCCATTCCGGCAAGCACCTCTACCAGCGGAAATTCTATGGTTCTGCACAGGTGGAGAAGCCGGGCGTTTTCCTGAAGCCTTGTTTCGAAAACGCCTTTGAGGCGCAGCGCCACGTCCGCATCCTGGCAAGCGTAATCCGTAAGCCGTGCAGGAGGCACCTCATGGATGGGCAGACGATTTTTCCCTTCGCCGGTCAGCTCGTCGAACGTCGTGGTTCTGATGGAGAGGTGGCGGGCGGCAAGGTCGTCGAGGTTGTGTTTTTCTTCCGGATCGAGCACGTAGCTCGCCAGCATTGTGTCGAAGCCTACAGGAGAGAGCGAAATGCCGTAGTTCTTCAGGACGAGCAGATCGTATTTCAGGTTCTGTCCGGTTTTTCCGATCTCCGGTTTTTCCAGAGCCGGCTTAAGCACGTCGAGTGCATGGTGTACGTCGAGCCCGTTTCTGCCGAAATAGACGAAAACAGCCTCTTTCGGTTCGATCGAGAACGAAATACCGACAAGTTCGGCCTGGAAAATATCGAGGCTTGTTGTTTCAGTATCGATTGCGAACGATTCCGACCTTTCGAGCCGGGCGGCCAGTTTCCCGACTTCTTCGAGCGTATCGATCATGCGGTAGGTCGCCCCGTCGAGAGGCGAAAGAAGCGGCACCGATGCGGCCTGATCCCCTGAATACGCAGCGCTTTTCCCGGTATTATCTTCTTCGGAAACGGCAGCCATGCCCGGAAATGCCGCCGGCAGGCGTGCGGCTATGCTTTTCAGTTCGAATTTTTTCAGGAACGGAAAAATCTTCTCTTTGTCGGGAGTCCTGCAGGCGAGCTGTTCCAGATCGAGCGCAAGGTCGATACCAGAATCGATGGTGACAAGCTTGCGCACGAGATCGAGCTGCGGGCTGAACGCTTCGAGGCTTGAGCGCGTTTTCGGGGCAAGTTCTCCGATATGGCTATAGATACCATCGAGCGAACCGTATTTCATGAGCAGGGCGGCAGCGGTTTTCAATCCGATGCCTTTCGCGCCGGGTATGTTGTCGGAGGTGTCGCCGGAGAGTGTGAGCAGATCGACGAACCGCTCGGGTTCCACGCCGAACTGTTCGACGATCTCCTTTCGTCCGAACGGTTCGAGATCGTTCTGTTTCCTGGACGGCTTGAGCATGGTGACGCCGTCGTTCACAAGTTGGGCGAGATCCTTGTCGGGAGAGACGATATAGACGCGGCAGCGTTCCGAGAACTGTTTGGCTGCAGATCCTATCAGATCGTCGGCCTCGTATCCCGGCGTTTTGACAAGCGGTATGCCGAACGCTCCGATAAGAGCGATGATCCCCTCGATCTGCGTAAGCAGATCTTCGGGAGGAGTCGGACGGTTTGCCTTGTAAGGCTCGTAAAGGTCGTGCCGGAAGGTTTTTTCACGGCTGTCGAACGCTACGGCAAGATAGTCCGGATGCCAGGTTTCATAAATTTTCAGCAGCGTCGACGCAAAGCCGTGAATTGCTCCGGTAGGCATGCCCTCCCGGGTTTTCATGCCGGCCTGCTGCAAAGCGAAGAATGCCCGGTAAACCAGAGCCATGCCGTCGAGCAGGAAGAGTCCGGGTTTCTCTTTCCGTTCCGACGGCGTCGCTCCGGCAACCGCGGCAGGACAGGTATCGCTGAAAAAATCGAATTGCCGTTCGTCCGTCATGCAATCACTCCGTAGCTGCCCAGAACTTTGACCATGGTTGCGAATTCTCCCAGGTGGCGAAGCGCGTTTTCGATGTTCGGATCCTCGCGATGCCCGATAATATCGATATAGAAAAGGTATTCGAAAGCCTTTTTTCTGAATGGGCGCGATTCGATTTTCGCCAGATCGATATTCCGCAACGCAAGCGTCGCAAGTGCCTTGAAGAGCGATCCCTGTTCGTTCGGCAGGGTAAAGACGATCGACGTTTTCGGCTGCGAGACGTCGGGCCGGCTTTTCATGATCGGGTTTGCGGCTTTGTCGGCATGGGCGATGCAGAAAAACCGGGTGATATTCCACTCCTCGTCGGCGAGGTTTTCCTGGAGGATTTCCAGTCCGTAAAGCTCACCGGCACGTTTCGACGCGATTGCGAGTTTCGATCTGTCGCCTTCGGCTGCGATCATTTTCGCACTCCCGGCGGTATCATAGGCGACCTCTGCCTTCAGGTGTGGATGCGAAGTGAAAAAATTTCTGCACTGTGCAAGCGCCTGCGGGTGCGAAAGCACTTTTACGGCAGATTCGACCGACGAACCGTGAATTCCGAGCAGGCAGTGCTCGACCTTGACGAAAGTCTCCGCGACAATTGCCACAGGGTGCTGCAGGAGCAGATCGTAGTTGTGATGAATGCTGCCTCCAAGCGAATTTTCGATGGGAATGACCGCAAAGTCGGCTGCGCGGCTCTCGACTGCAGAAAATACTTCGTCGAAAGTTTCGCAGGGTTTCGGTTTTCCGAGCCTGAGCGCGGCGATTTCGCTGTACGCGCCTGGTTCTCCCTGATAGGCGATCATCGGGTTTGTCATTCTTTGTTCTTGTAGTTAACTTCCGGCAAAGCCGTCGCTTTCAATGGAAACCGTTTTCCGGTCGCGTCGGCAGCCCTCTTCTCTATGTTCTGAAAAGAATATACGGTCAAATATCGAAAACGGGGGATATTCCAGGGAATTTTAAAATCAGTGATTCTTTATTATGTCCGGACACAGTAAATGGGCCACCATCAAAAGGAAAAAAGCCGCAACCGATCAGAAAAGAGGCAATCTTTTCACGAAACTGGTCAAGGAGATCACCATTGCCGCAAGAATGGGCGGCGGCGATCCATCAGGTAATCCCAGGCTTCGGCTTGCAATCGATACGGCTCGCGCCAACTCCATGCCTATGGACAACATCCAGCGGGCGATCAGGAAAGGTACCGGCGAACTCGACGGCGCCAGTTACGACGAGATAACCTATGAAGGTTACGGCCCCGCAGGTATCGCCCTCATCATAGAAACCGCAACCGACAACCGCAACCGGACAGTTGCCGAAATCCGCCATATCATGAACCGCAACAACGGTTCGCTCGGCGAAAGCGGCAGCGTCGGCTGGATGTTCCAGCGCAAGGGATCGATCGATGTCCCGAAAAGCGCGATCGAAGAAGACGCGCTGATGGAACTGCTTATCGATGCCGGCCTTGAAGACCTCGATACCGGCGACGAAACATATTATACGGTGCTCACCGATCTGCGCGATCTTGAATCCGCCAAAAAAGCTCTCGACGATGCGTCGATCGCTTATGAAAACGCGCGGGTCGATCTCGTACCCGAAAACTATATCGAACTCGAAACGGAAGACGCCGAAAAAGTCATCAGGCTGATCGACGCGCTTGAAAATAACGACGATGTTCAGGCCGTCTACAGCAATATGGAAATCAGCGAAAAGGCGATGAACAGTTTAAACGGATAGTAGACGCATGGTTGTGCTCGGGGTGGATCCCGGTAGCCTGTATACCGGATACGGCGTTATCCGGAAAGATGCGGCCGGGTTTCATGTTCTTGCATGCGGAGTGATCCGGCTGAATCGCCGGAAAAGCTATCCCGAAAGGATAGGCGAGATATATCGCGAGCTTGAACTGGTCATGGAAGCCTTCCATCCCGGGTGCCTTGCCCTTGAAACAGTTTTTTTAAACAGGAACGTCCAGTCGGCTCTCAAGCTCGGGCAGGTCAGGGGAGCCATTATTGCGCTTGCTATGAACCGTAAGGTGGAGCTGCGCGAGTATGCTCCCCGCGAGGTAAAGGCTGCTGTTACCGGAAGAGGTTCCGCCGGCAAGCAGCAGGTGGCCTGCATGGTACGCGGCATGCTTCGTTTCGATTCCGGGCCGGCCACTTTCGATATGACCGATGCGCTCGGAATCGCTCTTTGCGATCTGCTTAAAACGGGAGGGAACAAGTTGCCGGAGATACGTGTTCACTCCGCATCAGGCGGCGCGAAGCGGAAAAACTGGGCGCAGTTCGTCGAGTCGCGGCCGGATATGATCATACGCTGAAGGATGAGCGGCCGGTTTGCCTGCCCTTGTCATGAGAACGAGAATATAAACCGATAGAATCTGTGGAAGGCCATATTTTCAATCTTCCGAACTTTCTCAGCCTGTTGAGAATCCTGCTGATTCCGTGGTTCATATACTACTATCATGCCGGCCAGCTCACCATTGCCATCATCCTGATGATCATTGCCGTGCTGAGCGACTGGTTTGACGGGCAGGCCGCCCGATGGACAAACGAGGTGTCCGAGATGGGCAAGATTCTCGATCCTCTCGCCGACAAGCTCTGTCTTGCCAGCGCCGCGCTTTATTTTCTCTGGATCGGAAAGCTTCCTCTCTGGTTCGTGCTCTTCGCCATCCTGCGCGATATGCTGATTTTTTCCGGAGCGGCGTACATCCGATATCGGCACAAGGTGCTCACGACATCGCTCTGGCCGGGCAAGTGGGCCGTCGGTTTCGTTTCGATCATGTTCATCACCATGGTCTGGCCGCATCCCATCTTTGAGCGTTACCCGATTCAGGAATTTTTCATGTACCTCTCCGTGCTCATGCTCTCCTATTCCTTTGCGGAATACTGCGTGCGGTTTTACCGCATACGCAAAGGCGAGCCTGAGACCGGTACGTCATGACCATTCGTGGTTGAGCATTCTCTATCTATCCCCTTTATTCCGATGAACACGTTAGTGCCATATCTGCTTCTTCTGTTTCTGACGCAGATTTTTACCCTGCCGGTGCAGGCATTCGCGTCCTCGTCGGGTGAGGATGCGATTCTCATGAACGCCGCAGTCAAATTCCGGAAAGGCGATTTTTCCGGCGCCGCCGAAGCATACAGCGAGGCGTTGAAAATAAATCCCGGGCGTGCCGAAGCATACAACAACAGGGGACTTTGCAAAGCGGCATCCGGCGATGCCGAAGGAGCGGCATCCGATTACAGCAAAGCCATCGGAATCGAACCCGCGCTGACCGAGGCATACAACAACCGGGGACTTGTTTTTGCGGCAACAGGCAGGCACCAGGAAGCGATCGCCGATTTCAACCAGGCGCTCAGGATCAACGCCGTTCAGGCTGAAGTCTACAACAACCTTGGACTGTCCAGAGCTGCGCTTGGCGATCATGCCGGAGCGCTTGACGATTTCGCCACCGCCATTGCCCTCAAGCCTCACTATCCCGAAGCTTTTTACAACAGCGGCTGTTCCCGCCAGAGTCTCAGCGATCATGAAGGCGCGCTCCGTGATTTTCTTAAGCTCACCGCATTGCAGCCAGGCTACGCCGAACCCTTTTACCGATGCGGCATGTCCCGTGCGATACTCGGGAACCATAAGGCAGCGCTTCTGGATTTCGACAGGGCGATTTCCATTAACGGAAACTATCGCGAAGCGTTTATCGGCAGGGCTGTATCCCGGATCAGAACAGGAAACTTCCCGGGAGCGCTTGCCGATTATGATAAGGCAATAGCCCTGAACCCCGAAAATCCGGAAATATATTACAATCGTGCCCTTGTAAAAGTCAAGCTGAACGATTACGCCGGTGCCGTTGCCGATTGCACCGGCGCGCTTGAAAGAAGAAAAAACTATCCCGAAGCGTTGTTTTTAAAAGGCATCATGCTCGGCGAACTTGGAGACCGCGACGGCATGCTTGCCAATCTGCAGCGTTCAGCGTCTTCAGGTTACGCGCCGGCCAAAAAGCTGCTCCGGAAAGAACGAAACCGATAACCGCACGCTGTCTGCACGGACGGGGGAGCGGCAAAAAAATCGTCCGAAAACGATAAAAGCCGGAGGACGGGCAGTCTTCCGGCTTTTATCCTTATGATTTCCGGTTTTCCCCGGAGCATCAAAGCGACTTATGGCAGAACCACCAGTCATAACAGTCGTACTGCGACGGTCGTTTTTTCGCATCTTCGATGTTGTTTGCCGGTGGAATGATCACCCGATCCTTCAGGAGAGTGTTCTCCGGCCAGTTTGCAGGAATGGCAACCTTGTTGCTGTCCGAAACCTGCAGGGCCTTGACGGCACGCACGATCTCGTCGATGTTCCTGCCTATCTCCTGCGGATAATAGAGGATCAGTCTGACCTTTCCTTCCGGATCGCCCACGAACACGGCGCGGACGGTATTGGAGCCCTTGCCGGGATGCAGCATGCCGAGCTGCATGGCGATGCGGTCATTGGCGGCAACAATGGGGAATGTGATTTCCGTATCGAGGTTATCCTTGATCCACTCAACCCATTTGATATGCGAAAACACCTGATCGACCGACATGCCCACGAGCTTGCACCCGAGCTTGTCGAAATCCGGCACGCGTTCCTGAAAAGCGTGGAACTCCGTCGTGCAGACCGGAGTGTAATCCGCCGGATGGCTGAAAAGCACGAACCACGAACCTTTGAGATCGCCCGGAATGTTCATCGGGCCATGGGTGGTCTGCACCTGCATTTCCGGAAAAGCGTCCCCGAGCAGCGGCATGCCTGCATCGCTGTAATAAAACTGGTCTTCGATATGATCTGACATGATTGCGATCCTCCTTGAATATTTTGTTAGGAAACATGATTTACTGCTGTAATGCATTGCTGAATTATAGAAATATTCTTAAATAAGAACAAATCTTTTTTAGGTTTTTTTTATCTTTTGATAGAACAGGCGGTGCGGAATGCGAGTTCATAATTGTTATATTTGTAATGAGATTAAAATAATCCTGTTTTAAGCCCCCGAGAGCAGGAACAGTGTACAACACAATGGGAAATTCCGGGAAGTGTGATGAGCTGCCGGAGCAGCGATAATGGATTCTGCATGCACGCGCATGATGATTTCGATTTCGGCCATCCAGGCAATCCGGTTGCTTAATAACGTTCCAGAGGTTCCCGCAATGCTATGAACAGATGGAGGATCAGGTTATGGCAGAAGTAGACATAGTTCAGGGCGATCTCGAGCGTTTTTTTGCCTTCTGCAGGGAGCGCAATCTGAAGATAACGCCTCAGAGGACGGCGATTTACTCTCTTCTGAAGGGATGTCCCGATCATCCTTCGGCAGATTACGTCTATCGCCGGATCAGAAAAGACTTTCCCGGTATTTCCTTTGAGACCGTCAACCGCACTCTTCTTACGTTTGCGGCGGTGGGACTTATAGCCATAGTGGAGTCGACGACTGGCGTCAGGCGGTTCGACCCCGATACGGAAAGCCACCATCATATTCATTGCGTGAGGTGCGGCCGGATTTTCGATTTCAGGCATGAGGGCTATGACGGGATTTCAATTCCTGAAAATCTTTCCGAAGAGTTCACGGTAATCGACAAGCGCGTTGTGCTGCATGTCATCTGCCCTGAGTGCAGAAACCAGAATGAGGCTCACGAAAGCTCCGATCATGCCGGTTACCGGATGACAACCTCGTGAGCCTTGGTATTGCTTTGCTGCATCAGTTCCTGATGCAGCGTACCGACAGCCCGAGAGACTTGCTGCTGCTCACGCGGTAGACGGCGGAATAGGCGTTGAACAGCTGCCTGTGCCATGCCGCATAACCGTTGTTGTCCGTGGCGCTCCAGAAACTGGCATTGGTGCCCAGAAGGTGAAAGTCCCCGTTGCTGCTCCGGTATCCTGCCGGAATTGCCGTAAAACCGCTGCTGTTGTCAGCTCCTACCACAGGAGCCTTCCACAGCACCGTGGATTTCAGCTTTGTTCCTGACGCTTTCTCACCTCCTGTCGCTTCTACAAGCTGCTGCCATTCGGCATCCGACGGAATATGCCACCCCTGGGGAGCCAGACCTCTCGGATCGTTCACCGCATGCCAGTTGTAGAGTTTTCCGTATGTAACTCCGTTTTCGCTTCTGTTTTCGTAATAGCACCAGGCCCCCGTTTTCAGGCTGTTCCACAACAGGGGATCCTGCACCTGCGGAATCTCATCGCCGTTCCGGTAACGGGTAACGTCCAGATTATCTGTCATCCATACCTGATTGCCGATTGTAACTGAACGGATGGAGGCGGCAGGACTTCCTTTTTCTGCGGCTGAGGTGTAATAGTCGGGCATGAGCAGTGCGACAATCATGAAAACCACTGCCGGAACGCTGAATTTGTGGCTTCTTTTCATTATGTTAAGGTGTTTTGTTGGTTCCTGCAGGTTTTGTATTACAGGATTTCCAGTCATCCGTTGCAGGAAAGGACGAATGTGCCGATTACAGGTTAAGTACTAACGCGGAAAAGATTCTTATGGTTTCTCGGAATGGCTGCCCACCGTTCCGAAGAGTCCCCGGCTCCGGCACGCAATACACATTTAAATTATTCAGAGTGGCAAGACAGCGTCATAACCGCAAGCCCGGAGCATCGGGAAAAAAGAGAAACAGGACCAATCCGACGCAGAGCGCGGACAGGGTCCGTCCGAACGACCACATCCTTATCAACGAATTTCTTTTCAAGAGGGGAGAAAGCTCTCTTGCCGCAGAAATCGTCAATTTTCTCTCAGACCACGAAGGCGAAAGGTTCAGGTCCGTGGAGCTTGCCAAAATCATGGGGTACACCGAATCCCGGCAGCTGCCCGGTTTCTGGTACGTGCTTCACAAACTGCAGGAAGACGGAACGGTAGACAAGGACTCCAACCGCTGTTACGGCATGCAGTGTCTCGAGCCTGCAACCTATGAAGACCTGCTGGAGCACACCAGACAGTTTCCGGCTCCCGGCAAGGAGCAGTTCAGGGTCGACGGGACCTATACGGGAAAGCTTTCCACCCATCCCAACGGATACGGATTTATTGATGTGGAGGGTTTCGACGACGATATTTTCGTCAAATCCGGCGACATGAACTCAGCCATACACGGCGACGAAGTCGAGGTTGTCGTGACGACCGTGCCTGAAACCTACACGACGAAATCAACTCCTCACCAGCGGTGCGAAGGCATCGTCGTCAATGTCGTAAGCCGTAAGCTCAGCACTATTGTCGGCACCCTTCACCGGGCGAACCGGAAGTTCACCCTCAAGGCCGACGACCGCAAGCTGCTGCCGGAAATCTCCATCCCCATCAAGCAGGCTGCCGGCGCGAAAGACGGTCAGAAAGTGCTGGCAGGTGATCTTGATTTCCGCAAGCCCGGCATCATACAGGCCAGGGTGCTCGAAGTGCTCGGCGCCGCAGGTGAGTCCCGGGTGGAAGTCAGCGCCATCGCCCGCAATCACGGCATCGACGAAACGTTTGACGAAGAGATTGTCCGCTTTGCCGAGTCCATCCAGGAAGGCATCGCCGGAGCCGACCTTGAAGGACGTCTCGATATCCGGGACAAAACGGTGTTCACTATCGATCCGATAGACGCAAAGGATTTCGACGACGCTCTTTCGGTCGAACCGCTCGAAGACGGCCTGTACCGCATCGGCGTGCATATAGCCGACGTTTCGCACTATGTGCCCGAAAATTCGCTGCTTGACCGCGAAGCCATGAAACGGGCCACTTCGGTCTATCTGGTGGACCGCGTCATTCCCATGCTGCCCTCCAGGTTATCCGAACAGATCTGCAGCCTCAATCCCGGCGTGGACCGGATGGCCTTCAGCGTATTCTTTATCATGACGGAGAGCGGGGAAGTTAAGGAACACGAGTTCCATAAAACCGTTATCCATTCAAAGCGGCGTTTTACCTACGAGGATGTCCAGGATATCATCCTTAAAGGCGAAGGCGATTATGCCATGGAACTGCAGCTGCTCGAAAGCATCAGCGTCCGGCTCCGCGAAGAACGTTTCCGCCATGGCGGACTCGATTTCGAAACGGAGGAGGTTCGCTTCAGGCTCGGCAGCAAAGGCGAGCCTGTCGAAGTGATAAAAAAAGAGCGGCTGTCGAGCCACCGGCTCATAGAAGAGTTCATGCTGCTGGCGAACCGCAAGGTCGCAGAATATCTCACCAGAACCTTCCGCGAGCGCAAGAAGAGCGCGCAGCCGGTAATCTACCGGGTGCACGATTCTCCGCAGCAGGAGCGGGTCGTCATACTCGCAAACTTTGTCAGAAAGATCGGCTACACCCTGAAGCTGAACCGGGAGAAAACAGGTCCGGTGGTAACGGCCAAAGCTCTTCGCCAGCTGCTGCAGCAGGTGCATGGCACCAACGTGGAGTTTCTCGTCAACGAACTGGTGCTGCGCTGCATGTCGAAAGCCGTCTACACCGACGAAAACAGCGGCCATTACGGACTCGGTTTTTCGCACTACACCCACTTCACATCGCCTATCCGCCGTTATCCCGACCTTGTCGTGCACCGGCTGCTCTTCGAATATGAGCATCTGCGCCGCAAGAAAAAGAAAATCAGCCCGAAACGCCTTGCCGAACTCGAAGAGAAGATCAGGATCGTCAGCCGCATCTCCAACGAGCGCGAAAAAAGCGCGGTCGAAGCCGAGCGCGAGTCCATCAAACTCAAGCAGGTCGAGTATATGGCCGGCCATCTCGGCAAGGTTTACCAGGGGGTAATTTCAGGAGCGACCGAATACGGCATCTACGTCAGGATGGTTGATTTTGCCATCGAAGGCCTCGTGCACATGCGCAACCTTACCGACGATTATTACGAGTATGACGAAACCACTTACTCCCTCATCGGCAAACGCCGCAAGAAACGACTGCAGATCGGCCAGCGGGTGAAGGTGAAAGTGCATGCCGTCGATATGCAGCGGCGAACCATCGACCTTGTTATCGCATAGGTTTCTTCGAAAGCCCATCAATAGTGGCCTGGTTCTGCGGAATCAGGCTATTGCCGCGATTTTCAGGAAATTCGTCATCAGAGAGATCCCGGTTCGGGTATACTCCTCCCTGATAGCCTCGAACTGTTCGCAGAGGATATCGCTTCCGGTGTTCTGAAGGTCGGGATCGAGCCTCGACCACTCCGCAAGCATTTCGGCAGTAAGTTCAAAATGGCACTGCAGCCCATAAGCGTTGGGCCCGACCCTGACAGCCTGGTTCCTGCAATGCCTGCCGACGCCGAGCAGCCGCATCGATCCGGTTATGTCAACGGTTTCCCCGTGCAGCTGGAACACACGGAACGACTCCGGCATATTCCCGAACAACGGATCATTTATTCCTTCGCCTGTCAGTTCCATGCGGTACGGGCTGTCTTCATGGTCGAAAAAGCCGATCTCCCTTACAGGGCTTGCCGTAACCAGGCCGCCGGCGGCTTTGACCATCACCTGCAACCCGAGGCATATGCCGAGGCAGGGCATTCCTGCCTGCAGGGCTCGCCCGGCCATGTCGAGCTCCATTTGCATGGCAGGAGTGTTGTCCTCGGCGCTTTGCGGCCCTCCGAGGATGACCAGAGCGTCGCAGGCAAGAGGATCGGGAATCGTATCGCCTCGCGAAATATCGCACACCGTATATGCGACGCAGTGCCTTTCAAGAACAGGTTCCAGCAGTCCCGGCCCTTCTCTGGCAATGTTCTTGACGATCAGGATGCGTTTACCCATCGATCACGTTGTTTTCGAGCATAGTTGTTATAGCACCAGAGGTATCGTTGAATGTCTGCCACAGTACGGCAAGCCACCGGTCGTTGTCCGGCCATCTGCCTTTTCTGGTGAATTCGTTAATATAACGGGTCAGCATATACAGGCGGTTCGCTCCGCAGCTTCCCGAAGAGCCTTTCAGCGTATGGATGAGCATATCAACGCTCTTTATATCGTCTGAAGGTACTGCAGAGCCGAGTCTCTCCAGAATTTCCTTCGTGTCGTCAATATAGAGCCGCAGTATGCTCGTGACCAGCTCGTTGCCGCCTGTTTCCATCAGGCTGCTGATGATCGACCGGTCAAGGATTTTTTCTCCGGCGATAGTTTCCCAGAAGTTTTTCTCTTCAGGCTCCCTCCGTACTCCGTTCTGCCTGAGGCTGTCCGGCTCGATTCTGCAGGTAAGCCAGGCGGTTATGACCGAAATCAGTTCATCCCTGAATACCGGTTTACCGATATGATGGTTCATCCCTGCCGCCTTCGATCTGGCGATGTTTTCGGTATCGGTATTTCCGGTGATCGCGATGATCGGGATGGTATCGAACTTTCTGAATCGCCTGAACCGCTCACCCTTACGTATTTCGCGTGCTGCCTCCAGGCCGTTCATGACCGGCATTTCCATATCCATAATAATGAGATCGTAGTCCTGCAGCTCGAGGCGTTCCAGAGCGATTTCGCCGTTTTCGGCCTGTCCGGTAAGGCAGCCGTAGTGCTCGAGAATCATACTCATGAACTTCCGGCTCGTTTCATTGTCGTCCACCAGCAGGATTCTGCTGCCGCAGATGGCATCCTCCAGTTCTGACGATATCGTCGACGTTTCCGAGAAGAAATACCGCTCGAAAACACCGACGATATCGGGTCTTCTGACCGGCTTCGAGAGAATTTCGTTCATCCCGCACTTCGCAGCGCGCATACGTGCTTCGGACTGGGGAAGTGCCGTTATGCCGATGACCGGGGTCTGCAGGTAATGCATGGCGAGCGAGGGCTCGATATTTTTTGCAGTTCTCAGCCGGGTTATTGCGCAATCGCCATTGAGTTCTGGCATTTCAAAGTCCATGAATATAAGGTCATAGCTACGGAGTGCAGCCATTTCCAGTGCCTGTTTGCCGTTCTCCGCCTCGTCGAAAGGACATTGCCATTCCGAAATATACTTCGCAAGCAGCAGACGGTTGCTCACCTGATCGTCAGCTATCAGGATCCTTTTGCTTTTCATGATCTCTTTTTTCAGATCGATCACCTTTTTCGAATGATAGGCGGGAAGCCTGATGGTGAACTCCGTCCAGCGGCCTTCTTCCGAGTCGCAGCTTATGTCGCCGCCAAAAGCCTGCAGCACTCTTTTGCAGAAAGAGAGTCCCAGTCCGTTTCCCCCGCTTTTCCCATAGGTGTAGAACCGGTCGAAAATCCTTGCCCTTTTCGTTGCCGGTATTCCCGGACCGTAATCCCTGAATCTGATGAAGTTGCAGGTACTTCCGCGTTCCGTCGTTATTTCGATTCTGAAGTCCGGACGGCTCTTGTAATAGAGCGCATTTCTCATCAGGTTGAACAAAACATAGATGAACAGGTCCTTGTCGCCGAAAAAGTCGAAGTTGTCCGAGGATTTATCGGCAACAAGCATCTTGTCCTCAACGGAGCCGTAACCGTAACTGTTTATGGCCGTGTGAACAATGGTTTTAGCCGAATGCCTTCTGAAATTGTTGCTATCAACCGATCCATCCTGAAGGCTGGCCAGAATCGAATCGATGATTTTATTCCCCCTTCGTATCGTTGACGTACTTTCCTCGATGACATCGTGGATGTTGATCAGGCCGGAAAAGCTCAGATCGACTCTGCCATCCGAATCGCTGCTGTGTGGCTTGTTGGGCAGAATAGCCTGCAGCGAGCTCATGGCATGGGTTATTGAGCTGAGCGGATTTCTCATCTCATGGGCTATGCTGCCGCTGAGGCTCTGCAGAAGCGATACCCTGCTCTGGTGAGCGAGCTGTTTCCTGTGGTTGGCGATAATGCCGCCGGATACGGAGAAAAGGAAAATCGGGATGTATTCGGGAGTGAAGTATGCGTAAGATACCGAGCCATCAAGAAACAGTACCGTGGCATAGGCAGCAAGAAATCCGGACAGGGTCATTATGAAGATGATCCTCCAGTCGAAGATGAACAGCGTCAGCAGAAATGTTCCGGCCATGAACGACATCGCCCACACCAGCGACCATTCGTTCTTCAGCAACATGAAACTGAAAAAAAAGGGCATGACAATAAAAAGCGAAAGAAAGAAATAGACAGGAAACAGTTTCTGCCACCGTTGCGGCAGTTTCCGGTAGAACACCCATGGGAGAGATATGAACGCACAGAGAATCCTGAACGACAGGTTCTCATAAGGCTGCGGAAACATATAGGTCCAGATAATGTAATAAACCGGATACCCGAGAATTCCGAACAGTCCGATAATGCCCAGATTCGGTTCTGCATGTTCGACAATATCTATGGCTTTCTGTTTCAGTTTCTGCATTGGAAAAACATTACTGGCGACTTGACTGGTATTTTCAGTTATAAAGCCAAGGGGAAGGAATTCGGTGTATGTGTCATTACATGAACCGCTTCTGCCCGCAATCAGTTTCTCCCTGTAACTATATATAGTAATAAGGGAAAAAGCTCGCTGGTCCAGACCCGGTTCTCCTGCGTTTTCAATGCTTCTGATGCCTGTACCTGCGTTTTATTCCGGACTATGCGTCTCTTGACGCGCAATTCCATGGTATGGGCAGGAGCGTTCTTTTTCTGCAGAATATGGCTTTTCCGTAAATTATAACCGGACACAAACTGTCAGCATGGACCAGGTTATTTATCTTTACAGAAATGGTCGCCGAGCTTTTTCTGCGATTGCCATGGACGATTTCAGATGCCATAATTACAATAATAATCACAGGAAGGGATTTGATCAAACATAAGGAGCGATACGATGATCGGAAAAGATGGAAAAATACCGAATGCAGTCAACAACGGCCCGGAAGACCGCTTCATCCTCGCAGTTCCGGATTTTCTTGAAAAGCGGTTGAGTGCATTTGAAAAGGAATCCATTCATCCACGCTTCAACGGCAAACCTCTCGTTCTTGGCAGAAAACCCGGTACGGATGCCATTATTCTCCAGAGTAACGATTATCTGAATATTTCGATGCACCCCGATATTTCGCACGCCCAGATCGAAAAACTCGAGCAGACGGGGCAGGATATGGTGATGTCGGCGGTCTTTATGCATGACGGCAGCGACAAGGCGATTTTCGAAGCCGATATTGCCGGGTTCGCCGGATTCGAGAGCGCAATTCTCTGCCAATCCGGATGGGCTGCAAACGTAGGCCTCATGCAGGTTATCGCCGACAGCAGCACCCCGGTCTATATCGATTTTCTGACCCACATGTCCCTCTGGGAGGGAATAAAATCGGCAGGCGCGCCGTTTCATACCTTTCTGCACAACGATGCGGCACACCTTGAAAAACTCATCCAGCGTCACGGACAGGGCATCATTCTCGTGGATTCGCTTTACAGTACGACGGGAGACATAGCGCCGCTGGCCGATATCGTCGATATTGCGAACCGATACAACTGCATTTCCGTAGTCGACGAGTCGCACTCCCTCGGCACCCATGGTCCCGAGGGACGGGGCCTTGTGGCTGCTCTCGGTCTCACCGACAGGGTGCATTTCATCACCGGAAGTCTCGCAAAAGCTTTTGCCGGCAGGGCAGGCATCATTTTCTGCTCGAAGCGCTTTGCCCAATGCTATCCCTATATGGCTCATCCTGCAATATTCAGTTCCGCTCTCCTGCCGCACGAAATCGCCGGACTGGCGGCAACGCTGAAAATTATCAGAAAGGGCGACGACCGGCGAAAGAAACTGCATGAAAACGCCATGTACCTGCGTCAAGGTCTGTTTGATCTCGGATACGCGATCGTCAGCCAGTCGCAGATCATCTCTCTCGAACCCGGCACCGAGCCTGAAACCGAACTGCTCAGAGACGCACTCGAGGAACGCAACGTATTCGGATCGGTGTTCTGCGCTCCGGCTACGCCGAAGAACAGAGCGCTCATGCGTTTTTCGCTGCACAGCGGACTTCGCAGAGAGGAACTCGACCATGTGCTAAGGGTCTGCGAAGAGATCAGGGACGATACAGGCATGTGGAACTGGAAATCGACAAAACGACGCAAAGTATGAAAAGCGATCTCATCATCAGGACCATGACCCGCAAAGATGTCGATATGGCGGTAGACTGGGCTGCCGCCGAAGGGTGGAACCCCGGTATACATGACGCAGACTGCTTCTGGAGTGCCGATACGAACGGTTTCGTCGGGGGATGGCTCGGCGACGAGCAGGTTGCTGTGATATCCGTTGTCCGCTACGGCAGTTCGTTCGGATTTCTCGGCTTCTATATCGTCAGGCCCGACTGCCGCGGCAAAGGATATGGTCTGCAGGTATGGAACACCGGCCTTGAACGCCTCGAAGGGCGCACCGTGGGTCTTGACGGCGTGGTTGCCCGGCAGGAGAACTACCGCAAGTCAGGTTTCAGTCTCGCCTGGAACAACGCCCGCTATGAAGGAAAGGGTGGCGGGGAAACAGCTCCGGGCGTGATTCCCCTCGGATCGGTGCCGAAAACGGAACTTTACGGCTACGACCGGCAGTTCTTTGCCGAGCCTCGCGAAGCATTCCTCGGATGCTGGATCAGCCGTCCCGGTACGCAGTCGCTCTGCAAGATGCATGGCGGCAGACTTGCCGGATACGGAGTGGCGCGTCCCTGCCGCAACGGATACAAGATCGGTCCGCTTTTTGCAGACAGTCCGGAGATCGCCGAACATCTTTTCGTCTCGCTCAAAGCAGGAGTGCCTGAATCCGAACCGCTGTTTCTCGACATACCCATGCCGAATACCCATGCGCTCGCCCTGGTTGAGCGGCACGGCATGCGGCCTGTATTCGAAACTGCCCGCATGTACAGGGGAAAAGCCCCGGAGATCGGGCTCTGCCGAACCTACGGCATCACCTCCTTTGAACTTGGCTGATCTCGTATCAGGCCGCGTTCACGATCGGCCGCCAAGCAGCTTCAGCAGCCGGCCAAAAATGCTCTGATTCTGTTTTTTCGTAACCGGCAGACCGGCCCTCTCCCAGCCGATAATGCCATCCTGCAGATTCGCCACGTTTTTGTATCCGCGGCTCATCAGCATACTCGCGGCGGTCGTGCTCCGGTTGCCGCTTCTGCAGACCATAATCACCTTGCGGTTCGCAGGAATTTCTCCGCAGCCGCTCTCGAACCGGCTGAGCGGAACCGCCATCACCTCCGGAACATCGAAAGCTTTCCTCTCGATCTCGCCTTTTTCGCGAACATCGACCAGCAGCGCCCCTTTCCTTGTCATTTCAAAAGCGGCGGAAGGAGCTATATGTCTGACTTTTGCCATAAGTACATTGATTCAATTGGATGCTCTGTGCTCATCGTATTATATACCCATACCCGGTAAGGGTATATAATACGATATTGCATGAACAACAACAACGGTCAGGAAAAGAAAGAAGGGGAACGCTCGCAATTACATAAAAAAAAATCAATCTCCGGGAGCCATCATTGCTCCGGGTTATGCCCACCTGCCATCTCGAAACGCCCGTGATGCAGCAAAACCGGGCCAGACTCCCGTTGCAGGATCATCTCCTCTTTATACAAGGGGGGCGGACATTCCTGTCTGCCATGCAATTCAAGCGAACCATCTCGCCGGTAACGAGCCGGGAAACAGGCAACGAAGCCGGAGCAAAGACTTGTGCGCTGTTTGGAGTGCATTGCTGCTTTATGGGGATGGGGCACTGTGGTGTGAGTAAATCGAATGGCGGACAGGAATGTCCGCCCTCCTTTGGAATTCGAACCCATACGATCGGGTTCTCATCCCGCCCTGAAAGCAAAAACCCCGCTTTCGCGGGGTTTGCTGCGGAGAGGGTGGGATTGATTCGGGCCTGTCGGCCCTCACCCCTTCGGGGCGGACTCGCATTCGCTCGCCGTCGAAACGGCGTTGCCGTTTTCGAACCCAAGAGATTGGGTTCTCATCCCGCCCTGAAAGCAAAAACCCCGCTTTCGCGGGGTTTGCTGCGGAGAGGGTGGGATTCGAACCCACGGTACGATTGCTCGCACAACGGTTTTCGAGACCGCCCGATTCAACCGCTCTCGCACCTCTCCGTGTGCTGTCGAAAGATCATGACCGCGACGACGTGGATTTGACATCGGAGTCCTGAAGGGTCAGAATATAATAAAAATAACAAAAACCCATCGTTTTGTCGGTTGAAAAACCGGGCGGACTGTTGAGCCTGGCCTGTCTGTCGGAAGCGATCCTGAACGAAAAAAGCCCCGGTCGATACCGGGGCTTTCTGTTTTCCGGAGCGGGAAACGAGACTCGAACTCGCGACCCCAACCTTGGCAAGGTTGTGCTCTACCAACTGAGCTATTCCCGCATCTGAAAGAGTGGGCTAATTATAGGGATTTTTTTTTTTTCGTGCAACAGGAAAAAAAGCAAAGCCGGATTTTCTTGTTTTTTTATTCCTGTAACCCTTATCGTCACTGTTGTTTCAGTTCGTAACACATACACAAGTCAATCGCCTGCGCGATGCGGGCGCTCACAGGCCGAGGCTCTCGATGATTGTGCCCATATCCTTGTCGCCGCGGCCTGAAAGGTTTACCACAAGGATCGAATCCCTCTGCATGGTTGCCGCTCTCTTCAGCGCGTAATGAACGGCATGGGCCGATTCGAGCGCGCAGATGATTCCTTCGGTTTCGGCCAGCGTCTTCAGGGCGTCGAGCGCTTCGCGGTCAGTAGCCGATGTGTAGCTGACGAGTCCGCATTCCTGCAGATAGCAGTGTTCCGGGCCGACGCCGGGATAATCGAGTCCGGCCGAGATCGAGTGGGCTTCGAGCACCTGGCCGTCTTCGGTCTGCAGCAGCCTTGTCATGGCGCCGTGCAGCACGCCGGGTTCGCCCTTCGTCAGCGATGCCGCGTGCCGTCCCTCGAGACCTTCGCCAGCAGCCTCCACGCCGACCAGTTCCACCTTCGGCACGTCGTCGAGAAACTCGTGGAACATGCCGATGGCGTTGCTGCCTCCGCCGACGCAGGCGGTAATCACCTCGGGCAGTTTTCCGGCCTGTTCCATCACCTGTTCCCGCGTTTCACGGCCGATCACGGCCTGGAAGTCGCGCACGATCATCGGGTATGGGTGCATGCCCACCACGGAACCGATAATGTAGAAGGTTTCTTCAGGGTTGTTCATCCAGTCGCGGATGGCTTCGCTTGTGGCGTCCTTGAGCGTCCTCGATCCCGAAGTCACCGGCCGCACTTCGGCGCCGAGGAGTTTCATGCGCGCGACGTTCGGGGCCTGGCGCCGGATATCCTCCTCTCCCATGTAGACGATGCACTGCATGTCGAACAGCGCGCAAACCGTTGCCGTGGCGACGCCGTGCTGGCCGGCGCCGGTTTCGGCGATAACGCGTCGCTTGCCCATGCGGCGGGCAAGGAGCGCCTGGCCGAGCGCGTTGTTGATCTTGTGCGCGCCGGTGTGGCACAGATCTTCGCGCTTGAGCAGGATCGAAGCGCCTCCGGCCCTTGCGCTGAGCCGTTCGGCATGATAGAGCGGAGTCGGGCGGCCCACATAATCGCGCAGGAGTTTGCCGAGCGTTTTCTGAAAAGCGGGATCCGTTTTCGATTTCCGGTACTCCGATTCGAGATCGGCGGCGTTTCTGATGAGCGTTTCGGGAATGAACTTCCCTCCGAACATACCGAAGTGCCCCCTTTCATCGGGAGCTGAATAAGGCGACGAGGACATGGAGCAGCAGCGAAAATTTACTGAAATGAGTCGGGTGCAAAAGGTCCCGGAAGCATCAAGCGCAGAAAAGGCGACGCTTAGGCAACAATAAAATTAATATATTGAAACTTTTCGAGAGATACCTATGAAAGATACCCTTGTTCATCCGATCCGGAGAGTAGGCCAGTGACTGTCGGCAGGCATGTCATGCTGCTTGCGGCGGTTCTTGCGATGCATTTGCCGTACGGTGCTGCCGCTGCTGCTGAAACCGACGTTGTTTCCGGCAGCCATCTGCCGTCGTCGGCCGGAGCCCGTGAAAGCATCACCGCATTTTCCGCCAGGGATTCCCTCATCTACCATTTCGGTGCGAAATCCATGGAACTGCGGGGCAAAGCGCGAATCGAACGCGATTCCACTACCGTCAGCGCTCCGAAAATAACGGTGGACTTCGGCAGTTCGACCATTCATGCATACGGAAGCGGAGCAGAAGCTCAGGGGAAGGCCGAACCTGCGGTATTCAGCAACCGGGAGGGCAGTTTCAATGCCGACAGGATCACCTATGCCTTCTCCTCGGGCAGCGGCGAAACCACCAACCTCACATCGAGTTCGTCCGGTGTTATTTTCGGCGGACAGCAGGTGAGCCGGCTTGAAAACGGCGAGCTTGTCATCCGCGACGGTACCTTCACCACCTGCGACGACCCTGAACCGCATTACTGGATATCGTCGGACTACATGAAAATCATTCCCGGCAGCAGGATCATCGCAAAGCCCTTCATCATGTACATCCGGCCGGAAATCTTTTCGAAACGGCTGCCGGCCATTCCCATACTGCCCCTTCCGTTCATGGTTTTTCCGCTGCATGAAGGTCGTTCTTCCGGGGTGCTTATTCCCCGCCTGGGCCACGACGGCGACCGGGGCTACTCGTTTTCGGATCTCGGTTACTACTGGGCCATCAGCGATTACACTGACCTGCGCATCGAAGGCGACATCGCATTCAACGGAAGCTGGAGGCTTGCCGAGCGGTTCCGTTACAACAGCCGGTACAACTTCACAGGCATGCTCGAAGGCGAATACGAACGATACTTCAAGGGCGACTCCGGCGACCCGGATTTCGAGGAGTTCAACAGCTGGAGCTTTCGCTTCGAACATCACCAGGATTTCGATCCATCCTCCTCCCTCGACGCGCGGCTTCGGTTCCAGGGCGGAGACCGCAGTTACGATCTCGACGCCATCGACAGCGGAACGGTCGTCAACGAGCAGGCCGAATCCTACGCATCATACGCAAAGACTTTCGATGACGAGAACAGCATAGCCCTTATCAGTTATCAGCGAACCGACGACCTGAGAAGCAGCGATGAAAGTCAGCTCGCTGTCGCCGCTTTCCACCAGAACCGCTTCTATCCGTTCCGTTCCGGCAGACTCGGCAGCCTTGACGACTGGCGGGACCGGCTCTCCATAACCTCGGGAGGTTCGCTTCGGGCGCTCTACTCTTCCAGTGCCGGCAGCGAGTTATGGGATTATCGTGCCGACGGAGCTATTGAAGCGGGTTATTTCAAGGAATATTCCCCGGGCAGCAAGGCGCTTTTCACCCAGGGCATCACCCTTCAGGGCAGGTTCCTCGAGGACGAAACCTATGGCGACGACCGCTACGGCATGAGGCTGCAGCTGCCCTTCCGCGTGCAATCGACGCTCTTCAGCCATTTCAACGTCAACGCCGGCATCTCTTTCAGCCGCTACCTTGTCGGAAACGACATCCTCAGATACTACGACGGCTCGAACGTCGTTACCGACGAGCGAACCGGCACCGAAGGATTTTCGACCTGGCATATCGGCGCCGAAGTATCCACGCGGCTCTATGCGGCAATGGAAACGCCTTTTCTTGAAAGGCTCACCGGCCTCAAAGCCCTGCGCCATACGCTCATTCCTGCCCTGTCCTGGACCTGGAACCCCGATTTTACCGGTACCGCTTTCGATTATTACTCCACCGTGTTCAACGGAAGCGGCTACGATCGGTACAACCGCTTCGAACATTCGGTCTACGCCGATATACCCGAAGGACAGAATACCGTCGGACTGACCCTGAAAAACCTCTTTCACGGCAGACTGAGCTCTCCGGAGGGCATCGGCGATCGTACCCTGCACCTCTTCACGCTCTCCGCCTCGACCGCCTATAACTTCTCCGCCGGAGAATGCCCCTGGAACCCTCTGCTGGTGACGGCGTCGAGCAGCGCGCTCTTTCCGAATTTTCTCATGAGCGCCGGCGCGCTCTATGACTTTTACGACTACGATCCTCTGACGGGCGACCGGGTGGACCGATTTGCGGCTGAAGACGGAGGGGGATTGCTTCGGTTCGTGAAAGGGTATTTCAACATGAGCATGAACCTCGAAGGCCGCAGCCGCAACGGCCTTTCGGGGCGTCCCGAGGCGATGCGCGCCGAACAGGCCATATTCCGCGAACGGTTCGATGCCGGCGACTTCAGCGATATCGACTTTGCCCTTCCATGGCGTCTGCGCATGTCGCTCTACCTGCTCTCCGACAGAACCGATCCCCTCAAAGAGGCCGAAACGACCACGCTGCTCAACATGTCGGCAAAAGTCGCCCTGTCGAAAAACTGGCAGGTCGGCATCAATACCGGCTACGATATCCAGCGAAACGAGTTCGTTTTTCCGATGCTCCAGCTCTACCGCGACCTGCACTGCTGGCAGATGGGTTTCCAGTGGGTGCCCTCCGGCGAGTTCAACAGCTACTACTTCCAGATTGGCCTGAAAGCGCCTCAACTCGACGACATCCGGTTCAGGACCGGCGGCAGGACGAGAGGCTACACCGATTAGTTTTCGAGGGAATCAAGAATGCTTCCGAGCCGTTCGTTGAAAGCCTCGGAGGCATCGTGGTGGATGCAATGCGCAGCTTTTGGAATGATGAACGCCCCCGCCTGCGGCAGCAGCTGCTGGAACTCGGGAATGATTCTGTGCGGAGGAAGCGCGCTGTCCTCCGCTCCCCAGACAAGGAAAGCCTGACCTTCATAGCGGCAGGGTTTCGTAAGGTGATCGAGCGTGAAATCCTGCGGACGCCGCGAAGGAGAGAGATACGACCAGACGGCCCCTTTATCCTGCAGAGGTCTGGCGAACTGGTTGATCAGCTTCAGATCCACCTTGTTCTGATTGTAGTAAGTCGGAACCAGACTCTGGCTGACGCCGACCGGATTTGCGAAAGCCGTAAAAAGCACCTCCCCGATCATCGGCGAACCGACAAGCCCGAAAAAAACCTTTGCCATGCCGTCCATGCTGTCGCCATATAATCCCGACGGGTTTGCAAGCACCAGCGCGCGAACCTTTTCGGGACGGAGGTGAGCGTAATAAATGCTGCCCGCGCCGCCCATCGAATGGCCAACAAGAATCACGTCGTCGAGCTTTTTCAGATGCAGGAACGCTTCGATCTGCGCGGCAAAAAGCTCCAGGCTGTAACGGACGTTGGGTTTCTGCGATTTGCCGAATCCGATGAGGTCCATGGCATAGATTCTGCGGCTTCCTGCGAACCGGGGAATATTCTCCTTCCAGTGTTCGATCATCGCCCCGTATCCATGGAGGAACAGAAGCGGCGGTTTATCGTTCTGTTCGTTGCAGCCATACTCATGGTACCGGATTTTCGCTTCGTGTTCGGCAGAAAGCTGCCAGAGGAAATACTGATCTTTCACTGATGAGTGGGTCATGATCGGAAGCCGTATAGTATGTTAAGCCATAAGCGATCGGGCCGTTGCCATGCTGCTCGTCGACAGGCAACGAAGATGCCTTTCTGAAAAGAATGCATAAAAATATACGATGCGTAAAACTAATTGCAATCCGCAGTGTTTTATTACCAGTTGGTTAGTATGCGCACTTTAAGAATTATTGTACTTTATTATGCTTCAGGTTTCAAGAAAATTCGAATACGGACTGCATGCGGTCACCTATCTTGCTACAAAAGGATCGGGTCGGGTAGTAACCGTAAAGGAGATGGCGGACCTCATAGGTTTTTCCCCGGAGTTTCTTTCGAAAGCGATGCAATGCCTGAAAAAAGCCGGAATCGTCGCCTCGGTGCAGGGAGTGAAGGGCGGATACCGTCTGGGGATGCCGCCGGAGGAAATTACCGTAGCCCGGATAGGCGTGGCCATCGAAGGCAATCCGCACCTCACCCGATGCGTTATAAAACCCGATAGCTGCGAAATTGCCGGGCATTGCAACTATCGCGGTTATATGCGCAATCTTCAGAACCGCATTCAGGATCTCATGGCATCGACCACCATCGCCGATCTGATCCGGGAGTATGAACCATCAATACCGGTTTCGCAATAAAGCTCATGGCGACTCCGGTTCTCTCCGTTATTTACGTAAGGAGAGTCGTATATTCCCATTGTTCGAGTCAATGAAACCGCCAATACCATCATGTCTGTTTCCGTGTCGCCGGATGTTCATTCCGGCGCTGCCGCGCTTCCCGATATCGTTCTCAGGGGTATACGCACCCATAATCTGAAAAATATCACCGTCGCAATTCCGAGGAACCGCTTTGTTGTCCTGACCGGCGTCAGCGGTTCCGGCAAGTCGAGTCTCGCCTTCGATACACTCTATGCCGAAGGGCATCGCCGGTATGTGGAGTCCCTCTCCGCCTATGTCCGCCAGTTTCTCGAACGGATGCCGCGCCCCGAAATCGAAATCGTCGAAGGCATCGCTCCTGCCATCGCCATCGAGCAGAAAACCATCCCGAAAAACCCCAGGTCGACGGTCGGCACCGTTTCGGAAATCTACGACTACCTTCGACTGCTCTATGCCCGCATCGGAAAAATCTACTCCCGCGACACCTCTGAACTGGTGCTCCGTCATACACCCGAAGATCTCAGCTGCCAGGCACGTTTTTTCGACGAAGGGACAAGGTTCCATGTGGGATTTCCTTTTCCCTGTCACAAGGACGCAGCCCTGCACGAATGTTCCGCAAAGGAAGAGATCGCCAGTCTTCTGAAAAAAGGTTTTTTCAGGATCGTTGAAGGTGACAGCGTGCTCGATCTCAACGAGGAGAAAGCCTGCCGTCATATCGGCGCAATGAGCCGCGACGAACTTTCCGGACTGCTTGTGCTTGTCGACCGATTCGTCGCCCGTCAGGACGATAAAACCTGCAGCCGCATCGAACAGGCCGCCGAAACCGCGTTCGGCGAATCCGGTGGTTATGCCGTGCTCAAAGTCGTCGGAGGCAGAACCTATCAGTTCAGCGACCGGCTGGAGCTGAACGGCATCGAGTATCAGGAACCCTCGCCGCAGCTCTTCGCTTTCAACTCTCCGATAGGCGCCTGCACCATGTGCCAGGGATTCGGGCGCATCGCCGGCATTGACGAGGACGCCGTCGTCCCCGACAAATCCCTCAGCATTGCCGAAGGAGCCATAGTCTGCTGGAACTCCGAGAAATACCGCTGGAACTGGAAGCGGCTCATGAAGGTGGCCGGAAAAGTCGGCATTCCGGTCGACGAACCCTACGAAAAGCTTTCCCATCTCCACAAGGAGATGATCTGGAAAGGTATAGCCGGACAGGAGGAGAGCTACGATGGCATCTGGCCGTTCTTTGCGGAAATCGAAAAGGACGCCGGCTACAAGATGCACTACCGTGTATTCCTGAGCCGCTATCGCGGCTACGCAACCTGCCCGGAGTGCGAGGGGAGCCGTCTGAATGCGGATGCCCGGCTGGTAAGGATTTCCGGCCGCAATATCGGCGAAGTGACTCGTATGAACATCGGCGAGGCCTATGAATTCTTCACCTCGCTCGATATTTCCACCTTCGACCGCAAGGTCGCCGAAACCGTGCTCGAGGAGATCCTCAAACGGCTCACCTATCTGCTCGAAGTAGGCCTGAACTATCTTTCGCTCGACCGTCTCACCCATACGCTCAGCGGCGGCGAGTTCCAGCGCATCAACCTCTCCACCTCCATCGGTTCTCCGCTTGTCGGCGCGATATACATTCTCGACGAACCGAGCATTGGCCTTCACCAGAGTGATTCGGCAAGGCTTGTCCGGCTGCTCAGGAAACTCCGTGATCTCGGAAACACCGTAGTTGTCGTAGAGCACGACCGGGAGATCATCGAAGCCGCCGACGCGGTCATCGACCTCGGGCCAGGGGCAGGAAGGTTCGGCGGAGAGGTGGTATTCCAGGGCCCCATTGAAGATTTGACGGCTTCTGGCGCCTCGCTGACCGCCGACTATCTGACAGGAAGAAAAACCATACCCGTACCCGCCCGGCGCAGGGAACCCGATTTTTCGAAAGCCATCGAAATACGGGGCGCGATGCAGAACAACCTGAAAAACATCGACGTACGCTTTCCTCTCGGCGTCATGACGTGCGTAACCGGCGTGAGCGGTTCCGGAAAATCGACCCTCGTCAACGACATTCTTAAAAACGCCATTCTGCGAGAAAAGGAAGGAGGCATCGACAAGGTCGGCACCCACCGCTCCATAGCCGGAGCCGGGCTTATCGACCGTGTGGAACATGTCGACCAGTCTCCCATAGGGAGATCGAGCCGCAGCAATCCGGCGACTTATATGAAGATTTTCGACGACATCCGGGCCCTTTTCGCCCAGACCAGGGATGCGAAGGCTCGCGGGTGGAAAGCGGGATACTTCTCCTTCAACATTCCCGGTGGACGTTGCGAAAGCTGCGCGGGAGAGGGGAGCGTGAAAATCGAGATGCAGTTTCTCGCCGATATCGAAGCGGTCTGCGAAGAGTGCAACGGACTCCGCTACAAACCCGAAACCCTTGCAATCAGATACAACGGTCTTTCCATCGCCGAAGTGCTCGATCTCACCGTCAGCGAAGCGATCGGGTTTTTCGGCGCCGAAAAGGCCGTCGCCCGCAAACTGCAGGTGCTCGACGAAGTCGGGCTTGGCTATATCCGTCTCGGTCAGTCATCCAGCACGCTCTCCGGCGGCGAAGCACAGAGGCTCAAACTTGCAGGCTTCATCGCCCGCGCCGATGTCGAACATACGCTGTTTCTTTTCGACGAACCCACGACGGGGCTGCATTTCGACGATATCGGCAAACTGATCCGCTGTTTCGAAAAACTGCTCGATCAGCGCAACACCCTGGTCATCATCGAACATAACCCCGACGTGATCAAGCAGGCCGACTGGGTTATCGATCTCGGTCCCGGCGCAGGCAACAAAGGTGGAGAACTGGTAGCCGAAGGCACTCCCGAAACGATTTCCGGCGTTCCGGCATCGCTGACCGGCCGTCATCTGAAAGACTATCTCGCCGTCCAGGGCTGAGCCCTTCCGAGCTTCAGGCGATGGGGTCGTCCTCGAGCGCTCCGCCGTGAAGCCGTATATGGGGATAGTGCGATCCGGAGGTTCTCTCCACCCATACGTTGCGGCCCTCCTTGCGGGCGGTTTCGTTCGCTCCCGCCGAAACCCGGTTTCCCGCGAGCGCAACGATCTCCGCAAGTATCGCGGCATGCCGCCGGTCATCGGAAGTTGCCGTGTCGTCGCGCATTTTCGAACGCAGGCTGGCGAGTTTTTCAACGGCAACCTTGCCTATCATATGATAATAATGCTTGTTGTCTTTAGGATCCATAAGATTCGTATGTAAAAAAGCGTCGCTGCTTTGGGGCGGTTTGGCAGGATGTTCTCCGCTTCGCAATTGCTGTTTCCACTTTCATGGTAGCAAAACTGTTTGGAGAGGAAAAATTTTTTTTTATACTTAAGTGTTCTTTTAGCACTCAGCGCAGTCGAGTGCTAAAAGATGGATGCCAATATTTTGCTGTCACAGCAGTAATCGATCTCTTAACGTAAAACCAGGATAAGACAATGAACCTGAAACCCTTAGCTGATCGGGTCATCGTGAAGCCGGCTCCGGCGGAAGAAAAAACCAAAGGCGGCCTTTTCATTCCCGATACCGGTAAAGAAAAACCGCAGTATGGCGAAGTTGTTGCCGTCGGCCCCGGCAAAGTTGCCGACAACGGCCAGGTGCTCGACATGCAGGTCGCCGTCGGTCAGAAAGTGCTCTATGGCAAATACTCCGGCACCGAAGTCAATGTCGAAGGCGAGGACTACCTGATCATGCGCGAGTCCGACATCTTTGCCATTCTCGGCTGATCCTGACAGGTAACAAACATTTATCAACCAATTCCAGAAGGAAAGCTTTACCATGACCGCTAAAGATATTCTCTTTGATTCCGACGCCCGGGCGAAGCTCAAAATCGGCGTAGACAAACTGGCCAATGCCGTCAAAGTAACCCTCGGCCCAGCCGGACGCAACGTGCTGATCGACAAAAAATTCGGTGCTCCAACCTCCACCAAGGACGGCGTGACCGTCGCCAAGGAGATCGAGCTGTCCGATGCAGTCGAGAACATGGGCGCCCAGATGGTTCGCGAAGTCGCTTCGAAAACCAGCGACGTTGCCGGTGACGGAACCACCACCGCAACCGTGCTCGCACAGGCAATCTACCGCGAAGGTCTTAAAAACGTCGCCGCAGGCGCACGTCCGATCGATCTGAAACGCGGTATCGACCGCGCCGTCAAAGAGGTCGTCGCAGAGCTCCGCTCCATCAGCCGCAGCATCTCCGGCAAAAAAGAGATCGCCCAGGTCGGCACCATCTCTGCCAACAACGATCCCGAAATCGGCGAACTGATTGCAGAAGCAATGGACAAGGTCGGCAAGGACGGCGTCATCACCGTCGAGGAAGCAAAAGGCATGGACACCGAGCTGAAGGTTGTCGAGGGCATGCAGTTCGACCGCGGCTACCTCTCTCCATACTTCGTCACCAATCCGGAGACCATGGAAGCCGAGCTCGAAGATCCGCTGATTCTCATCCACGACAAGAAAATCGGCAACATGAAGGAACTGCTCCCGATCCTCGAGAAATCGGCACAGTCCGGCCGTCCGCTGCTCATCATCGCTGAAGACATCGAAGGCGAAGCGCTCGCCACTCTCGTGGTCAACAAACTCCGCGGTACCCTGAAAGTCTGCGCAGTAAAGGCACCGGGCTTCGGCGACCGCCGCAAGGCAATGCTCGAAGATATCGCCATCCTGACCGGCGGTACCGTCATCTCCGAAGAGAAAGGCTACAAGCTTGAAAACGCCACGCTCGCCTACCTCGGTCAGGCCGGCCGCGTCAACATCGACAAGGACAACACCACCGTCGTCGAAGGCAAAGGCGCCCAGGAAGACATCAAGGCCCGCATCAACGAAATCAAAGGCCAGATCGAAAAATCCACCTCCGACTACGATACCGAAAAGCTGCAGGAACGCCTTGCCAAGCTTTCCGGAGGCGTCGCCGTGCTTAACATCGGCGCATCGACCGAAGTCGAAATGAAAGAAAAGAAAGCCCGCGTCGAAGATGCACTGCACGCAACCCGCGCAGCAGTCCAGGAAGGCATCGTGGTCGGCGGCGGCGTAGCCCTTATCCGTGCGATCAAGGGGCTTGCCAATGCGGTTGCAGACAACGAAGACCAGAAAACCGGTATCGACATCATCCGCCGTGCGCTCGAAGAGCCGCTCCGCCAGATCGTTGCCAACACCGGCACCACCGACGGCGCTGTCGTGCTTGAGAAAGTCAAGGAAGGCGAAGGCGACTTCGGGTTCAACGCAAGAACCGAAGAGTACGAAAACCTCGTCGAAGCAGGTGTGGTTGATCCCACCAAGGTCACCAGAAGCGCGCTCGAGAACGCCGCATCCGTCGCAGGCATCCTGCTGACCACCGAAGCAGCCATTACCGACATCAAGGAAGACAAGCCCGACATGCCGGCAATGCCTCCCGGCGGCATGGGCGGTATGGGCGGCATGTACTGATCCCCGCGATCGGCACATAACCCTTCAAAGCCATCCCGGAGACAATCCGGGATGGCTTTTTTTCTTTACTGCGGCGCGCAATGAAAACCAAAGAATTCCATACCTTACAGAAATATTTCCGAACGGAATCCGCAGTAACAATGAAAGTCGTACTCCTCGTCAGCGGAGGCATGGACAGTCTCGTGACCACGGCCATAACTGCCGCAGCAGGACTCGATCTTGCCGCCATGCATGTCAACTACGGACAACGGACATGGCAGCGTGAACTCGAATGCTTTCGCCTCATCTGCAGCCACTACGGCATTGCCGAACGCCTTGAAATCGATGCAGGCTATCTTGCCGCAATAGGCGGTTCATCGCTGACCGACCTCGCCATGCCCGTAGGGGGTGCCGATCTGCAGGGCAGCTCTATTCCCACGAGCTACGTGCCGTTCCGCAATGCGGGGTTTCTTTCCATGGCCGTAAGCTGGGCGGAGGTCATCGGAGCCGAACGCATCTGCATCGGAGCGGTCGAAGAAGATTCGTCGGGCTATCCTGACTGCCGGCAGGTCTTCTACGATGCCTTCAACAAGGTCGTCGAGCTTGGCACCCGGCCCGAAACCCGCATTCTCATCCAGACGCCGCTGATCGCCATGCAGAAGAGCGAAATCGTTCTCAAAGGCATGGAACTTGACGCCCCGTTCGAATACAGCTGGTCGTGCTACAAAAGCGAAGGAAAAGCCTGCGGCCTCTGCGACAGCTGCGCTCGCCGACTCCGCGCCTTCGAACTCACCGGCCTCCGCGACCCGATTGACTATGAAGAAAGGCCGAAGTATATTTAGGAGTCAGGAGGTATGAGTCAGGAGACAGGAGACGGTTTTTTTTGTCTGCTGAGTCTATCTTGTTTACTGATACAATAAATTCTTTCATTAACCGGAAAACAATGAAACCAGTCAAAGCGATGTCCCCTGGCAGTTCTGCCCTCGATGAGCGACTGAAACTGTCGTTCGGTCTGATGATCCTGATATGGGTCACCGGGTTTGTCGGGCATTTCACCCCTTTTCAGGAATGGCCGGCACTTTTTCTTTATGTTGCCGGTGCCATCGCGCTGGTGCTCTACAGAGGAAAAACCCGCAACGAATGGAAAGACATGTACCTTGCCGGCGGCGATCTCCGAAAATCGCTCTTCTGGGGAGGTCTGGCCGGCGTCCTGCTTTTCACTATGGACATCGTGAACACCGTGATGTACTACAGGAACGGGGGAGCGCCGATGGGCGAGATGCTCAACATTCTCGTTAACCGTTACATGCTGTTTCTCTTTCCCGTGCTGGTTCTGGCCGAGGAGTTCCTCTGGCGGGGCATCATGTTCTCGGCCATGATCGAAAAAGGATTCAACCGCCATCTGACGGTCTTTCTGACGGCCATATTCTACGTCGTCAACCATTTCGCAGTCGCTCCGGTAGGCTTTTGGGAGCGGGGGCTGATGGCCATGATGGCCTTTCCCATCGGGATCCTTGGCGGGTATCTGGTGCTCAGGACCCGCAACGTATGGGGCAGCGTGCTGGTGCACATGATCACCATGATCACCATGATCCTCGATATATACGTCATTCCGCAACTGATTTTCTGACCGTTCATATCATTGCCATGCAAGAAAATCGTATTACCTCGCTGCTCAGGCAGGACAAGAAACTCCTGCTTGCCTACTATATGCCTGAATTTCCCGTTCCCGGCGCGACGCTGCCGGTACTCGAAGCGCTCCAGGAGAACGGGGCTGATATCATCGAACTCGGCATTCCATTCTCCGATCCCGTAGGTGACGGCCCGGTCATCCAGGATGCCGCACAGGTCGCCATCCGCAACGGCGTGACCCTCAGAAACCTGCTCGAGCTTGTCCGCAAAGCCCGAGCCGGCGAAGGGTGCAGTCCGGTAACGGCCCCGATTCTGCTCATGGGTTACTGCAACCCCCTTATCGCATACGGCGGCGACTGTTTTCTGGCCGATGCCGTAGAAGCCGGCGTCGACGGCCTGCTCCTGCCCGATCTGCCTCCCGAAGAAGCGGGAGATTTTCTCGAAAGAGCCAGAAGTTTCGGTCTTACCGTGGTTTTTCTCATCTCGCCTGTTACGCCGCCTGAACGCATCGAGCTCATCGATTCGCTTTCGACCGATTTTTCCTACTGCATTGCCGTCAACGCAACCACCGGCACGGCAAAACTTGAGGGAGCCGATGCCGATGCCGCAGTTGCCGAATATCTCCAGCGGGTCAGGCGTCACGCCCGGAAGAAATTCGTCGTCGGCTTCGGCATCAGGGACAGGGCGAAGGTCGAACGGATGTGGCAGTTCGCAGACGGGGCCGTAGTGGGCACCGCCCTCTTGCAGAGCCTTGCCGGAGCTTCAAGCCCGGCCGAGGCAGCCCTTCTTGCCGCCGGGTTCTGGCGCGCCCTCCGCTGACTGTTTTTTTATGAGCGCCGCCGACTCTATTGTCTGTCCGCCGGTTGATGTCATCATTCCCCATTACCGGGCGATCGACCAGCTGGAGCGATGCCTGCAATCGCTTCGGCGCACCTCTTACCCTTCGATGACCATTATCGTCGTCGACAACGGCGGCGGTGATCCCGCACTGCGGCAGCTCATATCACGATATCCCGGCGCGCGCCTTCTTTCCCTTTCAGAAAACAGGGGATACAGCGGCGGCTGCAATGCGGGATTCAGGGCATCGACGGCCGACTTCGTTGTGTTCATGAACGACGACACCCAGCACGATTCCCGGTGGCTCGCAGAGTTGGTAACGGCAGCGGAACGCGATCCCCGCGTCGCGGCTCTGCAACCTAAAATTCTCTCTCTGCAGGCGTATGAAAAGGGCAGAAAGGTCTTCGATTATGCCGGTGGGGCCGGAGGCATGCTCGACCGGCTCGGTTACCCCTGGTGCTATGGAAGAAGCTTTTTCGGCGTCGAAGAGGACAGGGGGCAGTACGATACCCCTCGGAACATCTTCTGGGCTTCCGGTGCAGCCATGCTGGTTCGCCGCACCAGCTTCGAGGAGGTTGGCGGTTTCGACGACTCGTTTTTCATGCACATGGAAGAGATCGATCTCTGCTGGCGGCTGCTTCTTGCGGGCTACCGGATCCGTTCGGTTCCTTCATCGGTCGTCTGGCATGAAGGTGGCGCTTCGCTGGCCTGCGGCGCCCCGGAAAAAATCTACTGCAACCATCGCAACAATCTCGCCATGCTGGCGAGGAATCTCGGCATCGCGTCGCTCGTTCCCGTTCTTTCAGTACGGCTGTTGCTCGAGCCTGCCGCAGCGTTCTTTTATCTGATGAAGGGCCGGAACGGTCCGGCCGGTTTTGCCGCAGTCTTCAGAGCGCTGCGGGATTTTTTCATCGGGCTTCCCCGAACGATCCGGAGCCGGAGTCAGACGCAGGGATTGCGTAAACTGCCGGATGGCGCTATCTTCAGAAACCAGCCTTTAAGCCTCTTTTTTGCCCGGCCCAACGCGCCGTGACCGGGGAGGCGCCAGATGCCCCCTGCGGACCATATCCTCAACCCCTTCAAGAATGCTTTCCATCACCGGCATGAAGCTCATGCCGAGCTCCTGCTTGATTTTGCTGCATCCGTAACGTAACGATCTGCCGATATGGGTACGGATATAGGTGCCGGTATCGCGCGGCTGCGTATACGAAAGCGCCATCATCAGCGCCGTTCCGAAACGCCCCGTCAGATCTGTTTTCGGCAGGGGGTAGTTCCCGTAACCGGAGTAAGAGAGCTGTTCGACAAGGGTGCGCATGTCAAGCAGGCCGGCCGAACAGAGATACCGGCCCGATGCTCCACTGGTTTCCATCGCAAGAATGTGCGCCCTGGCCGTATCCCTGACGTCGACGAAACCCCAGTTCAGGTCCATGATGCCGGGATAGACCCCGATCATGATATCGCGGATCATAGCGTTCGTCGTATTTATATCCGGACCGAGAGCGGGGCCGGTAACCATCGAAGGGTTGATGGAAACAAGGTCGAACCCGGGTTTCTGTCGGGAAACGAACTCCCATGCCGATTTTTCGGCCACGGTTTTCGAATAGTGGTAGGGATGCCGATGCAGCGAAGAACGGGTATTCCAGTCCCGTTCGGTAAACACTTTCGTACTGTCGGGTTCGTCGGTAACCGCCGCTACCGAAGAGGTCAGAACGACCCTTTTCACCCCCCCCGCGCTCCGGGCTGCTTCCATGACGCCCATTGTGCCCTGCAGCGCAGGCTCGACAAGATCTTTTGCGGGATCCTTCACATTGATCACATAGGGACTCGCCGTATGGATGACATATTCGCACTCCCGGAAAGCCGGCAGGAACGACTCCTTTCTGAGCAGGTCGGCCTCCACAAGTTCAAGACGCTCTTCCGCTCCAGGAAGCTGCAGAAGAAACGGGTAATGTTCCCGGCTTTTTCTCGTCGTCCCTCTCACGCGGTATCCGTCGGCCAGAAGCCCGGCGACGATATGGGATGCTATGAAACCGGACGCTCCGGTAACGCAGACTGGTTTTTCGGTAATCATGGAACTTGCTCTCTGATGCTGATGAGCGGATATTCTCAGGTTCGTGACAACGTTTCGGCTCTTCGCTTGTGGGCTTTCAGTATTCCGGGAAGATCCTGCCGCTGCACGAAACTTACAAGAACCGCCGGTGCGAAAAAAGCAGGTTTGATTTCGGCTTCGTACAAAAGGATCGTGCCGTTACGTTCAGGCAGTTCCTCAATAGCCCATGTTCCCCGGTAGGTTTCGAAATCGCCACTGACCTGTTCGAACCGGATGCGCCTGAGGTATTCTTCCTCTACCCGTAGCCTGAAAGTAACGGTTTTTTCAAAAAAAAATATTCCGGTTTTTCCTGTCTGATCGAGCAGGACGGTTGTGCCGTGACGTTCCGCCGCCCTGCTGGAGACGACTTTCGGCAGAGTGGCGCTCAGATTGTCGTAATCGGTCAGTGCCGCCCAGACAGCTTCGGGAGGCGCGTCAATAAAGATTTTCGCGGAAACGCCGGTGGTGTCGTCAGGAAGGAATTCCAGATCGATAACCGTCTCCCCGCGGAGCAATCGGGACAGCATTGCCGGTTCGAGTGCCTTGTTTTTTGTTCCCATGGCTCACTTGGTGAATTATTGCGCAGAAAGTTCTCCGGCAATCGCAATGAGCGTTTGAATGCAGGACTCACATCGGTTGGCCTGCCGGTATTCTTCGCTCATTTTCGGAAAGATACGCTTTCCTCCGGTGATGACCGGAAAAACTCTCCATTTTAAGCCCGCAAGGGGGCATTTACGATATAATCGCTTATTTTTCATCAAAACCGGGAGGGAACGCTCATAAACCGCGACGAACAAGCAACGACAGAAACAACGACCAGCCATGAAACACCTTCTGACCATTATGCTGCTCTCATCGCTCCTGTTTACCGTCTCGGGCTGCAGGAGCGCTCTCGAACCTGACGCCCGTGCCACGGTTCGAGGCAATCCGGCTGAAATAACGCTTGCAGGTTAAGGATTTATTTTATAGGTCTTGAAAGGGACGCATCGAGCTTCCGGATATCTGTATAACATCATTGATACTGACATTTATGCTGCTTTTTCTGCTTTCTATTGTTTTTGGGCTTGCGCTGCTTGTCTGGAGCGCCGGGCGCTTTGTTGACGGTTCCGCCGCCGCCGCCAGCCATTTCAATGTGCCGCCGCTGCTCATCGGCATGGTGATTGTCGGGTTCGGAACTTCCGCTCCTGAAATGACGGTTTCTGCCATCTCCTCCCTGCAGGGCAAACCCGACATTGCGCTCGGCAACGTCTTCGGATCGAACATCACCAACATTGCGCTCATTCTCGGCCTGACGGCCATGCTCAGCCCGATTGCCGTGCAATCCGGCGTGCTGCGCAAGGAACTTCCCGTTCTGACCCTCATGACGGCCATTGCGGCATTCCTCATGTACGACGGTATGCTCGGCAGGACGGATGCCCTCATTCTGCTGCTGCTTTTCGCTCTGCTGATGGGCTGGTCGGTGTGGGAAGGCATCCGGAAACCGGGCGACGAGTTCGGCGCCGAAATGGAAGAGGAGCTTCAGCAGCACAAAATGCCGCTCGGCAAGGCGCTCATGCTTGTTGCCGCAGGCCTGCTGCTGCTGCTGGTCAGTTCGCGCATGCTGGTCTGGGGAGCGGTCGGCGTCGCCGAAGCGCTCGGCGTCAGCGATATCGTCATCGGCCTGACCGTCGTCGCCGTCGGCACCTCGCTGCCCGAACTCGCCTCGTCGCTTGTTGCCGCCCGCAAGGGCGAGCACGATATCGCGCTCGGCAACATACTCGGATCGAACCTTTTCAACATCCTTGCCGTTGCAGGTGTTGCAGGAGCAATCTATCCGGCGGCTATCGACCAGGCAGTGTTTTCGCGCGACATCGTCATCATGCTCCTGCTGACCCTTTCACTGTTCGTCATCGGCTACGGTTTTCGCGGAGAGGGTACTGGCAGGATCAACCGGATCGAAGGCACACTCCTGCTCTGTTCCTATATCGCCTATACCGCCTGGCTTGTGTTCACCAGCTTCGCCTGACGGAACCCTGTTTGTCAGTCAGCAGACCGGAAAACATCCGCGGGCGAGCTGTCCGACAAAGGCTTCCATATCGTTCAGTTCGCTTTCGATGATCGCCGATGCGGCCCGCCCGATCGGCGCGAAAGCCCTGCCTGGTTCAGGCCTGATCCGGGCAGATGCCACAAATGGTCGGTCGATGGGGCTGCCGATACGGCTGCAATAAAAAACCGTCACCTCCTTCACCCCCGCCACTTCGGAATAAATGCGCTCCGCAGTTTTCCGCGCAAGCACATTATAGATTTTTCCTACGTGGCTCACGGGATTCTTGCCCGCCGCGGCTTCGAGGCTTGAGGGTCTTCCGAAAGCGATCAGGCCGTTGACCCTGTTGCCGCGTCCCACCTCGCCGCCGTCAGCTCCTTCCGCCGACGTGCCCAGCACCGTCAGGTAGATGCCGCCTTCGCCCCGCTCGGGATCGTCAAGCGTATTGATTCTCAGATCTATGGCCTCGAAAGCATGGGCGCAGTTTCGAAGCCGGTCTCCGAGATTCGCCTCTACGGCCTGTTTTTTTCTGAAGTAATCTGCGGCATCGGAGATAAACCTGTCGACGAACGCCATCGCGACAGTCAGGTCGAGGTTTCGCCCGTTTCGGAACCCCATGATCTTGATATCCTCTCCCGTTTCGGGAAAGAGCCGCTTGAAGTCGGGGGAGTTCAGGTACCGTTCGGTCTCCAGCACGATCCGCTCTGTATCGCTCATCGGGGCATAGCCCACGCCGGCCGATGTATCGTTGGCTCCGGGCACCGGGCGGGCGAACAGGTCGGAGAGTTCTGCCGAACCCGGTCTGATTTCATGCTGGAACACCACATGCCGCTCAGGATCGACAAAACGCAGATTGTTTCGGATCCATGTTTTTGCCGCCCTTTCGACAATATCGTAAACCGGCAGGGGAGAGCCGTTCCAGCTCAGGGTCGCCCTGTCGCCAGTTATGATGCGCATCGGCTCGATAACCTCGCCTCCTCCCGGTTTCGGAGAAGTCGTGCCTGCCACAAGGAGTCCCTTATCGAGGTTGTGATGCAGCACGCGGCCGCACCGTTCGATATAGGCAGCAGAAAGCGCAAGGCCTGCCTCCTCCATGACGGAGTCGCAGATGGTGTCGGGGTGCCCCGTTCCCTTGCGCTCCACCAGCTCGGTCTGCAGTTCCGCAGCCGAAGGGCACAGTGACTTTTCGATGGTGATATGCATCATGCCGGAACCTCCTTTACTGACCGAAACCGCCGCAGGAACCTATTTCGTTCAGGCCGGTTTCCGTTCGTCGAGGGCTCTTCCTCCTTTTATTGGTATATTGTCTCCAAAAAAACGCACTACCCATGAAAATCGGTATATCCTGTCATCATACCTACGGAGGCAGCGGGGCCATTGCGGCAGAACTGGGCAAGGCGCTTGCGTCGCGGGGCCATATCGTGCATTTCTTCAGCCAGGCGGCACCCTTCAGGCTGGGAGCCTTTTCCGGAAACATTTTCTGCCACGAGGTCGAAGTGATGCACTACCCGCTCTTCGATTGTCCTTTCTACTCCCTTGCCCTCGCATCGAAAATCACCGAAGTCGCCTGGTACGAGCGTCTCGATGTGGTGCACGCCCACTACGCCATTCCTCATGCGCTCAGCGCCATGCTCGCAAGGCAGATGCTCGAGGATAAATGCTCCGAAAGACGGTGTTTCCGCATAGCCACCACGCTCCACGGCACAGATATCACCGTTGTCGGCGCAGATCGGGGCATGCAGGACGTCGTGCGGCTGGCCATCAACAAGTCGGACGGCGTAACGGCCGTTTCGGGCTATCTCCGCGACGAAACCCGCAGGATGTTCAGTCCGAAAAAAGATATTTCGGTCATTCCGAATTTTGTCGATACCTCGATTTTTTTCCGCAAGCCCGATCCGGCGCTCCGCAGCAATCTCGGCCTCGGCGGCGGGAAAATCGTCATTCACATATCGAATTTCAGACCGGTAAAATGCATCGGCGATATCGTGCAGGTCTTTCATGCGCTCACCACACAGACCGACGTCACCATGCTTTTCGTCGGCGACGGTCCCGAGCGAAGCGGCGCGGAAATCCGCGTGCGCGAACTCGGCATTGCCGATCGGGTTCGATTTCTCGGCAAGATCGACGACATCGTTCCGCTGCTCTCCATCGCCGACCTCATGCTCATGCCGAGCAATGCCGAATCGTTCGGCCTTGCAGCCCTCGAAGCGATGGCCTGCGGCGTGCCCGTCGTCGCTACAGATGCGGGAGGGTTTCCCGAGTTCATCAGGCACGGCGTACACGGCTATCTGCTTCCGCCCGGAGACATTGCGGCAATGACAGAAAAGGCCCTTCTGCTCCTTACCGACGAACTTCTGCACAACCGCTTCGCCGAGGCATCCGTGCAGCAGGCCGGAGGGTTCGAAACCGCCCGACTTGTCGAGCAGTACGAAGCCTTCTATTCGGGTCTGCTTGAAGGCTGAAGGGTTGAAGAGAGAAGGAAAGTGAGGAACAGGGCTGGCATAAGGGGCTGATTAGCCGATAGGGAGCCACGCTATCGTGATGAGGCCGGAGGCTGTCTGACAAGCCGGGAATACCGGTCCTGTCAGACACTCACGTTTTTCGATCAGTAGCGTTTTGTCGAGAGCAGCACGCTGCGGTATTTTTCAAGATTTTCCAGCACCTCTCCGGTACCTCTTGCCACGGCAGTCAGCGGCTCCTCGCTGATATGCACAGCAAGCTTCGTCTCCTCGTTGATTTTTTTATCGAGGCCCTTGATAAGGGCTCCGCCTCCGGCCAGGAAGAGGCCGCGGTCGAGAATATCGGCCGAAAGTTCCGGTTTGGTGACTTCGAGACTTTTCTTGATCGAGGTGATGATCTGGCTGATCGGCGTGGCGATAGCCTCCCTGATGGTAGGAGAGTTTATTTCCCGCTCCTCGGGCAAAGCGGTCACGAGGTTCCTGCCCCGAACATTCATGGTCAGCTCCTTGTCGAGCTTGTAAGCCGAGGCGATCTTGATCTTTACATCTTCCGCCGTACGTTCGCCGATCGCGAGGTTGTAGGCTTTTCTGAAATGACGTACGATCGAGTTGGTAATATCGGTACCGGCTACGCGCAGCGATTCTCCCGAAGCGATGCCGCCGAGAGATATGACCGCGATTTCCGTCGTGCCTCCGCCGATATCGACGATCATGTTGCCCATCGGCTCCTTCACGTCGATGCCGATACCGATGGCAGCCGCCATGGGTTCGGCCACAAGGTAGACCTCCTTGGCCCCGACATGCTCCGCCGAATCGCGCACGGCACGTTTTTCAACCTCCGTAATGCCGGAAGGGATGCCGATGACCATTCTTCGGATACCGAAGGAGAACTGGGATTTCGTTTTATTGATGAGGCCTTTGATAAGTTCTTCGGTGGCTTCGTAATCGGCGATGACGCCGTTTGCCAGAGGTCTTATGGTAATGATGCCGGGATGGGTCTTTTCATGCATCAGGAGAGCATCGAGGCCGATAGCGACAACTTTACCCGTATTGCGCTCTCGAGCGACGATCGAGGGTTCGTTAAGTACCAGGCCTTTGTCGCGAATATAAATCAGGGTATTGGCCGTACCGAGATCGATGGCAATATCCCGGAACAGGCTGCTGAAAAAGCTCATGTTTGACAGTGGATCTAAATGTGGTGCATAGCGGCTTGGAAAGGCGGCTGTTCAGGCTATATTCCAAGGTTTCATTCTCAAGCCTAAAAGTACTCATTGGAATTTTTTTTTCAAATGAAAACGTCCGTTCCACGGGACTTTTTTCGCCCCGTTGCCGCCTTTCGGAAGATGCTTCCGGTTTTTTTTCCGAAACGGCGCGATTCACTACATTAAAAAACGCAGAAAAAGGTTTATCCCGAACCAAACGCATGACAAAACAGTGTTGAACATTTACCGATATGCCACCGACGGCGAAGCCCTCCGGAGGAAGCTCGAAAGAAACGTCGTTTTCGAACCATCGGTCGAAAAGGCCGTTCATGACATTCTCCATGCGGTCAGGACCGCCGGCGACCGGGCAGTCCTCGACTTCACCGAACAGTTTCAGTGTGTGCGACTGAAGGATTTCATGGTTTCGCCCGAAGAAATCCGCGAGGCATACGAGCGTGCCGATCCGGCATTCATCGCCGTGCTCGAAGAGGCCTACCGGAACATCACCGCGTTTCATCGCCATGAAATCGAAAAAAGCTTTTTCTATGAAGAGGATGGCGGCGTCATTCTCGGTCAGCGCGTAACCCCCATGGACCGGGCCATGCTCTACGTGCCCGGCGGAAAAGCCGCCTACCCTTCGTCCCTGCTCATGAATGCGGCTCCCGCCACCGTTGCCGGCGTTCGCGAGATATTCCTGACCACGCCCTGCGACAGCGAAGGAAACGTGAGCGACCATATTCTCGCCGCCGCCGCTGTTGCCGGCATCGAACGGGTCTACAGGCTCGGCGGCGCGCAGGCCGTTGCGGCTTTCGCCTACGGCACGGAAAGCATACCCAGGGTGGATATCGTCACCGGGCCAGGCAACAAATACGTGGCGCTCGCCAAAAAACAGGTATTCGGCCACGTTGCGATCGACAGCATCGCAGGCCCCTCCGAAGTTGTCGTCATCGCCGACGAGTCGGCCAATCCCGACTTCATCGTGCTCGATATGTTCGCTCAGGCCGAACACGATCCCGACGCATCCGCAGTGCTCATCACCCCTTCCGAACAGCTCGCACAGGCGGTAAGGGATGCCGCGCTGAGCCGCATAGACGGCATGATCCGCAAGGATATCATCGCAGCGGCGCTCGAAAGCAATGGCGCCATCGTCATCACCGGATCCATCGAAGAGGCCTGCCGGGTATCCGACACGATTGCTCCCGAACACCTCGAACTGCACGTGACCGACCCCTGGCAGCTGCTTGCCTCCATTCGTCATGCCGGAGCCGTCTTCATGGGCCACTACTCCTGCGAAACCGTCGGCGACTACTTCGCCGGCCCGAACCACACGCTTCCCACAAACGGCACAGCCCGTTTCTTCTCGCCACTTTCGGTAAGGAATTTTCTCAAGCACACCTCGATTATCTCCTACTCGAAACGCAAGCTGCTTGCATGCGGCGAAAACATCGCATCCTTCGCCGACCGCGAGGGGCTGCAGGCGCATGCCGAAGCGGTACGAGAGAGGCTCCGGCATTCATGAACGTCAGCGACTACGATTACGAGCTTCCCGAGGGGGCGATCGCCCGCTACCCTCCGGCTGAACGCGGATCGACAAGGCTTCTCGTGCTCGACACCCGAAGCGGGAGCATGCAGCACAACCGCTATGCCGGGCTTGCGCAATTTCTCCGCGAAGGCGACCTGCTTCTGCTCAACGACAGCCGCGTGGTCAGGGCAAGAATGTACGCATCGAAACCGGGCGGAGGATCTGTCGAACTGATGCTGCTTGAAAAACACGGCGAGGCACAAGACCTCGTGCTCTACCGGGGGCGCCTGAAAAAAGGCAGCCGGCTCACAGCCCACGGCCACGAGCTGCTGGTCGAAGAGCTTTCAGGCGAGGGCGTAGCCCGCATTTCCCTGCCCTGCGGCGGCCAGTTGCGGCAGCTTTTCGAGCAATATGCAGCAGTGCCCATTCCCCCCTACCTCAAGCGGGAAGCCGAGGAAATCGACGCCGAGCGCTACCAGACGGTTTTTGCCCGCCATCCCGGTTCCGTTGCGGCACCCACCGCATCACTCAACATGACCGGAGCCCTGATGAACGAACTCTCGGCCAAAGGCGTCGTGACAGCTTCGCTCACCCTGCATGTAGGGCTCGGCACCTTCCTTCCCATTCGTGCGGAACGCTTCGAACAGCACGTCATGCACCGGGAATACTATGAGATACCGCCCGGGACCATTGCGGCAATCCGTCGCGCGAAAGCCGCAGGAGGCAGGGTGGTAGCCGTAGGCACCACCGTAACCCGCACCCTGGAACACGCGGCCTCCCTTCCGGGATGGCTCGACTCCGGCGCGGCAATGAGCGGAGAAGCCGATATTTTCATCTACCCCGGATACCGTTTTCAGGTTATCGATCTTCTCCTTACCAATTTCCATGCGCCGCGCTCAACGGTGCTCATGCTCGCCGCCGCTTTCGCCGGCAGGGAGCATCTCATGCAGGCATACCGCGAAGCCCTTGAACGGAACTACCGTTTTCTCAGCTACGGTGACAGCATGCTTCTGGGGCCGGACATCATCACCGGCGCCACCTGAACTCCGTTCCGGCAGAGCCGGCCGGCGCGATTTCGTGGCAATCAGTGAACAATCCTGTTCCATCGAAGCATACTTTCTTATTATGACTGCCCTGACGAACAGAATCGGGTTCCCGGATGAAGCTGGATTCCTGAAATAGTTCGGCAAATGTCCCGTACTCGCTTAAGAAAGTGCGGTCAGTGCTTTTTCTGGTGTTTTCCGAACGTTTTGTTTTAAAAAAAAGGAGTGCTATTATAATGTTTTTGCCTTTTCGGAAAGGCAGAACGTTTTTTCCCTTCCATACACAACCGTTTCAACAAAATTTCCTGGAGAACCCAATGAGTCTTGTCACCCAATACCGTGCGCACACCGAAGAGAGAGCCCAGCAGGGCATCCCGCCCCTGCCGCTGACGGCCGATCAGGCCCGGGAGCTGATCCTTCTTCTTCAGCAGCAGCAGCCAGAGGAGAAAGAGTACCTGCTCAAACTGTTCTGCGAACATATCAGTCCGGGCGTGGACGATGCCGCATTCGAGAAGGCCGCATTTCTCGACGCCGTCATCAAGGGAGAATCGGCATGTGACGTCATCACTCCGGTTGAAGCCGTAAGGATTCTCGGTACCATGCTCGGCGGCTACAACGTCAAGCCGCTCGTCGATGCCCTCGGCCACGCCGACAGCGCCGTAGCAGCCGAGGCCGCCTTGATGCTCAGGAACGTTCTGCTTGTCTACGATTCATTCGATGTCGTTGCCGAACTCGCCGCAACCAACGCCTTCGCAAAAGAGGTGCTGCAGTCCTGGGCAGACGCCGAATGGTTCACCACGCGGCCGGCACTTCCCGAAAAAATGACCCTCACGGTCTTCAAGGTACCCGGCGAAACCAACACCGACGACCTCTCGCCGGCCAGCGAAGCATTCACCCGCAGCGATATTCCGCTGCATGCGCTCTGCATGCTCGGTTCCAAAATGGACGACCCGATCGGCACCATCGCCCGACTCAAGGAAAAAGGTCACCCGCTCGCCTACGTCGGCGACGTCGTCGGTACCGGTTCAAGCAGAAAATCCGGCATCAACTCGGTGCAGTGGCACCTCGGCGAAGACATTCCGGCCGTGCCGAACAAGCGCACAGCCGGCGTTGTCATCGGAGGCATCGTCGCTCCCATTTTCTTCAACACCGCCGAAGACTCCGGGGCGCTGCCGATCCAGGCGGACGTCAACGCTATGGAGATGGGCGACGTCATCGATCTCTATCCCTACGAAGGCAGGATCGAGAAAAACGGCCAGATCATATCCCGTTTCGACCTCGCGCCCAACACCCTCGCCGATGAAATGCGGGCAGGCGGCCGTATTCCGCTCATCATCGGCAGGACTCTTACCGCCAGGGCCCGCAAAGTCCTCGGACTCGGAGAAACCGATATCTTCACCCTTCCGGAACAGCCAGCCGACAGCGGCAAAGGCTACACCCTTGCCCAGAAAATGATCGGCAAGGCCTGCGGCCTTCCCGGCGTGCGGCCAGGCATGTATGTGGAGCCCGAAACGCTGACCGTCGGTTCGCAGGATACCACCGGCGCCATGACCCGCGACGAAATCAAGGAGCTTGCCGCGCTGAGCTTCAGCGCAGATCTCTTCATGCAGAGTTTCTGCCATACCGCGGCCTATCCCAAACCTTCCGACATCAAGCTGCACCGCAGTCTGCCGTACTTCATCATGAGCCGCGGCGGCGTCGCTCTCCGTCCCGGCGACGGCGTCATCCACACCTGGCTGAACCGCATGGTGCTTCCCGATACCCTCGGCACAGGAGGCGACTCGCACACCCGTTTCCCGATCGGCATATCCTTCCCGGGCGGATCGGGGCTCGTGGCATTTGCCGGCGTCACCGGCACCATGCCGCTCAACGTGCCCGAATCCGTGCTGGTGCGCTTCAAGGGCGAACTCCAGGAAGGCATCACCCTTCGCGATCTCGTCAACGCCATTCCCTACGTCGCCATAAAACAGGGCCTTCTTACCGTCGAGAAAAAAGGCAAAAAGAATATTTTCGCCGGTCGTATTCTCGAAATCGAAGGGCTGCCGCAACTGAAAGTCGAACAGGCCTTCGAACTCAGCGACGCATCTGCCGAGCGCAGCGCTGCGGCATGTACCGTACGACTCGACAAAGAGCCGGTCATCGAATACCTCAGCTCGAACGTCACGCTGCTCGAACAGATGATCGAAGAGGGATACGGCGATCCCGGGACCCTTCGCCGCAGAATCGGAAAAATGCAGGAATGGCTGTCGAATCCCGTTCTGCTCGAACCCGACGCAGACGCCGAATATGCCGCCGTCATAGAGATTGACCTGAACACGATCAAGGAACCGGTGCTTGCATGTCCGAACGATCCTGACGACGTCATGACCCTCAGCGAAGTGCTGCTTGACGAAAGTCGGCCGAAACAGATCGACGAAGTCTTTGTCGGCAGCTGCATGACCAATATCGGTCATTTCCGTGCGCTTGGCGAAGTGCTGCGCAACAAGGGCGTCGCATCCGCAAGGCTCTGGATCGTGCCTCCCACGAAGATGGACATGAACAAGCTCATCGAAGAGGGCTACTACTCGGTATTCGGGGCTGCAGGAGCGAGAATGGAAATACCCGGATGTTCGCTCTGCATGGGCAACCAGGCGCGTGTCGCAGACAACGCGGTTGTCTTCTCGACCAGCACGAGAAACTTCGATAACCGTATGGGCAAAGGAGCCCAGGTCTATCTCGGATCCGCTGAACTTGCAGCCGTAGCAGCACTGCTCGGACATCTGCCTGACAAGGACGAGTACCTTGAAGTGGTGCGTAAACAGCTTTCCGGCGGCAAAGAACAGGAAATCTACCGTTATCTCAATTTCCACCAGCTTGGAAAGGAGGAACTGCAGGTACTCGTCGACTGAAAAAAATATTCTGGTTGAATATGGAAATATTTTGCATATTCAGCCATGCAGTGGGCTTTTGAAAAGTCGCTGTTTTTTTTTAATATTCGAGAGCTGAAGAAGCTGTAAATTATCAAAACAACAAAAACAACAATCGAGCAATGAAAAAACTTTTCATTTTCCTCTTTCTCCTGAGCTCAGTGTCCTTCGTAGGCTGTGCTAAAACTGAAGCTCCTGCACCTGCCGAAGCTCCTGCTACCGAAGAGGCAGCACCTGCAGCTGAGGAAGCAGCACCTGCAGCTGAGGAAGCAGCACCTGCAGCAGAAGAAGCAGCACCTGCAGCAGAAGAAGCACCTGCAGAAGCTCCTGCAGCTGAACCAGCAAAATAAGCCGGTTTTTTCTACCGCTTTGACAGGGAAGGCAGTGTTTGCGCACTGCCTTCCTTTTTTTTCTGCGCCAGGCAGGACGCCGCTCACTCTCTTTTTCCCTGAAACCCCGCTTTGTATCCGCCCGGTTCTGAATTTCGGCAAAAAAAACAGGGCGGTTGAACATGTCCTGACCTTCTTCCGCAAAGATTCTTGCGCCTGTCTTGTTATCCGGAACCGAGTCTGAGAGATGCCCGGAAGTCGCGTGATAACATGCTGGTGCCCGGGAAAACCGGTACTGATCTTTCCTCGGAGAGAGCGAACCGTTCTTCGCAAGAGCCGGTTTGAGCCGCAATCTTCTCATGCATAACAACCGCTATTCACCCTTGCATTCGCGGCACTATCGACCGAAGCGATCCGGAAGCTGACAGCGCAGAAAGAGGGCTTGAGAAAAGATATCTGTTTCAGGCAAGCAACCCTGATCCTTCTCCAAAGGCGATTGCCGATCCATACGAAAAAATATGGAGGACAGAATTATGGGTATCCCGAAAAAGTGTCGCGAGCGGCCGGAGTGCAAGGCGGATGGAGCAGAGCAACCGTAGTGTACACCCCGGTACATGAGGATTACGAGCACCGGCCAACCCGGGCAATCCGGATGCGGAATAACGTTTTCGAGGTGCTCTTGTTATCTGAAGGCAGGAAGTATCGGCAAATCGGATCATGTATTGAACATCGGAAAATCACAAGCTCTCAATAGACGTATCGGACATGCTGAAGATAATACAGGTACATTGCTATTCCGGGCGATCAGGATAATGATAATGCAACCCTGATACCGAAAACCCGTTTCTGATATGAAACAGATTTGACGACATCCGACGATACAGATGGCCCGGTTATAGATGTTGTTATATCAGATCATGATCGGATTACTATAAATCATTGTCATTGTTCCTGCTTTGATTGTTCTCGCTGTTCTGTTGAGATGTTCCCGAATCCGTATCCTGATTTTTACCTGAGAAGAATGGATTCTTATTCTTGTTGGTGCTGAGAAGAGTTCTGTAAAATGGCAGGTCTTCAATAATAGTGCCGATACCCATGATTACAGGGGTAAGCGGATTATCAACCATATTGACGGGTATGGTTGTCTCAGTGGCAATTTTTTTATTCATATCTTTAATCAGAGCCCCGCCGCCTGTAAGGTAAATGCCTCTTTTAAGAATATCGACAGCAATGTCAGGTTTTGGAGAGAGGGCTTCGATATTCTTTCTGATGGAAACAATGATCTGATTCAATGGGGTAGCTATCACTTTTCTTAGTGTTTCCGAGTCAATTTCAATGGTATCCGGCAGACCTGTCTCGATGTTTAATCCGCTGACATTCATTGATAGTTCCTGTTCGAGCCTCAGGGCTGAACTGAGAGTCTTTTTGATTGTTTCAATGATATAGTCGCTGATTGCCAGATTTCTGTGATCTCGAATATAGCGATTGATGGTGTCATCCAGTTCAGTGCCGGCAATGGGCAGGGATTCGCCGGATGCAATACCTCCAAGGCATATGACCGCTATTTCAGTAGTTCCGGCTCCTATATTGACAATCATATTGCCAACCGGTTCAAAGGGGTTCAGTCCGATACCGATCGCCGCGGCCATAGGTTCGGCTACAAGATAGATTTCTCTTGCTCCGATATGTTCTGCGGCATCATAGACAGCTCTTTTTTCAACCTCGGTTATTCCCATAGGAATACTGATCACCATACGACGAATGCTCCAGTAAAATTTTGTTTTAACTTTATCGAGCAGCACTTTTATCATTTTCACCGTGCATTCGTAATCGGCAATAACACCTTTTTTGACTGGTCTGATGGTAATGATACCCGGATGCAGTTTTTCGTGCATGATCAAGGCATCGCGCCCGACCTCGAGAATTTTGTTTGAACGGGCCTCACAGGCTAAAATCGAAGGCTCGTTGACGATCAGCCCCTTTCCTCGTTGATAGATCAGGGTGTTTACTGTTCCTAAATCGAGACCTATATCTATACCCCGGTCTAAATGAAATCCGTTCATGTACTTAAATATTTGAATTTGAATAAGATATAGTTTGTGTTCGTTTCAGGAAATCCGGGCATAAAGCCTTATAATATACGAAAAAAATAAATAAATAGCTTTTATGTGTGCCTGGCAGAACAGGGCGCTTTCTACTGCAGGGCTTCCCGTCGATCATGATGTGATTGTTATGGCAGAAAGCCTTTGTTGCGAGCGATTGCGGGCAATGATAAAAAGGCTTTCAGGAGGATTGTGAATGGATCGGGAAAAATGTAAATGACAAAGCCCTGTACCACGATATGTTACAGGGCTTTGTCGTGCTGAGGAGCCAGGACTCGAACCTGGAATTGCCTGATCCAGAATCAGGAGCCTTACCAATTTGGCCACTCCTCAATAAGAGTCATGAATATAGCAAAAAAATATTGAATACAATACTCTGTTGCTCTGTAAAATGAAAAAATACAGATTGTGCCGTCAGAACGCCATCAGGGTACCTCATCGGCGCATGTATGAGAGACCACCTACAGGGCAAGCAGCAATATCGGCAGGAGCAGCAGGCATCCGATCATGGTAGCCGAAGCGAGCGCGGTGGAAAAATCCATTGCGGAACGCTCCATGCGCAGGGCAGGAGAACGGAGCATTCCTGCCGGAGCTGCCGCACAGAGGATGGCGACGCTGTTCTCCATCTCCTGAAGGCCGCAGACTGCAGCCGCAGCGTATCCCGCAGCTGCGCCGACCGCCAGTCGTATCACGAACCCGGAAAAGAGAGTCTTCCTGTCTGCCGGAGGCACTCTCAGAGAAGCGCCGGAAGCAAGCAGGAGCAGGGGAATGGCCAATTGAGCGATATCGTGCAGCGCTACGGCCACAACCGGTTCAAACCTGAAGTCTGCAATATTCATCGCCAGCCCGCACGCCAGCGACCAGAGCATCGCCTTGTCTGCTGCTTCATGCTGCGTTGCCGAAGCGGAAAAAACCTGTTTCTGTCGTGCAAAGCGGGTCAGAGCCACTGCGGAAAGCAGTGAGCCGCCATGGAACAGCAGGAATGCCGCGACTCCTTCATTGCCGAAAAACGGCTTGACGAAAGGCAGGACGAATCCTGTATGGGCAGCAACGATTCCCATGGTAAAAGCGGCTCGCGCCGGCTCTCCGAGGTGCAGCAGAGATGCCGCAGTTGCAGAGCAGGCAAGCATGCATGCGCTCACCGCCAGGGCGACCAGCGGCAGCAGGATCATTCCGGAACTCAGCGCGATATAAGGAAAAACGGAGAGCGTCAGGGCCGGAAGGCTGACGAGAGAGACAAACCGGAAAAGAAATGAAACGGCATTATCGTCGATAACCCCGATTCTTCCGAGCAGCAGGCCAAGTAAAAAAAATAAGGGAACCGGAAGAAACAGGAAAAGTGTATCGTACATGGACTGAGGTGCGGTTAAGCCGTCCTGTGGCAAGTATGGTACACCCGAGAGGATTCGAACCCCTAACCTTCTGATCCGTAGTCAGATGCTCTATCCAGTTGAGCTACGGGTGCAACAGTGTAGCGTGTACGGGATTCGAACCCGTGATCTTCGCCTTGAGAGGGCGATGTCCTGGGCCACTAGACGAACACGCCATGATACTGTACTCCAAAACGAACCCGACATCCATCAGGAGTGGGCCCTGTAGGACTTGAACCTACGACCCAGCGATTATGAGTCGCTTGCTCTGACCAACTGAGCTAAGGGCCCTCAAACCTTCGCTTTAGAGGCTGTTAATATAACTCTTCGGAGAGAATTAGCAAAACAATATTCATCTTTCCGGATCTTTTTTTCAGATGAACTCCTGGTACTTCTCTCTCGATATTTCCGCTCCGAGCCCGGAGAGTTTCTCTTCTATTTTTTCGTAGCCCCGGTCAAGGTGATAGACCCGAAGTACTTCGGTAACGCCGTCGGCAACAAGCCCGGCAAGCACCAGACAGGCTGACGCTCTCAGATCGGTTGACATGACTTTCGTGCCCGAGAGTTTCCGCGGTCCATGCACGACAGCTTGGTTTTTAAGGATGTCGATATGAGCGCCGAGGCGGTTGAGCTCCGGAATATGGTTGAACCGTTCGTGATAGACCTTGTCGGTAATCCTGCTGACCCCCTCGGCTTGCGTCATGAGGGCGGTCCACTGCGCCTGCATGTCTGTCGGAAACGAAGGGTACGGTTTTGCCGTAACGCTTGTAGCCCTGAGTGTTTCCGGGCTTTCGAGCGTCACGCTCTGGTCGGAATGGGTGACATCGCAGCCAGCAAGAGAGAACTTTTTCAGCACCGACCGGAGCTGCAGCGGTTCCACGCCGTCCAGAGTGATGCTTCCTTTTGTTATGGCCGCAGCTGCAAGCAGGGTGCCGGCCTCGATCCTGTCGAACACATTGGTGAATTCAACAGCTCTCAGCCGATCGACTCCCTCGATCCGCAGTTCCGTCGTTCCGGTGCCCTCTATGTGGGCTCCCATTGCCGAAAGAAACCTGCAAAGGGTTTCGATCTCAGGTTCGGCCGCGGCATTGACGAGCGTCGTGGTTCCTTCAGCCAGAACGGCAGCCATAAGGGCATTTCCGGTAGCGCCCACCGACGAGATCGGAAAGTCGATACACCCGCCCTGCAGTTTTCCTTTTTTCGCTTTTGCTCTGATGAAACCGGTTTCGATGGAGATCTCGGCGCCGAGCTTCTCCATGGCCATCAGATGCAGATCGATCGGTCTGGGTCCGAACGCGCATCCTCCCGGCAGCGACACCCTTGCCTCGCCGAATCTTGCGAGCAGCGGTCCGAGCACGTAGATCGACGCTCGCATTTTCTTGACAAGCTCGTAAGGCGCCAGAATGCTTTCTACATTTTCCGCCGAAACCGTGAGGGTATTGTCTGAAAACGACGTTTCCGTTCCGAGGTGATCGAGCAGACCGGTGAACGTGCGGATATCCTGCAGGTCGGGTATTCTGTGCAGCGTAAACCGGCCTTCGCCGACGAGCAGCGTCGCAGCAATGACAGGAAGTGAAGAGTTTTTCGATCCGGAAGCGGTAACCCGCCCGGACAGACGGTTTCCTCCTCGAATGACAAGCTTGTCCATGGTGCTCCTGAGTCGTGAAAAAACCCATATTTACTGATTTCGATCCAAAAAAAACAGAAAAAAAACAACCCGCCCTTTTTTCGGATGAAAAAATTTATGATTAACCTTTCATATGGCTTCCTGGGAACCTCTGAAAAGTGTGATGACCGATCAAAGAAGCGATCAGAGAAGCAATCTCCCTGAATGAGCGCGAGTATTTGGGCGCGGGAGCGGAGAAACCTGAGAGTACACTGCAGCATATGAAGATTTCGAGCACCGGTCAACGCAGCATTTCTGTGCGTCATAACTTTGCAGAGGTTCCCTCTTGTCAATCGGATCGAACAGCCGCTTGCTTTATTTTCACTGACAGAAGACATGTTATGTCCATCATGAGCATACAATACCATCCAGAGACAGTTCGCAGATTCCGCAGGATGCTTCTGTTCCTGTTTTTCTTTCTTCCTTTCGTTGTTTCATCTCTTCCGGCCCTGTCTGATCCGGTCACCAACGACGAGATCCGGCAGATAACAAAAGAGCGCCAGACGATCGAGGCGACCCTGAAAAAGCTGCAGAAGGAGTTGCGCACATACCAGTCGAAGCTCAACGCGACGGCCAGCAAGGAGAAGCGATCGCTTGCCACTCTCGAAAACATCCGACGCCAGATACTCGTTACCGAGAAGCTGATCGCAGAAAACCAGAGCTATCTTGCCGAGCTCGACGATGATATAGACAGTCTCGGCAGTGAAATCGGAGCGAACCGGAAAAAGCATGCGCGGCTGACCGGCGATTTTCGCAGGACCTCCATATCCGTCTACAAATACGGGCGCAACCGGGAAGCCGAACATCTTTTCTCGTCCGGATCGGTTAACGAAGCGCTTGCCAGGGCCCAATACATCGGATTTTTTTCAAGAGCGGTCAGCGCCAATGTCGAAAAACTGAGAAAAAATGCCGCCCAGCTCGAAAATAACCAGGCGACGCTTAAAAAGCGCTTCCGGCAAAAAGCCGCGGTGCTCAAAGAACAGGAGCAGCATCTGAAGAGCTATGCCCGGACGCGCAAAGAGAAAGAACTTGCGCTCG
>VGGK01000008.1 GCA_016868665.1 Chlorobiota bacterium
TTCAACAATCAAGCGTATTACCACTATGGATGTACAGATGTGGACGTATACCATTGTAGGCGCTACCTTTCTGCTCTACATCGCTATCGCGATCTGGGCGAAAGCCGGCTCTACGAAGGAATTCTACGTTGCAGGAGCAGGCGTTCCGCCTCTCATGAACGGCATGGCCACCGCTGCGGACTGGATGTCGGCAGCCTCCTTCATTTCGATGGCCGGCCTTATCTCTTTTATGGGTTACGACGGCTCGGTCTACCTGATGGGCTGGACCGGCGGCTACGTGCTGCTCGCGCTGCTGCTGGCCCCCTACCTCAGAAAATTCGGCAAGTTCACCGTTCCCGATTTCGTGGGTGACCGCTACTACTCCAACGTTGCCCGTACGGTAGCTGTCATCTGCGCCATCTTCGTATCCTTCACCTACGTGGCAGGCCAGATGCGCGGCGTCGGCGTGGTCTTTTCCCGCTTCCTTGAAGTCGATATCAACACCGGCATCATTATCGGCATGTGTATCGTCTTCTTCTACGCTGTGCTCGGCGGCATGAAAGGCATCACCTACACCCAGGTTGCCCAGTACTGCGTGCTGATCTTCGCCTACATGGTTCCCGCCATCTTTCTATCGATCATGATTGCAGGTAACCCCATCCCGCAGCTCGGCATGGGCGCGACCGGCGCTGACGGCGTCTACCTGCTCGACAAGCTCGACGGCCTGCATGCCGAACTCGGGTTCGCGGCATACACAAGCGGCAGCAAGCCCATGATCGACGTATTCGCCATCACGCTCGCCCTCATGGTCGGTACTGCCGGTCTTCCGCACGTCATCGTGCGCTTCTTCACCGTGCCGAAAGTACGCGACGCCCGAATCTCCGCAGGATGGGCGCTGATCTTCATCGCCCTGCTCTACACCACGGCGCCTGCCATCGCAACCTTCGCCCGCCTGAACCTCATCGACACGGTCAGCAACCAGAGCTATGCCGAAATGCCCGAATGGTTCAAGAAATGGGAAAAAACCGGCCTGCTTGCCTGGATGGATAAAAACGACGACGGCAAAATCCAGTACCTCGGCAAAGCGGCCAACGGCGGCGATGCGTTCGAAGGAGGCAAACCGGCCTTCACCAAACAAACCGGCGAATACGGACAGCAGCTCATGTCGAACAAGCCCACCGACAACGCCAACGAGCTCTTTATCGACAACGATATCATGGTGCTGGCAAACCCCGAAATCGGCAACCTTCCCAACTGGGTGATCGCGCTCGTTGCTGCCGGCGGTCTTGCCGCAGCGCTTTCGACCGCTGCCGGACTGCTGCTCGTCATCTCGACCTCGGTCGCGCATGACCTTATCAAAAAGCAGTTCAATCCCAACATCAGCGAAAAGAGCGAACTGCTTTACGCCCGTATAGCCGTGGCTGTCGCCATCGTGATAGCAGGCTACTTCGGCATCAATCCTCCGGGATTCGTGGCACAGGTGGTGGCGTTCGCCTTCGGCCTTGCGGCGGCATCGTTCTTCCCGGTGATCATCCTCGGCATCTTCTCGAAGCGGATGAACAAGGAAGGCGCCATCAGCGGCATGCTTGCAGGCCTGATCTTCACGGCGGCCTACATCGTCTACTTCAAGTTCGTCAGCCCGGATATGAACAAACCGGAGTTCTGGTGGTTCGGCATTTCGCCTGAAGGCATCGGCACGGTCGGCATGCTGCTCAACATTGCCGTCAGCATGATTGTATCCCGCATCACCCCGGAACCTCCACAGGAGATCCAGGAACTGGTCGACAGCCTCCGCTACCCGAAAGGAGCCGGCGAAGCTGTGGATCACTGAGATCGAACGTTCTTTCACTCAAAAGGCGCGGAACCATCCGCGCCTTTTTTTTTGTTACCTTCTGCATTGTCAACAATTGAACGTAACGCGACATTCCCGATGACCGATTGCAACAGCACGGAAACCGGCGACGCATCCGCCGGTTCGCTGCATGAAAAACTCTCGGCACTGCCGACAGCTCCTGGCGTCTACCAGTTCAGAAACAGAGCCGGCAAGGTCATCTATGTCGGCAAGGCAAAAAACCTGAGGAGCCGCGTGCGTTCCTATTTTCGCGATCCCAGGCAGCTCTTCGGAAAAACCCTGGTACTTGTCGGACACATCGCGGACCTGGAGGTTATCATCACCTCGTCGGAGGTTGAGGCGCTGATTCTCGAAAACAACCTCATCAAGGAACTCAAGCCTCGTTATAACGTGAACCTGAAGGACGACAAAACCTATCCCTACCTTGTCGTCACCAACGAACCGTTCCCCAGAATCTTCATAACCAGGCAACTCAAACGCGACGGTTCGACCTGGTTCGGACCTTATACCGAGGCCGGCCAGCTCCGATCCATTCTTGAACTCGCGGAATCGATCTTCCCGATCAGAAGCTGCAGGCTGAAGCTGACCGAAGAGAATATCCGCGCCGGAAAATTCAGGGTCTGCCTCGACTACCACATCCGCAAGTGCAAGGGCCCCTGCGAAGGACATCAGTCCGAAGAGGAGTACGGCGAGATGATCGGCGAAATCCTGAAACTGCTCAAAGGCAGAACTTCGGGACTCATCCGGTCGCTGACGGAAAAGATGCATGCCCATGCCGCCGCCCTGCAGTTCGAAGCCGCTGCGGAAATCCGTATACAGCTCGACAGCCTGAAGCGATACGGCGAGCGACAGAAAGTCGTCAGCCTGGACGGCGCCGACCGCGACGTTCTGGCCGTCGCATCGGGCCAGGATGACGCCTGCGCGGTAGTGTTTACCATCCGCGAAGGCAAGCTGCTCGGCTCCCGGCGCGTTTACATGAACAATACCGCCGGAGAGAGTGAATCAACCCTGCTCGCGAAAGCGGCGGAAAACTGGTATCTCGGCGCCATGGACGCCATGCCGGACGAAATCCTGCTCCAGCACAGCCTGTCCGAAGACGAGGAGATGACCCTGAAAGCGCTGGTCGACGAAAAAAAACAGAAGGAATCCGGAAGAAAATCCTCCGTGCGGATCGTCATACCGCAGATTGGCGAAAAAGCCCATCTGCTCGACATGTGCGGAAACAATGCCCGGCATCACCTCGAAGAGTACCTGATACAGAAACAGAAACGAGGCGAAGCGGCACGCGAAACCCCCGGCCTCCGCGAACTCATGAAGCTGCTCCATCTGCCGAAACTGCCGGAACGCATCGAATGTTTCGATAATTCGCACTTCCAGGGAACGGATTATGTCAGCTCCATGGTCTGTTTCATGCAGGGCAGACCGAAAAAATCGGATTACCGGAAATTCAGGCTGAAAAGTTTCGAAGGCTCCGACGATTACGCGGCCATGGAGGAGGTTATCACCCGCCGTTACACCGGTTCGCTTGCCGGCGAACTGCCAATGCCGGACCTCATTGTGGTTGACGGTGGAAAAGGCCAGGTCAATGCCGCATATGCCGTACTTTCGGCTACCGGCATTGACATACAGGTCATCGGACTCGCAAAACGGCTCGAAGAGATATTTCTGCCGCATACCGCAGATCCCTTCAACCTGCCGAAAACCTCCCCGGCGCTCAGGCTCCTGCAACAGCTGCGTGACGAAGCGCACCGTTTTGCCCTCACCTATCACCGGAAGCTGCGCTCGGAGCGGACCCTGCAGACGGAACTGACCTCGATTCCCGGCATCGGCCGCAAAACGGCAATGAAACTGCTCGAACATTTCGGTTCCGTCGAACGTATAGCCACCGCAGGCATCGACGATCTCAGGGCTGCTGCCGGCAGTGCCCTTGCCGCCAAAATCCATGCGTATTATCACCCGTAAGGCTGCAACAGGGCGAACCGTGACGCGCCGCGGGATGTTGTTGTTACGAAAAATCTGTTATATTTGTTGAATATTATACCTGATGAACACAGAACCTCTTTCTGACTGCCAATGAATCTGCCCGATTTTTTCGACGATAACCGTCACGACGCATCCGGGTTGTCACGCAAAGAGCCGCCCGATCTTGACGATATCGAAAACAGATACGACGCCGAAGAACTTATCGAGCTGATAATGCAGCTCAACGAAGACGGTTTTGTAATCGAAGCCCTTGCCGTTGCCCGTCGCGTTGAAACCATCGCTCCCTATAATGCCGAAACATGGTTCCACCTCGGCAACTGCCTGACCCTCAACGGAGAGTTCGAGGCTGCACTCGACGCTTTCGAAGAAGCGGTACTGCTCAGTCCCGCGGACGGCGAAATGCAATTGAATCTTGCCCTTGCGCGCTTCAATACCGGTCGCTTCGACGAAGCGCTGGAACTGTTCGATGACCTGTTCGTGGACTCGTCCATCGAACGCGAGTTCCACTACTACCGCGGCATTATCCTGCAGCGCAAGGAACTCTACCCCGATGCGGAATCGGATTTCGAAAGATGCCTCGAAATCGACCCTGCGTTTTCTGATGCCTGGTACGAGCTCGCCTATTGCAGGGATGTGCAGGGAAAGCTCGACGAAAGCGTGCTCTGTTACGACAGAACGCTCGACATGGATCCCTACAACATAAATGCGTGGTACAATCGGGGACTTGTGCTCAGCAAGCTGAAACGGTACGATGAGGCCCTCGACTCTTACGACATGGCGCTTGCCATCGCCGACGATTTCAGTTCGGCCTGGTACAATCGCGCCAACGTGCTCGCAATCACCGGCAGAATCGGGGAAGCCGCCGAAAGCTATCTGAAAACGCTCGAATACGAGCCTGACGACCTCAATGCGCTCTACAACATAGGCATTGCCTACGAGGAACTCGAGGAGTACGAAGAGGCGACGGGCTTCTATCTTCGCTGCATAGAAATAAACCGCGATTTTTCCGATGCCTGGTTCGCCCTCTCATGCTGTTACGACGCGCTCGAACAGTACGAAAATGCCGCAGCAGCCATAGACGAGGCGCTGAGGATCCTCCCCGACAGCATCGAATTTCTCCTGCTGAAAGCGGAGATAGCCTACAATCTTTACCAGCTTGACCAATCGCTCGATACATACAGGGAAATCATCCTTCTCGAACCCGACAATCCGCAGATATGGCTCGACTACGCCATGGTGCTGCGCGAAAACGGTTTGTTCGGGGAATCCATCGAAGCGCTGCAACAGTCGCTGAAACTGCAGCCGCTATCGGCCGACGCCCATTTTGAAATCGCTGCGGCTTATTTTGCTATGGGCGACAAGCTCAGCACGCTCAAGGCCCTCAGCAAGGCCTTCAAGATTGACCCCGATAAAAAACAGCTGTTCCAGAGCACCTTTCCGGAGCTCTACCAGCAGGATGCGGTCAGAAAAATACTCGGAATATCCTGAACCCTCATTCCCGGAACGACTGCCGCATGAACGCATCAAGGCACATTCTCGGCCTTATCGGAAAAAACGTGGAGTATTCGTGGTCGCCGTTCATTCACAATACCGCATGCTCGATTCTCGGCCTTCCTTACGTCTATACCATTTTCAACATCGGGAGCCCCGAACTGCTCGCCGACGCGTTGCGCGGCGCCCGGGCTCTCGGCATATCGGGGTTTAACGTCACCATCCCCTACAAAAAAGATGTGGTTCCCCTGCTCGACGAGCTCGCGCCCGAAGCCTCCTGCATACAGGCCGTCAATACCATCGTGAACCGTGACGGCAAACTTGCAGGCTACAACACCGACATCGAAGGGTTCGCAACTCCGCTGCTGCCCTATCGGGATCGCCTTGCGGGAAAACCCGTTGCCGTTTTCGGTTCCGGAGGCGCTTCGCTTGCCGCCATAGAGGCGTTCAGGCTCTATTTCCGGCCATCGGCCATCTATCTCTTCGTCAGGGATCTCTTCAAAGGTCTGTTCATGCTCGAACACTACCCCTTTAAAGAGCGGATCGCCGTCTCTCTTCTCGACGATCTCCGGCAAGGGAAAAACAATACGCATGAATACTTCAGGAACTGCGAAGCAGTGGTCAATGCGACCCCTCTGGGAACGAAGGGACGATCCGATGACGGCATGCAAAGCATCGTTCCTGCCGGAAGCAACCTGCTTCACAGCGGCCAGATCGTTTACGACATGGTCTACAATCCGATACGCACGCCGCTGCTTCTTGCGGCCGAACAGGCCGGAGCGGTCACGGTTTCGGGAATCGAAATGCTTATCGGTCAGGCGGCCGGATCGTTTTCGCTCTGGACCGGCAGCGACATGCCTGTCGACCGGGTGCGCGCCGAACTGCTCCGTCACATCGAAACCTCTCCGTAACCCTGCCGGCGCTCCACGAACCCTACGATTCGGCTCTATCATCTCTTCCAACACTGCATAACCCGGCCTCTCCATGAAATGGTTTTTCACTCTTGCTTCGGCAGTCGTTCTTCTTGATCAGATCACAAAAAAACTTGCCGTCATGTTCCTCAGGGAGCGCGGCTCGATCATCCTCATCCCCGACTGGCTGAAACTCACCTATGCCGAAAACAGGGGCATCGCTTTTGGCCTGGAATTCGCGCCACAACTGGTCATGATTCTTATCGTCAGCGCCATATCGCTCCTCGTGGTGCTCTATGTGCTGCGATCATCCAACCGCTCCACGCTCTTTCTGCTCCCCTTCTCCCTGATTTTCGCCGGCGGCATCGGCAACCTCATCGACCGCATCACGGTTGGATGGGTCATCGACTTCATCCATCTCGATCTCTATCAGGGGTTCGTCATGGGTTCGTGGGTTTCGCTCTGGCCGATTTTCAACGTCGCAGACTCTGCCATCACCATAGGCGCCTGCATACTCGTGTTCATGCACAACCGGATCTTTCCGGAACCCGAACCTTCTGCCGACAGCAATGTACGTTGATGTCCACTGCCACCTGTCGTTCCCGGATTATGACGACGACCGGGAGGAGATCGTCCGCGAAATGACCGATGCTGGCGTCAGGCTGCTCGTCGATCCGGGTATCGATGTCGAAACCAGCCGAAAGTCCGTCGAACTGGCCGCCGCATACCCGATGATCTACGCCAACGTCGGCCTGCACCCGCATGAAACATCCGCAGAACTTTCGACGGACACCTACGACGATCTCGCACGGCTCGCCACGGCGCCGAAAGTTGTGGCCATCGGCGAAATCGGCCTCGATTACCACTATCCGGACTGCCATCCACACAGGCAGCAGGATGCGTTCCGCATCCTGCTGAGAATGGCCCGTACCCTCGACCTGCCCGTGGTGATCCACTGCCGTGACGCGTGGGACGACCTCTTCACTGTGCTCCGGGAAGAAAACCATTCGGCACTGCGGGGGATAATGCACTGCTTCTCCGGCGATGCCGATACTGCACGGCGCTGCACGGCGCTCGGTTTCATGCTCTCGATTCCGGGCACCGTCACCTACAAGCGTTCCCTGCTGCCCGAAATAATCAGAAGCATCCCCATCGAGCACCTTCTCACAGAAACCGACTCGCCATACCTCAGTCCGGTGCCGTACCGCGGCAAACGCAACCGCCCGGCTCACGTTCGTCTGGTAACGGAAGCCATCGCATCGATTAAAAACATGACCATCGGGGAGACTGCGCACGCGATCGCCGAAAATGCCGCAGGAATATTCGGCAATTGCCGACTGACAGACGCATGAGTGGCGTACCCGGTATTTTGAAATTCCTGTAAACTTCTTTAGGTTGAAAGCCATGGTCTCTGTATTTTCCCCTGCAGTTGACCACAGTCGCCTCACTATTCATCATCAAACCATACCGGACCGAGAAAAACCGGAACACAACAGAATCTCCTGACGCATGACACAGATACAGACCGAACCTTCAAACAGGGAAACGGCAAAAACCAGGGCAGCCGACAATCTTCTTTATATCGCCATCAAGTACAGGAACGCACTGATCGGTGTCGTTATCCTTCTTGTCGCCATCGGCGGCGGAACGGCATTCTGGCTGAACCACCAGAAAAACGCCGAAACGGAAGCGTCTATGCACCTCTCGAAAATAGCGCCCCTGCTCGACAGAAACGATTTCCGCAAGGCCATCGACGGATCGGCGGGCAACCGGGGGCTTAAAAGCATTTCGGCAGACTACGGAAGTACCCCGAGCGGCAGGATGGCCTCGCTGCTGCTGGCAAATGCATATTACTCCATCGGCCGGTACGATTCGGCGCTGGCCGTCTATAAAAAGACGTCTCTGAAGGACAGGGATCTCGCAGCTGCTGTTCTGGCAGGAACCGGAGCCAGCCAGTCCGAACAGAAAAAGTACGGCGAAGCGGCGGCATCGTACGAGGCTGCATCGGAAAAAGCCGAAAACAAGACCCTCAAGGCGCACTATCTGGCAAACGCCGCAGACAATCACCTTGATGCCGGAAACCCGGAAAAAGCATCGGAACTCTATAAAAAAACGGTTGCCGACTATCCGGGATCTACCGGAGCCGCTCTGGCCCAGAGATCGCTCTGGCAGATGTCCGGAAACAGGTAGTCGCAACCGAACGCAACAATAAATCATCTACGCCATGCCGGAATCATTCATCATCGAAACCTCGCTGGGCAATATCACCGTCAGCCTCTATGACGACACGCCACAGCACCGTGACAATTTCAGAAAGCTCGTCGACGAGAACTACTACGACGGCATCCGCTTTCACCGCATCATCCGGGACTTCATGATCCAGACCGGCGATCCGCTCTCGCGCCACGACGACAAACGCATGCTGCACGGAACCGGCGGCCCCTCGTACCGCATCCCGGCCGAGATCCGCCATCCGAACAAAAAAGGCACCCTTGCCGCAGCCCGCGACAACAATCCCGAAAAAGCATCTTCGGGAAGCCAGTTCTACATCAACCATGTCGATAACCCCTATCTCGACGGAGAGTATACGGTATTCGGCATCGTGGAATCCGGTATGGATGTGGTCGATACCATCGCGGCGGTCGAAACCGACTTCAACGACAATCCGCTGAACCCGGTGACAATCAGAACCATCGCGCCTTCACCGCAGCAATAAGCCAGAAAGGCCAATGGAATCCATCGCCGGAAATCTTGCAGCTATCAGGCAGCGCATCGATGCTGCCTGCGTGAAAACCGGAAGAGATCCGGCAGCGGTCCGTCTTGTCGCGGTATCGAAAACCAAGCCCGCTACCATGATAAGGGAGGCTTTCGAGGCCGGACAGCTGGATTTCGGAGAGAGCTACGTCCAGGAATTCCTTGAAAAGGAAAACGACCCCCGGCTGAAGAACCTTCCGCTCCGCTGGCACTTCATCGGGCACCTGCAGTCGAACAAGGTGCGCCAGATTATCGGCAAGGTTGCGCTTATCCACGGCATCGACAGGCTCTCTACCGCCGAAGAGCTCTCCAGGCGCGCGGTTCAGCACGACATCTGCGTCGATTACCTGATCGAAGTGAACACATCGGGCGAAGCCTCGAAATACGGCGTCAAACCCGAGGATCTGGCAAAAAACGCACAATCGTTCTTCAGTCTGCCGAACATTGTCCTTCGCGGTCTCATGACCATCGCATCCCCGGATCCCGCGCTTGCACGACAGGAGTTCAGAGTGCTCAAAAACCTCCTCGATTCGCTCAGGGCAACAGCAAACGACCCGTCGCAACTTACCGAACTCTCCATGGGCATGAGCCAGGATTTCGAGGAAGCCGTAGCGGAAGGAGCAACGCTTATCCGCGTGGGAACCGCAATTTTCGGCTGGCGGTAACCGCCGCGCCGATACCGTAAGCCTGCGGCAGCGAACCATGACGACACCAAGAAGCACTTCGCGATTCGATGCTGCAAGGCGGCTTCGGAACTACTCCTACGCCATTCTCAATATCTCCGAGCTTGCCCGTCGCTGCGAAGCATCGGGCAGACCGGTAACACACCTGAACATCGGCGATCCCGCCCTTTACGGCTTCCATCCGCCCGAAGAGCTGACAAGGGCCTGCATAGCGGCATTCGAAAAAAACGCGCACAGCTATACGGCCTCATGCGGCATACTCCCTGCCCGCGAAGCGATAGCGCGGGAAGCGGCCTCCCGCAGCATGAAAACCGCGCCGGACGACGTCATCGTCACCGCCGGGGCGACAGAAGCCGCCGATCTCCTCTGCACCGCGATGCTGAACCCCGGGGACGAAGTGCTCTGCCCCTCGCCGGGCTATCCTCTCTACGCCGCGCTCATCGGCCGGCAGGAGGCGACCTGCGTTTCCTACAGGCTCGACCCCGCCAACCGCTGGCTTCCCGACCCGCAGGAGATAGAGCGCCTGATAACCCGGAGAACCCGGCTGCTCGTCGTCATCAATCCGAACAACCCCACCGGCTCGCTTTGTCCGCCCGACCTGCTCGCCGCCATTGCCGATATCGCCGAACGTCACAATATAGTCTGTCTTGCCGACGAGGTATACCGCAAGCTCGTCTACAGCCAGACGCACCACCCTCTCGCATCCTTTGCCGGAAACGATCTTTGCGTCGTCACGCTCGAAAGCCTCTCGAAAAACTACATGGCTGCAGGATGGAGAACCGGATGGATGACCATCACAAACAGCCGCCTTGTTCCGGATATCCGCGCCGCTCTGCAGAAACTCGCCGATGCCCGGGTCTGCGCGCCTGCAGCCCCGCAATACGCCATTCCTGCCGCGCTCTCGCTCGGAAATGATTATCTTGCGCCGGTAATGGAAAAACTCAGGGAACGGCGCGATCTTACCGTACGCATGGTCAACGCCATCGAAGGGCTCTCCTGCAGCACTCCGGAAGCCGCATTTTACGTGATGGCTAAAGCCGACCCCGCCGTGCATCGTTTTGCTTCCGACGAAGAATTTATTGTTGAACTGCTCAGGAAAAAGCAGATATTGTGTGTTCACGGTTCGGGATTCGGTACCGACCCCTCTGAAGGATATTTCAGGATCGTCTACCTGCCCGACACCGCGACCCTCGAACGGGTCTATGCCGACCTTTCCGATTTTTTGCAGCACTGCCGGTAAGTGTTCCGGCGTTTTTTTCTTCAACACCATAAAACAACTACCCGATCATGATCGCACAGCAGGAAAAAATTCAGGAAGCCGTATCGTTTATCCGAAAAAAAATCCAGGGAGAATATCCGGTAGGCATCGTTCTGGGCACCGGTCTGGGAGCGCTTGCAAAAGAGATCGACGTAGAACTTGCGCTCGACTACGGAGACATTCCGAACTTCCCCATCTCGACGGTTGAAACCCATCAGGGCAAACTCATCTTCGGAACTCTCGCCGGAAAAAAAGTGGTCGCCATGCAGGGACGATTCCATTTCTACGAAGGCTACTCGATGCAGCAGATCGTCTTTCCTGTCAGGGTCATGAAACACCTCGGCGTGAAAACCCTCGGCATCACGAACGCATGCGGCGGCCTCAACCCCGGATTCGGCAAAGGCGACATCATGCTGATCGACGACCATATCAACATGCTCGGCGGCAACCCGCTTATCGGCCCCAACGATCCGGAAGTAGGCTCCAGATTCCCCGACATGTGCGAACCATACTCGAAACGCATTCTCTCAATAGCCGAACAGGCGGCGCTCGACCTGAAAATCAAGGTACAGCGCGGCGTTTACGTGGCGCTTTCGGGACCCTGCCTCGAAACCCGCGCGGAGTACCGCATGCTCCGCATTCTCGGAGCGGACGTTGTCGGCATGTCAACCGTTCCCGAAGTCATCGCCGCCGTCCATCAGGGCACCGAAGTGTTCGGCATGTCCATCATCACCGACGAGTGCTTCCCCGACAGCCTGCAGGCAGTCAGCATCGAAGAGATCATCGAGGTATCGAACCAGGCCGAACCTAAAATGACCGCCATCTTCAAAGCCGTCGTCGCAAACCTCTGAGCCGTCAGACCCGTCGCAAACGCTTCCGGAATACCTGATTATTCCGGTCGTCTAAAAGGCTTCGGATTATCACCGAAGCCTTTTTTGTGTTGTAACGAAACTTGCAGAACAATCACACAACCATAACCCTGCAAATTGAAATCCGGAGTTTCAGATTGCATGATTAATCAGCAAATCCAAACAGGCAAACACTGAGAATATTGCCCATTCATGTTTTAGTGGTATCTCTGCACCTGATTTTTTCCCTGACTTGAATTCTATCAACAGTACCGTACTGTCGCTTCTGAATTGACCAGTTAAAATATTGCCTTATATTACTTTTATTACAAGGCACACATAAAAACCGCTGTTATCCCGGCATGAACAGAACCGAGGCTCAAACCCGTTCCGATCTTATTGACAGGTTGCTTACGCAGTCCGGATGGAATGTGAAAGACCCCGTGCAGGTCGTCGAAGAGTTCGACATTCTGACATCGGTTCCGGACAGGGTTGCAGAGCCTCGAACGCCGTATGAAGGGCACCAGTTCAGCGACTATGTGCTGTTGGGAAAAAACGGCAAGCCGCTTGCCGTAGTCGAGGCCAAGAAAACCAGCAAAGACGCTGCTCTTGGCCGTGAGCAGGCGAAGCAATATTGCCAGAATATCCAGAAGCAACTTGGCGGTGAACTTCCATTCTGTTTTTATACCAACGGCCTCGAAACTTTTTTCTGGGATCTGGACAACTACCCTCCGCGCAAGGTCGTTGGGTTTCCGACCCGCGATGATCTCGAACGATTTCAATACATCCGGCGTAACCGCAAGCCCCTGACGCAGGAGCTGATCAACACCTCCATCGCCGACCGGGATTACCAGATACGAGCTATTCGCGCCGTGCTGGAGGGAATCGAGCAGAAAAAGCGGGAGTTCCTGCTTGTCATGGCCACCGGCACCGGCAAGACCCGTACCTGTATTGCTCTGGTTGATGCGCTCATGAGAGCAGGTCATGCCGAAAAGGTGCTGTTTCTGGTTGACCGGATTGCCTTGCGTGAACAGGCGCTTGCCGCTTTTAAGGAGCATCTGCCTAACGAACCGCGCTGGCCGAACGTCGCCGAAAAGCTCATTGCCAAAGATCGCCGCATCTACGTCTCGACCTATCCCTCGATGCTCAACATCATCCGCGATGAAACGCAAAACCTGTCGCCGCACTTCTTCGATCTGATCGTGGTCGATGAAAGCCACCGCTCCATCTACAATACCTACCGGGAGGTGCTGGACTATTTCAAGACCATCACCGTTGGCCTGACCGCAACGCCAACGGACATCATCGACCATAACACCTTTCGGCTCTTCAATTGCGAAGACGGCCTGCCCTCTTTTGCCTACACCTTCGAGGAGGCGGTCAACCATGTGCCGCCCTATCTGAGCGATTTTCAGGTGATGAAAATCCAGACACGCTTCCAGATCGAGGGAATCAGCAAGCGAACGATCACTCTTGAAGATCAGAAAAAGTTGCTGCTGGAAGGCAAGGAGATCGAGGAGATCAACTTCGAGGGTTCTCAGCTTGAAAAGCAGGTCGTCAATAAAGGCACCAACACCCTCATCGTCCGGGAGTTTATGGAGGAGTGCATCAAGGACGGCAATGGTGTGTTGCCTGGCAAAACCATCTTCTTCTGCTCCACCATCAGCCACGCCCGGCGCATCGAGGAGATTTTTGACAAACTCTACCCGCAGTACAAGGGCGAGCTGGCCAAAGTGCTTGTTTCCGACGATTCCCGCGTGTACGGCAAAGGCGGACTGCTTGACCAGTTCAAAACGTGCGACATGCCGCGCATCGCCATCAGCGTCGATATGCTCGACACCGGCATCGACGTGCTCGAAATCGTCAACCTCGTCTTTGCCAAACCGGTCTATTCCTACACCAAATTCTGGCAGATGATCGGCCGCGGCACCCGTTTGCTGGATTTGCGAAATACAAAACCATGGTGTACGGAAAAAGATGTTTTTCTGATTCTGGACTGCTGGGACAACTTCGAATATTTCAAGCTGCAACCCAAAGGCAAGGAGCTGAAGCCGCAGCTCCCCTTGCCGGTTCGGCTGGCCGGATTGCGGATCGACAAAATCGAGAAGGCGATAGACCTCGGACAAACGCAGGTTGCCGAACGTGAAGCTGCAAAGCTTTGCCAGCAGATCGACCAACTTCCGCAAAGCTCCGTTGTCATCAAGGAGGCCGCCGCAAAGCTGGACCAGCTCAAGGAGCCCAACTTCTGGATCACCCTGCACCACCAGCGCTTGGAATTCCTGCGCAACGAAATAAAGCCGCTCTTCCGCACTGTTTCCGATGCCGATTTCAAAGCGATGCGCTTTGAGCGCGACCTGCTCGAATTCTCGCTGGCAAAATTGAGCGAGGAGTTGGAGAAATCTGAAACGCTTCGGGAGGGTATTGTGGAACAGATCAGCGAGCTGCCGCTTTCGATCAGCTTCGTTAAAGCTGAAGAGAATCTGATCCGCGCCGCCCAGACCAGCCACTTCTGGGCCAAAAACAGTGCCATTGAGCTTGAAGATGCGCTCGACGAGTTGAACGCACATCTTGGCCCATTGATGAAATTCCGTGAGCAGGAAGGCGTTTCCGGCCCGGTGCATCTCGACCTCACCGATATGCTGCACAACAAAGAGCGCGTCGAGTTCGGCCCGCAGCACGAATCGGTCAGCATCAGCCGTTACCGCGAAATGGTCGAGACTATGATTGCCGAACTGACCAGGCACAATCCCATTTTACAGAAAATCAGAAGTGGCGAAGAGGTCACGCAGGACGAAGCCAACGACCTTGCCGAGATGCTTCTTGCCGAGCATCCGCACATAACCGAAGAGTTGTTGCGCAAGGTTTACCAGAACCGCAAGGCACACTTCATCCAGTTCATTCGCCACATTCTCGGCATCGAAACGCTGAAAAGCTTTCCGGATACGGTCAGCGAGGTTTTCGACCAGTTCATCCGGCAGCACAGCAATTTGACCATGCGCCAGCTCGATTTTCTGAACCTGCTTAAAGGGTTTATCATCGAACGAGAAAAGGTCGAAAAGAGAGACCTTATCAATGCACCGTTCACGATTATTCATCCTCAAGGGATTCGCGGAGTCTTCAGCCCTTCGGAGATCAATGAAATATTGCAGCTCACCGAACAACTGGCGGCCTGACGAATATAAACCACGGAAAACACGGATGACACGGAAATGAGTCAGTTGCTTTTTGAGGAAGAGACCTTTGCCATACGTGGTGCTGTGTTTGAAGTGTATCGCGAGATGGGCTCCGGATTTCTTGAGCAGGTCTATCAGGAATGCCTTGAAAATGAATTTTCCTCAAGGGGCATTCTGTTTGTATCACAACCGGAATTGTTGTTGAGCTACAAGGGCGAACCATTAAAACAAACTTACAGGCCCGATTTCATCTGTTATGAACAGATCGTCTTAGAGTTAAAAGCCGTCAAGAGCATCGCGCCGGAACACAGGGCGCAGGTGCTGAATTATCTGAAAGCGACGAATCTGAGGCTTGGCCTGCTGATCAACTACGGCAGTCATCCGAAGGCACAGATAGAGAGATTTATTATTTGAACCACGGAACACACGGAAAGCAAAGAAAAAAGGAAGATAGCCATTCAATTATTCCGTGTCATCCGTGCCTTCCGTGGTTAACACAGAAAAATAGCCATGCTCCAAAACAACCCTGAACTCAAAAGCAAAATCGACCAGCTCTGGAACAAGTTCTGGGCTGGCGGCATCTCAAACCCGCTTTCAGCAATCGAGCAGATCACCTATCTGCTTTTCATGAAACGGCTTGACGAGATCGATCAGAAAAAGCAGTCTGATGCCGAGTGGACAGGGGAAACATATATTTCCAGGTTCGAGGGCATCTGGGTTCCGCCGGAACACCGGAAGACCGTTGATGAAGCCGATGACATCGAAGAAAGAATCAAGCTCAAACACCAACTCGGTATCAACAAAAACAGCTTGCGCTGGAGTGAGTTCAAGCGGATGCAGGCTGATGAGATGCTCACGCACGTCGAAAGCAAGGTGTTCCGTTTCCTGAAGGATATGAACGGCTCCGAGTCCAACTTTACCCACCACATGAAGAACGCGGTGTTTATCATTCCAAAAGCAAGTCTGCTGGTGGAGGCGGTGAAAACGATCGACGAGATTTTCGAGATCATGGAGAGGGACTCGCAGGAAAAGGGGCAGGCGTTTCAGGACATTCAGGGCGACGTGTATGAAATGCTGCTCTCCGAGATTGCGACCGCTGGCAAGAACGGCCAGTTTCGCACACCACGACACATCATCAAGCTGATGGCCGAACTGGTACAGCCGCAACTCGGGCACCGCATCGCTGATCCGGCTTGCGGCACCTCCGGGTTCTTGCTGGGAGCGTATCAGTACATCGTGACCGAGCTGGCTAAAAAGGCCGGGGCAAAAGAGTTGCCAGCCGATGAAGATGGCTTTTTCCGCACATCGGTAGCAGCGACGCTGACCCAAAAGGCGCAGGCGATTTTGCAGAACTCGCTGTTCGGCTACGACATCGACAGCACGATGGTGCGGCTTGGGCTGATGAACCTGATGATGCACGGCATCGACGAACCGCGTATTGACTACAAAGATACCCTGAGCAAGAGCTACAACGAAGAGGCCGAGTATGACATCGTGATGGCCAACCCTCCCTTTACCGGAAGTATCGACAAAGGCGACATCAACGAAAATCTTTCTCTTTCGACGACCAAAACTGAATTGCTGTTTGTCGAGAACATTTACCGCCTGCTCAAAAAAGGTGGCACGGCATGCGTTATCGTGCCGCAAGGGGTGCTCTTCGGCTCCGGCAAGGCCTTCAGGAGTCTACGCGAGATGCTGGTGGATCGCTGCGATCTGAAAGCGGTCATCACCATGCCGAGCGGCGTGTTCAAACCCTACGCCGGAGTGAGCACGGCCATTCTGCTTTTCACCAAAGTCTATGGCCCGATGGAGAAGGTGACCAATCCAGCCACCGGGCAGGTCTGGTTTTACGAGATGCGCTCAGATGGTTACTCGCTCGACGACAAGCGCGCCAAACTGGCGGGTTTCGGTGACTTGCGGGAGATTGTCACCAAATTCCGTGCTCGAAATCCTGAGGTGGATACTGATTGTACACAGCAATGCTTTTTCGTGCCGCGCGAAGAAATTGCCGATGAAGGCTATGATCTATCGCTTTCGCGTTACAAGGAGGATGTGTTTAAAGAGGTCGTCTATGACAAACCCGCCGATATTCTGAACAGGCTGATCGAGGCTGAAGTCGGTGAGATTGACGAAACCGATCTTGCCAACGTGCAAAGCGGAATTGTGCGCGAACTGCTGGAGTTGAGGGGGATGATCGGATGAAGTACGAGCCTTTACTTAAAGCAGCACCTTTTTCCGGTTCGCGTGTCAAGCCGTTTGAAGGTTCAAAGCGTTACTTAAGCACCGGTGACCTGCAGGAAGCGACAACTTCATTTGTTGAGATCAGTTATGCGGATAAACCATCTCGGGCCGACATTTCAGTTCGTGTTGGGGATGTATTGTTTGCCCGCATGAAAGGCACGAAAAAAGTTCTCGAAATTAATCCGTCGCTTGCTGACATCATTGTCTCCACCGGTTTCGCCGTACTTCGGCCAATGGAGCAGTGCAACGGAAAATATTTGTCTATCTATTTAAAGTCAGACGATTTTGAAAGACAAAAAGAAAAATACTGCTCAGGTGCAATACAACCAGCGATAACAAATGCAGGGATTAAAAATATAACAATACCATTCCCTAAGCTCGACGACCAAAAGCGCATTGCCCATCTGCTTGGTAAAGTCGAGGGACTGATCGCCCGGCGCAAACAACACCTGCAACAACTCGACGACCTGCTCAAAAGCGTCTTTCTGGAGATATTCGGCGACCCGGTACGGAATGAGAAGGGTTGGAATAAACCGGAATTGAAGCATTTTGGCAAGATATCGACAGGAAATACCCCTCCAAGAAAAGACCCTTCCAACTATTCGAGTCAACACATTGAATGGATAAAGACCGACAATATTTCGGCTGACACTGTCTTCATAAGTCCCGCCGTCGAATATCTTTCAGATGTTGGCGTGACAAAGTCACGAACAGTAACAAAAGGTGCGCTTTTGGTGGCTTGCATAGCAGGAAGTGTTGAGTCAATTGGTCGAGCTGCACTTACAGACAGAACGGTTGCGTTCAACCAGCAAATCAATGCTATTCAGCCGAAAAAAGAAGTTAACCCTTTTTACTTGTATGTCTTGTTCAAGATTTCGAGAGCATACATCCAAAACCATGCTACAAAGGGAATGAAGAAAATCTTGACCAAAGGTGACTTTGAAAAAATCACGATGATCAAGCCCCCCATCGACCTTCAAAACCAATTCGCCGCCATTGTCGAAAAGGTCGAAAGCATCAAATCCCGCTACCAGCAAAGCCTCGCCGAGCTTGAAACGCTCTACGGCGCGTTGAGCCAGAAAGCCTTCAAAGGCGAACTCGACCTGTCGCGTGTGCCGCTGCAAGAGGAAGTCACAGATGAAACACAGAGCTATCCGCTCGAACAAAACTGGAATTCCTCCGGCGATCAGGAACAACTCCTGATGGTTGCCGAGACGTCAGAAAACTGATCATGGAGCTAAGGCTATGAGTGAAATCTTTAATGTGTATTGCGATGAGTCCTGTCATCTTGAAAATGATCGACAGAAAGCCATGGTGCTTGGCGCGGTCTGGTGCCCTTTGGACAAAAGTCGTGAGATAGCTGTCCGTTTGCGTGAGCTAAAGCAGAAACACGGACTGTCTGCACATTTAGAAGTTAAGTGGGTAAAGGTGTCACCAGCCAAGAAAGCATTCTATCTTGATCTTGTCGATTATTTCTTCGATGATGATGACCTTCATTTCAGAGCCTTGATTGTTCCCGACAAGTCGCTACTTCACCACGATGCGTTTCCCGGTCAGGATCATGATGGATGGTACTACAAGATGTACTTCGATATGCTGAAGGTCATTTTCAGGCCAGACGCCCGCTATCGCATCTATCTCGACATTAAGGACACCCGAGGTGCGCAAAAGGTGGCTGATCTGCATGAAGTATTGTGTAACGACCGCTACGATTTTTCTCGCAAGGTAATTGAACGGTTGCAACTGGTTCACTCGCACGAAATCGAACAGTTACAGTTGGCTGATTTGCTGATCGGCGCAGTGGGCTACCTGAACAGAGAATTACATGGTAATGCTGGAAAAATGGCTATCATCGAGCGGATGCAGCGCCGATCCGGTTATGACCTGACCCGGACGACACTGCTGCGGGAAGAAAAAATGAACATTTTCCGCTGGCATGCATCGGAGGTGCAGGGATGAGTGATGTTCCGGAATGGCTTCCTTCGTTGGTCTATTTCACTGATTATGATGGTGATTGGAACAGGTATCTGGACGCCCTGTACGCTTTTTTCAAGCAGGATTTTATTGACAGTAAGCCGTTGTTTCAGGGCAGACGGCTTGGCTTGAAGAGGCATCCGATGACCCACGGGAAGGAAGCGACGTTCTGGCACATGATTTCAGAAGGGAAGAACGAAGATGATCGGCTTCCCGATTTCAGAAGGTGCGAACGTATTCGTTGGCCAAAGCCGGTGATTGAACACGATACTGATCCGTCCATCAAGGTTTGGCGCAATCAACGAGGGCGCGAGGAACGGATTTGCCTGTGGCTGATCCCAGAGGATTATCTTGTTGTGCTTGCTGAACGAGGTGAATACATCCTGCCCTGGACGGCCTATCTGGTTGAACAGCCGCATCAGCAAAGGAAGCTGCAAAGAGAATACGAAGCATATCAACGGCAACAGAGCAGAAAAAGCTGAAGCCGCCCCAAAAGGACGGCCTCGTTACTCCTTCCACACATGGTGGATGAGCTATGAAGAATATAAAGATTTAAACGCCAAAAGCCAATCGTCAATTCCCCATGACTTCGAGAATCTCCCGCCGCTCCGTCGTGGAATGAGTTTGAATTTCGGTATAGAATGGGAAAGATTGTGGCAACGAACCGGGAATCACTCCCGGCTTTTTTTATCCCGCCTGAAACCGTATGTTTCGGTTTACATTTTTCCGCTGTTAAGAGAGGTTTTTTTACTCTGTTTTGTGATCCGTTTTACCTTAAGGGCATCCCTATAACGTGTGATGAGCGCACAAAGAGCAAGACGGACGGAGCGGAGAATCCGGAGTGTACACGTAGTACATGAGGATTTCGAGCACCGACCAACCCGAGCAATCTGAGCGCGCAATAACGTTATAGAGGTACCCTCAACAACCTGAAAACCCTATAATTACAGGCACTCTTATGATAGACGCCATTTCCTTTTCGAACGGTACGTTCCGCTACCTCGACCAGCGCTACCTGCCTCTGCAGGAGCTCCATGTCGAAACACGTGATTACCGGGAGGCCATCGAAGCCATCAAGACCCTCGCCGTCAGGGGCGCTCCGCTCATCGGCGCATCGGCCGGCTATACCGTCGTGCTCGGCCTCAACGCCTATCAGGGCGACAAGGCCGGTTTCCCGGCATATTTCGAAAACCTGATCGCCGAGGTCAACGCATCGCGCCCGACCGCGGTGAACCTCTTCTTTGCAACAAGGAAAATGCAGGCCGTCTATGACGCAAACTTCGAGGCCGATTCCCTCGAAGCGCTCTTTGTAAAAATGACCGGGGAGGCGCACAAGATCTACAACGACGAGGTCGATAACTGCGACCGGATAGCTCGCCACGGCGTCGAGCAGCTGAAGCGGGATATGGCCGATGTGCTGAAAACACGCAAACTCAACGTGCTGACCCACTGCAACACCGGCACACTGGCCTGCTGCGGCATCGGTACAGCGCTTGGCGTGATCCGCCTCGCATACCAGGAAGGACTTATCGAACGGGTGATCTCATCGGAAAGCCGCCCGCTTCTGCAGGGGCTGCGCCTGACCGCATGGGAACTCGAGCACGACGGCATTCCGTTCGCTTCTATTTCGGACTCCTCTTCGGCAATCCTCATGCAGCGCGGTATGATCGATTTCGCCGTGGTCGGCGCCGACCGCATCACGGCTAACGGCGATACGGCAAACAAGATCGGCACCTTTGCCCATGCCATCAGCGCAAACCACCACGGGATCCCCTTCTACATCGCCGCTCCGGTCTCGACCATCGACATCACCATGTCCGAAGGGTCGCAGATACCGATCGAGGAGCGCAATGCCGACGAACTGCGCACCATTTTCGGCACGCAGGTAGCCACGCCGACCACGCCGGTGGTCAACTACGCTTTTGACGTTACGCCCGGCACCCTCATCCGCGGCATCATAACGGAGAAAAAAGCTGTCGTCGGCGACTACGTCAGCGGCCTCGGTGCGCTGTTTTCCAACTGATCCCTCCACCTGCGGACGAAACAATCGTAAAAAAAAGACCGGAATATCAGACAGTTCCGGTCTTTTTTTGCCATTCCAGGAAATAAATCCTTTTTTGTTAGTACATTTATCTGAACATACGCTGAATGGCACGCAGCGTTCCTGATGGTCATACCCGCTGTTTCAACGCTTTCGGGATCGTTGTCATGCGCTTTTTTCCAGAACAACTATCCGGAGAACGCCTCATGAGCGAAACAGGATACGATTACAGGGTTGTGCGCGGTTTTGCATTCTCAGCCCTGTTCTGGCTGGTTATCGGTCTTGTCGTCGGGTTGTGGATTGCTTTCGAAATGTTCAATCCAGCCCTTAACCTCACCCCATGGCTGAGTTTCGGGCGCCTCAGGGTGGTTCACACCAACGGACTCGGCGTCGGATTCGGGCTGTCCGGCATTTTCGCCACGGCCTACTATATGCTGCAGCGCCTGACACGTACGCCATTGCCCTTTCCCGGACTCGCCAGGGCACACCTGTGGGTCTTCAACGCGGCCATCGCCGCCGCCGCCGTGTCTCTCATGGCGGGCATGAGCACCACCAGGGAATACGCCGAACTTGAGTGGCCGCTTGACGTCGGCGTGGTGATCATGTGGGTGATGTTCGCCATCAACGTTTTCGCGATTCTCATCAGGCGGCAGGAAAAACAGATGTACATCTCGCTCTGGTACCTGGTCTCCATGACCGTCACCATCGCGGTGCTCTATATCGTCAACAACCTCGCAATTCCGCTCAACTTATTCAAATCCTACAGCATCTACGCCGGCGCCAACGATGCGAACGTGGAGTGGTGGTACGGCCACAACATCGTAGGCTTCATCTTCACCGTGCCTGTGCTGGCGATGTTCTACTACTTCCTGCCGAAAGCCACCGGACTGCCGATCTACAGCCACAGGCTCTCGATTGTCTCGTTCTGGGCGCTGATCTTCGCCTACCTCTGGACGGGAGCTCACCATCTCATGCTGACTCCGCTTCCCGAGTGGATCCAGACGGTGGCCATCGCCTTCAGCATCTTCCTCATCGCCCCGTCGTGGGGTTCGGTAGTCAACGGCTATTACACGCTGCAGGGCAACTGGGATCAGATGCGCACCAACTACCTGACCAAGTTCTTCATCCTCGGCATCACCTTCTACGGACTCCAGACCCTTCAGGGACCGTTGCAGGGTCTCCGGACGCTCAACGCCTTCTTCCACTACACCGACTGGGTGGTTGGCCATGTGCACATGGGCACGATGGGCTGGGTGACGATGATCATCTCCGCGTCGTTCTACTACATGATTCCGAGGATCACGGGCCGGGAACTGTTCAGCATCAAGCTGGCCAACATCCATTTCTGGCTCATTCTCGTCGGCCAGTTCGCCTGGACGGTCACGATGTGGATCGGCGGCATCCAGCAGGGCGCGATGTGGAAAGCCACCAATCCCGACGGGTCGCTGACCTACAGCTTCCTCGACGGACTGACCTCCCTCTATCCCTACTACCAGATGCGCTTCGTCGCAGGCATCGTCTATTTCATCGGCATCCTCATCTTCGCCTGGAATATCATCCAGACCGTCAGGCAGGAGCCATCGACCGCCGCAGAAGCCTAACCACCTAACCTGAAAAAAGGAGCTTGCATCATGGGGATCTATTCAAAACCGGTCGTCTTCGCGGTCATCGCGACGCTGGTCATCCTTGTCGGTACGGTGGTCACGGTGTTCGTGCCGATGTTCATGCCTTCAACCCAGCCGGTGAGCGCGTATGTCAAACCCTACACGGCCATCGAGCAGGAGGGAAGGGACATCTATATCCGTGAAGGATGCCACAACTGTCACACGCAGACCGTGCGCCCGCTCAGAACCGAAGTGCTTCGTTACGGCGAGTACTCCAAGGCAGAGGAGTTTGCCTGGGATCGGCCCTTCCTTTGGGGATCGCGCAGAACTGGCCCCGACCTGAACCGCGTCGGCGGCAAGTACCCCGATTCGTGGCACTACAAGCACATGCACAGCCCGCAGTCGATGTTCGCCCTCTCCAACATGCCACCATACGGCTGGCTTGCCGCGAACAGACTCGACACCTCCGAGTCGTTCAGAAAGACGCAGATTCTGGGTTACGGCTATTCCGAGGACGAGGTTCAGCAGCAGATCGCCGAATACAGAACAAAAGTCACCTCGCCCGATTACGACTCGAAAGCCACGCGTGACGAGGTCACTCCCGAAAAGCTCCGGGGCGAGCTGACCGAGATGGACGCCATCATCGCCTACATGCAGAAGCTCGGGCGTGACGTCAAGACAATGGAGAGTCAGCAATGAACTTTTCGCAAATAGCCTATGTCGCGTTCACCATTGTGCTTGCGCTTGTGATGGCGGGCATCATGATCTACTACTTCAACCCGAAACGCAAAACGAAGGTCGAGGAACCCAAATACCGGATGCTCGAAGAAGACGAAAAATATGAGCATCATGACTGATTATCAACCGTTCAAGAAACCTGTTACGAGGAGGTTCATATGAGTGATTCCGGAATTCCGCATGAGGGTCATAACAAGATCCCCAAGGGATGGATGGCTTTCTTTATCGGAGTAATCATCTTTCTCGTCGTGTATATCGTGCGCTTCACGCCCGCCATTTCAGGATGGTCTTTCTACAAGAGCTACGAAGAGGAGATGAAAGCCGGAGAAAAAGCGGCTGCATCCGCGCCCGCTGATCCCGGCATGTATATCGGCAATGCGGACGCCATCGCCGCGGGCAAGACCGAATATGAGACGAGCTGCGCAGCCTGCCACAAGGCTGACGCCAGCGGCGGTATCGGCCCGAACCTGAAGGTGGCGCTGAAGTATGGCTCGACTCCCGCCGATCTTTTCGAATCGATCGCCAATGGCCGCCCCAACGGCATGCCTCCCTTCGGACAGCAGCTCGGGAACGACAAGATCTACAAGATAGTCGCCTTTATCGAAAGCCTGAAGAAATAGGCCCGAAAACCACAGCCCCGGAAACCTGTTCCGGGGCTGATCACTTTATGCTTTCAACCACACTGTTCAGTACCATGCAGATTGTCTGGAAACGTTACCGGAGAACCGTCGAAATGCTTCAGGCGCTTCTCCTTACCGGCCTGCCTTTCCTGAAAATCAACGGGCAGAGCGCATTCAGGTTCGACATAGGGGAGCTGAATCTCTACTTTTTCGGCTCCGTCATCAGAATCGGCGACTTCTACCTCATCCTTGCAGCTACCCTTTTTCTGTTACTGTTCATCTCCGCGGTCACCGTGATCCTCGGCCGGGTCTGGTGCGGCTGGCTCTGCCCGCAGACCGTACTGCTCGACCTCACCGAAAACCTGGCATCGCTTTTCGGCAGACAGCACCGCAAAACAGTGCAGAAACTCGTCCTGCTGCCGGTATCGGCGCTGGTGTCGATCACCATGATCTGGTACTTCGTGCCTCCGGCGGAGGCCATTCATGGACTTTTTACTTCTCCACTGATCGCCGGATTCTTCATCGTGCTCTGGGTGCTGGTCTGGCTTGAACTGGCCCTCCTCGGACGGAAATTCTGCACCACGATCTGCCCCTATGCCATGATGCAGAACACCCTCTTCGACAAGGATACGCTCGTCATCGAGTACGACCGGTCGCGTGACTCGACCTGCATGAAATGCGATGACTGCGTGCGCGTCTGCCCGGTCGGCATTGACATCAAGGAGGGGCTGAGCACCAGTTGCATCGCCTGCGCGGAGTGTATCGACGCATGCTGGCTGAAGAGCAGCAAACGCAACCTGCCCCCCTTCCCGAACTACAAGGGCAAAATCATGCGTCCGAAAACTTTCTGGCTCGCCGGCATTACCGCTGCCTCGGCCCTGATGGTCGTGCTTCTGTTCGCCATGCGCCCGCCTGTCGAATTCACCCTCAGCCGGATGCAGGAGCCGCTGCCTTCCGGCCTGAACCGCTATGCCTGGACCATATACAACAACACAGGCCACACACTTGAACTGAACATCGAAGCTGATGGTGACCTCACCCTGATCGGTGAGCGAACCGTTTCGGTCAAACCATTCGGGGTGGCAAGAAACAAGCTGCTCGTCAGGGCAACCGGAAAACGCGACAAGGTCAGATTGACGCTCACCGGTACCGGCATTTCAGTCAGCAGGGAGGCCGGATTCCTGTGAAAGCATTCATCATTGCACTGTACGCCATTTTCCTGATGGCCATGATCAGCGGTCTCGTGGTGGCTTACCGCAGCTCCGAGGGTCTCGTTGAAACTGATTACTACCTGAAACAGAACAGCTGGTTCCAGGCGAAAACGGAGGAGCGGCGTCTCGGACTCGACATCGAAAGACCGGCATCTCTCCGGAAGGGCGAGAATGACCTGACCTTCGTGCTCACCGGGCATGGCGAACCCCTGCGCAATGCCGGAGTGAAGCTGTTTATGGGCAACGTCTCCACCAGCGATCTGGATGTCACCTGCGCGATGCGCGAAACCTCTCCAGGCACCTACCAGGCGCGGATCACCGTACCATCAAAGGGCAAATGGCTGGTCAGAATCGACATCTCCATCAACAAACTCAAAACCAGCAGATCATGGTTCTACGACATCAATTGAAAAGAGCAGTAATGGCCCTCCTCGTGGCGATGACGCTCGGCGCAGCTCCTGCACAGGCAGATTATGCCGCCGACAGCAACGCTATCCACAACGGCCCCTGCACGAAAGAGGCCGAAAGCCGGAAAGTGACGCTCGACATCACCCCCCGACCGGTCAGGCACATGCAGGAGCTGACCTTCAGGGTGACAATGGCCCCGGCGGAACAAATTCCTTCAACCCTGATTCTCGACCTCTCGATGCCCGGCATGGTGATGGGCAAGAACCAGGTCACCCTGAAAAAAAGGCCGGACGGCGTATGGGAAGGGAAAGGCATCATCGTCAGGTGCATGAGCGGCCGCACCCTCTGGAAGGCCACGCTCCTCTCGTCAGAACTTGGCAATCCTGCCTTCTCCTTCAATGTCCGTGACTGAGGCAAAGGGAAACAAGTTGATCCGCTGCGATCACTGTATGCTGGAGATGGAAGCATCTTCGGCGGTGACGGCGGTGATCGGCAACGAGACCCGCCACTTCTGCTGCCATGGATGCCTCGGGGTGTATGAGCTGATCCACAGCGAGTCGCTCGACGCCTTCTACCGGCAGCGCTGTGACTGGCAGCCGGGCCGTCCGGCTTTCGCTGCCGTGGATCCGAAGGATTTCACGGGCGACATTGTCACCGAAGGATCGAAGAACCGGATCGAACTGCAGCTGTCCGGCATCCGCTGCGCCTCATGCGTCTGGCTCGTGGAAAAGGTGCTCGGGCGGCTCGATGGTATCGTATCGGCAAGGGTCAATTACGCCACCCACCGCGCGACCGTCGAGTGGCGAAGCGAAGCGGTCACTCTCGACGCGATTCTCACAACCCTCTCGGGCATCGGGTATCTGCCGAAACCTGTCCGGTACGGCATGCAGATCGAGATTATTTCGGCTGAAAAGCGTGACCTCCTGTTGCGGTTCGGCACGGCGGGCTTCTTTTCGATGCAGCTCATGCTCATCATCGCCGCACTCTACGCGGGGTTTTTCCAGGGTATCGAAACGGAGTACCGCCTCCCCTTCCAGCTCATCTCCTGGGCGCTTGCCACGCCGGTGGTATTCTACTCCGGCTATCCTTTCATCTCCAATGCGTTGCGCTCGATACGCAACCGGGCGCTGAACATGGATGTGCTGGTTGCTCTCGGTTCGCTTGCTGCATATGTTTACAGCATCGCCATGATCTTCACCGGCGGCGAGGTCTTCTTTGACACCGCGGCCATGATTGTCACCTTTATCCTGCTCGGGCGATTTCTCGAAGCAGGCTCGCGTCTGAAGGCGGGCGGAGCGCTGGCGGCTCTCGCCGACCTGCAACCCCGCGAGGCGCTGCTTGTCGGCATGGACGGCGTAACATCCCTCGCTCCGCTCGAACGGATCGGCGAGGGAGCACTGATCGAGGTGCTGCCCGGCGACCGCGTACCCCTCGACGGTATCGTAACTGCAGGAGATGCAGAGGTAGATGAGTCAATGCTTACCGGAGAGTCGGCTCCGGTTCTGAAAAGCACCGGAAGCACGGTCCATGCGGGCACCTGCCCCATCACCGGACGGCTGCGCGTCAAGGTTTCCGGCAACGCGAAGCAAACCCTGCTGGCGAGTATCATCCGGACTGTCGAGGAGGCACAGGCGCGCAAGGCCCCGATCCAGGGGATAGCCGACCGGATCGCAGGATGGTTCGTACCAGCCATCATCCTGCTGGCGGCAGGCACCTTCGCCTTGTGGCACCTGGCAGGAGCACCGCCGGTCAAGGCACTCATGAACGCCGTCTCGGTGCTGGTGATCGCCTGCCCCTGCGCCCTCGGCCTTGCAACGCCTCTGGCCATCCTCGTCGGCACCACGGCGGTGAGCCGCAAGGGCATCCTCGTCAAGGGGGGCGACATTTTCGAATCGGTTTCAAGAACCACCACCGTCGTGCTCGACAAGACCGGCACAATCACACGGGGTACACCCGCACTGACCGACCACTTCGACTATGGTGTTTCCGGGAGCTTCATGCAGTGCTGCGCCTCGCTCGAAGCCCTGTCGAGGCATCCCGCAGGACGGGCCATCACTGCCGGATGGCAGGGTGAAATCCTGCCGGTTGAAGAGTTCCGTGCGGTGACAGGCATGGGCGTATCGGGCGTGATCAACGGCGAAGCGTGGCTTGCAGGATCGCGTGCCCTGCTCGAAAAGGAAGGCGTCAGGATCACCGACGACTGCCTCGAAACTGCTGCGCGACTTGAAGCTTCGGGAAAAACAACCGTTTTCGTCGCCTGCAACGGCAAGCTGGCCGGACTCTTCGGGCTGATCGACGATCTGCGGGATGACGCCGGGCGGATGATCGACACGCTCCGGTCACAGGGACTCCGGCTGATGATCCTCACCGGCGACAATGCGGGCGTTGCACGTTATATTGCCGGTAAGTGCGGCATCACGGACGTGCGCTCCGGACTCGACCCCGTCGGCAAGGCAGAAGCAGTCAGAAAGCTGAAAAGCGATGGCCAGACCGTGCTGATGACCGGGGACGGCATCAACGACGCTCCGGCGCTGACCGAGGCCGACACCGGCGTCACCTTCGGCACGGCCACGGGCATCGCCATCGAAAGCGCCGATGTCACCATCATGAACGACGACCTCGAATTGCTCGGCACGCTCTTCGCCCATTCGCGCAAATGCTTTGCCGTGATCCGGCAGAACCTCGCCTGGGCGTTCGGCTACAACCTGGTCGCCGTGCCGCTGGCCGTCACCGGCATGCTGCACCCGATCATCTCGGCCCTGCTCATGGCGATCAGTTCCCTCGTGGTGGTAAGCAACTCGCTCAGGCTCAGAAAAACCGGATGATCAACGCATGGCAAGCACCTTTTTTCTCATAGCGATCGGCTTTGTCATCGGCCTCGGCGGATGGGCGCTTTTTCTCTGGGCAGTGCGCAGCGGCCAGTTCGACGACGCCGAAGCTCCGAAATACCGCATGCTTGACGACGATGACGAACAGTTTCATTCGCTTCCAGCAGACAAAACACGAAAATCATCCAGGCGATGAACACCATCACCAATACCGCGATCACCATGTTCATCACCGGGCTCACCGGGGGATTCGGACACTGCATAGGCATGTGCGGCCCTGTCGTTGCCGCCTACTCGCTGGGTGAGACCCGCAAGGGGATGCTCCATCATCTGCTGTACAACGCGGGTAGAGTCACAACCTATACCCTGCTCGGAGCCGCTGTCGGCCTGTCGGGGTCGTTTCTCGTCCTGACTGCATCGATCGAACGGTTCCAGACCGTTATCATGGTGCTGGCAGGCGTCTCGATCATCCTGATGGGACTTGCCACGCTCGATCTACTGCCTGCGGGAAAAACCATCAACAGCTGCTCCTGGATCATGCCCCGCATCAATAAGCTGATGAACCTTTTCAGGGGATCACGCTCCACAGGGGCCTATTACCCCATGGGAGTGCTGCTCGGCTTCCTGCCCTGCGGCCTTACCTATACGGCGCTGCTGACGGCTGCACGTATGGCCATGGAAGCAGAGAATCACGCTGCCGGACTGCTCGAGGGCGGCCTCATCATGCTCTGCTTCGGTCTCGGTACCGTTCCGTCTCTTCTCGTCGTGGGCAAGGCTGTCCACCTTTTCAGTGACAAGTCCCGTAAAACCCTCTACCGCATTGCCGGAGCAATCATGATCCTCACCGGTATCTACTTCACCCTGTCGGCATTCTGAGCATCACCCGCCTTCACGAGATCAGGAAAGCGATGTTACCATTACGGAAAAACATCGCGGTCATCAGGATCGCTTTATGCATGGGCGCTTTTTTACAGGATAGTCAACGAAAACCAATGGCAATTATTTGCTATTATCAGGTGTAACCTGAATCGCTTGACGATCATAATTCCAACCGTCCGTTATGCGCATTCACGATCTCGATCCCGAAAACCGGCCAAGAGAACGCTTTCTCGTTCACGGCGCATCGTCGCTCAGCCCTGCGGAGCTTCTTGCCCTGATCCTGCGATCCGGCACGAAGAACCTCAACATCATCGATACCTGCAACGAACTGATAGCGATGTACAGCCTTGAACAGCTTGCCGACCTGCCCCTCTCCGAACTGCAGAAAATAAAAGGCATCGGTCAGGCAAAAGCCATGCAGATCGCCGCTATTTTCGAACTCAACAAACGGATCCACTTCCGCCGCAACGAACTGAAAAAAATACAGTCGGCAGCCGATGTATTCGAATACATGACAGGAAGAATACCCGACGAAACAAAAGAACACCTGTTCGTGCTGCATCTGAATACGAAAAACCGGGTGATCCGCCATGAAAATGTCTCGGTCGGAACCCTCAATGCTTCGCTGATCCATCCCAGAGAAGTCTTCAAATCGGCAATAAGAGAAAGCGCTCATTCGATTATTCTCGTGCACAACCATCCGTCGGGAGATGTGGAGCCAAGCAATGCCGACCGGCAGGTTACCGGCATTCTCAAACAGGCGGGATCGATCCTGCAGATCGAACTGCTTGACCATGTAATTGTGGGAAAGGAGAAGTGGTTCAGCTTCCGCGAGCATTCGCTGCTGACATGACCGGAGTGACGAACCGTTATGCGCCGGAGAGTTCTTTCAGGGTTTGCGCCCGGAAAGCCTGCGGCAAAGCCCTGTGTTTCCTGCCGGAAAAACAGAACGACTGAGTTGCTGCTGCTGTATGTATGACGGTCATGCCGGCGAGGGATTTCGCTGCACGATCAGCCGGATAACATGCCATGTCAACCGGCGGCAGTCTGCCCGGCAGGCGGAACCCCGGGCTCGGGCGCCGGGGAGAGTTCCCTGACGTTTTTGGCCTGATACCCTTTCTGGGTTTTTTCGAGATCGAATTCCACCTCGGCATCCTGGTTAAGCACCTTGAAAGTCTGTTCCGAAACGATGGCGGAAAAATGCACAAACACATCCTCCCCTCCGTCAGGGTTCAGAATAAATCCGTAGCCTTTTTTGCCATCAAACCATTTAACCTTACTTCTTTCCATGATAAATGCGGGGCTTTATCATTAACCTGACAGCTTCTGCTGCTTATTTATATAAAATAATATAAATATTTCCCACTCCGTTTATGCTCATTTATTTCACTTTTCCACCAACAATCCCGCCTTAAATACACTGATTGCTTTTAAAAAAAAGGCTGAAACAGTAATCGAAGCAATCGAATACTCATAATTAATCCGGATAATTTTTATGAAACATTCCATTCTTATCACCGGAGCCGGCAAGGGAATCGGAAAAGCTATCGCTCTGGAATTTGCACGAACGTCAAAGAATAACCCGGACTTCAACCCGGTGTTACTGCTGGTTTCGAGAACCGCAGGCGATCTTGAAAAAACCGCAGACGCATGCAGGATAGAGGGGGCACTGGTCGAAACGTATACTGCCGATATTGCCGACTTCGCGCAGACAGCAGCGCTGGCCGAAACGATTATCAGCCAACACGGCACGATCGACTGTCTTGTCAACAATGCAGGGGTAGGCAGGTTCAAGCCCTTTGGCGAGTTGAGCGAAGATGATTTCGACTACACGGTGGCAACCAATATGAAAGGCACTTTTTTCCTGACCCAGAAGCTCTTTGCAGCCATGGAGCGCGCGCGCAAAGGGCACATTTTCTTTATCACCTCGGTCGCAGCGGAAAAAGCCTTCAAAAGTTCCTCCATTTACTGCATGACGAAATTCGCACAGAAAGGACTTGTCGAGACGCTCCGGCTGTATGCAAGAGAGTGCAACGTACGTATTACCGATGTCATGCCCGGCGCGGTCTGGACGCCGATGTGGGGAGATGTGCCGGAGGAGATGAAATCGGCCATGATGATGCCTGAAGATATTGCCGTACCGGTTGTGCAGGCATACCTGCTGCCTGGAAGAACCTCGCTGGAAGAACTGGTATTCAGGCCGGTTGGAGGAGACATCAATGAATGATCATTCAAAGCTCTTGTGGGAAAGCATGGTTTTTTCCTGTATTTTCAGATTCTTCTTTATCAACCTGCCTGTAAATCGGAACAAGTCATGAGCCTGAAGGAAAAAATAGATGCGGATCTGAAAGAGTCCCTGAAAAGCGGTAAAAAAGAGCGCCTGAACGCAATCCGTTCCATTCGCGCGGCACTCCTCGAAAAAGAGGTATCCATCCGGGTAGGAGGCGTAGCGACGCTCTCCGAAGAACAGGAAACCGAAGTGCTGGTCAGTCTTGCAAAAAAACGGCGCGACGCCATCGAGCAGTTCACTGCGGGCAACCGGCCCGATCTTGCCGAAAACGAGCAGTCCGAGCTTGCCGTGATCGAAGAGTACCTGCCTGAACCGGTTTCCGAAGAGGAGATCGTCGCAGCCATAGAGGAGATCATCGCGAAAACCGGCGCATCGTCCATGAAAGAGATGGGTCGGGTTATGGGCGAAGCCATGAAACAGCTGAAAGGAAAAGCCGATGGCGGAAAAGTGCAGCAGATCGTCAAATCGCTGCTTTCAGCATAACCATTTGCCACACCGACCACACACATGCTTGATATCAACTACATCCGGCAGAACCATGAATCGGTGACTGCCATGCTGCGTGCCCGGCAGCTTGAAGGCGAAACGGCGCGCGTTGAGGAACTGCTTGAACTCGACCTGCGCCGGCGCGAACTTGTGCAGCAGGCCGACGATATGAAAGCTCTGCGTAACAGGGTATCGAGGGACGTTGCCGAAATGAAGAAATCCGGAAACGGCCCTGCCGACGAACTGATATCGAAAATGAAAGCCGTAGCCGACGACATCGCGGCATGCGACGCCTCGCTGAAAGCCATCGAAAGCGACATGGAAAGCATCCTGCTCGCACTGCCCAACCGGCTCCACGAGTCCGTGCCGGAAGGAAAGAGCGCGGCAGGCAATGTTGTCTGCAAGGCTCCGGTCGAGTTTGACTACGATCTCCATTTACCGCTGAAAAACCATCTCGAACTCGGCAGGACGCTCGGCATTCTCGATTTCGAGCGGGGCGCGAAAGTGGGCGGAGCCGGTTTTCCCGTTTATACAGGAAAAGGGGCAAGGCTTGAACGTGCCCTCATCAATTTCATGCTCGACACCCACACCGGAAACCACGGATACACGGAAATCTTTCCTCCGTTCCTCGTGAACCGCGAATCGCTCAGGGGTACTGGCCAGTGGCCGAAGTTTGCCGATCAGGTCTACACCATCGAGGAAGACGGCCTCTACGCCATCCCGACGGCAGAAGTGCCGGTCACGAACCTGCACCGCGGCGAAATGCTCGAAGCAGAATCGCTGCCGATTGCCTATGCGGCTTATTCGGCATGCTTCCGGCGAGAAGCCGGCAGTTACGGCAAGGATACACGGGGATTCCTGAGGGTACATCAGTTCAACAAGGTCGAGATGGTACGGTTCACCCGACCGGAAGATTCGTACGAGGCGCTCGAAGCCATTGTCGGTCATGCCGAGGCTATCCTGGCGGCATTGAGGATTCCCTACCGCGTGCTCCTGCTCTGCAGCGGCGACATCAGCGCCAACGCGGCAAAATGCTACGATATCGAAGTCTGGTCGCCCGCCGAGGGCAAATATCTGGAGGCATCGAGCTGTTCGAATTTCGAGGACTATCAGGCACGGCGCATGAACATCCGCTTCCGTCCCGACGGAAAGTCGAAACCGGAATTCGTGCATACGCTCAACGGTTCGGGCCTGGCCACGTCGCGCCTCATGGTCTCGCTGCTGGAGCACAACCAGACTCCTGAAGGCGCGGTCGTCGTACCGGAAGTTCTGCGCCCCTACACGGGCTTCGACCTGATCGACTGATCAGGCGGCGCTCTGCTCCCCGGCGGAAAGTTCCTCCTTGTACTCTGCAACCATGCGGCTGACCTTTTCCATATCGATGAGAAAAGCGTCATGGCCGTATGGTTCGTCGAGATAGATCACCCGCGACTTCGGAATGAGGCGTCCAAGCTCTTCCTGCTCCTCTTTGGGATAGAGAACGTCGCTTCTGATGGACAGGATCTCTACCGGTATCTGCAAAGAACCCAGTACCGTCTCGTATGGCCCCCTTCCCCGCGCAAGATCGTGCATATCCATCGCCCTGGTAAGCGTGACATAGGTGTTCGCATCGAACCTGTCGACCAGTTTGCGCCCCTGGTAGCGCATGTAGCTCTCCACGCTGAAAAGTCCGTCATCCTGCATCCTGCGCCCGAACCTCGACTGGAAGTTCTCGAAACTGCGGTAGCTGCACATGGCCATCATTCTGGCCGCTCCGAGCCCTGCCGCCGGCGGCCGCTCCGGAGCATACCATCCGTCGTTCCAGTCGCGATCGGCATAGATGGCCTGCCGCTGCGCTTCGCTCTGGCCGATGCACCATGAAGAGTGCCGTCCGGATACGCCCATCGGCATCATGGCCTGCACCATTTCAGGATAGAGAAATCCCCACTCGAGCACCTGCATGCCGCCAAGCGACGCGCCTACCACCAGCCGAAGTCGTTCGATGCCGAGTTCATCGAGGAGCAACTTCTGGGCATGAACCATGTCCCGGATGGTAATAGGCGGAAAATCCGGGCCATAATGCCTGTCTGTCAGCGGATTCCGCGACATCGGCCCGGTCGTGCCGTAACAGCTGCCGAGCACATTGCTGCATAGAATGAAATCCTTCGATTCGTCGAATGCGCCGCCCCTGGAGAACATGCCGTCCCACCATACATCCGCGTCGGCATTTCCGGTCAGCGCATGGCAGACAAGAATGACGTTGTTTCTGTCGGCGCCCGGCGTCCCCCACGTTCTGTATGCAATACGAAGCTCGGGCAGCTCGCCTCCAAGTTCTGTGGCGAATGGCTGCTTCGAATCGAAATATCGTGTCTGAGGAGAAACGAACTCCCTGTAATCTCTCATTGCTGTCCGTTCAACGTTGCAAATGCCTGTTCAAAATCTGCCTTGATATCGTCGATATGCTCGATGCCTGCCGAAACCCGCACCATATCGAGCGACACCCCGGCTGCTGCCTGTTCTTCAGGATCGAGCTGCTGATGGGTAGTTGACGCCGGGTGGATCACGAGGGTTTTCGCATCTCCGACGTTGGCCAGATGGCTTGCGAGCCGTACCGTATCGATAAAACGCACAGCGGCGTCGAAACCGCCCCTCACTCCGAAGGTCAGCACGCATCCGAAACCGTTTGTCAGGTATTTCAATGCCTGCGCATGGGCAGGATGATTATCGAGTCCCGGATAGTTCACCCATGCGACCGCAGGATGGCCTTCGAGCCAGCGGGCAAGGGCGAGCGTGTTGTCGGCATGGCGCTGTACCCGCAGCGAGAGCGTTTCGAGCCCCTGCAGCAGCATGAAGGAGTTGAAGGGGCTGATTGCCGGCCCGAAATCGCGCAGCCCCTCCACACGCGCCTTGATGATAAAGGCAAGTTCGCCGAACGTTTCATGGAACTTCATGCCGTGATACCCTTCGGAAGGCTCGCTGAGCATTGGAAACCTCCCGTTGCCCCAGTCGAAGGTTCCACCGTCAACGATGACGCCGCCCATCGAAGTGCCATGCCCGCCTATCCATTTGGTGGCCGACTCGACCACGATCGAGGCCCCATGCTGAAGCGGCCTGCAGAGGTATCCGCAGCAGCCGAACGTATTATCCACCACGAGCGGAATGCCATGATTCACGGCAACCTCGGCGACCGACTCGAAATCCGGAACATGGAAAGCCGGATTGCCGATCGATTCGAGGTAGAGCGCTTTGGTCTTCCCGTCGATGGCCTCGCTGAAGGCCGAAGGATCGTTGCCGTCCACGAACTTCACCTCGATACCGAGGCGCCGGAAGGCAACCTTGAACTGGTTGTATGTGCCTCCGTAAAGATAGCTGGAAGAAACGATGTTGTCCCCCGCTTCGCAGAGGCTCGTCAGGGCGATGAACTGCGCCGAATGTCCGCTTGCCACGGCAAGGGCGGCCTTGCCGCCTTCAAGAGCGGCAACCCGCTGTTCGAAAACGTCGGTCGTCGGGTTCATCAGCCGGGTGTAAATATTCCCGAATGCCCTGAGAGCGAACAGGTCGGCCCCATGCGCCGCGCTGTCGAAGGTGTAGGAGGTTGTCTGGTAGATCGGCACGGCACGCGAATTGGTGACCGGGTCAGGCTGCTGGCCGGCATGCACCTGCAGGGTTTCGAATCGGTACGGGGCGTTGCTCATGATACACAACGGTTAATGATTGCCGCTATCCTGAGAGCAGGAAAAACCGGGAGCCGGACAGGCAGGGAACAGCAGAATTCTGAAGAGAGGTATGAACATGCAGAATGGCAGACATACCATCATCTCTCCCGGTCTGTTCTCCGGGATGGAATTGGCACCAATCACTGTGCATGACGGTTGCCAAGGCTTCTCAGGGCCAGTCCCTCCACCTTTCTCGATGATAGCGCTAAATGCTGAAAAGAACATTTTTTCTTTATATCCCGGCAATCTACGACAGCAATCGCTATTTTACAAGTGCGCCGACATTTATTGCAGTAAGCTTCTGAACCGTAATAATCGTAACGCTCAACGTGTAACACATTGAATCAATGACAGAATGACAGCAAGAGAACTCGCACTGAACGCCCTGCAGCAGGTTGACGCCGGAAAAAAATCGGGGAATGTCCTGCACGATCTCCTCGGCAACGCATCGCTCGAACGTCATGACAGAGCGCTGGTTACGGAACTGGTCAACGGCGTGTTCCGCCGACGTCTTACCCTCGATGCCGTAATCGCCGCATGCTATCATCACCGTTACGAAAAAACCGCTCCGGTGATGAAAAACATACTGCGTATGGGTGCATACCAGCTGCTCTGGCTCGACCGGATTCCGAAATGGGCTGCGGTAAGCGAATCGGTGGCGCTCGCGCGGAAGTACAAAGGCGAACGCATGTCCCGGCTCGTCAACGCGCTGCTGCGCAAGATCGATCCGGGCTCTGCCCTGCAGGTGGCTGTGCAGAAGGAAACGAGCGAAATCCGGCGGCTTGCCGTAGCAACCTCGCATCCCGAATGGCTGATCGAACGGTGGATCGACCGATATGGAACAGATCAGACCGGGGCAATGCTCGACTATAATAACCGGACACCGCTGACAGGGTTCAGAATCAACACCCTGAAAACAACGCCTGACGATTTCGCGTCAGCGCACGACCCCCAAAAGCATATCCGCAAGGCGGCCGGTCTTGATGATTTTTTCCTTTCAGAAGAGTTCACCCTCTTCGAAACCTTCGTCAGGCAGGGCCTCCTGACCGTTCAGAATCCCACCCAAGGCCTCTGCTGCCGTCTCTGCAACCCGAATCGAGGTGCCCTCGTCCTCGACCTTTGCGCCGCTCCGGGAGGTAAAGCCACCTATCTCGGCGAGCTCATGCAGAACGCCGGAAGCATCACCGCAGTCGATCTTTACGGCGCCAAGCTGGAAAAACTGACCCGACATGCCGCCGAACTCGGCATCTCCATCATCACGACCGTCGCAGCCGATGCGCGCACATTCCAGCCCGGAGCAAAACCTGACATCATCCTGCTCGACGCTCCGTGCAGTGGCAGCGGGGTGCTTGCCAGAAGGGCGGAACTTCGCTGGAAGATATCGCCGTCCATGCTTGCCGAACTCGTATCGCTGCAGGCCGAAATTCTCGATCATGCCGCATCGCTGCTCGGAGCGGACGGGATCCTGGTCTACGCTACCTGTTCCATAGAACCGGAAGAAAACGAACGCCAGATAGACGCATTTCTCGGGAGGCATCCTGAATTCACAAGGGATCCTCTTGCCGGAATAGTTCCCGAACCATTCGACGCAAGCGCCTCAGAAAACGGAAGTATCCTCATGCTTCCCGGTCAGGAGACCGGGTTCGACGGAGGTTTTGCCCAGCGCCTGAAAAAAAACGCCGACTGACCATGCCGGAACTCAAAGAACCCTTTCACACGCTGCTCGAAAGTTTTCTCAACCATCTCTCCGTCGAAAGGAACTTCTCCCCGAATACAAGAGACGCTTACCGGAACGATCTCTGCAGGTATTTTCAATTCATGCAGGAACAGAAAAGAACGATCGATGCCATCGAAACGCGCGATATCCGGCGATTCATAGCGGAGCTGCACGAAACAGGGCTGGCTGCCAGTACGCTCGGAAGGAACATCTCCGCCATCCGAACGCTGCACAGATTCCTCCTCGGTGAACAAAGCACGCAAACCAATCCTGCCGAAACGGTCCTGCAGCCGAAACAGGCAAAAAACCTGCCGGATGTGCTGAGCGTCGATGAGGTATTGAAGCTTCTCGATGCTCCGCTTATAAAAGAGCCGCAAGGAAAATTCATGCTGCGGGACAAAGCCATTCTTGAATTTCTCTACGCATCGGGCGTCAGGGTCAGCGAACTTACCGAACTGCAGCAGCAGAACCTCTACTTCGAAGCGGGTTTCGTCAGGATTTTCGGAAAAGGATCGAAAGAAAGGCTTGTTCCGGTTGGGCGGTCGGCCATGGAGTGGATAACGCGCTACCGCAACGAACTGCGTATCGGACTGTCGGGCAAAAATTCCCACGACGCGCTCTTTCTCAATGCAAGGGGAAAAAAACTGTCAAGAATGGCGGTTTACAACATGGTCAGGGAGTATGCAGCGATTGCAGGCATCCGAAAGGATATCAGCCCCCACACGCTGAGGCACTCCTTTGCCACCCATCTGCTCGAGGGAGGAGCGGACCTGCGCGCCGTTCAGGAGATGCTCGGCCACACCTCCATTCTCGCAACCCAGATCTACACCCATATCGATCGATCGTTCATCCGTGAGGTGCATAAGACCTTTCATCCGAGAGGATGAATCATTCCGGGAGGGTCACTTTCCGGCAAGCCATTCTCCCGCTTTTCTGTTTCCAAGCTCGGCTGCGCGTCTCATATCGGCAATCGCGCCGTTGCGGTCGTTCATTTCTTCCCTTGCCAGACCTCTCGCATACCATGCCTTGTCGTAACCGGAACGGATTTCAATTGCCCGGTCAAGATCGGCAAGAGCCAGCCGGTAATCCTTAAGGGCCGCATAAGCCTTTCCCCTGTGGTAGAACGCCCGGGCGCAATCCTTCCGAAGCTCGATGGCCCGGCTGTAATCGGCTATCGCCTCCCGGTATTTCTTCTGCTCGAAGTAAGCCTTGCCCCGGGCATACCAGGCTTTCTGGTAGTTGACGTCCGCAGCCAGCGCAAGATCGAACTCGGCGACTGCCTCGCTGAAACGGGCCAGCTCGTAATACGCTTCGCCTTTCTTTACATGGCTCTTCGGCGACTCTGCCTGCAGGGTGCATGGCATGAAAAACGAAAAGAGAAGCAGAACTGCGATGATTTGAGCAGCAAGACTTTTCATTGGATGGGCATTCTGGTTTCCATTATCACCCGCTTCCTGTTATGGCTTTCCCGCTCTATTTTCAAGGCCGCAAGAGTCAGGTTCACGTCGAAAAGGAAAAACACAAGCGAACATGAAAGAGAAAACATGCTTGCAATAAACACAACCGATATGGCTATGGGAATATCCAGACCTGCCAGTACGGAGAAAAAAAGGAGCATGATCAGCATCGATGCGCCCAGGCAGGTGAAACTCGCAAGCAGGATAGCCATCCTGATGAAACGCGCCCGTTTCCACAGAATATCGACTTCCCGGTTTATTCTGAGAATATAGGACTCCGGCTGGGCCTCCAGGTTGTCGAGCAGGGCTCTCGACCGGTCTATGATGCGTCCCAGCCGGTTTGTCATGGTGAGGAGCAGCAAGCCGATCCCTGAAACAAGGATCATCGGCCCTATAGCCGTCTGCAGAACAGGCACAAGTTCCCGTACCGTGGTAATGGTCATAACGTTCATTCTTCCTGAAAAATCCTTTCTTGCTGTAACATAGCAAATACATCCCCCCCTGATATAACATCTCCTGAAACAAAAACCTACAAAAGGTTCAACAAATCTCCGGCTTCCGGAACAACCGCATGGAGATGCAGCTGCTCCTCGACAATGTTCCGGAACGACTCTTTCGCCCCCGCATCACCATGAACCACATACACATCCGGCTTGTTTGAAAAACCCTGCAGCCATCGCAGCAGATCGCTCCGGTCGCCATGAGCCGAAAGGCCTCCGACGGTATGGATGCCGGCTTCCACCTTGTAGGTCCTTCCGTGAATGGAGACCTCCGGTTCACCGTTGACAATCAGCCGGCCCAGCGTTCCGGGAGCCTGGTATCCGGTAATGATCACCCGGCACTCGGGCCGCCAGATATTGTGCTTGAGATGGTGGAGGATCCGGCCTCCGTTGCACATGCCGCTTCCGGCTATGATGATGGCGCCCTGCCGGATGTCGTTGATTTTTCGGGAAGCCTCGACGCGATCGGTAAAATGCAGGTTCCGGAGCGGGGGCAGAAGAGCGGGGTTGTTCCTGAGTTTGAGCGCATCCTCGTCGAGCAGGGCCGGATAATCCCAGTATATCCTTCCGGCATCGATAGCCATGGGGCTGTCGAGATAGACCTGCCACTTTTCAAGTTCCCACTGATCGTAGAAGGTGGCGAACAGATAGAGCAGTTCCTGGCTTCGCCCGATCGAAAACGCGGGAATGAGGATATTGCCGCACTCCCTGCAGGCCGTCCTGAAAATATCTCCAAGTTCGGCAATAGTCTCCATGAACTGACGATGCAGCCAGTCGCCGTAAGTGCTCTCCACCAGCACGGCATCGGCATGCGAAGGCGTTTCAGGATCATGCAGCAGCGGCCCCCCGTACTGGCCGAGATCTCCGCTGAAAACAAGGGTGCGTTCCTCTTCGCCTTCCCTGATTCGGAGTTCCACAACCGCCGAACCCAGAATATGGCCGGCATCATAAAAACGAAGCCTTACGCCCGGTACGATCTCCTTTTCCTCACGGTACTCCATCCCCCTCATCCGGCCGACGGCTTTAAGGGCATCCTCTCTGGTGTACAGCGGCTCCGCATTCCGATCCCGGCGGCTTGCAGGATGACGCCGCCGGTGATCGGCATCGCGCTCGGCAAGCGAAGCCGAATCGAGAAGCAGCACTCTCGACAGGTCAATGGTCGCATGCTGCGTGAATACAGGACCCCTGTACCCCCGTTTAACAAGCAGCGGAAGCCGTCCTGAATGATCGATATGACCATGACTGAGCACAACCGCGTCGATGGCTGCGGGATCGAAAGGAAATGGATCGCGGTTCAGCGATTCCTCTTCGGGAGAACCCTGTATCAGGCCGCAATCGAGCAGCAGGGTGTATTCGCCTGTCCTGAGGATGTGGCAGGTGCCAGTAACCCGCGCCGTAGCGCCGTAAAACTGAAGCTCCATAAAACCTTCTCCAGAGAATTATTCCGGCCTCTCAGATCGTTTTTTAAAGATACGCATCAGCATTAGCAAAAAACGACAGAATAACACCCCCTAAAAAGAGGGATTATAAAAACCTAACGTAAATTTCACAATTCGCTGTCCAAACCAGTCACGGACGGGTAAAAGGAACTCCGATTTTCCGTCCCCGCTCCATAACGTTGCATACAAGCTTTTTATTTTTTACAATTGTGCTCTTCATTCTGTTACACGACAAACGGAAACAGACAATAAAGCGTTGTTGCCCGAAACATGCTCAATGAACCATGAACGTTGACCGGCGCCTGACAGCTCTCGCAAAAACCCGCAAAGTGCCGTTTATCGTTTCGCTGGTTTCCGGAACGATTGCCGCGCTGACGCTTGTCTGGCAGACAGCCCTGCTCAGCAGGATCATCGACGGCGCATTCCTCGGCAAGCAGACGCTCGGGGACCTCTCGCCGCTGCTCTGGCTCTTCGCACTTGCGAGCATCCTGCGAATGCTGCTGTCCTGGTTTTCAGTTTACCAGGCAAAACGAGGTGCTATCCTGCTCAAACAGGATCTTTTCAGCCGGCTGACGTCTGCAACCGGCAAGCTCGGGCCTCAGTTTTCCCGATCGCTGCAGAGCGGCAGCCTCTCTGCAACGCTGACCAAAGGTATCGAAGCGCTCGACGCCTATTTCAGCCAGTATCTGCCGCAACTCTGGTTTGCGATTGCCGTCCCGCTGATAATCCTTATCGCAGTCGTGACCTCCGATCCGCTTTCCGCCCTTATCCTGCTTCTCAGCGCCCCGCTCATCCCCCTCTTCATGATGCTTATCGGCAAATCCGCCGGAGCCATGACCGACCGGCAGTGGCAAACCATGAGCCGGATGAGCGGCTACTTTCTCGACAGGCTGCAGGGGCTCACCACGCTCAAGCTCTTCGCACGCAGCCGGGAACAGCGACAGGGTATCGAAAGTACCGGAGAGTCGTTCCGCCATGCAACCATGCAGGTTCTGAAAATAGCGTTCCTCTCTTCACTGACACTCGAACTGACAGGCACCATCGGCACGGCAATCATCGCCGTAGGTGTGGGCATACGCCTGCTGGGCGACCACATCGCTTTTTTACCGGCGCTGTTCGTACTGATGCTCACTCCCGACTTCTATCTCCCACTCCGCCAGCTCGGTCTGAGGTTCCATGCCGGCAAGGAAGGAATCAGCGCTTCGAAGGATATTTTCTTCCTGCTGGACAAGGCGGAAGAAACACCGAATCCCGGGCACGGGATGCTACCTGAAAATCTGCTGAAAGAGCAGCCGATAAAATTCAATAATATCTCCTACACCTATCCAGGCGCCGTCGCCCCCGCCATCGAAGGCCTCACCTGTTCGTTTCCGCCCGGCAAGACCACGGCCATAACCGGCCCGAGCGGCTCCGGTAAAAGCACCCTCGTCAGCCTGCTTCTGCGTTTCGTGAAACCGGAAAAAGGCTCGATAACGATAAACGACACATCTATCGACAGCCTTTCCGAGGAAGCCTGGCTGAGCCGGATCGCATGGGTTCCGCAGCACCCTTTTCTTTTCAACGCATCCATCAGGGAAAACCTGCTGCTCGCACGGAAGAACGCCGACGACGCAGAATTGCGCGACGCACTCGCACACGCCGGACTCGACGAGCTGCTGAAAAACATGCCGGAAGAACTGGATACGATAATCGGCGAACAGGGTGCACGACTGAGCGGCGGCGAAGCCCAGAGGCTTGCCCTTGCACGTGCGTTCCTCAGAAATGCGCCGGTGCTGATACTCGACGAACCGACATCGAACACCGATCCCCTGCTGGAAAGATCGCTGCGCACTGCCATGCATCGACTTATGGCAGGAAGAACCGTCATCATCATCGCGCACCGCCAGGAAACCATCCGGAATGCCGACAGCATCATCGTGCTGCGCAACGGAACGATAGCCCAATCAGGCACCCATGCAGAACTTATTGCGGCAGGAGGCTACTACAGCTCCGTGAGCCCTGCCGCTCCGGAGGAGGACGCATGAAAACATTCCTTCGTCTCGTCGGCCTTGTCAGGCCTTTTTTCTGGTGGATGCTGCTTGCCGCCATTGCCGGTTTCGCGGCAACCGGCAGCGGCATTGGCCTGCTCATGACCTCAGCCTACATCATCGCCAAAGCCGCTCTGCAGCCGCCGATGTCCGATATCCAGCTCGGCATGGCAGGCGTCAGATTCTTCGGCATAGCACGCGGAGCGTTCAGGTATGCTGAACGGCTCATCTCCCACGACGCCACGTTCCGCATCCTCGCGCGGCTGCGTCTCTGGTTCTACGACGCCCTTGAACCGCTCGCCCCGGCCCGACTTCTTGCATTCAGAAGCGGCGATCTTCTGCAGCGGATCGTCGACGACATCCAGAGTCTCGAGAACATATACGCGAGGGTGCTCGCGCCCCCGGTAACGGCTCTGCTGACCGCCCTGCTCATCTGGTTCCTTATCGGCATCTGGTCACCTGAAGCCGCTCTGGTAACCCTCGGCTTCCAGCTTGCGGCCGGTTTCGGCCTGCCGCTGCTTGCCGCCGGGCTCGGCAGGGGCCTTGGCGGACGCATTACGGAGCTTCGGGCCCGACAGCAGACAGAGACGGTGGATTTCACCCAGGGACTCGGCGAACTTCGGGTTTACGGTCAGCTCGATGCCTGCCTTGAACGCATGAAGGCCAACGAGGCTGAAATCCTCCGGCTGCAGAAAAAAAACGCGTGGATCGAAAGCATGCAGGAATCGCTCGTCGGCATATGCATGAACAGCGCCCTGATCGGGGTACTGCTTGTACTGCTCCCCTCGGTGCCGTCCGGACATCTCAGCGGCATTACCCTTTCGGTGATCATGCTCGCAGTCATGGCATCTTTCGAGTCCTTTGCGCCACTGCCTGCCGCAGCAGGCCATATCGAAGCCGACATCCATGCCGGAAAGCGGCTTTTCGAAATCATCGACGCAAAACCCGAAGTCGCAGTCCCCCCAGAGCCGCAGCCATTCCCGGCGCACCCCGACATCCGGATGCGCAACCTGACCTTCAGTTACCCCGGAAGCCCCGATAAAACGCTTGATGGCGTAACAATCGACATACCTGAAGGTCTTCACGTCGCCATCGTTGGGCCAAGCGGAGCGGGTAAATCCACAATTGCCGCGCTCCTCGTGCGATTCTGGAACACAGCGCCCGGCGAGCTCGTCATCGGAGGTACCGACATCGGCGCTTTCGACCCTGAAGAACTGCGACGCAACCTCTCGCTCGTCTCGCAGCGAACCTACCTCTTCGGAGAGACCATACGGGATAATCTGCTCCTCGCAAAACCGGAGGCCAGCGACACCGAACTTGCCGAAGCTCTCGAATCGGCCGGCATAGGCCACTTCGCAGGCCGGCTTGAAGACTGGGCAGGCCAGCACGGCATGCAGATCAGCGGCGGAGAAAGGCAGCGCATAGCCATCGCACGCATGATCCTGCAGGATGCTCCGGTCGTCATTCTCGACGAAGCCACCGCAAGTCTCGACATGCCAACCGATCGGGCAGTCACAAAAACCATCGATGCCCTGACTGCAGAAAAAACCCTGCTCACCATAACCCATCGTCTTTACAGTATGGCACGGTTCGATGCGATCTATGTGCTCGACAGGGGAAAGGTCGTCGAAAAGGGTACGCATTCGGAACTCCTGCAGCGAAACGGTCTCTACAAGGCCATGTGGGATCTGCAGCACGAAAACGCACCTGCCTTGTAAAAAACAAAGTCAGGAGTCGCCTTCTCTGCCATGACGAGCCTTCGGAGGAAAACGCAGCCATGCCCACGCCACAAGCAGTCCGAACAGGGTGTATGCCAGCGTGAAGGCCCACTCAGGTGCATCGTAGTACAGCACGCTCTGAAGCCAGTGCTCGATGAAGCTTGTCTGATACTCTCGCTGCCCTGCCTCACGACGAAGTGCTGATTCCAGCTCGGTCAGGGCGCAGTACTGCCCCAGCCATGCCTGCAGAGCAACGACTCCAATAAGAGCAAGATGAACAAAACGCCACCAGAGACTGTTAACCCACGTCCAGCCGAACCTGTTGCCAATCAGGATAACCGGAAAACCCAGAACGACGAACAGAACGATTCCGAAGTGAACAACCAGAACCGTGTCTGCAAGCATTTTGTAAGGCAGCAGCGAATCCATGATTTAAACCGCCTAAGACACCAGCGCCTTGCCGACGGAGAAGGCATCGCCGAGACGAGGGCCTACGCCGTGATACCCTCTCCGGGCGGTATCGTAGACGAGAGGCCGGATTTTCATGATGTCGAGGCGGCCGTCCTGGCCGAACACAACGGCATCGGCCTTGACGTCGATGATTTCTCCGATGAACTGGGTATGCAGACCGATTTCGATAACATGCAGCAGCCTGCATTCGAGTACTACCGGAAACTCCTCCGCATATGGCGCGTCGACAAGATCGCTTTTCACATGAGTCAGTCCTGCAACGGCGAACTTGTCGGCGTCACGCCCGGAAGCGATCCCCACGTAGTCGGCCTGGACCATCAGCCCTTCAGATGCGATGCCGACCGTAAACGCCTTGCGTTCGACGATACAGCCATAAGAGTATGTGGCTTTTCGCAATGAAACCGCCACACAGGGCGGCTGCGAGCAGCAGATACCGCCCCATGCGGCGTTCATGAGGTTGGGTTTGCCTGCCTGGTCATAGGTTCCGACCATCAGCACCGGTGTGGGAAAAAGTTGTGTTTTTGCTCCGACAGATTGTTTCATGTGACTGTTATCCGGAAATGATTACACCTATACGTAACTGATCCTGTTTTATAACTGCCCCTGCTGACTGAAATACCGCAGTTTCCCGGTTTCGAACCCGAGTGAATCGGCTTTGGCGACAAGCTGCTGCAGGAGTGCAGGCTCCATTTCCGGCTTTCGGGCAAGAATCCAGAACAGGGATTTTTTATGTCCGCAGACAATAGCCCAGGAGTAGTTCACCCGGTCAAGAGCCACGACGTTGTAGCTTGCATAGAATGGCCCGAAAAAAGAGACCTTGAGAGCGCCTTCCGTAACGTCCCCCACAAATACAGCTTTGCCTTCGATGGACTTCCACTCCCCTTTTTCAGCATCGTAACCGCGGTTCATGACCTTTACTTTTCCGTCTTCGCGAAGCGAGTACTCTGCGGAAACCTGCCCGAGATTTTTCTCGAACCGGTTGTCGAGCCGGGCGATCTCGTACCATGTGCCGAGATACCGTTCAAGACGGAAACCGTCGACCACGGTAAGTCCTTCCGGTACGCCGGTACAGCCGGAAAGAAGCATCAAGAAAAGCAATAACAGTTTTTTCATAATAATAACGCAGTTTAGTTGCCACCATCCTTCGGCTTTCCGCTGTATCCGGAATATCGTAATTTCGTTGTGTCGAAACCGAGCGAATCGGCTTTTGCCGCCAGACGCTTCATAAGCGCCTTGTCAATTACCGGTTCCCGGGACAGAATCCAGAACATGGATCTGTCGCGACCGCAGGCAATTGCCCACGAGTAGTGTTCTTTATCGAGTGCAATAATATTATACTCGGAATAAAACGAACCGAAAAACGAAACCTTAAGCGCGCCCATGGTTTTGTCGCCGGACAGATGCGCTTTTCCCCGCCTGAAACGCCAGCGTTCGAGCTCCACATCATACCCCTTGTTCATGATCGAGATCCGCCCGGAATCGTCGACCGAATATTCTGCGGAAACCCGGTCAAGATTCTTTTCGAACGAATTGTCGGAACGGGCTATTTCATGCCATGTTCCGAGAAACCGATCGAGCCGGAAACCATCGACGACACGAACACTATCAGGAACTTCGGCGCAACCGGCGATCAGCAGAACAATAAAAACGAGATACTTCTTCAACATGGAGAATGGACAGGGATCAGGGATCAGGGATCAGGGTGAAAATACATTTATTTTACAAAATAAACCCAAAAGCATTTGATTTATTTCTCTTTTTCTCGACTTCGGCATCCTTTTCCGGCTGACGCTTCAACGGGAACACTCCGGGAACACCTTGCCGAATAGCCGGATGGCCTGATAGCAGGATCGTTTGCTTCAATCAAACACTACCGTCTTTTTTCCGTTAACCAGTATTCTCTGCTCGCTGTGCAGGCGCAGTGCCCTGGCCAGGACGAGCCGTTCGAGATCGCGACCTTTTCTTATCAAGTCGTCGAGAGTGTCCTTGTGGGTGATCCTGACGATATCCTGCTCGATGATCGGCCCCTGATCGAGATCTTCGGTTACGTAGTGGCTGGTCGCTCCGATAATTTTCACTCCGCGTTCGTTGGCCTGTCGATAAGGGCTGCTGCCGACAAAAGCCGGCAGGAAAGAGTGATGGATGTTGATGACCCTTGAGTGATACCGATTGACGAACTGCGGCGAAAGCACCTGCATGTACCGGGCGAGTACCACGGCATCGACATCGTGCTGCTGCAGAAGATCGATCTCCTCTCTTTCGACCTCCTCCTTTGTCGCAGCAGTTACGGGAAACACATGGAAAGGAATGCCGTAACGTGCGGCCAGGGGTTCGAGATCGGGGTGATTGGAGACGATGAGAGGAATATCGATAGCAAATTCGCCGATGCTGTGCCGCCAGAGCAGATCCTGCAGGCAGTGGTCGTATTTGGATACAAAAATCGCGACTCGCATCTTCCGGTCGCCAAGGCTGATATTCCAGGAGGCGCCGAACTCTTTTGCAAGCGGGGCGAAAGCGTCGTGCAGTTCGCATGCCGGTATGGAAAAGTTCGAGGTGCTCCATGAAACACGGATGAAGAACATCTTTTCGGATGTATCGACATGCTCGTCAAGATCGAGAATGTTGCCTCCTCGTTCATAGATGAAATGGGATATTCGGGAAACAAGTCCTGACCGGTCAGGACAGGAGAGGAGCATGATGGCGCGCGGGTCGGCAGAAGACATCTAAAACTGACTGAAAGATTTGCTGAAGCTGGCCGTCGGCCCACAATGGACGACGGGTTATGAGGCATTACAAATTTAATGTATTTTCACGAACGTCGGTTGAACCCGAATAATTTCAAAAATCTGAAAAACCCGCCCGACCGCCGACTACCTGCGGAAAAACCATCATGACTGAACGACACTACTGGATCATAGCTGTTTCTGCAGTCTGCATTGCCGGAGTCCTGAGCTTCTTTTTTCTCGACCTGCCGGCCGCAATCTTTTTCCGGGATCTCAGGGATACCGGATTCTACGGGTTTTTCAGGTTCGTCACCCGTCAGGGCGAGTCGCAGTGGTATCTTATAGCCGGACTTGCGGCATTCATACTGTTTCGAAGAAAAAAACCTTCTGCTGCCTCATCGGGGCTGCTGCTTTTCTCTTCAGTGGCGTTTTCCGGCCTTGCCGCTGACCTTGCCAAGGTAGTTGCCGGTCGGGCCAGGCCAAAGCTGTTCTTCCGGGAATCGCTGTACGGTTTCGATTTCCTGCAATTCGAGCATGCGTGGATTTCGTTTCCATCGGGCCATTCGGCGACGGTGTTCAGCGTTGCCGCAACACTCGCAATACTCTATCCGCGTTATCGCCTGCTCTTTTTTCTCTGGGCGGCACTGATCGCCTTCAGCCGTATCGCAACGACCCAGCACTATATCAGCGACGTCCTGGCCGGGTCGCTGCTCGGAGCAGCATCGACGGCGTTCCTCTATCACCGTTATTTCAAAAAGCCTTGCCATGCGATTATCCCTTCCGCAATCCCGTGAGCTGGCACCGGCACTGGTCCTGGCGCTGCTCGTCGGCATCAGCTTTTTTGCAGGACTCGGTTCGGGGCCGCTTTTCGACGTCGATGAAGGTGCTTTCAGCGAAGCCACCCGCGAGATGCTTGCGAGCGGCAACTACCTGACCACCTATCTGAACGGCTTGCCGCGATTCGACAAACCGATCCTTATCTACTGGCTGCAGGCGCTCAGCGTAAAAACGTTCGGCATGAACGAATTCGCGTTCCGCTTCCCGTCGGCGGCGGCTTCCGGTGTCTGGGCCGGAGCAATTTACCTGTTTACCCGGCGGGAACTGGGCACCGGCACCGCCCTGCTCGCATCGGTATTCATGGTACTCTCTCTGCAGATCACCATCATCGCCAAAGCGGCCATTGCCGACGGCCTGCTGAACTGCTGCCTTGCCCTCACCATGTTTGCGGTTTACAGACATTTCGAAACAGGCTCTGCCGCGTCCCGATATCTGGCATTTGCCGCTGCCGGACTTGGCGTGCTTACGAAAGGACCGGTGGCCGTCGTGATTCCCGGCGCGGTTTCCCTGCTCTTTTTCCTGCAGCAGGGGATGCTGAGGCAATGGCTGAAAACCGTGCTGAACCTGCCGGCGATTCTGCTTTTCCTTGCCATCGTTATGCCCTGGTACACACTCGAATACCTCGACCAGGGCATGGCTTTCATCGAAGGATTCATCTTCAGACATAACGTGAACCGGTTCAGTTCGTCGCTTGAAGGACACTCGGGCTCGATACTGTACTACGTACCGGTCGTGCTTGCCGGACTCATGCCCTTTACCGGCATGTTTTTTACCGCGTTGCTGAACCTGAAAAAGCTGCTCGATGAACCGCTTAACCGCTACCTTGGCCTCTGGTTCGTTTTCGTCTTCGTCTTTTTCTCGCTCTCGGGCACCAAGCTGCCGCACTACATGATTTACGGCTACACGCCGCTGTTCATCCTGATGGCGCGAGCGTCGCAATACGCCAGACATATCCGCCTGCATGCGCTCTGGCCTGCGACGTTTCTGCTTCTCTTCGCCGCACTGCCGGTACTGATTCCCGTGATCGCGCCGACAATCGACGATCTCTACATACAGGCGGTGCTGCGGAGCGCAACAGAGCTGACCGGGATAACCCACATGCTGCTGCTTGCCTCGGCTGCGCTCGCAACGGCTGCCGTAACGTTCGTTCCCGGCCTCTCCACCGCCCTGCGCGCGGCTATGACCGGAATCATCTTCTGTCTTTGCGTTAATTTCCATCTCATGCCGGTTGCCGCCCGACTGCTGCAGGAACCTGTTCGCGATGCTGCTCTGCTCTCGAAAGCGAGAGGATACAAAGTTGTGATGTGGAAAGTCTACTACCCCTCTTTTTTGCTATATTCACAATCTTTCGCTGAAAGACGCGCGCCGCTTCCGGGCGAGATCGTGCTGACCACAGTAAAATATCTTGAACGGCTCGACAATCCCGACATTCTTTTCAGCAGGCATGGCATCGTCCTTTTGAAAAACAACGACCTGAAACCCCGTCGATGAAACTCTCAGTGGTCATCCCGCTCATGAACGAAGCGGAGAACATCCGTCCGCTTTTCGAAGCGCTCGATGCGGCACTCGGAACCATCGATCACGAAATCATTCTCGTAGACGACGGCTCGACCGACGGGACGGCAGCAGCCATACAGGAAGCTGCGCCCCCGAACGCCCGACTCGTGATACTTAACAAGAACTACGGACAGACGACGGCAATGGCTGCCGGCATCGACCATGCCATGGGCGAATTGATCGCAACGATGGACGGCGACCTGCAGAACGACCCCGGCGATATTCCCATGATGATCAGACACCTTGAGGCGCACGGACTCGATGTCGTGGCAGGACGAAGGGCATCGAGAAAGGACGGCATGGTACTCCGCAAGATTCCCAGTGCTCTTGCAAATGCCATGATCCGGAACCTCACCGACGTGCATATCCGCGATTACGGCTGCACGCTGAAGGTGTTCAGAAAGGATGTCGCCAAGAATCTCGGCCTTTACGGCGAACTGCACCGGTTCATTCCCGTGCTGGTTCAGCTCTACGGAGCAAGAATGGAGGAGGTCGATGTCCGCCATCATCCGCGGAAATACGGCCGTTCGAAGTACGGCATAGGCAGAACCTTCAAGGTGCTGAGCGACCTGCTCTTCATGGTGTTCTTCCAGAAATGGGGCCAGAAACCAATGCACCTGTTCGGGACGCTCGGTTTCTTTTCGTTTTTTCTCGGCATTGCCATCAATCTCTATCTGCTGGCGCTGAAACTGCTGGGAGAAGAGATCGGCGGACGACCGCTGCTCTCGCTGGGCGTAATACTCACCTTCATCGGCATCCAGCTCATCACTACAGGCTTTGTGGCCGAATTCATCATGCGTACCTATTACGAATCGCAGAACAAGAAACCTTACATTATCCGGAAAATCGTTGGCAAACCATAAGCAACAGCTCTCGAAGCTTCTGAAAACCCTGGCACAGCTCATCATCACCGTGCTGGCGCTCTATCTTGTATTGACGAAAATCGACCTGACGAAGCTCTTCGGAATCATCCGCAATGCAAACCCCTGGTACCTCCTGCTCTCGTTCCTGTTCTTCAACATCTCGAAAATCGTCAACGCCCTCAGGCTGAACCGGTTTTTCAGGGATATCGGCATCGAGCTTTCGACGATGTACAACATGAAGCTCTACTACCTCGGCATGTTCTACAACCTCTTTCTGCCGGGTGGGGTCGGAGGGGACGGCTACAAGATCTACATCCTGCAGAAGAACCACGGTATCAGAATGATCAATGTTTTCAATGCCGTGTTCTGGGACCGACTATGCGGCATCATAGCGCTTGCCGTCCTCTCACTCGCATTGCTCCTGCCAAGTACCTTCGCTCAGAAGCTGCCGCAGTTCATCCCCCACGCATGGGCGATTATGGTGTCGCTCTACCCGCTTTCGTTCCTGCTCAACAAACTCTTCTACAAGCAGTTCCTCCGGAGCTTCGCCATAACCGCATGGGAGTCCATGCTGATACAGGTTACCCAGGTCATCTCGGCATTTTTCATCCTCAAGGCTATCTCTCCGGCATACCATGCCATTGACTACCTCGCTATTTTTCTGATCTCCTCCATCGCAACTGTACTGCCGATCACTGTCGGAGGCGCCGGTGCGAGGGAGGTGACTTTTTATTTCCTGCTCGAATACCTCTCGCTCGATACCAGCACGGGCGTAGCACTTTCACTGATCTTTTTCGGTATCTCGGCAATTTCAGCCCTTGCCGGCATCCTTGGCCGTACGCGTCACGAAACAAGTACCGGAAGCCTGCCGCAATCCCCCTGAGCCGTTCAGCCGGATGGTGATGTCGTCGACGAAATCCAGGCAAGGTACCCCGAAAGACCTCCGGTTATGGGAATCCTTATGATCTCGGGAACGTCGTAAGGATGGTACTCGCTGATATATGATTCGAGCGCGCCGTATCGGGTGACTGTGGTTTTGATGAGAAGCAGCGTTTCAGCCTCCCGCTGCACTTCGCCTTCCCAGAGAAAAAAGCTGCGGACGGCAGTCATCTGGACGCAGGCCGCGAGATGGTTGCCAAGAATGCCTTCGGCAAGTTCCTCGGCTTCGTCCCTGCCGGGAACGGTGGTAATCGCCATGCAATATTCTTCGTTCATCGGCTTGCCTGTTTCGATGCTGCAATTCGTTGCTATAATTCAACAAGCTGTTTCGTAAACCGCTGGAAGGGGTGCGCTCCGTCACTGCGGAGCACTACGGTATCTTCGATGCGTACGCCGAAACGGCCTGGAAGGTAGATGCCCGGTTCGACGGTAAAGACCATGTTTTCCTCCAGTATGCGGTCGTTTTTGGAACTGATGCGCGGCTCCTCATGCACGTCGATGCCAACGCCGTGGCCGAGACTGTGTCCGAAAGCCTCCCCGTAACCGTTGCCTGCAATAAACGCACGGACGGTACTGTCAAGTTCCGAGGCTTTCATTCCGCACCTCGCGCAGTCGAGACCGAGCTGCTGTGCATCCCGGACGATTCGGTAAACCTCCCTTGCCTCGTCGGAAACCCTGCCGAGCGACACCGTACGCGTCTGGTCGGAAGCGTACCCTTCGACAACGCAGCCCATATCGATGACGATCAGCTCGCCGACTTGAAAATGCGCTGCTGATGGTTTTGCGTGCGGCATGGCCCCTCTCGGTCCGGACGCGACGATCGGATCGAAAGAGTCCTTTTCAGCGCCGAGCTTCCTGTGCAGGTATGATATTTCTGCAGCAATATCGAGCTCTGTTGCCTCAGGCCGGATCATGGGCAGAACCATATCAAGCACCTGCTCGCTGATAGCCGCAGCCCTCTGGAGGTGCGTCAGTTCGATGACGTTCTTGAGCATCCGAAGGTCGTCGAAAAACGACTCGACAGGAACCGCCATTGAAATTCCCTGAAGCTTCTCGCACAACCGGCGGGCTTCGTTCCATGTCATGCTGTCGGACTGTATACCGACAGCGCTGCCGAGAGGGTAACTGCCGGAAACCAGTTCAGCGGCAAAACCGTCCTGCGTGATGACGGTTTCGGCAACGCGAACCTCAGCCGCAGCCTGCTCGCGGTAGCGGAAATCGGTGAAAAGAATACACCGGCCTGTGCCGATGAGCAACCGTCCGCTCGAACCGCTGAACCCGGTCAGCCAACGGATAACGGAGAGATCCGAGACGATCAGGGCATCGAGCCGGCGACGGGCCATGCCGTCGCGAACATGTTCGATGGCATGCGTACGAAGGGAATCGTGTAATGCGAGATCCATACTGCGGCCCGAGTGCGTGAAAAATACCCGTAAGAAAAGCATGAGCGCTTGCAATGCGCCATATTCTTATTATAATTTACATTTATTGCTTTCTTGATTCTCTCTCCGCCAACCATTTTTTTCATGGCTCACAAAAATTTTCTTCATAAGCTGCTCGTCGGTGAACATTTCTCGCAGGAGGAGATGACGCAGTGCATGAACGCCATCATGAGCGGTTTTTTTCCCGACACGGTGGTTGCTGCCCTGCTTGCCCTGCTGCAGCGAAAAGGCATTACTTCGCCTGAGCTCACGGGCGCCTACTTCAGCCTCATCGCAAAAACGAACATTATCGACCTGCACGACAATGCGGTCGATACCTGCGGTACAGGCGGCGATCATGCAGGAACATTCAATATTTCCACGATCGGCTCCATTATCGCAAACAGCGTCGGCGTCCCGATCGCCAAGCATGGAAACCGTTCGGTCACGAGCAGTTGCGGCAGCGCCGACGTGCTCGAGGAACTCGGTTTTTCCATAGACCTTCCCGCAGAAGCCACCGGAGAACTGTTCTCGCATACCGGTTTCGCATTTCTGTTCGCGCCGATCTATCATCCGTCGATGAAGCAGGTCGCCCAGGTGCGCAGGGACCTCGGAATCAGAACGATATTCAACATGCTCGGCCCCCTCGTCAATCCGGCCCGCTCGAAGCGTCAACTGGTCGGGGTCTTCAGCAGTGAGCTGATGGAACTCTATACGGAAGTGCTGCTTCAGACAGGAGCCCAGCATGCCATGATCGTCCACTCCATGACGGAGGAAGGCGTCGCACTTGACGAACCAAGCCTCAACGGCCCGACATACATCGTTGAAATCCAGAACGGCTATGTCTGCCGCCATACTGTCCAACCTGAAGATTTCGGCCTCGACAGACATCCGCTTTCGGCTATACAGGGCGGCGACCGCAAAAAAAACGCTGCGATCATCCGTTCGATTCTCGACGGAAGCGCATCGGCTTCGCAGATGGATGCTGCACTCTATACTGCGGCAATGGCATGTTATGTTTCCGGAAAAGCAAGTTGCATCGATGAAGGAATGAGCATGTCGAAAGATGCCCTTGAAAGCGGAGAAACAGAAAAAAAATTCGGGCGGATTCTCGCTCTGAATGCCGAACTTTCAGCAAGATACCGTGAGTCGGTCAACTAAGTCCTTATATTTTTACCAAAAAACTTGTATTATTGTTGCTTTTACCGCGGCAGCCGAAGTGCGTTTTTAATTGTCGATCATGAACGGAAACAACATCCTGCGTCCGGAAATCAACGAAAGCATCAGCGATAAACTGAGTCTGTCGGGCGTGAGCGCTTCCAGACAGAAAGCCATTCAGCAGGCTCTGGAAAACGTGAACAAGCCGGGTTTCAGAATAGAGCCTTCGGCAATTCTGCCGCTCATGAAACCGGTCACCTGGTTCCCTCCGATGTGGGCATTCGCCTGCGGCGTGGTTTCGACCGGCGAGGACATCCTGTCGAACTGGTCTATCCTTCTGCGCGGAGTCATTCTTGCCGGACCGCTCATGTGCGCAATGTCGCAGACCATGAACGACTATTTCGACCGTGAGGTCGATGCCATCAACGAACCCGACCGCCCGATACCCGCAGGAAAAATATCGAAATCCGCAAGCTGGCTCATCACGTTCGGCCTCATCATCACCGGATTTCTGGTAGCCCTGTCGATTCATCCCTATGTGGTGGCCATCGCATTCGTGGGAGTACTGATGTCCCATGCTTACTCCGGGCCGCCTGTCCGGGCGAAACGCAACGGCTGGTTCGGCAATCTTATCGTGGGACTCGCCTATGAGGGCGTCGCATGGCTGACAGGCAGTTTTGCCATTACCCAGGGTATACCGTCCGGAGAAACCATCGCGCTTGCACTTATATTTTCGCTTGGTGCACACGGCATCATGACGCTCAACGATTTCAAATCGGTAGTCGGTGACAACATCCGCAAGGTAGCCTCCATTCCGGTACAGCTCGGCGAAAAGAAAGCCGCCGTTCTCGCTTCTGTTATCATGGACCTCGCCCAGATCGCCGCCATAGCCATCCTCGTGGCCAAAGGTTCATGGATAAGCACCGGACTCGCTATGGCGCTGCTTGTGGCGCAGCTGCCCATGCAGAAGATACTGATTGCCAATCCACGAGAGAAGGCCGTCTGGTACAATGCTTTCGGCACCCTGCTCTATGTGCTCTCCATGATGGTATGTGCCGTCGGCATCCGTCCGTGAACGTACCGAATCCTTTGAGAAAACAAGAGATTTCAGGTTTTCAAAACTATTGTTATATTCTGTTTCGTTTTTTTAACACCAATAGATTGTGCATCATGTCCAAAGTCTGCATCCTGACCGGCAAAAGACCCAAATACGGCAATACGGTTTCGCATGCCAATAACCACCGCCGCACCCGATTCGAGCCGAACCTGCATACAAAGAGAATATGGATTGAAGAAGAAAAACGCTGGGTCAAGGTGAAGCTTTCCGCAAAAGCCATGAAAATCATCTCCAGAACCGGCACCGCCGAACTCGCCGCTCTCCTGAAATAACCATACTTCCTCTCGGAAGCGGGACAGGAGGTTTTTCACAGGCTCGATCCGTAACAGGGTTGAGCCTTTTTTACATCTATGAAAAAAAGAATAACCATTTACACCGACGGAGCCTGCAGCGGCAATCCGGGTGAAGGCGGCTGGGCCGCTCTCTTGATGTACGGAGACCGGTGCCGCGAACTTTCCGGTTACGATCCGGCAACCACCAACAACCGCATGGAGCTTACCGGGGCCATTGAAGGCCTCGAAGCACTCAAAGAACCCTGCATCGTAGATATCTACAGCGATTCGGCCTATCTGGTCAATGCAATGAACCAGGGATGGCTGAAACGGTGGACGACCAATAACTGGACAACCGCAGCCAAAAAGAGCGTCGAAAATATCGATCTCTGGAAAAAAATCCTGAAGATGGTTACATTGCACGAAGTTACCTTTCATAAAGTCAAAGGCCACAGCGACAACAGGTTCAATAACCGATGCGACGAACTGGCCCGACTGGCGATTAAAAACAAATCCTGATATCCGGAGATTCATGCAGAAACCCATGCAAGGCGATCCCGGAGATGCCACACCTTCCGGCCAGGCATCTCCGGCAAAACGCTCCCTGAAAAAAGGCCCGGGACTGCTCATATCGATCAGCCTCATCAGCATGATCTGCTTTCTTGGCATCGTGATCTGGGTGAACTGGGAAAAACCCCGCATGCAGTCCGAAACGCTCAGTGCAGAACTTGCCAGTCTCATAGACCGTATGCCCGGAAAATCGGATGCCCTGATCTACATCGGCATGAAAGAGATCCGGAACAGCGCGTTCTGGCAGGAAATCATGCCCGACTCCCTGAAACAGGCTCCGATAATCAGCATGGGGAAAACGCTTGACAGCCTCGGCAGGAGCAGGAACATCGTCATGTCGGAAGATATCGACACGCTTTTCATCAGTTTCCGGCAGAGCGGTTTCAAACAGAATGATTTCATTGGAGTCGTTTCAGGCAGGTTAACCGAAAAACTCCCCGAGGCCTTTCTTAAAGCCGGAAGCATTGAAACCATATCGGCAGGCAACAGAATCCTGTACCGCATCGATGAGCATTTCTGGCTTTCCCCATTTGGACCGGAACGGATTGCAGTAGCGAGCAGCGGAGAGATGCTTGCAGGGTTTCTGGAACCATCCGGAAGCTTTTTCGAGCGGGATTCGCTCTCGACGGCCCTGATCGGCAAGGCCGTCTACAAATCGCAGCTCTGGTTTACCCTTCCTTCGGCTGAATGGACGAGCGGCGCGCTCAGGAGCCTGACATCTGCCAACAGCGACATGAACGCCGTGGGCAACCTGAGCCGCATACGGCACCTTACCCTGTCTGCCAGGTTTGACGAAGGTATCGATGCGCAATCCGAATGGGTCTACAAAACGCGGAGAGCCGCATTTTTTGCCTCGACCTTTCTCTGGGGAGCCGTAAAACTGAGCGGCCTGTCGGAATCGGGAACCACTCCCCAGACCAGAGAGCTGCTCGACAGGGTAGATATCCGGCAGAATCTCGAATCGGTCATCATCACCGCCGACTTTCCGGAACAGATATTCAGGAAAACAGCACATCAGCCATAGCGTTCCGGACAGCCGGGTCCAATGACTGCCGCTACGTTCGGGTTTGCCGGAAATGAAGCTGACCGTCGCGCCATTCGACGACAAGCCTCCTGCTGACCACGATCCTTCGTCCGGGCTGCGTCCCGAGAAGCCTGACAAGCCGCTGCAGCATAGCGGCATCCGTAGCTTCGCCGTATTCCTGCAGCGCCCTCCTGAAAAGCTCCTTCTGCTCGAATATGCTCAATTTCCGCAGTTCCCCTGCATCAAGCCTTCCTTCACGAAGAGACAGGCCGGGAGAAGCATCGCACAACCGTTCGAAATATCCTTCGAGAAACTCTTCGAGCTCTCCTGCCTGTTCGGAAAGCCGTTGCAGTGAAGGAAGCAATTTATGACGAAACCGCTCCTCGATGAGAGGAATCACCCTGTTACGGATAAAATTCCGGTCGTAATCGGTTTCGAAATTGCTCGCATCGCTGCGATAAGCAATCCTCTTTTCATGGAGGTAAGCGAGGATATCGGCTTTCCGGAAAAGCAGCAGCGGCCGGATAACCCTGCCGTTCATCGCCCGGATACCCTTGAGACCGAGAAGCGACGTGCCGCGGAACAGATTGAACAGCATGGTTTCGGCATTGTCGCTAACATGATGTCCGGTTACGATTTTCGTCATCCCATGCTCCGCGAGCAGCTGCGCGAACCAGTCGTATCGCAGCTTTCGCGCACACTCTTCGATCGAGAGCTTCAGCAGCGCCGAAAGATCGGCGGTATCGAATCCTTTATGAAAACACTCGATACCCATTTCGGCGCACCGGCTGACGACAAACTGTTCATCATTATCGCTCTCCCGGCCGCGAAGTCGGAAATTGCAGTGAGCCGCGCTGACACGGCATGAGACAACCGGCGCGACAGCGTGCAACAGATGCAGCAGCGCAATGGAATCAGGGCCGCCCGATACCGCAACAAGCACATGATCGCCGTCGGTCACGAGGCGATGTTCGCGAAGCTGCTGGAGAAACTGCTTTTCAAGAGAATTCACCGGCGTCGATGGATTTTCATGGTTGGCAATAGCAAGACTAAAATGTATTATTTTCCTCGTTATTGCTATAAGGGCATCTGTGATTATTGCCGCAAGAGGCCGGTTTACAAAGCGGGACACCGCAGCAGATCGGGATCGGGTTTCGCAGACAATAACTACAGGGCACATCTATTTATTGTCGTGAGAAGCACGAGTGCAAGGCGGACGGAGCGGAGAAACCGGAGTGTACACAGAGTACATGAGGATTTCGAGCACCGCCCAACACAGCAATAGGGATTCGGAACAAATAAATAGAGGTGCCCTACAGGTACCCGTAACTGCTTATCGTTCGACATGCTTACTCGCTGGGGATATCCGACCATACTGAAAACTCTTCTTGCAGTGCTGCTCGTTTCACTGCCGACAGCCCTTTTTGCAACTTCCTTTCTGCCCGGAACGCTGCTGTGCTCATTTCTGCTGCTCTCGTTCAGCGTGTATTTTTTCCGCGATCCCGAACGACAGCCGCCGCTGGAATCCGGAACAATAACAGCACCTGCAGACGGCAGGGTTCTGCTGGTACAACCGGCGGACAACGATTTCACCGGCCCTTCATCAACGCTCGTAAGCATATTCATGTCGCCATTCGATGTGCATGTCAACAGGATACCGCTCGACGGCACAATCACGCGCCTGCATTATCATCCGGGAACGTTCATGATGGCATTCAACCATCGCAGTCCGGAGAGCAATGAAAAAATGGAGATCGGTATAACCGGAACGAAAACAAAACTGCTTTTCAGTCAGGTTTCGGGTTTTCTTGCCAGAAGGATCGTCTGCGAACTTCGTGAAGGCGATGCAGTAAGGCAGGGGCATCGGTTCGGTATGATCAGGTTCGGTTCGCGCGTAGATATCGTCCTTCCCGCCCATACAACGGTATCCGTACGGCCAGGAGAGCGGACAAGGGCCGGAGAAACCGTTATAGCCCGGTACTGATGGACAACGCGCTATAGCTATAGAGCATTCCTGCCGTTCATGATCTCCTGCAGAACGACGCCGCAACCAGCCGTGTTTACGTCCGAAAAATTTTGGTTTCGGCTATCGTATTGATTATATAAGTAGCAAGGAATATACTTTCAACACCACAATTTCACGGGAGAAGTAATCATGTTCGGATTAGGCGGTCAGGAACTCATTCTTATTCTCTTGATCATTTTACTTCTGTTCGGAGCAAAGAAACTCCCCGAACTTGCCAAAGGACTTGGAAGAGGCATGAAGGAATTCAAAAAAGCCCAGACTGAAATCGAAGACGAGTTCAACAAGGCCATTGACGATACCCCGAAAAAAAGCCCGGAGAATTCAAGTAGCTCAAAATCCTGACCTCATACCTGCTTTTTGTTGGGAAAGCCCTGAACAAGGGCTTTCCTTTCGTGCTCGTTCCTTCTGTTTAATCGTTATCTTGCCTGCAGTCATTTAAACCGCCGCCAAAGACTTCCGGTCTATGCTCAGCAGACTGTACATCAGAAATCTTGCCCTGATACGGGAGCTCACCGTTTCTTTCACCAGGGGACTGACCATCGTTACCGGTGAAACCGGTGCAGGCAAATCCATGCTGATCGGCGCACTGAACCTCGTGCTTGGCGACCGGGCAAGCAGTGATCTCGTCCGTTCGGGTGAAAACAAGGCAGTCATCGAAGCAGTCATAACAGGGCCTCTGCCGAAACAGCTCGACCATCTTCTTGACGAGGCCGGAGTCGAACGATTTACGGAAACCATCCTTCGCAGGGAACTCTCCGTTTCCGGGCAATCCCGCTGCTTCATCAATGATACTCCCTGCACGGCCGGAGTGCTGAAACAGGCAGGAGAACTGCTCATCGACCTGCACGGCCAGCACGACCATCAGCTGCTGCTCAACGCGGCATCGCATGAGGGCATGCTTGACGCCTATGCCGAAACCGCTGCTGAAACGCTGGCATACAGGAAAATCCTCGACGGTCTCTCGAAGCTCTATCGTGAAAGGAACCTGCTTGCCGAACGTGCGCGCGAAGCCCGCGAGAAAAAGGAGATGAGGGAGTTCCAGTACAACGAGCTTGACACTCTCGAATTGAGGATGGGCGAAGAGGAGGAACTGCAGAGGGAGAGCTCTCTGCTCGAAAATGCAGAAACGCTGCACACCCTGGGTTCAGAACTGGGCGGAATCCTTTATGAAGCCGAACATTCGGCTTATGCTTCCCTGGCGGCGGTGCGCCACATCCTTGAAAAACTTTCGGCGATTGACAGCCGTTTCGATAACTGGCTCGAAGAGGCCCGATCGGCTGAAAGCATGGTTGAAGACCTCCACCGTTTCGTGAACCGCTATACCGACTCCATCGAATTTCACAACGACCGGCTCGATATGCTCAGAAGCCGCCAGCATCAGCTCCAGCGGGCACAAAAAAAATACGGAAAAAACATAACCGATCTGATTGCCCTGCGCGATGAACTGGCAGCAGAGCTTCTCCTTGAAGAGACGCTTGCAGAAGAATCGGCACGGATCGAATCCGCGATAGAACTGCAACAGGAGCAACTTTCTGTCGCCGCTGCTGTACTGTCGGAAAAACGCCGGAAAGCCGCTCTGCAGCTCGATCTGATTCTGGAACAGGAGCTTATCCGGCTCGGCATTGCGGGCGCAGGATTCCAGACATCTTTTACAGTCCGGGAAGACTTGCAGGGAGATATAACTCTTGGAAAGACCCGCTTCCGGGCATTGGCGAACGGACATGAAAAAACAGAGTTCCTCTTCTCGGCCAACGCCGGCGAAGCACTCAAGCCGTTAGCCAAAGCGGCATCCGGAGGGGAAATTTCCCGCGTAATGCTGGCGCTGAAAACCGCGCTGGCAGAATCTGCGGCCCTTCCGATCCTCGTATTCGACGAAATCGACACCGGCATCAGCGGCACGACAGCCATGGCCGTCGCTTCGAGCCTGAAAAAACTCTCGCGCCTGCACCAGATTATCGCGATCACCCATCTTCCCCAGATAGCCGCCATGGCCGATCTCCATCTCCGGGTCACAAAAGCCGCCGATGAGGGAAGAACCTCTGCCGAAGTAACCCCTCTCGATGAAGAAGCGCACCTCAGGGCCGTAGCCGCCCTGATCAGCGGGGAAAATATTTCTGAATCATCGCTGAAACTCGCAACCGAACTGACCGAAAGAGCAAAATCAGTTTAGAAAAGCGGGAAGTTTGCCTTATTATGCATTCCATATACGATCACAGCTATTAACAAGGTTTTTATCAGTATGTCCACACGACTTATTTCAGGCTCCGCCGTCGCCCTCGTCACTCCGTTCAGGCAGGACAGGTCCCTGGATACCGATGCATTGAAAAGACTGGTTCGGTTTCACAGGGAAGCCGGAACCGATATCGTCATTCCCTGCGGCACGACCGGCGAATCGCCGACACTCTCCGAAGAGGAACAGGTAACCATAATAAGCACCGTCAGGGAAGAGGCCGGCGATAGCCTGATGGTTGCAGCCGGTGCCGGAACGAACGCCACCGAGCATGCCGTCCGGCTTGCAATGAACGCCGAGAAAGCCGGAGCTTCAGCAATACTGTCGGTAGCGCCATACTATAACAAGCCTTCCCAGGAGGGATATTTCCAGCATTACAGGTGCATCGCCGAAGCAGTCTCAATACCGGTAATCATATACAATGTTCCCGGCAGGACAGGAAGTAATGTCGCTGCATCGACCATTCTCAGGCTCGCGCGTCATTTCGGCAACATAGCTGCCGTCAAGGAGGCATCGGACAACATGGCCCAGATATCCGAACTGATCGAAGAGAGACCGTCCCACTTTTCGGTGCTGACCGGAGAGGACATGCTGATTCTGCCATTCATGGCCATGGGGGGGGATGGAGTGATTTCTGTCGCTGCAAACCAGGTTCCAGCAGCTGTCAAACAGCTTGTCGATGCTGTGCGAAACGGCAATCTCGATGAAGCGCGCGCCGTCAACAGCCGCTACCGCCGGCTTTTCAGGCTGAATTTCATCGAAAGCAATCCCGTGCCGGTCAAGTATGCCCTTGCGGAAATGGGAATGATCGAGGAGAGCTACCGCCTGCCTCTGGTACCGCTTGCCGACGAGAACAGACGCATCCTGCGCGAAGAGCTGCAGAATCTCGGGCTGGTCTGACAAATCCTCATCCGCTGCATCTGCAGAAAGAAATCCCGATAAAACAGAAAGGGCCGCCTTTAACGGGATGGGCCTTTCTGTTTTATCGGGATATTCCTGATGCCTGATCACTGCGACTGCCGTTCAGAGCTCCCCGAGAAGAGCAACGAACTGATCGAGTTCCGCTCTTGTACGTTTTTCGGTGACTGCCACGAGCAGACCGCTTTCGCCGACAGCCGAAAGGTCGTAACCGGCGAAAATCCCCTTGTCGAGCATTGCTCCCACCACTTCCGAAGCGGGAAGCGGCGTCTCGACGACGAATTCGCGGAAGAAAGGCGCTGTGAACTTAAGCGCATAACCGGGAAGAGCAGCAATTCTGTCGGCAAGATAATGCGCCTTTACGGCGCTCTGGCCGGCAACTTCGCGAATTCCCTGTTTGCCGAGCAGAGAGAGATACACTGCCGCCTGGAGTGCGCAGAGCGCCTGGTTGGTGCAGATATTCGAAGTGGCTTTTTCACGCCGTATATGCTGTTCGCGAGTCTGCAGCGTCAGAATGAACCCGTCATTGCCGTCACGATCCCTGGTCATGCCGACAAGTCGACCGGGAATCTTGCGTACATGCGCCTGGCGAACAGTGAAAATGCCAAGATAGGGACCTCCGAAATTCTGGCGGCTGCCGAGCGGCTGCCCTTCGCCGACAGCAATATCGGCGCCGTAGTTACCCGGAGCTTCGAGCATACCGAGAGAAACCGGATCGGCTGAGACGATGAAAAGTGCGCCGCACTCGCCTGCAGCAGCACCTGCAGCTTCCACATTTTCAAGACACCCGTAGAAATTAGGCTGCTGGACAACGACGGCTGCCGTGCGTTCGCCGACGAGCATACGGAGTCCGTCAACGCTGCCGGTGCCGTTATCGAGCGAGTTCTGTACTATTGCTCCGTGGCCTGATGCCTCGAGGTAGGTTTTCAGAACACTCTCCGTGAAAGGATTCAGCCTGCCTGCAATCACAACATGTTCCCGTCCGGTAATGTTCATGGCCATCAGCACGGCTTCGGCAAGAGCAGTGGCGCCATCGTACATCGAAGCGTTGGCAACGTCCATGCCGTAAAGACGGCACATCATACTCTGATATTCATAAATCGCCTGCAGGGTACCCTGAGAGACTTCTGCCTGATAAGGGGTATAGGCGGTGTAGAATTCGCTGCGTGAAACAATGCTTTTTATAGCTGAAGGTATGAAATGGTCATAAGCCCCTCCTCCGAGAAAACTCACGTACCCGGCGGTGCTGCGGTTGGCAGAAGCGAGCCCTTCGAGCAGTTTCATGACCTCCGGCTCGCTGAGAGCAGGAAAGAGATCGAGCGCTTTCTTCAGGCGAATCTCCTCCGGAATATCGGTAATCAGGTCATCAAACGATGCGGCACCGATACTCCGGAGCATCTCCTCGCGGTCCCTGTCGGTATTGACAATGAATGGCATGGGTTCAGATTGCTGCGATAAGGTTGAAATGTTTTACTCGCCGGTCAGCTCGCGGTATGCCGCGGCATCGAGCAGCTCCGAAACGGATGAAGGATCGTCAATCTTCATCTTCACCAGCCAACCTTCTCCGTAAGGATCCTGGTTGACGATTTCGGCGGCATCGAGTGCGCCGTTTGCCTCGATGATTTCACCGGCAACGGGAGCAAACAGATCGGCTACGGTTTTTACCGCTTCGACCGTTCCGAATATCTCATGGGCTTTCAGTTTCGTACCGGCAGGTTTCACCTCGACAAAAACGATATCGCCGAGTTCCGACTGGGCGAAGCCGGTAATGCCGACAAGTGCCGTACTGCCGTCTTCGAGCAGCTTGATCCATTCGTGGTCTTTTGTGTAGCGAAGATCTTCAGGAATGCTCATGGGAATAATTGCTTATTAGGATTTGTCTTGCATCGTTGAAATGAACAGTGAGCATTAAGGTAATATTTTTTTCAGAGAGCTGAAACATACCGGTCGCTTTAAGAAAGCAGAACAACCGCTCCTCTCAGGACAACCTCTGACGCATCGCTTCGTAAAGAAGAATGCCCGCAGTGACGCTTACGTTGAGGGATTCCACGCATCCGGCAACAGGTATGCGTACAGAACTGTCGCAGTGCTTCATTGCCTCCGGCGAAAGGCCGCTGCCTTCGGCGCCCAGCACAAGCACGGTCGGACCTTTAAAATCGGTCTCGGTATAGTTCAGTTCGGCATCCATATCTGCGGCATAAACACGAAAATGCCTCTCTCTCAGATATTCCAGGGTTCGCACGAGGCTTTTCACCTTGCAGAGCCGCATATGCGAAAGCGCTCCTGCGGACGCTTTATGTACCGCAGCATTGACTGGTGCACCGCGCCCCTCGATCAGCACGACCGCATCCGCCGCGGCAGCTTCCGCGGTGCGGATGATGGCCCCTACATTGTGCGGATCCTCGAGCCCCTGCAGTACCACGAGCAGCGGAAAGGTATTGCGCGGAGCGGAAAGAATATCGTCGAGCGAATAGAACGAAACGGTACTGATGAGAGCGCAGACTCCCTGATGCTTCGTTGTACCGGCGATCTGGTTGAGTTTGTCGAGGCGGGCTTTGCCGGTCACCAGCCTCAGCCGGCGTGCGGTGATCACGATCTCCTTGAGCTTTGGATGGGCGGTATTGAACTGAAAATAGATTTTCTCGACGCTTTCAGGCTTTTTCTGAAGAAGCTCGAGCACCGCATTGCGGCCGTAAACGACATGTTCCGATTGTTCTGTCTGCATTTGTGATTCTGATTCCAGCGGGTTACCATGCACGAAACCTGCGTATGCAGGCTGACGGACTCCGCTCTGTCCTGAAAAAAATCCCTGCCGGTTCGATCCGGGAATGTAATTAATTAATTTTACATTAATTTTTTTTTGTATCTTAGCTGTTTATCTCATTCAGCACTTTCTGCCTCGGATATTACTTTTTCGGATGTCGCCTTCTCACATTCGTCGAAGTCATTATTCCGAGATATGTGCATTTCACTCAGTCGCTGTTTTTCATTCAGTCAAATAAAACCAGTAATAACTGCCAATATGAGCCGGATATTCAAGACAATGGAGGGAAATGAAGCTTTGGCTTACATTTCCTACCGCACCAGTGAAGTCATATCAATTTACCCGATCACGCCGGCCTCTCCCATGGGAGAATACTCCGATGCATGGGCAGCCGAGGGACAAACAAATATCTGGGGCACCATTCCCCTGGTAGATGAGATGCAGAGCGAAGCCGGTGCGGCGGCAGCCGTTCACGGAGCATTGCAGACCGGAGCGCTCACCACGACATTTACGGCTGCACAGGGACTGCTGCTGATGATTCCGAACATGTACAAGATCGCAGGCGAGCTGTCGCCATGCGTGATCCATGTATCGGCCCGTTCTCTGGCCGCACAGGCCCTTTCCATCTTCGGAGACCATGGCGACGTGATGTCGGTGCGCGGCACAGGTTTCGCCCTGATTGCTTCAAGCTCGGTTCAGGAAGTCATGGACATGGCGCTGATCACGGCCGCAGCGACTCTTGAATCGAGAGTGCCGATCCTGCACTTCTTCGACGGTTTCAGAACTTCTCACGAAATATCGAAAATCGAGGTTATCCCGGACGAGGTCATCAGGGCCATGATCGACGACGAACTGGTCATCGCTCACAGGAACCGCAGGATGAGTCCGGATGCGCCGATCATCCGCGGAACCTCGCAGAATCCGGACATCTACTTCCAGGGTCGCGAAACCGTCAATAAATATTATCTCGCTTTTCCCGGTATTGTCGAAAAGCTTATGGCTAAATTCGGGGAACTGACAGGACGCCACTACAAGCCCTATCAGTACTACGGCGCGCCTGACGCCGAACGGGTCGTCATTCTTATGGGATCCAGCGTGGAAACCGTCAGGGAAACCGTCGAGTACCTGAACCGCACCGGCGAGAAGGTCGGCGTCATCAATGCCCGCCTTTTCCGTCCGTTCGATATCGCAATGTTTGTGAACTCGCTGCCCGCTTCGGTAAAATCCGTTTCAGTGCTCGACCGCGTCAAGGAACCGGGAAGCGCCGGCGAACCGCTCTACCTCGACGTCATAAACGCCCTGCACGAAGGACTCCAGAAAGGTCTGCTGAAAGCGATGCCTGCCGTTACAGGCGGCCGTTACGGGCTTTCGTCGAAAGAGTTCACACCCGCGATGGTCAAAGGCGTCTTCGACAACATGGCCTCGGATTCTCCGAAAAATCATTTCACGGTCGGCATCAACGAGGACATCACCGGCTCGAGCATTGATTACGACCGTTCGTTCTCGATCGAACCCGACAGCGTCTTCAGGGCTATTTTCTACGGCCTCGGCTCGGACGGAACGGTCGGTGCCAACAAGAACTCCATCAAGATCATCGGCGAAAACACTCCGAACTATGCGCAGGGATATTTCGTCTACGACTCCAAGAAAGCGGGTTCCATCACCACATCGCATCTGCGTTTCGGACCCGAACAGATCCACTCCACCTATCTCGTCAGCGATGCACACTTCATCGGCTGCCATCACTGGATATTCCTCGAGATGATCGATCTGGTCAGAAACCTCAAACAGGGCGGAACCCTGCTGCTGAATTCGCACTATTCTGCAGAAGAACTCTGGGAAAAACTGCCGAGAATCGTGCAGGAACACCTGATCGCCAAACAGGCGAAGCTTTACACGATCGACGCCTACAAGGTAGCCCAGGCCAGCGGCATGGGTCAGCGCATCAACACCATCATGCAGGCGTGTTTCTTTGCCATTTCAGGCGTGCTGCCCGGCGATGAAGCAGTTGAAAAAATCAAGGACGCCATTCTCGAAACCTATGGAAAAAAAGGCGACGATGTGGTCAACCAGAATATCAAGGCCGTAGAAGACTCGCTCGCCAACCTGCATCAGGTCACCATCGGTTCCGATGCCAGAAGCAAGAAGGAACTTCGACCACCGATTGTCGGCGAGGCTCCGGAATTCGTCTGCAACGTTCTTGCTAAAATCATTGCCGGCGAAGGCGACGACATTCCCGTAAGCGAACTGCCGGCCGACGGCACCTATCCGGTGGGTACCGCGAAATTCGAAAAACGCAACCTCGCCGAAATGATACCGGTCTGGGAGCCGGCTCTCTGCATCGAATGCAGCAAATGCGCCATGGTATGCCCCCATGCAGCGATCCGCGCAAAAGTCTATGCGCCCGAATACCTCGGCAACGCTCCGCGCACATTCAAGTGCATCGATGCAAAAGGCGCAAACTGGTCGGGAATGAAATTCACCATCCAGGTCGCTCCGGAAGACTGCACCGGCTGCGAAATCTGTGCGCATGTCTGCCCCGCGCGCGATAAAAGCAATCCGGATCGTAAAGCGCTGAACATGCACATACAGGCTCCACTGCGCGAAACCGAAAGAGACAACTGGAACTACTTCCTCAATATTCCCGAGTTCGACCGGAACAGAATCAATGTCCGGCTGATCAAGGAGCAGCAGCTGCAGCAGCCTCTCTTCGAATTCTCAGGAGCATGCTCGGGATGCGGCGAAACTCCTTATGTAAAAATGATGACCCAGCTCTTCGGCGATCGCCTCGTCATCGGCAACTCTACCGGATGCTCGTCCATCTACGGCGGCAACCTGCCGACAACGCCCTACACCACCAATGCTGACGGTCGCGGACCGACATGGTCGAACTCGCTCTTCGAAGATACCGCAGAGTTCGCTCTCGGTTTCAGGATTTCAATCGACAAGCAGCGCGAATATGCGCGCGAACTGGTACTGAAACTTGCCTCGGAAACCGGTGAAACGCTCGCACAGGAGATACTCGATGCGAAAGAGACCTCTGAGCCCGAAATATTCGAACAGCGCCAGCGCGTAGCCATACTCAAGGAAAAACTCGACAATATCGATTCCGCCGATGCGAAAAACCTGCTTTCTGTAGCCGACATGCTGGTCAGGAAAAGCGTCTGGGCCGTCGGGGGCGATGGATGGGCTTACGACATCGGATACGGCGGCGTTGACCATGTGACGGCCGGAGACAAGAACGTCAATCTGCTGGTGCTCGATACGGAGGTCTACTCCAATACCGGCGGACAGGCATCGAAAGCGACACCGAAAGCTGCAGTGGCAAAATTTGCCGCGGCCGGCAGGGCAATGACCAAAAAGGATCTCGGCCTGATCTCCATGAGCTACGGCAACGCCTACGTGGCCAGCGTTGCGTTCGGAGCACGCGACGAACAGACGCTGAAAGCGTTTCTCGAAGCCGAAGCCTATGACGGCCCATCGATCATCATCGCATACTCGCACTGCATCGCTCATGGCATCAACATGGCTACCGGACTTGACAACCAGAAGGCGGCCGTGGATTCAGGCCACTGGATTCTCTACCGCTACAATCCGGATCGACTGAAAGAAGGCAAGAATCCACTCGTTCTTGACTCGAAAAAGCCGAAAATCCCGGTAGCGCAGTTCCTGAACATGGAAAACAGGTTCAGGATGCTCAAGAAAAGCCATCCCGAGATCGCCGAGCAGTATTATGCCGCAATCCAGAAGGAAGTGGATGCACGCTGGGCACACTACGAATATCTGGCGGCCAGATCGTTCGATGAGCTGAACGCATGAAATAAGGGTACTTGAAAGATCTGCGATTCCGAAAGAAAAAGGGAACGGCAATGACAATGCCGTTCCCTTTTTTATTTTCTCCTTATCTTCCCGGCTTTTTCATCTCCCGCAGCTTTCCGGCTTTATCCTGCATACCGAGTTTTTCATAAACATCGATGAGATGCCCGATGATCTCGACTTCATGAGGAGCCAGCGATGCCGCTTTTTCGAGGTGGACAAGAGCTTCCTGCCAGGCACCGAGCCTGAACAGCACCCATCCGAGCGTATCGAGATAAACCGGATTGTCAGGTTCATCGGCAACAGCTTTCGTCGCAAGCGTTTTTGCGGTTTCAAGCTCACGACCCTGGATGGCGAGCATATAGGCCAGGTTGTTCATTGCGAGCGTGCTGCCGGGTTCGAGAAACAGTATCCGACGGTACATGTCGATGCTCTTTTCAGTCTGGCCAAGCTTGTCGTAAGACATGGCAAGCGTTGATGCCGCCTGGAGATAAAGCCATCGCTCCTTTTCGGGCTGTTTGAGTCGCAGGGCTTTTTCAAGATGCGCAACGGCGGTTTCCGTCCTGCCGGACTGAAACGCGGCGAACCCTTCGAGCACCAGCAGCCGCATCCTGCTCGCCGATGCGTTGCTTTTCGCCGAGGCGACGGCACGCATGGCTTCGGAGTAATTATTCTCTGCGAGCAGGGCAGAAACCAGTTCCTCCCACGCCTCGATACTCGATGGATCCTTCCTAAGCGCCGCCCTGAATTCCCTTTTCGCCTCAGTCGGGTTTTTCTCCCGCAGAAGCAAACGTCCCCTGATCAGCATTGTCGAAAGTTCAACCGGATGCCTCCGTTCGATTTCCGCAATCATGACGCGCAGAGGGTTCTGATAGGTGCTGTCCTTCGATGAACGGACATAGAACAGCTCGGCAAGACTCATCTTCTGCTCGTACTTTATACCTATGGTATCATAAAAAGCCCTGAGATCCCCAAGAAAAGTCTCTTTCGCACCCGACTGGACGGATAACTCGAGCAGTGCCAGCCATGCAGGAACGAACCGGGGATTCGCGGCAATGATCTCGCGGTAGGTTTTCACTGCCTGATCTGTCTGACCCGTCTGCAAATAAAGCTCCCCGAGAGTGAGTTTCAGACGATCTTTTTCCTCTCCATCCTCAATCATGGCGGACAGGGTTTCAATCGCGTCGTGATAATGCCTGAGCTTGATTTCGAGCAGCAGCACCTGGGCCCGGGTCTGTTCGTCGGCAGGATCGAGTGACAGCATCCGCTGGAATATCTCCAGCGCTTTTTCGGCATCGCCCGAAGCGACATATTCAAGAGCAAGCAACGCAAGAAATTCCGGGTTTGCGGGCTGAAGCTCGACAAGTCGGCTGAAAGCCGAAACGGCTCCGGAATAATCTTTCATATGATGCGCGATGGCTGCCAGCATCCTCAGATAGTGCCGGTTATCGGGCTGGCTGATCACGGCCTGGTCGGCGTGATGCCTTGCGGAATCGACGACGCCAAGATCGAAAAACGCCCTTGCCGCAGCATGATGAACCGCAGCCCGTGCTGACGGGTCGGATGGACGAATGGTGCGATAGCCCTCAATCGCCCCCCAGTAATCGCCTTTTTCGGCAGAAAGAAGCGCTTTGACGAAACGGTTTCTTGCCTGATCTGAAAGCGAATCGGGCGGCATGGCTGAGGGAGCGGTATCCCTGTCGGATAAAGGAAGTGAACTGCAGGAAACAAGAAAACAGCCCGAAAGGCACAGCATCAGCAACGCAAGCAGACCAAAACGGCCTTTTGCGTTGGTTGCTCTGCGTTCATGTAAAGCAGACGGCTTCCTGTCAGGATAGATTTTCGAAAAGCGGGCCTTCGCCGGCTTTTCCTTCACATCGCGAGAACCTGAGATGCGCCCTGTGCGTGGCGACGCGTCCTCTCGGAGTACGGGCGATATATCCCGCCTGGATAAGATAGGGTTCATAAACCTCCTCGATAGTGTCCTGCTCCTCCCCGACCGATACTGCCAGCGATGCTGCTCCGACAGGACCGCCATTGAACTTGTTGACAAGGGTATCCATGATCCTCTTGTCCATATCGTCAAGACCTTCTTCGTCGATTTCGAGACGTTCGAGTGTCGTCATTGCAAGACTGCGGGTAATAAGCGGAGCATCTGCAACCTGGGCGAAATCGCGCGCACGTCTCAGGAGGCGGTTCGCAATCCTTGGGGTGCCGCGCGAACGTCCGGCGATTTCAGCCGAGGCCTCTTTTTCGATTCCGATACCAAGTATGCCGGAAGCTCTTACGATAATCTGCTCGAGCAGTTCGGGCGAGTAATAATCGAAACGGCTGTTTATGCCGAAACGGGCCCTTAAGGGAGAAGTCAGAAGGCCCGAACGGGTTGTTGCTCCGACAAGCGTGAACGGTTCTATGCGCAGCTGCACCGCCCGGGCTGAAGGACCGCTGTCAAGCATAATGTCGATACGGAAATCCTCCATAGCCGAGTAGAGATATTCTTCAACGGCTGCGGGCATGCGATGGATCTCGTCGATAAAAAGCACATCGCCTTTCTGTAAACCGGTCAAGCACATCGCCTTTCTGCAAACCGGTCAGAAGCCCGGCAAGGTTCCCTGCCTTGTCGAGCAGGGGGCCTGACGTAGCCTTGATACTGCCGCCCATCTCAGCGGCAATAATATGCGCAAGTGTGGTTTTACCTAGCCCGGGAGGGCCTGAGAGCAGGACATGATCGAGCGCTTCTCCCCTTTTTTTCGCTGCGGATATGAACACTTTCAGGTTCTCTGTCAGACGCTGCTGTCCGGCAAAATCATCCATCCTCAGCGGGCGGATCTGCTCCTCGAATCTGGTCTCGACCGCATCTGCCGGGGTGTTCAGGAGTTCAATTCTCACAGCAGACCTGCCTTTTCCGTGTTCATTTTCGGGCCGTTCAAAGACGTATCCTCGGATCGGCAACCGCATACAGCACATCGGCAACCAGGTTCCCGAGCACGATCAGCGTACCGGAAATGAAGGTGTTGGCGATGATGAGCGGATAGTCCCTTGCAAAAATCGCCTCTACCGTCACCCTGCCCATTCCGGGAAAAGCGAAGATCACCTCGATGAAGAGCGCTCCGCTGAAAATGAAGGGAAGAGAACTTCCCATGAGAGTGATCACCGGCAGAAGCGCGTTACGAAGAGCATGACGGAAAATCACCACCTTCTCCGGCAGACCCTTTGCCCTTGCCGTACGGATATAGTCCTGACGGACCACTTCAAGCATGCTCCCCCTGACATAACGGGCTATGCCTGCTGCGCCGTTTATGCTCAGTACCGTGACAGGAAGCACGAGATGCCATACCCGATCGATGAAAAAACCCGGAAGGCCGAAACTTTCAGCGCCGATCTCGTTGAGACCCGACGCAGGAAACCATTGCAGCTTGAGAGCGAAAACGATGATCATCATGAGCGCGAACCAGAACTCCGGCATCGAATAGAAAAACAGGGCCGTAACCGTCAGAAAACGGTCAGTGAAGGTGTTCTGGCGTACAGCGGAAATGATGCCGATGATAATGCCGAAAGTGAAATTCGCAGCAAGCGTCAGTGCAGCGATAGTCACGGTTATGGGCAATGCCGCCGCAATCACCTCGAATACCGGCTGCTGGGCCCTGCTGAAACTCCTTCCGAAATCGCCCTGAAGGACGTTTCCGAGCCATTTGACATACTGCACAGGCAAGGGATCGTTCAGCCCGTACTGTTCCCTGATCTGCTCGGCGACATTGGGACTGATGCCCGGCTGAATGAAAAATGCCGCCGGATCGCCCGGCGCAAGCCGGATAATGAAAAAAGTCAGGGTAAGCACACCGAAAATCAGCGGTACCGAAAGCAGGAGTCTTTTTAAAATATAAATAAGCATACGGTTCCTAAGGCGCAATGGTTGACGATGGCCTGAGCGTCCAGTCATCGATATTGTAGAACGTACCGGAAATATTGATCTCTTCGCCCTCGATGCGCCCGCTGAAACCCTGAGTCTCCCTGATCCAGTAAAGGAAAGTCACTGGCTGATCGCGATGAATGATCTCCTGATATTCGAGCCAGTATGGCTTCGCATCGGTCTGCACAAGCTGCTCTTTCGCCAGTTCGCACAGTTCGTCGATTCTCGGATTCCGGTATCCGGTAAAATTGAAGGTACTCTTTTTCAGATCCGAACCCCAAACATCGAGCGGATCGATCTCGAGTCCGATGGACCATCCGGCCATCCATGCGTCAAGCCTGCGGTTCTGCAGGTTTTCGAAGAAAACGTTCGACTCCTGCACATCGAGCCGGCAGTCTATGCCGATTGCCTTGAGGTTCTGCTGGATGATGACGCTCGCATAGTTTCTGCGGGCATTGCCGGCATTGGTGTAGAGCACGAAACTGAACTTCCGCCCCTCTTTCTGCAGAATGCCGTCGGGACCTGGAAGCCATCCCTCTTTTCTGAGAATTGCCGCCGCTGCTGCCTGATCGAAGGCATGAGGCACAATCGAACGATTATATGCCCATTTCAGGGATGGCGAAATATCGGTATTGCATATGGTGCCGTACTGTTTCAGATATCCGTCGATAATCGCTTCCCGATCGATAGCCATGGTAAGCGCTCTGCGTACCCCTGCGGAACCGAAAAGCGGATGAGGCAGGATTTTACCGCTTTTGTGATAGGCTGCCTGATCGATGTTCGACCAGCCGACATAATCGTATACCCGCAACCCCACGCTTTTAATCTCGATCCCGGGATTTGCCTTCTGAAGAGAGGAAAAATCTTCGGGTTTGATATTTTCGACAATGTCCACCGCATTGGTCTGCAGTTGGGCAAGCCGTACTGTATAATCCGGAACAATGCGCCAGTTGATGAACGCAATGTTACCGGGTTTCGGCAGATTCGATTTACGGTTGGAAGCCAGAACCAGCGACTGCTGCTGCGTCCATTCGTGCAGTCTGTATGGGCCGGCGCCGACCGGCTTCTGATTGAGCGGCGAACTTCTGAAATCTTCCGGCTTCACATTCTTCCACAGGTGAGCCGGGAGCGGCGTCAGCGAAGTATGGAACAGAGCGAGATGTTCCGGAACGGGTTTGTAAAACCTGAAAACAAGCGTGGTATCGTCCGGAGTTTCGATAGCCCGGTCAAAATCCACCGAGTGCTTGTCGGCTCCGACCAGTTCGGCAAGGTATTGCTGGCGGGGACTGGCTATGAGCGGATTGCCGTATAACCGGTAGGTGAATTTGAAATCTCCGGAAACAACAGGTTTTCCGTCGTCCCAGAATGCATCGCTGCGCAGAATATACGTGATGGATTTATGGTCTGCCGCCATCTTCCAGGTTTTGGCAAGCGCCGCTTCCGGTTTTCTTCCCCCGGTTGAAGGTCTGAATTTTTTTTCAAGAGACATGAAGTTCAGAAGCCCGCTCGTTGTATCGAACTCACTCTGCAGGAGACCGGGATAGATAAGACCGGATAT
>VGGK01000009.1 GCA_016868665.1 Chlorobiota bacterium
TAACGTGGCCGCGGATGAGCAGCGCTCCGCGGCGGAAAATTTATTTGACGACGCGGAGTGTCTGCTCCAGCCGCTTGTTCGCCCGCCTGCGGGCGGACAGGCGGATGCCCGATCCGCGGCCACGTTCACCCGACCGCAGGGCGGGTGAACAATGTTTAGACTGATCTGCCTAATTCTGGAAATGCAGAAAGCTGCTTTCTGTATAAGACAATTTCACATTCACACTCACAGACCAGCCAATTAATTATTTATATACAACTTATAAATATTAACAATGATGTAAACCGACCGGCTTATACAGATCAGTCTAAACCGGCAACAAACAGGTCAACAGGGCTTTTTACTCCATGACCGCCCTTGTTTAAAACATGCGTATAAATCATCGTGGTGCTTACATCTTTATGACCCATCAATTCCTGAATGGTTCGAATATCATACCCAGCCTCGAGTAAATGAGTCGCAAAAGAGTGCCTGAACGTATGACAGCCGGCATGTTTGAGAATGCCCGCCCTGCCAACAGCTTCTTTTACTGCACGTTGAATAATTGTTTCGTGCATGTGATGCCGCCCTTCTTCACCGGTCTGCGTGTTCTTCCATCGGTGCTCCTGGGGAAAAACCCACTGCCATCGCCATTCGGCAGGAGCGTTGGGATACTTGCGATCCAATGCTCCTGGCAGAAGTACACGTCCCCAACCTTCAGCAATATCTTTATCGTGAAGGCTTTTGACCTTTTTCAGATGTTCGGCGAGAGGCTTTTTCAGGGATTCCGGCAACATCGTGATCCGGTCTTTTGCCCCCTTGCCATCGCGAACCAGAATTTCATTGCGGGAGAAATCAATATCCTGCACACGCAATCGCAGACACTCCATCAGCCTCAACCCCGCACCATACATGAGTGATGCCATTAACCATTTGTCGCCTGAAAGTTGGGCAAGAAGAGCTTTCACCTCCTCACGAGTCAGCACAACCGGTAACCGGACAGGTTTTCGGGCACGGATAACGTCTCCAGGATCACCTATTTCTTTGCCTATCACATGCCGGTAAAGAAATAACAGTGCGCTCAATGCCTGATTCTGCGTCGATGCGCTGACCTTTTCCTTCACGGCGAGATGCGTCAGAAAAGCATTGATCTCCGGTTCACTCATATCCTTCGGATGCCTCAGCTTGTGGAAATGGACAAAACGCCTGACCCAGGTACAGTAGGTATCTTCTGTTCTCTTGCTGTAGTGACGGACACGCATGGCTTCCCGAAATAACTCCAATAATTTCGGGCTGTGTTGCAATGGCTGAGCATGTAGAGCCGACGGTAACACTGTATGAGAATCAGCAACCATTTCCATGTTTTCCCATGCTTGCTTCTGCCGCAATAATCGCTTACAGCAAATATAGCGAAACAACATCAAGTCATCAACATATTACCGAATAAAGGAAGGATAAAATACACCACAGGACACCTGCGTTAAAGCAGCTCACGATTCCTGCATGGAAAGTCCTGTTTTTGAAGGTTCCTGAAACTGCACTATCTTGAGTAACACTATTTCAGGGCACCTTCCTGCCTGACCCATTGAGGAATAACCGTTATCGCCCCACTCCATGCGCGAACTGCTGCTTGTCAATATTACCGGCCCTGACAAACCGGGGCTTACTGCGAAAATTACCGCGATCCTTGCCATCTATGATATTCCGGTGCTCGATATCGGCCAGGCGGTGATTCATAATCATCTGAGTCTCGGCATGCTGATCGAGGTTCCCAAGGAGTCGGCTTCGTCGCCGGTGCTGAAGGAGCTGCTGTTCTGCGCCCATACGCTCGGCATCCAGATCAGTTTCACTCCTGTATCGGACGATGAGTATGACCGGTGGGTGGGCGAGCAGGGCAAGCACCGCTATCTCTTGACGCTGCTGTCGCGGAAAATCACGGCGGAACAGCTTGAACGGGTTTCGTCGATCGTTGCGGCGCACCATCTGAACATTGACGATATCAGCCGTCTTTCAGGGCGCATTCCGCTCGAAAACGGCGATAACGACAACCATACGAGAGCCTGCGTTGAGTTTTCGGTACGGGGTACCCTGCTGGATGAGGCGCTGTTCCGGGAGCAGCTTCTGGCCATTACCGACAGTCTCGGCATCGATATCGCGTTTCAGGAGGATAATATTTTCCGGCGGAACCGGCGGATGGTGGTGTTCGATATGGATTCGACGCTGATAACTTCGGAGGTGATCGATGAACTTGCTCTTGAAGCGGGGGTTGGCAAAGAGGTTGCGGCCATCACCGAACAGGCGATGCGGGGGGAACTGGAATTCAACGAGAGCCTGCAGCGGCGGGTGGCTCAGCTTAAAGGCCTTGACGAACATCTAATGGAAACAATTGCCGCGCGGCTGCAGCTGACCGAAGGAGCCGAACGGCTGTTCGGTAACCTGAAACGGCTCGGCTTCAAGACTGCGATTCTCTCGGGCGGGTTCACCTATTTCGGCCATTACCTGCAGAAGAAGCTTTCGATTGATTACGTGTACGCCAACACCCTCGAAATCGAGAACGGAAAACTGACGGGCAGGGTGCTCGGCAAAGTTGTGGACGGCGCGAGAAAAGCCGAACTGCTCGGCATCCTTGCCGAAAAGGAGAATATCCGCCTCGAACAGACCGTTGCAGTGGGAGACGGGGCAAACGACCTGCCGATGCTCGGCAAGGCGGGACTCGGCATTGCCTTCAGGGCCAAGCCCATCGTGCGCGAACGGGCCAAACAGGCGATCTCGACCCTCGGCCTCGACGCCATCCTCTACCTGATGGGGTTCAGGGATCGCGACGAGCTGGCAGAGTAGGGGCTCCTGTCGCATCTTTCTCTATCAACGTGCACGTGGGTACAACGGAGCAATTCAGGCGCGTGATAACCGGCAACTCCGCTTATCATCGATGCAGAGCCACACCCGACAGGACAACCTTGCTGTCGCCACAGCACTGTGCGCCATTGCCGTTTGCCAGGAAACGATGGGAATGCTTCTCTCGTTACTCCCGTCTTGTGGCAGTAAAGGTGCTGTAGAGCGGCAGAAACCTGATCTTTTGCTCAGGGAGGTCTGCATACGGGCGGTCGGAAAAGACAAACGCTTTGCCACACTCCGGGTACGTGGCAAGAAAGAGATGAAGACTCCTCAAACTGCCTGCAACTCCGCTTTTCACCTCGACAGGATGGATCCTGCCGTTCAGAACCGCCAGATAATCAACTTCCGCTGAACTGCTTTTAGCCTGTCTGTCCCAGTAATAAAGGTCACCCTGCTGGGATACCATCATCTCCTGTCCGACAAACTGCTCGGCCATTGCTCCCCGGTAGATGGCGAGAAGGTCGTTTCTTGCATACTCGATATCACTGGACATACCGGACAAATGACGCATCAATCCGATATCGAGCACAAGCGCCTTGAATAATTTTGCCGAGGCTGTAGCTCCCAATGGAAGCCCCGAAGGATCAACCGACGGGATTCTTCGGGCTACCTGGGCCAGGCATAATGCATCAAATGCCTTTTTCAGCGTCGGGTTGCTGTATCCCTCGCCAAGACGTGCATATTTGATCTGTTTTCCGATATGCTGCGACAGGGAGATAAAGACGGCGTCGAGACAGAAGCGGTCAACCCTCGGCGTATATTTGGCAAAGTCCATCCTGAATGACTCTGCAATTTCTTTTTGTACGTCAAAGGCATCGCGCAGTGAGTTTTTCTCAAGGTACGCATTGACGGCCGCAGGCATTCCCCCGATAAAGAAATAGCGCTTCAGTTCCTCGCGCAGCAGGTCATGCACGACAGGCGATATGTCAGCAGGATTGCCGAGAACTGCAGCCACCGCAGGGGCGTTGCCGATTGCCTCCAGATATTCGGCAAAACAGAGCGGATAGAGCGTGAGAAACTGAACCCTGCCAACGGGAAAGGCGTTCTCATCAAGCGCGAATTCAAGGAGCGACCCGGCGGCAACAACATGCAGTTCCGGCATCTCTTCATAAAAATAGCGCAGGGCGGTTATAGCCCGGGGGCATGCCTGAATTTCGTCAAAAAAGAGCAGGGTTTTGCCGGGAGTGATTTTTTGCTGCAGGATGACCTCAAGATCCGAGATGATGCGCGAGGTCTTGAGATCGCCGTCGAAAACCCTGCATATGGACTGATTCCGCTCAAAATCCACAAGAGCAAGCGATTCAAATCGCTTGTTTCCGAACTCTTTGAGCGACCAGGTTTTACCGACCTGACGCGCTCCCCGCAGGATGAGGGGCTTGCGACGTGTCCCTTCCTGCCAGAGCCGCAGATCGTTCTCGATAAATCGAAGCATGGGTGCTGGTTATGATGAGGAAAACAAGCTATTTTAATTATAAGGTGTATTTTATATAGCATTGATTTAAATATACAAGGCTTTTTATGTTTTCGTGCGATAGAAAACCTCTCCACAGCTATTTTCGCAGGAAAGCCTTTGCGGAAATTGTTGCCGGTTATGAATCGGCTCGTTGACCGGAAATACCGGCAAAGAGAAACCGGGGTAAGGCGCTTAATCGACGTACTCGACAAACCTTTCGAAATCCTCGCTGGGGGGAAGGATGATGGCTCCGGAGGATTTATACCTGAAAGGGTATAAATTTATTGTTTTTACTTGTTGTTATACCCGAAAAGGTATAGATTAGCTATAAACCATACACGGTATACCCGATCAGGTACAACAGGAATCATGAAGGATATCGCTGAATTTGTCCGCGACAGGCGAAAAGCCCTGGGCATGACCCAGCCGGAACTGGCAGAAAAGGCCGGTACGGGTCTTCGTTTTATCCGTGATCTTGAACAGGGAAAAAAAACATTGCGGATGGACAAGGTGAACCAGGTGCTTGCCCTGTTCGGGTTTGTACTTGCGCCTGTCAGGCCGGAGAGGGAGGCATAGCGTATGCAAAAAGCCGAAATACGGTACCTTGACCGAACTGCGGGCTGGTTGATTCAGGATGAAGAGGGCTATCATTTTCTGTATGATCAGCCATACCTGGATTCGAAGGAAGCCAGACCGGTAAGTCTGACGCTCCCGTTGCGGGCTGCTGCATATTCGAGCAGAACCATGTTTCCTTTTTTTGACGGATTGATACCCGAAGGGTGGCTGCTTGCCGTTGCCGAAAGGAACTGGAAGCTCGATCCGCGGGATCGTATGGGCCTCTTGCTGAACTGCTGCAGGGATTGCATCGGGGCGGTGAGTGTACATCCTGTAATCATGGAGTGAGCCGATGGATCGTCGCTGTCTTTATTGCTATGAGCCTCTGGCCTCCGGAGAGGGTGATTTCCATCGGAAGTGCAGCCGGAAAATGTTCGGAACGCCTCTCCCTCCAGAGTTACCCTATGATGAAAACCAGCTCGACGAGCTCGCTCTGGAGGTCATCCGGAGCCAGACCGCCATTACCGGAGTGCAGCCGAAACTGTCGCTGCATCTGGAACCGGCCGGAAAGGCTCATGCTCCACAGCGATTCACCATTGTCGGCCTGTGGGGAGGGTACATACTCAAACCCCCTTCGCAGCGATTCCGGCAGTTGCCGGAAATAGAGGACCTGACGATGCGCATGGCTGAAGCGGCGCGTATCGATACGGTTCCGCACACCCTGATTCGCATGCGGTCGGGAGCCCTTGCATACGTGACGCGCCGTATTGATCGTACAGGGAAAGGCAAGCTGCACATGGAGGATATGTGCCAGATCACCGGACGTCTCACGGAGAATAAATATCACGGTTCATATGAACAGATAGCGAAAGCCATACATCGTTACTCTGCAAATCCGGGTCTCGATGTCATCAATTTTTTTGAGGTGGTGCTGTTCTGCTTTCTTTCCGGAAATGCGGATATGCATCTGAAGAATTTTTCACTGATCGATATCGAAGCAAAAGGTGGCTACAGCCTTGCCCCGGCCTATGATCTCGTCTCGACAGGACTGGTTATGCCTTCCGATAAGGAAGACCTGGCCTTGACGCTTGACGGAAAGAAAAAAAAGATCACGCTGAACGATTTCAGAGCGGCTTTCGGCGTCTTGACGATTGACGAGGTGGTTCAGGAACGAATGTTCAGGAAGTTCAGAAATGTTCTGCCTCTTTGGGATCTGTTGATAGAAAAGAGTTTTCTTGACCATGAAAATCAGGCGGCCTACAAGGAGCTGATCAGGAAAAAATGTCACCAGATCCGGCTGGATGCGTGAACAGCTGAAATGGAAACCACATTGACGACAGAATCACGCCAGTCTGATCTGCCGCTCAATCGACGTATTCGACGAACCTTTCGAAATCTTCCGGGCGGGGCAGAGTGATGGCTCCGGAGGGGCACACCGGTTCGCAGCGGGTGCAGAGCACGAGGCAGTTGTACGGGTTGGCCACGGTCATTTTCGGGCGGCGCACCACGCCGTCGCTCTCGTAAGCCGCTCCGGGTTCGAAGACACCGGGACGACAGAGGTCGGCGCAGGCTTCGCATCCGTTGCAGAGTTCCGCATCGATAACGGGAAACCAGGCTATCTCTTCGCGCGGCGCAAGCAGGCGCTTCTTTTTCTTTGAGGGTGAGGGGGAATTGCTCATGAGTCGCTCCGTTCAATATTCATTCTATCAGTCAACATACTCGACATACTTCTCGAAATCCTCTTTCGGCGGAAGTTTTATGGCGCCGGAGGTGCAGATGGGTACGCAGCGGTCGCAGAGCACAAGGCAGTTGTAGGGATGGGCGACGAGGAATTTTGGCCGGTGAATGCCTTCGGGATCGGGTGGGCCGGGCTCGAAAACGCCCGGCTTGCAGAGTACCTTGCAGTCGGCGCAGCCGTTGCAGAGGTCGGGATTGATGGTGGGAAACCACGGTATCTCTTCGCGCGGCGCAAGCAGCCGTTTTTTTCGTTTGAGCGCAGGCGGCTGCTGGCTCTTTTCGGGCGCCTTGTGGTGGACAAGCACGCTTTCCACCTCTTTTTTCCATACTCCTTCGGTATCAACCGATTCGTCCTGGCATTTCTGCATGGCGCGGGACTTCAGCGCGAGCCGCAATGAACGAACCGGCCTGAAGAGGCATCCGTCGCACGAGGGCTTTTCGCAACGCCCGAAAAAACAGTCAAAAACAAGCATAACAAATCAACCGATAGTGCTTCATTGCTTTATGGAGGCTTTCACGAGAGTCCCGAACGCCTCGAGCGCCGCTGCCATCCCCGACGGATTCCTGCCTCCGGCAGTGGCGTATTCGGCTTTGCCGCCTCCGCCTCCCTGCACGCGCTTTGCCACCTCGCGCACGAGCTTTGCGGCATCGAGGCCGAAATCCCGGACCGCCCGGTCTCCGGCAAACGCCGTCAGCGACACCTTGCCTCCATCTTCCGAGCAGAAAAGCCCCACCGATGCGGGGTGCCGTTCACGCACCCCTGCCACCGCCAGGCGCAGGGATTCCGCATCGACCGGCTCGATCACACGGGTAACGATGCGCAGTTCCCCTGCTGCTGCGGCACCGTCGAGTGAACGTTCCAGCGTTTCGGCAATCGCGGCAATTCTGAACTCCTGCAGCTGTTTTTCCAGCTCCTTTCTGGCATCGAGCAGCTCGGCAACCCTGTCCTTCACGGGCTCTTCGGCCTTGAGTTTGAGCATCTGGCGGATCTCCTGCAGCTCCCGGTACTCTTTCCACATGAGCTGCTCGGCTGCCTTTCCGGTGAGCGCCTCGATGCGTCGCACGCCGGATGCGACAGACGATTCGCCGACGATCTTGAAGAGGCCGATCTGCCCGATGCTGTCAACATGGGTTCCGCCACACAGCTCTATTGAAACGCCGGGAATTTCGACCATTCTCACGCGGTCGGCATATTTGTCGCCGAAAAAGGCGAGCGCGCCTTTCTCAATGGCCTCTTCGTATGGAATATCTTCGTGTTTCACTACCGTCTCGGCGCTTCTGATCGCTTCGTTCACCCCGGCTTCGACGCGTTCAAGCTCTTCTGCGCTGAGTTTTGAAAAGTGGCTGAAGTCGAAGCGGAGCCTGTCGGCACTGACAAAGGAGCCCTTCTGCTGTACATGCTCGCCGAGAATCCTGCGCAGCGCAGCATGCATGAGATGCGTGGCGGTATGATTACGCTCAGCCCCTTCCCGATTCTCTCGATTGACCGAGGCACGGCAGGAGGTCACTGAGGCATCGAATTCCACATCGGCCGCATCGACGACACAATCACGCGCAGTATCATAGGCACCGGTCACGACATGCACAACAGCATCGCCATCCTTGCGGGTATCCGTCACCTGCAGGCGATACTCTCCGGTCTCGATCCACCCCGAGTCGCCTGCCTGTCCACCGCTTTCGGCGTAGAAGGGTGTCCGGTCGAGCACGACAAGCACTCTGTCCGCCGTGACGCTGTAGCCGGTAATCAGACACTCCTCTTCAAGCGTGCTATAGCCGGTAAACAGCGAAGCATGGTTATCGGAAAACCAGACCCACTCGCTTTCGCCCGCCTGCAATTGCTGCTTTTCCCTGCGATCCTGACGAGCCCGCGATTTCTGTTCATGCATGGCATGCTCGAAGCCTTCCTCATCGACGCTGAGGCCGGATTCCGCAGCCATGAGCCGGGTAAGATCGATGGGAAAGCCGTAGGTATCGTACAGGCGGAATGCATCGGCTCCGGCTATCTGCGAACCCCCCGCCTGTTTTACTGAAGTGACCACGTCGTTGAAGATTTCGATGCCGCGGTCAAGCGTGGCAAGAAAGCTCTCCTCTTCAGCCCTGATGATTTTCGATACGGTCTCCCTGTGCTCCCGAAGCTCGGGAAAAACGTCGCCCATCGATCCGGCGAGCGTATCAACAAGCCTGTAGAGGATCGGCTCGTTGCAGCCGAGCGTTCTCGCGTAACGGAGCGCACGGCGCAGAATCCTGCGAAGCACGTAACCGCGTCCTTCGTTGGAGGGCATGGCTCCATCGGCGAGCGCGAAGGTCAGCGTTCTCGAATGATCGGCCAGTACCCGCATGGCGATATCTTCCTGGCCGTCAAGAGTTCCCTTATACGTAACGCCTGTAATTTCGGTTATACGATCGAAAATCGGAAGGAAAACGTCGCTGTCATAGTTCGAGCCTTTGCCCTGCAATACGGCTGCAACGCGCTCGAAGCCCATGCCGGTGTCGACATGCTTCTGCGGCAGTGATTCGAGCCGTCCGTCGGGCTGCCGGTTATACTGGATGAAAACAAGGTTCCAGAGTTCCATGACCCGGTAGTCGCCGGCATTGACAAGCGTTTTTCCGGAGCCGTCGGCTGTAAGATCGATATGGATTTCCGAGCAGGGACCGCATGGACCGGTTTCGCCCATCTCCCAGAAATTGTCTTTTTCGCCGAAACGCAGGATGTGGTCGTGCTCGATGTCGGTCTCCTGCTGCCAAAGATGAAAGCTTTCGTCGTCGTCTTTGTAGACCGTGGCATAGAGACGATCCTTCGGCAGCTTCCAGACAGAGGTCAGGAGTTCCCAGGCCCAGGAAATGGCTTCTTTTTTGTAGTAGTCGCCGAACGACCAGTTGCCGAGCATCTCGAAGAACGTGTGATGATAGGTGTCGCGGCCTACGTCTTCGAGGTCGTTGTGTTTTCCTGAAGCCCTTATGCATTTCTGGGTATCGGCCGCCCTGTTGTAGGGTCGCGTTCCTTTTCCGAGAAAAACATCCTTGAACTGGTTCATGCCTGCATTGGTAAAAAGCAGTGTCGGATCGTCTGCTGGAATTACCGGGGCTGAACGCACGATATTATGACCTTTTGCGGCAAAAAAATCTAAAAAAGACTGCCTGATTGCGCTGGATTTCATAGAGCTTGTAATCTTGTTGCGGTGATCTCCCCTATACTGCGGCGATACATCGGGAGTGGCTCTTACGGGCTCAAAGTTAACCTTTTTTCAAGCTCGATTCCAACTTAATTTTCCCCGCGCCTGCGCTGCCGACAACGCTGCCTGCCGAGCCGGTCAAGCTGATTTCGCAGGATCTTTATGAAAAAGATTTATATTAAAATGAGGTTGTTCTCTGCTTTTCTTTTTTATCTGCTTAACAAAAAGGAATCGGTCTATGAGCTGGGGCGTTGAAGATGAAAAAAGACGCAAGGATATTCTGGAACTCATGAAAATATCCGAAAAAATCGTCAGGGAGAATCCCAACCACGTCAATGAGGTCAGCAGAAGCGCAAACGGTTGCTGGATGGAGCAGATGTACGGTATGATGAGATGCGATTTCTGCGACCTCTCGCCAGACTGTCCGGTCAGGGAAGAGTACGAATGGCAGGAATATCTCAGGGCTAACAATATCGTTATAGCAAAGGACGACGAAAAATAATTTTTTTTGTATTTGGTTTTCAGCTCCGCCCGACATATCTTTACTCCTTTGCGGAAAACCGTCGTTAGATCTTTCTGACCGTTTCCAACCCTCCGTATCTATTTTTTCTTTTCACAGACAGCCAACATCTCCACCACAATGAACCTCTGGTTCGTTCACATGGGGTTTTTATTGGTTTGTGTTTTTTTTAACGCAGCAGGAAAACGAACGAATGAACGAAACAACAATCTTAAACAAAAAAGATATGGTAACAGCTAAAACCAGCGTGTCCGTACTTTTCGCCGGAGATTCAGGCGACGGCATGCAGCTAACGGGAACCCAGTTTGCAAATACGGTCGCCGTTTATGGCTCGGATCTCAATACGTTTCCGAACTTCCCCTCCGAAATCCGCCCGCCTGCAGGCACCATTTCCGGCGTATCGGGATTCCAGCTGCAGTTCGGCACCAGCGGCGTCTACACTCCGGGAGCGAAGTTCGACGTCATGATCGCCATGAACGCGGCGGCCCTCAAGGCAAACCTGAAAAACCTGCACTACGGCGGCATCATTCTTGCCGATACGGACGGTTTTGATGCGAAGAACCTTAACCTTTCAGGATACGGAGAGGCAAACAACCCGCTTGAAGACGGCACACTGAAGGACTATACCGTTTTCAAGATACCGGTATTGAGCCTGACCCGCAAGGCGCTTGCCGATACCGGTCTCAGCACGAAATTCATCGACCGATGCAAGAACATGTTCGTGCTCGGCGTACTCTACTGGCTTTACAGTCTGCCTATCGAAACCACTATCGAAACCCTGCAGACGAAGTTCCACAACAAGCAGGACATTGCCGATGCCAATATCAAGGCCGTTCAGGCCGGGTACAACTTCGGCGACGAAACCGAAATGTTCTCGCAGCACGGACGTTTCTCGGTTGCGCCTGCCGATAAAAAACCTGGCGTCTACCGCCGCGTAACCGGTAACGAGGCATCGGCTATCGGTCTTGCAGCTGCGGCTAAAAAAGCCGGGCTGAAGCTTTTCCTCGGTTCTTACCCCATCACCCCGGCATCGGAGATCCTGCAGACCCTTGCCGATATGAAGAAGTTTGACGTCAAGACCTTCCAGGCAGAAGATGAAATTGCCGGCGTGCTTACCAGCATAGGCGCGGCATATGCCGGAGCGCTGGCTGCCACCAACACCTCCGGACCCGGACTCGCCCTGAAATCGGAAGGTCTCGGATTGGCCGTCATTCTTGAAATTCCGCTGGTCATCGTAAACGTCATGAGAGGCGGCCCTTCAACCGGTCTGCCCACGAAGCCCGAACAGTCCGACCTGCTGATGGCCATGTACGGACGGCATGGCGATGCGCCAATGCCGGTTATCGCCGCGAAATCGCCGGTCGACTGTTTCTACGCCGCTTACGAAGCCTCAAAAATAGCGGTAGAGTACATGACCCCCGTTCTCTGCCTGACCGACGGCTACCTCGCGCTCAGCTCCGAACCGATGCTGGTGCCTTCGCCGGACGACCTGGCTTCGATCACGCCGATCTTTTCGCCTGCAAGGAACGCCGATGATCCGCCTTATCTCCCCTACAAGCGGGATGAAAAAGGAGTCCGTCAGTGGGCAATCCCCGGGACTAAAGGGCTCGAACACCGTATCGGCGGACTTGAAAAACACCACGAAACCGGCAACGTTTCGCACGATCCGGAAAACCATGCGCTCATGACGAAAATGCGGGCCGAAAAAGTCGCGCGAGTAGCGGAGATCGTTCCCGATCTTACCATCGACAACGGCCCGGAACAGGGCGATCTGCTTGTGCTCGGCTGGGGTTCAACTTACGGCGCCATCAAAAAAGCCGTGGAGCAGGTGCTTGAAGGAGGCTGCAGCGTCGCCCACGCCCATTTGCGCTATATCAATCCGTTCCCGAAAAATCTTGGCCAGCTCATGAGCAATTACAAAAAGGTGCTGATTCCGGAGAACAATGCCGGACAGATGCTCTCCCTGATAAGGGACAAATACCTTATCGAGCCTGTCGGATTCAGCAAGGTACAGGGCCTGCCATTCAATGAAATGGAAATCGAAGCAAAAATCACCGATATCTTAAAGGAGCTTTAATCATGACCGATACACTTGCACAACTGACTGCAAAGGATTTCACTTCCCACCAGGAGCCGAAATGGTGTCCCGGATGCGGCGACTTCGCCGTCCTGCAGCAACTGAAAAATGCCATGGCCGAACTCGGCCTGAAAACTGAAGAAGTTGTCGTAGTTTCAGGTATAGGATGCTCTTCGAGACTGCCCTATTACCTGGCAACCTACGGCGTTCACGGCATCCACGGAAGAGCCATGGCCATGGCTTCCGGCATCAAGACCGCACGCCCGGATCTCAGCGTATGGGTTGGAACCGGCGACGGCGATGCGCTCTCCATCGGCGGCAACCATTACATTCATACCGTTCGGAGAAACATCGACATGAATGTCATCCTCTTCAACAACGAAATCTACGGGCTGACCAAGGGACAGTACTCGCCGACTTCGAAAGTGGGACTCAAAACCGTAACATCTCCGAATGGCGTGGTTGACCATCCCATCAATACCGTTGCTCTGACGCTCGGCTCCGGAGGCACATTTGTTGCACGAGTCATGGATCGCGACGGCAAGTTCATGCGCGATATCTTCAAACGCGCTGCAGAGCACAAGGGTACATCGGTTGTGGAAATTTACCAGAACTGTCCAATCTTCAACGATGGCGCATTCGATGCCTTCAGTAACAAGGATCGGAAGGCTGACACCACCCTTTATCTCGAGCAGGGAAAGCCGCTGGTTTTCGGCAGCGACAACCGGAAGGGAATCAAACTCGATGGATTCACTCCGGTCGTTGTTGATCTCAGCGATCCGTCGGTTTCGAAGGATGACCTCTGGATCCATGACGAAAAGGATTTCATCAAGGCAAATATGCTCGCGCGCTTCTTCGACGATCCCGACACGACTCCAAACGCTCTGCCAAGGCCGTTCGGCATTTTCTATGTGGAAGATCGAATCACATACGAAGAAGCTCTCGATGCCCAGATCGAAAAAGCCCAGGAAAAGGGAGAAGGCTCATTCGAGGAACTGCTCTCCGGCAGCAGCACCTGGACGATCAACTGAGTCTCCTGTCTCCAGTACTGAAACATGACCACAAAAAAGCCGGCAGCAATGCCGGCTTTTTGTGTCAACACACGAAAGAATTGAATTCAGATACAACCTCTTCGAAGCTACTGCTCGATCCATTCACCCATTGACGAGAACTTCTGTATCCTTTCGCTGACCAGCAGATCGGAGGGTTTCGTCATAAGCGTCTGAAGCTCCTCGACAAGCATGGTCTTCAGGGTGCCGGCCATCGTTTCCGGATCGGTGTGCGCACCGCCAAGCGGTTCCGGGATGATCCTGTCGATGATTCCCTGGCGGAGCAGGTCATCGGCTGTGAGCTTGAGCGCTTCGGCAGCCTGTTCCTTGAAGTTCCAGCTTCTCCAGAGTATTGATGAACAGCTCTCTGGCGAGATTACCGAATACCAGCCGTTCTCGGCCATGAGAATCCTGTCTCCGACGCCGATACCAATAGCTCCGCCGCTTGCCCCTTCGCCGATGATAACACAGATAACCGGAACGGTAAGACGCGCCATTTCAAAGAGATTTCTGGCAATGGCTTCAGCCTGACCGCGCTCTTCGGCTTCGATGCCCGGAAACGCCCCGGGAGTATCGATCAGGGTAATGACCGGTTTGCGGAATTTTTCGGCAAGCTTCATCAGGCGCAGGGCCTTGCGGTACCCTTCGGGTTGCGCCATGCCGAAATTCCTGTAGAGATTCGACTTGGTGTCGCGTCCTTTCTGATGCCCGATAATCATCACTGTTTCCGAAAAGCCCGATTCGTTCTCTTCGAGACGCGCAAAACCGCCGACAATCGCCTTGTCGTCTCCGAAATGACGGTCCCCGGCAAGCTCTGTAAAATCGCGGGTCATCATATAGATGTAGTCGAGCGTGTAGGGCCGTTCGGAATGCCGGGCCAGCTGGACTTTCTGCCAGCGGGTGAGATTGCGGTATATCGATCTTCTCAGTGCGTCCACCTTCTGTTCGAGCAGTTCGATGTCCCTGTTGAGGGTATCAGCCTCCTGCAGGCTCTGCTCTTTTGCGCTGCCTCTGAGATAAACCCGCATTTCATTGAGCTTGGCTTCGAGTTCGAACAGCGGTTTTTCAAAATCAAGAACAACCTTGGATGCCATGTCAGAAAAATAGTATTGATAAAAAAAGTCCATCATGCCGAAGCCGATGATGGACTCTTCATGAATTCAGGATTCCCGCTCTTTCCGCTCAGGCGCCAACTTCGTCTTTCAGCGCTTTTCCCGGCTTGAACTTGACGACTTTCTTGGCCGCAATGGTAATGGACTCGCCTGTCTGAGGATTTCTGCCCTGTCTTTCCGCTCTGTCACCGGTTGAAAACGTGCCGAAACCGACAAGCGTCACGTCTTCGCCGCTTTTCAACGATGCTGTGACAGCATTGATAAAGGCATTCACTGCACGCTCCGCATCGGCTTTAGTCAATCCTGCCTGTGAGGCTATTTTTTCTACTAACTCAGCTTTTGACATATGGCATGTTGTTATTGTTAAAAAAACTTTTTTACAAGAGCTACTAATTGAGTGAATTTAAACAGCCACCCATTAAGTTGCAATGACTTTTTCAGCAAACAGCCTCATTACTCCTGCGACATTTGAAATCGTCCCCGCCCGGTGTTATATTTCAAGTTCTTTTTGCAAACAGTAATCCGCTTCATCGAGCTTATGACGTCCATCAGCAATGTTTCGAAAGGCTCCATCATCCGTTTCAAGGGAGAGCCCCATATTATCGAAAGTCTCGTCCATCGTACCCCTGGAAACCTGCGCGCGTTTTATCAGGCGAGCATGAAGAACCTGAAAAGCGGCAGAAACGTCGAATACCGGTTCAGCGCTTCGGAATCGGTCGACCTGATTGTGACCGAACGGAAGCAGTACCAGTACCTCTACCGCGACGGCGATGATTATGTCATGATGGATACCGATACCTTTGATCAGATCAATGTGCCGGAACTGACCATTGGTTCATCAGCCCGTTTTCTCAAGGACGGCATTACAATGTTTATTATTTTTTCCGATGACGGTTCGATTCTGGATGTCGAATTGCCGACCTTCGTGGAAGTAGAGGTCATTGAAACCAGTCCCGCTACGAAAGATGACAGGGCAACAAGCGGGACGAAACCCGCCACAGTTGAAACAGGTGCCGAGGTGAGCGTTCCCATGTTCATCACGAGCGGCAGCATAATCCGCGTCGATACCCGCACAGGGGAGTACATCGAACGCGTTAAAAAATAGCATCTCAAAAAACTTCCAGCCCGAGTGTTCACTATTCCAAGGAAACATCACCATGAACCTGAATGAAATCAAACAGCTGATTGACATCGTCAACAGCTCTGACCTGCAGGAAACCATCATTGAAGAGGGGGCTTTTAAAATAACCCTTCGCAAGTATTCCACAGGTACGACCACCCAGATGATACCAACCGTTCCTGCAACTCCGGCAGCTCCGGCCGAAACCTCGGCTCCAGCCCAGGCTTCTGCAATCGGTCTCAGTGCCGAAGCGGATCAACCGTCCCCGGCGGCTTCCGGGCTTATCGAAATATGCTCGCCGATTGTCGGCACGTTTTACCGGTCCGCTTCGCCTGATGCGGCGCCTTTCATCAACGTGAACGACAGCATCCAGAAAGGCGATGTGCTCTGTATTATCGAAGCCATGAAGCTGATGAACGAAATAGAGGCCGAGATGTCGGGTACTGTTGTTGAAATTCTTGTCGAAAACGGACAGCCTGTCGAATACAACCAGCCGCTGTTCCGAGTAAAACCATAACGTCTCGCTACCTAAGAAAACGTGTTTAACAAAATACTTGTAGCCAATCGCGGCGAAATAGCATTGCGTGTCATGCAGACCTGCAGGGAACTCGGCATCAGCACCGTTGCGGTCTATTCTACTGCAGATGCCGATTCCATTCATGTAAAATATGCCGATGAAGCCGTCTGCATCGGGCCTCCTTCATCGCGCGAGAGTTACCTGAACATATCGAGAATCATTGCCGCCGCCGAACTGACCAATGCAGACGCCATCCATCCGGGATATGGCTTTCTGGCTGAAAATGCGGACTTTGCCGAAGTCTGTTCGTCTGTAAACATAAAGTTCATCGGACCGACAGCACGCATGATCAACCTGATGGGCGACAAAAACACTGCGAAATCCACCATGATCGCAGCAGGCGTACCGGTAGTTCCCGGAAGTCCGGGACTTGTCATCGACCCGAAAGAAGCTCTTGAAACCGCAAAAAAAATCGGTTTCCCGGTCATTATCAAGCCTACTGCGGGAGGCGGTGGAAAGGGAATGCGGGTAGTACACGAAGAAGGGCAGCTTGAAAAGGCGCTGATGACTGCGAGAAACGAAGCCGAGCAGGCTTTCGGCAATAGCGGAGTGTACATTGAAAAGTTTCTTGAAAAACCTCGCCATGTCGAAATTCAGATACTCTCGGACCAGCATGGCAATACCATACACCTTGGTGAACGGGATTGCACGGTACAGCGACGCCATCAGAAGCTCATCGAAGAGACCCCTTCTCCGGCAATTGACGATGCTTTGCGCATGGAAATGGGAGAAGCTGCAGTTGCCGCCGCAAAGGCAATCAATTACGAAGGCGCAGGAACCATCGAGTTTCTGCTCGACAAGCACAAGCGTTTTTATTTCATGGAGATGAACACCCGTATCCAGGTAGAGCACCCGGTTACGGAGGAGCGGTACGATGTCGATATCGTAAAGGAACAGATTATGATTGCTGCCGGCGGATCCATTGCCGGGCGCACCTTTACTCCGAAAGGGCACTCCATCGAGTGCCGCATCAATGCCGAGGATCCGGAACATCTGTTCAGGCCATCCCCGGGAAAACTTCAGGTATTCCATACTCCGGGCGGACATGGCGTCAGGGTGGATTCGCATGCCTATGCCGGGTATGTAGTCCCGCCTTACTACGACTCGATGGTTGCAAAGCTCATTGTCACCGCGCAAACCCGCGAAGAGGCTATTGCAAGAATGTCAAGGGCCCTTGACGAATTCATCGTGAGCGGCGTCAAAACGACCATTCCTTTTCATAAGCAGGTCATGCACTCTCCTGTGTTTATCAGCGGCGACTTCGACACCAGCTTCCTCGACTCTTTCAGGTACGAAAAAAAATAGCCTGACTGGCAATCTTTCACAGAAAGCAGAAAGGGCTGTCCTGATTCAGGACAGCCCTTTCTGCTTTCTGACAGCAATACAAGGACACCTCGAAAAAGTGGTTCAACACCTCGCTTGCTTCGTTGGTCAGCGCTCCGCTCCGTGCGCCGTGCACTCAGGGTGCTCACGACACGTTTTCGGGATGCCCACAAGTGAAAAGGGTGAACTGCCATCGACATGATGACAACTCACCCTTTTTACACCGGATCCGGACAGTGCGTTTACATTGCTGATTCCTCGCCTTCCCCTTCAGTCGTCGTCACCGGCTCTTCGACGCGTTCTGCAGCTTTCTGGGCTTCGCCGCTCAACCTGATACTGCGATAACGCTTCAGACCCGTACCTGCAGGAATGAGCTTGCCGACAATAACGTTTTCCTTGAGTCCGAGAAGATTGTCGATCTTTCCTGAAACGGCTGCATCGGTCAGAACTTTTGTGGTCTCCTGGAATGATGCGGCAGAAATAACGCTCTCGGTCTGCAGGGCGGCACTGGTGATTCCAAGCAGAACGGGGTGTGAGGTTGCCTGAAGCGCAGGTTCGAACACCACCATCTTCTTGCTGTTTTTACGAAGCTCGCGATTGAGCTTGGTAATATCGCGCATTTTGTACAGCTGGCCGTCCTGTATCCTTGCCGGAGCATCACCCCGATCGGTTACCCTGACCTTTTCAGCAACATTCTCGTTGGCCTCCATGAAAACGCTCCTGTCGATAAGGTCGCCGGGAAGCAGATCGGTGTCGCCCGGTTCTTCAACGCGGACTTTCTGAAGCATCTGACGGACAATGACCTCAAGGTGCTTGTCGTTGATCTCTACGCCGGCGTTGATCTGGTAGACCTTCTGAATTTCGTTGACGAGATATTGCTGAACGGCATTAGGACCCTGAATCCTGAGAATATCCTGAGGGGAAACTGCTCCATCCGTCATCGGATCACCTGCCTTGACCTCATCTCCCTCGTTGGCAAGTACATGCTTGCCGACCTGGACATAATAGATCTTTTCTTCGCCAAAATCGTTTTTAACCTTGATCTCCTTGCTGCTCCTGCGCTGCGAACCGAAACTGACGTATCCGTCGATCTCGGAAACAATAGCAGGATCGGACGGAATGCGAGCTTCAAACAACTCGGTCACTTTGGGAAGACCAGCCGTAATGTCACCGCCGACACGATCGAGGTTTCTGGGAACTTTCGCCACAACATCGCCCGGAAGAACCTTCTGACCGTCCTCGACATAGAGGTTGGACTTGATCGGCACAGGATAGGTCTTCCTTATCTCGCCTGCCGTATCAATAATCATGATACGCGGTTCGCGCGTCTCGTTCGCACGCAGCTTCGATCGCCAGTTGATGATGGTATGCTGCGCGAAACCGGTCTGCGGATCGACCTCCTCTTTGTAGGTAACGCCTTTTTCAATATCGGCAAACCGCACCGTTCCCGGAATTTCGGCAATGATCTGGGTATTGTTGGGCTCGCTGCTGAAAAGCACCTGATCCTTTCTCACCATGTCGCCGTGCTTGCAGGCAAGATGGGCGCCATGAGGAATCACGTAGCGCTTAAGAATCTTTCCGGAATCGGGATCGACGATATTGATCTTGCCGTTCTTCTGGATCACAATAGTGCGCATCTCTTCAATTCCGTCCTCGTTGATGCTGCTGTGTTCGACGCTCTTGACGTCCTCGAATTCGACGACGCCTTCGTTGAATGCCTTGGTTTCGGTTTCGGAAATACCGCCCTGGGCTGTACCGCCCTGATGGAAGGTGCGAAGCGTCAGCTGGGTACCCGGCTCGCCAATGGACTGGGCGGCAATGACGCCGACAGCTTCACCGATTTCCACAAGCTTGTGGACGGCAAGGTTCGTTCCATAGCATTTCGAACAGATGCCGATTTTTGATTCACAGGTAAGCACCGAACGGATTTCCGCCTCTTCGACTCCCGCAGTCTCCTGAATGAGATCGGCAAGCTCGTCGGTTATGATCTCTCCGGCTTTGACGACCACAATATTGTTAAGCGTATCGTATATATCGCGCGCGGCTACACGTCCGCGGATCTTCTCGCGGAACTTGATCTGTCCGCTGGTTTCTTCTTCGATGTTACGATGCACATGCAATCCTCTTGTCGTTCCGCAGTCGTCGATGGTGACGATGACATCCTGAGCAACATCGTGCAGCCTTCTGGTAAGGTATCCCGCATCTGCGGTTTTCAGCGAGGTATCGGAAAGACCTTTACGGGCACCGTGTGTCGAAATGAAGTATTCGAGCACCGTAAGACCCTCCTTGAGGTTCGAGATAATCGGGTTTTCGATGATCTCACCGGGCTGGCCGGACATGGATTTCTGCGGTCGGGCAATAAGACCTCGCATACCGGTCAGCTGGCGCACCTGTTCCCTCGAGCCTCGGGCGCCGGAATCGAGCATCATGTAGAGCGGATTGAATCCCTCGCGATCCCTCTTGAGTTTCTGGTAGGACTCTTCGGCAACGATATTGGATGTTTTCTGCCAGACGTCGACAATCTGGTTGTAACGCTCGTTATCGGTCAGCGTGCCGCGATTGTACTCCTTGACGACCTTGGTACTGTCCTTCTGGGCACTCTTGATGTGTCTGACTTTGGTTTCGGGCACGATGGCGTCCGAAAGACCGACAGAAAGACCGCCTTTCATGGCATAATGGAATCCAACCTCCTTGATATTATCGAGGAACCGCGCTGTTTCCACGTTGCCGACATCGCTGCTCAACCGGCCGATAAGCTCTTTGGCCACTTTTTTATCGATAACCCGATTGATGAAGCCGATGGATGCCGGAACATGCTGGTTGAAAATGACCCTGCCGACTGTCGTAAGCAGCATTTTCTTCGCTTCGAGCTGCGAACGCAGCCATGCGTATTTTTCGCTCCCGGTATCGACGATAGTATCGAGCACTCTGAGCGGATCGAACTTCTGGTCGATCAGTCCGCTGTAGCTTACAAAAATCTGCGCATGCAGCCCCAAACGCTGTTCGTTATAGGCGATCAGCACGTCTTCCGTACTGTAGAAGAGTCGGCCTTCGCCCTCTTCGCCGGAGCGCGATTTGGTGAGGTAGTACATGCCGAGAACCATATCCTGTGAAGGAACGGTAACCGGCTTGCCCGACTGCGGCAGGATGAGGTTATGCGACGACAGCATCAGGAGCGACGCTTCAAGCTGCGCTTCCTGCGAGAGCGGAACGTGCACAGCCATCTGGTCACCGTCGAAGTCGGCGTTGAACGCGGTACAGACCAGCGGATGAATCTGGATAGCCTTGCCTTCGATAAGCACCGGCTGGAAAGCCTGGATACCGAGACGGTGCAGCGTCGGGGCGCGGTTCAGGAGAACAGGACGTCCGTCGATCACTTTCTCGAGCACATCCCAGACAACGGGGTCTTTCTTGTCGATAAGCTTTTTGGCGGATTTTACCGATTTTGCTATGCCGCGTTCGACAAGACGGCGGATAACGAAAGGCTGAAACAGTTCGATGGCCATGCTTTTCGGAAGACCGCATTCGTGCAGCTTAAGTTCGGGTCCGACAACGATGACGGAACGGCCGGAGTAGTCAACCCTTTTTCCAAGCAGGTTCTGTCGGAAGCGGCCCTGTTTTCCCTTGAGTGCATCTGAAAGCGACTTCAAGGGTCTGTTCGACTCGCCGGTCTTGACCGCATTGGCTTTCCTGGAGTTATCGAACAACGCGTCGACCGCTTCCTGCAGCATTCGCTTTTCGTTTCGGAGAATCACCTCCGGAGCACGGATATCGATCAGTTTTTTCAGGCGGTTGTTGCGAATGATCACCCGGCGGTAAAGATCGTTAAGATCCGAAGTGGCAAAACGTCCTCCCTCGAGCGGAACCAGCGGCCTCAGCTCGGGCGGAATGACCGGAACGACCTCCATAACCATGTACTCGGGCTTGTTGCCTTCATAGACATAGGGTTCTGGAAGTTCATCCTCGGGAAAGAGCGCAACGCTCTTTCTGCGGGTTTTCTTCTGGGGTTCATAGCTTTTCCTGAACGACTCGACGACCTTGAGGCGCTTGAGCGCATCGGCCCGTTTCTGCTCCGAGCTGCTCTCGCGGAGCACTTTGCGCAGCATAACAGCGGTTTCGTTCAGATCGATGTTTCTCAGGAGCAGATGAATGGCCTCCCCTCCCATCTTTGCGACGAACTTGGCAGGATCTGTATCATCGAGATCCTGATTATCTTCGTACTCGGTGATGATCTGGAAATACTGTTCCTCGGTCAGGCGGTCAAGCTTTTTGATGCCCTGTTTTTCGCCGGGCTCTCCCGGATTGATGACCACATAGACTTCATAGTATATGATTCTCTCGAGTTCCTTGGTTGAAAGATCGAGCAGTGCCCCTATCTTGCTGGGTACGGATCGGAAAAACCAGGTGTGCACGACCGGTACAGCCAGCGATATATGGCCCATGCGCTCGCGCCTGACGCTTTTCGTGGTAACCTCCACACCGCATCGATCGCAAATGATGCCCTTGTAGCGAACTCGCTTGTATTTGCCGCAGTAACACTCCCAGTCCTTTGTAGGACCGAATATTTTTTCGCACATCAGGCCGTCGCGCTCCGGCTTGAACGTACGGTAGTTGATGGTCTCCGGTTTGAGCACCTCGCCCCGCGAATGGGCGAGAATGCTTTCAGGAGACGCTATGCTGAATTTTATCTTTGAAAAATCACCTTTTAACGGCGATGCTCCCTGTGAAAAAATCATAGTCAATATCCTTCGTTAAACGACCGTTGTTATATCCCGTTATTGATCATACCGTTTTACAGCAGCTTTGCTAAGGGACTCTGTCATCGATACGGATTTCAAGCCCGAGACCCTGAAGCTCGCGAACCAGCACGTTGAATGATTCGGGAGTGCCGGGTTCCGGCAGGTTCTGACCCTTGACGATGGCTTCATAGGTCTTGTTGCGGCCGATAACGTCATCCGATTTGACCGTCAGCATCTCCCTGAGAATATTGGCCGCGCCGTAAGCTTCGAGCGCCCAGACTTCCATTTCACCGAACCTCTGGCCGCCGAACTGGGCTTTACCTCCAAGCGGCTGCTGGGTGATGAGCGAGTAGGGACCCGTTGAACGGGCATGGATCTTGTCATCGACCAGGTGACTCAGCTTCAGCATGTAGATGTATCCTACCGTCACCTCGTCATCGAACTTCTCGCCGGTACGTCCGTCAAACAGACGGACCTTTCCGTGTACAGGCAGTCCGGCTTTTTCAAGCTCCTGCTGCACTTCTTCATAGGTCGCCCCGTTGAAAATCGGCGTTTTGAACTTGACGCCGAGCTTTTTGGCGGCCCATCCGAGCGACGTTTCATACAACTGACCGATGTTCATACGGCTCGGCACACCAAGCGGATTGAGCACGATATCGACCGGAGTGCCGTCTTCCATGAACGGCATATCTTCGATGGGCAGTATTTTGCCGACAACGCCCTTGTTGCCGTGACGACCGGCCATCTTGTCGCCGACCTGAATCTTGCGCTTCTGGGCAATGTATACCTTGGCAAGCTCCTCGATGCCGGGTGGCAGTTCGTCTCCTACGTTGAGTTTGTATTTTTCGTTTTCTCTCTCGTCGGCTATGTCTTTCAGCTTGAAACGGAACTCCTTGACAAGGCGGACAAGATTGTCGTTCGCCTTCTTCGATTCGACAATGCCTTTTGAGAAATCGATCGATTCGAGGAAGGGCAGGCCGCTGAAACGCGCAAGGATACTCTCATCGAAAATCGTGCCCTCAGGTACCAGCACCTTGCCTTTTTCATTGTATATGCCTGAACACTTCTTGCCTTCGAGAATCTGGCCGAGCCATTTGGCAAAACGCTTGCGCAGATCATACTCTTTCTGATCGTAACGCTTGTCGACGGCTTCGATTCGCTCCCTGACATCGAGGCCGATCTTTTTCTTTCGGCTGAACAGCTTGGTTTTGATAACGATCCCCTTCATGCCTGCGGGAACATGCATCGAGGCATCCTTTACGTCGCTGGATTTATCGCCGAAAATCGCGCGAAGCAGCTTTTCTTCAGGGGTTGGATCGCTCTCGCCTTTCGGTGTGATCTTGCCGACAAGTATATCGCGCTCTTTCACCTCGGCGCCAATACGAACGATACCGTTTTCGTCGAGGTTCCTGAGTGCATCCTCGCTGACGTTGTAGATATCGCGGGTAAACTGTTCTTCTCCTCGCTTGGTGTCGCGCACATTGGCTTCGAACTCGTGAATATGGATCGATGTGAACACGTCATCGTAAACAAGCCGTTCGCTGAGGATAATTGCATCCTCGAAGTTGTATCCTCTCCATGGCATGAACGCCACCAGAACGTTTTTTCCGAGAGCCAGTTCGCCCTCTTCCGTCGATGAACTGTCGGCAAGCACATCGCCTTTCTGAACTCTCTGGCCAATACGCACGAGCGGCTTCTGGGTTATGCACGTATCCTGGTTCGAACGCTTGAACTTGATGAGCTTGTAGGCTTTCAGACCCTCATCGGGATCGAGCATCGATATATGGCCACCGTTTTCGGCATCGATATCGTACCTGACCATGATACAGTCTGCGGTTACTTCTTCAACGATACCGGACTCTTCGGCAACAATGACCGAACGCGAATCCCTGGCTACTTTAGCCTCCATGCCGGTACCGACGACCGGTGACTCTGAGGTAAGCAGCGGTACTGCCTGGCGCTGCATGTTCGCGCCCATGAGCGCGCGGTTGCCGTCATCGTGTTCGAGGAAGGGAATAAGCGCCGCCGCCGCACTGACGATCTGTACCGGAGAAACGTCCATGTAGTTTACATCCTCGGCAGGCACAAGCGGATAGTCGCCTTTGGTCCTGGCCTGGACCGACTCGACTGCGATTTTCTGCCCGTCGTCGAGCGGAATGCTGACCGGTACGGTAATCTTGTTCTCCTCATCCTCTGCGGAAAGCATCAGCACCGTATCAGTAACCTGCCCGTTTTCCACCACCCTGTAAGGCGTCTGGATAAAACCCTTGTCGTTGATTTCAGCATAAACAGACAAGGACGAGATCAGACCGATATTCGGACCTTCCGGCGTCTCGATAGGACAAAGCCTGCCGTAATGGGTATAGTGAACGTCGCGAACCTCAAATCCGGCGCGTTCACGCGTAAGACCGCCGGGTCCGAGCGCAGAAACCCTCCGCTTGTTGGTCATTTCGGCAAGCGGATTGGTCTGGTCCATGAACTGTGAAAGCTGGCTTGTGGCAAAGAAGCTCGATACGACGCTCGATACCGTGCGCGCGTTGATGAGGTCTGCCGGTGCGATCTTGTCGGAATCGCGGGAATTCAGCTTTTCACGGACATTCTTTCCCATCCTTGCAAGCCCGACAACAAACTGGGCTGCAAGCTGCTCGCCAACTGAACGGACACGTCGGTTTGCAAGGTGATCAACATCATCCACCTCCGCCTGACCATTGACCAGCTTGATAAGGTAGTTGATGACGGCAATGATGTCATAGTGCGTCAGTACAAGGATATCCTCTCCCAGCGGCTCTTCGGAAAATGACTGGATGGTCTGCAGTATTTTCTCATAAATTCTGTCCGACAGCTCTTTGAGTTCGGATTTGCCGTCAAGATATGACCGAAGCTCATCGAACTCTGTTCCGAGCTTCTTGCGGATACGGTAACGTCCGACATCTCCGAGATCATACTTCTTCTGATTGAAAAAGGTTCTTTCAAGGAAACTTCTCGCCGCATCGATATCAGGTGCCTCATTGGCACGCAGCTCCTCGTAAACTATTTCAAGCGCTTCCTCTTCGGTTGCCGAGCTGTCGTTGAGAATGGTATTGATGATGATCGACTTGTCCTGGCCTTTGTCGTTGCCGGCATAATTCTTCATGACCTTGACGGTCTTGTAGCCGGCTGCGAGGATCTGCTCGAAAATATCTTCGGTAATGGCGGTCCTTGCGCTGACGACCTCTCCGGTCTGCATATCGACGATGTCTGAAGCAAGATACTGTCCGATCAGCTGTTCTCTCTTTCCGGCGCTCATCTTCACCTCATCTACGAGGTCGAAAAGAGCGAGAATGTCCTCATCCCTCGCAAAACCGATCGCACGAAGAAGGGCGCTGACCAGAAAGTTCTTTTTCTGGTCGATATAGACGAAAATCTGGTTATTGATGTCGGTCTGAAACTCGATCCATGAGCCTCTGGTAGGAACAATCTTGGCCGAATACATCTTCTTGCCGTTCGGATGTATAGCTTCACTGAACACGACACCCGGAGAACGGTGAAGCTGGGCAACCACCACCCGCTCTGCACCATTGACAATAAAGGTGCCTCGCTCGGTCATATATGGTATCCGTCCGAGATAGACTTCCTGCTGGATGGTCTCCTTCCAGTCGGCTTCATCCGGCTCGTCTTTGTAAGAAAGCTTGAGCTTTACCTTGAGCGAGACGTCATAGGTGAGCCCTCGCTCGATACAATCCTCAACGGTATATTTGGGTTTATCGAAACTGTATGAGATATATTCAAGCAGATAGAGTCCGCGCGTGTCGGTTATCGGAAAAGCGCTGCGAAGCACTCTTTCCAGACCCTGATCGCGACGCTTTGCGAGAGGAACACTGTCTTGAATGAAATTATGAAATGAGTCCAACTGGACTTTTAATAAATCGGGAGGATCAATAATGCTTTGAATTTTCGAAAAGTCAATGGACGGTGTAGTTGTTGCATCAGCCACTTTCACATGCACCTCGCTTTTATCAATTGCATGAATTTCTTACAGATTTAAATCATAACAAAGAACCATAAAGACTTTGCCGGAGAACAGCATCCGGCGGAGCCTCACACACATCACAACTGGAACTGTCATCCGGGCGAAACTAATACAAACGGACAAAGCTCCGTCTCTCTGGGAGACGGAGCTTGTTGTGGAAATGAGACGATTGAAAGATCACTTCAGCTCTACGGCTGCACCTGCATCTTTCAATTCTTTGGCGATTTTTTCCGCTTCATCCTTGGATACGGCTTCTTTTACCGTTTTCGGCGCGCCGTCAACAAGATCCTTCGCTTCTTTCAGTCCAAGACCGGTAAGGGCACGAACAACCTTGATCACGTTGATTTTGCTCTCGCCAGCAGCGGTCAGCACAACGTCGAATTCGGTTTTCTCTTCAACCGCAGGAGCGTCACCTGCAGGAGCCGCAGCGGCAACACCTGCAACGATCGCGGGAGCCGCGCTGACGCCGAATTTTTCTTCCAGTGCTTTTACGAGTTCAGATGCTTCTGTAAGGGTAAGCTTACCAATTTCCTCTACAAGTGTTTCGATAGACATTATTTCCCTCTCTTGTTTGTTATATAATAAAGTAAAATCTTGAGTGCGTAATAGACTTTTTCTTCGGACTACTGCTTCTGTTTGGCAATCTGATCGAGAACCGAAACGAGATTCCGTGCCACCGCATTGATAACCATCGGCACAGAACTGACGACGTTGTTGATGATGCCTGCTGAACGTCCGATGTTTTCGGTTTTTCCGAGCATCTCCGAAAGCAGATTGAGCTTATCCTCACCGTAGACGACGCCGTCGATCGAAGCCATCTTGAACTTCAGCGCATCATTTGTTTTGCTGAACTTCTTTATGATTTTCGCCGGAGCGATCGGATCATCGTACCCGAAAGCAACTGCGGTGGTACTCTTCAATCCGTCATCAAGCCGATCGCCTCGCGAAATCTCCTGAAGAGCTTTCCTGACAAGGGTATTTTTGATAACCTTATACTCGATGCCCGCTTTTCTGAACTCATTGCGAAGCTCGGCCATCTTTGCGACATTCAGACCCTGGTACTGCGTCAAATATATGCCCTGGGCCCTGCCGATCTTTTCGGCTACCTCCTGGACAATCTGCTCTTTTTTATCCCTTTTCATCGTATAAACCGTTTATGTTAGGCAACAAATTTTTCTTTCCTGACCTTAACGCTCGGAGACATCGTACTTGATACCGCAATACCTTGCAGGTACTGTCCCTTGGCGGCAGAAGGCTTCAGACGCACCACCTCTCTGACGAAACTGGTAATATTCTCCACCAGGTGTTCGGGCTGGAAGGAAATCTTCCCTACCGGAGCATGAACGTTTCCAGCTTTATCGACTCTGAATTCGATTTTTCCGGCTTTCACCTCTTTAACGGCTTTAGCGACATCCACGGTTACCGTCCCGGATTTCGGGTTCGGCATAAGGCCACGAGGGCCAAGAATTTTTGCAACCTTGCCAAGCTGTCCCATCACATCGGGAGTGGCAATGATCACATCGACACCGGTCCATCCTGACTGGATTTTTTCGATATAATCCTCGAAACCGACAAAATCCGCACCGGCATCTCTTGCCTCTTCAGCCTTGGCATCCTTGCACACAACCAGAACAGAAACGGTTTTACCCGTACCGTGAGGCAGCATTACCGTACCGCGGACAACCTGATCGGCATGACGAGGATCAACGCCAAGTTTCAAGGCGACATCAACCGTCGCATCGAACTTCACGTTGGTGATTTCAACAATTTTACCGACGGCTTCAGCAAGATCGTACTCCTGCGTCCTGTCAAGCTTAGCCAAAGCTTCCCTGTATTTTTTTCCAGCCATTCTTTATTTATGATATAGTGGTTAAAAAAGCGGCCAAAGGCCTCCCACATCTGCGCATACAGTCAATCAATCCTGTACGACAATCCCCATGCTTCTTGCAGTACCCATAACCATCTGTTCGGCACCGGCAAGATCGACCGCATTGAGATCCTGCATTTTAAGCTCTGCGATTTTACGAACCTGCTCTGACGTAACGGTTCCGACCTTGTTCCGGTTCGGCTCGCTGGAGCCTTTCTGAAGCTTGGCCTCTTTCAGAAGCAGCACTGCAGCAGGCGGCGTTTTGGTGACGAACGTGAATGATTTGTCGGAATAAACGGTAATCACGACAGGAGTGATCATACCGGCCTCAGACTGGGTCTTCGCATTGAACTGCTTGCAGAACTCCATGATATTGACACCTTTCTGACCGAGAGCCGGACCGACCGGAGGAGCAGGATTAGCTCCGCCGGCAGGAATCTGAAGCTTGATAAAACCGATTACCTTTTTTGCCATAACCTCTTTCTATTCGGAAGCCTAAAGAAACTCAAGCTCCTTTATTATTGTGAAACTGACTTAACCTGTGAAAAATCCAATTCGGTAGGAGTGCTGCGACCGAAAAAACTGATCATGACCTTTACCTTCATGCGTTCCGTACAGACTTCGTGAACAATGCCGGTAAGAGAGCTGAACGGACCGTCGATAACCTTGACAGAGTCGCCGACCCTGAAAGGTGCCTCGATGACAGAGCGATGCTCAACAGCACTTTCGGGGACGAGTATCTTCTCAACCTCTTCGGGACGAAGCGGGGTAGGATTATCATCGACACCAAGAAACCCCATGACGGAGGGTATGTCGAGGATAAGATTTCTCGTCTGTTTGTCAAGAACCGCCTCTATGAGCACATAACCCGGAAAGGCATTTTTGGTCAGGCTCCGCTTTTTGCCGTTTTTCACCTCAACGAACCGCTCGTAAGGAACATAAACCTGAAGAATTTTATCCTCGAGACCGCACCGCTGCACCTCGGCCTCGATCCCCTCCTTAACCTTGCGCTCGTGACCGGAATAAATCCTGAGCGCATACCATCTCGGGACCGGAATCACCTGCTCGTCATCACTTTTTTTTCTCACACCCATCTCGACACCTCAACAGTGGTTATTATAATAACCGGCCCATAACAGAATTTATTACCCAATCGACAACAAACGTAAACAAGGCCAGAATACCCGAAACCGTCAAGACCACTACGGTAAGATCTTTAGTCTCGTCCTTGGTCGGCCAGGTAACCTTGCGCATCTCACTCACAACATCACTATAGTACCGACCGATCTTTCCAGTAATTTTACCCATATACAAGGCCCGCAACAAGAATCGTGAAAATATTCATGATAACCGGCACGTCAGGAGGGACTCGAACCCCCAACCTGCGGTTTTGGAGACCGCTGCTCTACCAATTAAGCTACTGACGTCTGTCAAACAACGCGAAACAGCGTGGAGCTGATGATCGGACTTGAACCGATGACCTCTTCCTTACCAAGGAAGTGCTCTACCGACTGAGCTACATCAGCCTCTCTGGAATCAACCTATAAAACATCTGTGGGTAGAGGAGGATTCGAACCTCCGAAGACATATGTCGACAGATTTACAGTCTGTTGCGTTTGGCCACTTCGCTATCTACCCGTTATGATCAGAGCTGGTGATGGGACTCGAACCCGCAACCTGCTGATTACAAGTCAGCTGCTCTACCAATTGAGCTACACCAGCAGCTCGTGTAAAAAACAGGGCAGGTAATATACCCTTCGTTTTTTTAAATACAAAGAAAAAAGAAACAATTCATCGGTTCCCTTTTGCAGCCGCAAAAAACCCGGATATCCTGACAGCTGTTTTACGAGAAGCGAAACGCTGCAAAAAAACCAGAAAAAAGTCAAGAAGAGTCGGGTAAACCAGCATTCGCGGTTTTTCGAGGCTGCGTAAGACCGCACGCACGACCAACGAAACCGCGTATACCGGTAACTTTATGCCATGGCGGCCGTGTTGCGCCTTTTCGAGAAAACCGGTATCGACGAATCCCGGGCAGACCGCGATAACGTTTATGCCGGTTCCGTCAAGTTCTGCATGAAGTGCTTCGGTGAGCGTTATCATGAATGATTTCGTAGCAGAGTAGAGGGCAAGTCCGGGAACTCCCTGCGCGCCCCCAAGGGAAGCCATATTGATAACTGTTCCTTTTCTCTCGGCGAGCATCTCCGGGAGAAACAGACGGATCAGTTTTGCTGAAGCTATGACATTGACCGACACGATTGTGTCGAGATCATGAAAAGGCAGATCGCTGAAAACGCCGGCACGGGATATTCCTGCGCAATTGACCAGAATTCTTACCGCGAGATCATGCTGTGCAGCAAAGCGGAATACCCGTTCAGGCCCATTGTGTTCAGCGAGATCCGAGGCACAGCAGAACACCCGGCCGCCGTAACCTTCACGAAGTTCCTCAGCTAACGCCTCAAGCAGATCTCCGGACCGGGCAACAAGCAGGAGATGATGGCCTTTTCGGGCAAATGCTTCGGCAAGCGCCCTGCCGATTCCCATCGACGCTCCTGTAACAAGCGTAACCGGCAGACGTTTCAGTTCTTCGGAATTCATCGTGAAATTACAGACTCCGCCGTTGCGGTTATTCAGGATCGACCCATCTGTCCCGCTCTTTTATGAGACCAATAAGCCGTTCAACAGCTCCGGTTTCGGGAATGTTATCCTCGACACAATCCTTTCCGACATAAAGACTGATTCGTCCTTTTCCTGATCCGACATAGCCGAAATCGGCATCTGCCATCTCGCCCGGACCGTTGACGATACAGCCCATGATGCCGATTTTCAATCCTTTGAGATGCGAAAGCCTCTGCTTGATGGCGGCAGTCGCTTTCTCAAGTTCGAAATAGGTTCTGCCGCAGCCCGGGCAAGAAATGAATTCTGTTTTCGACATGCGGGTTCTGGCCCCCTGCAGAATATTGGCACAAAGATCGATCTCCCCGGAAACCGGCAGGGCTGTTTCCAGGGCAAGAATATCGCCGATGCCGTCGCAGAACAGCGTTCCGGTCTGGATCGAAGCTTCGATGATCGTATCCAGCCGCTCTGCAGCTGTGCTCCTGAACCGGACGACGAGCGGATAGTCGATGCCTTTCGCATTGAGCTCCCGCACAAGATGCCGGTATACATAAACCGTCGAACACGAACGTATGGAAAAAAAGACTCGATCGAAACCTCGCTCCCGAAGCTTTTCGGCAAGACGTGCAAGAACCGCGGCAGGCACCCTCTCTCCGGTTTGTTCATGAATGAAACAGAATTCAAGGGCAGCTGGAGAAAGCGGATCAAGTTTTGCAATAAAACCGGGATCGAGTGATTCTCCCTCCCGGATATCGAGCCTGACCTTGAAGGCCTTTTCGGTCAGGACAGAAAACAGCTCGATGTTTTCCGTAGAGACCGCGACATGCCGGGAAACATCCCCGAGTCGGGCAGACAGCGCATCGAGCAGAACAAGTTCTTCCTCACTGCGAAGATGAAGGCTTACCAGCTCCGAACGAATCGCGTCCATGGATTTTTCCGGGGCCAATCGCTGCAGGACTTCCCTGCATGCCCCGTCAGTATCCGCAAGATCAGCGCTGACATCGGTTTCAATCCTCGGAACGTTATCTCCACCGGTGCCGATATCAGCTACAAACACCGTTTTTGAACGGCGCCTGTTGTACCGGAACGGGTCGAATGGAGGGGCTTGTTCCGGCGTTGTCCCCAATCGACTCTCAACCACATGCTTGACCGGCAGATGGCCCCGTTCCCCTTTTACAAGATGATAGTCGTTGTATTTTTTTACGATTGCAAAGCCGACCGGCACTTCGTTGACAGGATCTTCAGTCAGGGAAACCCTGATGGTATCTCCCAGACCGTCTTCGAGCAGGGCGCCGATACCCATTGCGGACTTGACTCGCCCTTCATCGCCGTCTCCGGCCTCCGTTACACCAAGATGCAGCGGATAGGCGTGACGCAGTTGGCCGTCGGCTTTTTCGACAAGCAGCCGGTATGCCTGAATCATCACCCGGACATTGGATGCCTTCATGGAAAAAAGCAGGTCGTAATAACTGCTCTCTTCGCAAATCCGGGCAAATTCAAGCGCGGCTTCGACCATTCCTTCCGGCGAATTCCCGTAACGGCTCACTATCCTGTCGGAGAGCGACCCATGGTTGGTGCCGATCCGCATGGAAACGCCAAGCTCTTTGGCCCTCCTGACAAGCGGAAGAAACTCGTTCCTGACTTTCTCCAGCTCCATCCGGTACTCGTCATCGGTATATCCTTCGCTCGAAAATTTTTTCCGGTTCGCATAATTACCCGGATTGATCCGTATGTTCTCGACATGCTCGACGGCCTTCATGGCTGCTCGTGCGGAAAAATGAATATCGGCGACAAGCGGAGTATCGATGCCGTCGCGACGGAGCTGCGCTCTGATTTCACGAAGATTTTCAGCATCCCGCTCGGCAGGAACGGTCAGCCTTATAATTTCACAGCCCGCTTCGTAGAGCTTTCTGCACTGCTCGACTGAAGCCGCGGTATCCATAGTATGGGTGTTGGTCATCGACTCTACCCGGATAGGCTGATATCCTCCAAGCGCTATCGGACCAAAACTGACCTCTCTGGTAAAACGGCGACGGTAATGATACATGGAAAAGAAATTATTGAAACGATGATATGATTAGTGATTCATTCTTTGCCGCGAATTATGTAGAGAGTCTCTCCCTCCCTGCGGAAATTGTACCTTTCCCTCGCAGCTTTTTCAATGCTGTCTTTGTGAAAAGCGTTTCTGATGCGCTGCTCGTTTACGATAATGCGCTGCTGCTCTTCCCTGTGACGCTCAAGCAGCGTGCGATGCTCCGCTTCCATCCTGATTCTCTTCAGAAGACCGTAGTCATCGAAGATGAACCAGATAATCATGAAAGCGGACACAACCAGAAACAGAAATTTTTTTGGATTGGAACTGATAACATCCCATAAACCATGAAAAATCCGCATTGCCTTGGATCCGATAACGTGAAAAACAGTTGACGATGTGTTCCGGAAAAGCGAAAATCTCCTGAAAATGCAGAAGGAATCCGTGTCACCGGATTCCTTCGCTGCATCATACCCTGAAAGCGGCAGCTCCGGGATACCTTGCCTGTCTGCCGAGTTCCTCTTCGATACGAAGCAGTTCATTGTACTTTGCCATACGATCCGAACGCGACATGCTGCCGGTTTTAATCTGTCCGGCATTGGTCGCAACGGCAATATGCGCTATGGTGCTGTCCTCGGTTTCGCCGCTCCGGTGGCTGATGACCGCAGTATATCCGTTGCGCTTTGCCAGATCGATCGCCTGCAGCGTTTCGGTGAGTGTGCCTATCTGATTGACCTTGATGAGTATCGAGTTCCCGACCCCGCGATCGATTCCCGATGCAAGCCGTTTGCTGTTGGTTACGAAAAGATCGTCACCTACAAGCTGTACGCGTTCCCCGATCTTGTCGGTAAGAAGTTTCCAGCCTTCCCAGTCATCCTCGGCCATCCCGTCTTCGATAGAGATGATCGGATAACGGTTGGCCCATGTTTCCCAGTATTCCGCCATCTCAAGAGAATCGAGTTCCCTTCCCGATGACTTCTTGAATACATATTTCTTCTTTTGCGCATCGTAGAATTCTGAACTCGCAGGATCGAGCGCAATCATGACCTGGCCGTCGCCAAGACCTCCCGATAATGCCGGAGAGCCTGGCCGATAACCCGCCTTGCCGATAGCCTCGATCACCAGCTCGATAGCCTCTTCATTGGATGAAAGATTCGGTGCGAAACCGCCCTCGTCGCCTACTGCGGTGCTGAGCCCCTTGCTTTTAAGCAGCGCTTTCAGTGCATGAAAAATCTCGGCACCGCAACGGAGAGCGTCGCTGTAAGAATCAAATCCGGCCGGCATGATCATGAACTCCTGAAAATCCACGGTATTATCGGCATGGGCGCCACCATTCAGCACATTCATCATTGGCACCGGCAGCGTATTGGCCATGGTACCGCCGATGTAGCGGTACAGAGGCAAACCTGAGTATTCGGCGCCGGCTTTTGCGCAGGCAAGCGAAACCCCGAGCAGGGCATTGGCGCCAAGTTTCGATTTGTTAGCCGTACCGTCGAGCTCGAGCAGCGCCTCGTCGATCTCCTCCTGTTCGGTCACAAGCATCCCTTTCAGCGCGTCGTTGATAACCGTATTGACGTTATCCACTGCCTTGAGTACTCCTTTGCCGAGGTACGCGCCCGCATCGCCATCCCTGAGCTCGACCGCTTCGTGAATGCCGGTTGATGCACCGCTCGGCACTGCCGCCCTGCCAAACGAATTTTCAGTATACACATCCACTTCAACAGTAGGATTCCCTCTTGAATCAAGGATCTGACGGGCAAGGATTTTACTGATAACAGGCATGGCTCGATAATGTTTATGTTATGATAAGGCGATAGCAGGCCGGAGTCAACGGCATCGTTAAAATATGGGTTAATTCAATGAATTTATCCAATTTCCATACGATTTCATTGTCGTCGCATCTCCTAATAAAGCTTTTTTTTGTTTATTGAAACAATGAGCTGTTTTCTACCGGAGAATATCCCGCAGCAGCCCGCCGCTCTTTTTAATACTGGCCCGTCAGACCGCAATTCAATTCAACCAAGGAGTCCTGCCATGCAAGCCGTCCGACCAGAACAACTGCGCAACATTGTCATCACCGGCCATGCCGGATCGGGTAAAACCATGCTTTGTGAATCGCTTGCCCTTACAATGGGTGTTATCAACCGACTGGGAAACAGTGACGACGGAAACACGATTTCCGATTATGCCGCAGACGAAATCCAGCGAAAACACAGCCTCAACACCAGTCTCATACACGGCTTCTGGAATGACTGCAAAATAAATACCCTCGATACCCCCGGCCTGCTCGATTTCCATGGCGATGTTAAATCGGCCATGCGGGTTGCCGATACCGTACTTATTGCCGTTAACGCATCGACAGGCGTTGAGGTCGGTACCGACTCGGTCTGGGAATACACCCGTGAATATTACAAACCGACATTGTTCGTGCTCACCAAGCTCGATGCCGACAGAACCAGCTTCAAAAACACTATAGATGAGCTCAGAGACCATTTCGGTCATCTGGTAACGCCGATACAGTTTCCTGCTGAAGAGGGACTCGGCCATCATATTCTGATCGACGTGCTGATGATGAAACAACTGGAGTTCAGTCCCGACAAGCCAGGCAGCATGAAAATATCTACCATTCCCGATCTTTACCTGAAACAAGCCGAAGAGCTTCATCAGCAGCTTGTCGAGGCCGTTGCGGAGACCGACGAAGAGCTTATGAACCGATTCTTCGAAGTCGGGACGCTCACCGAGGAGGAACTGCGTGCGGGAATAAAATCAGCATTGGTATCCAGAACATTATTCCCGGTTTTCTGCACCTCGCCGTTGCATCTTATCGGCACTGAACGCCTGCTGAACGGGATCGTAAATCTTTGTCCGTCTCCGATTGAACGAGGCCCCGAACATTCTGTCTGTGCAGTCGATGAAACAGAAAAACTTCTCCAGCCGGACCCTGACGGACCAACGGTTGCATTTATCTTCAAAACCATGTCTGAACCCAGAGTAGGTGAAATTTCCTATCTGCGGGTCTACTCGGGACACATAGAGAGCGGTCACGAACTGATCGACGTTCAGACAGGACAGATTGAAAAAATAGGTCAGGTGTATACCATGCTCGGGCAGAAAAAAAACCCCGTTGAGAAACTCCTTGCCGGGGATATCGGTATGGTGGTGAAGCTCAAGGATGCGCATACCAATGATACTCTTGCCGACAAGGGAAGCAATTGCCGCATCACGCCGATAACGTTTCCGGAACCCGTTTTAGCGTCCGCCATCATACCTGTATCCCAGGGAGACGAAGAAAAAATCTCTTCCGGTCTGCACCATCTCCACGAAGAGGATCCGAGTTTCGCCATTTCCCACGACATCGAGTTCAATCAGACCATCATCAAAACGCTCGGTGAAACGCATCTTGAAATCATCATCAGTCGACTGCAGAATAAATTCAATGTTCAGGTAGAAACGGCACCCATCAGAATTCCTTACCGCGAAACCATCCGCCTCAGCGCAATGGCACAGGGCAAGTATAAAAAGCAATCCGGCGGCAGGGGGCAATACGGTGATGTCTGGCTCAGACTCGAACCTGCAGAAAGAGACACTGGTTTTGTTTTCTCCAGTGAGGTGGTGGGAGGAGTTGTCCCGACGCGTTACCTCCCCGCAGTTGAAAAGGGAGTCCGAGAAGCCATCGCAAACGGCGTGCTTGCGGGTTTCCCGGTTATCGACCTCAAGGCTATCGCCTATGATGGTTCCTATCACCCTGTGGACAGTTCGGAATTCGCTTTTAAAATAGCCGCGAGCATGGCATTCAAAGCGGCTTTCGATAAAGCCAAGCCGCTTCTGCTTGAGCCGTTCTACGATCTTACGGTTTATGCACCGGAACAGTATACGGGTGAAATTGTCGGTGATATATCCAGCAGAAGAGGTAAAATTCTCGGTATGGATACCGATGCGCGCTTTCAGGTTGTAAAAGCCCTGATACCACAGGCATCTCTCGCATCGTTCCATCAGTCACTGACGAGGCTGACGCAAAGCAGAGCGAAATACACCTACAGCTTCAGTCATTACGAGGAAGCGCCGCAGGATGTCATGCAACAGGTAATTGCTGAAAACAAGCAGCACTGACGTTCTTCAGAAAGAGAAAAGCGGTTCAGAACAAGTGAATGGGTTCGCATGGGCAAACCCGTTCACTTGCTCATTTCTCAGAGGACACCTGCAACAGATTTGATTTTAAGCCACCACACAATCCATACGGCTTCCCGAATATTTCTTTTCGTCATTTTAGATTTACCGACAGTCCTGTCGGTAAAGACTATCGGTACTTCGCTGATCAGAAATCCTTTTTTCCAGGCCCTGAAATTCATTTCGATCTGAAAGGAATACCCTTGCGAATTGATTCGATCAAGATCGAGTACCTCAAGAACTCCGCGGCTGATGCATTTGAATCCGCTGGTAGGATCTGAAACCGGCATACCGGTTATCAGACGAGTATAGACGCTTGCAACTTTCGACAGTATAAGACGGCTCAGCGGCCAGTTGACGACGTTGACCGTATTGTTCATGTAACGCGATCCTATCACAAGATCCGAACGTCTTGCAGCATCAAGCAATAGAGATATCATTTCGGGATCGTGGGACAGATCGGCATCCATCTCTATGATATAGTTGTAATCGTTCTGCAGCGCATACCTGAAACCCGAAATATAAGCCCTGCCGAGCCCCTGCTTGCCCTCTCTCTGCATAAGCAGGAGACCGGGATAACTTTTCTGCAGATCCATGACAATCCCTGCTGTGCCGTCGGGAGAATTGTCGTCGATGACAAGCACATCCAGTCCGGCGGGATAGAGGGTAAACACCCTTTCAATAATTCGCTGTATATTCTCCGACTCGTTATAGGTAGGGACGATGACAAGCGCATCCGAACGGATACCGCCTCCAGGCACCAACCCGCGATTTTCCGGCAGTTCATCCGGGCGATTTGTTGTTTCGGTCATAAAGCAATTGCATCTCTTGAAATAAAAAAGCATTGCCTTTTTCGGGGGCAATGCTTTTCATGTTCTCATTCAGTATCAGGCAGACCTCATCAGCGAACCTCTCGATGGAACCGGTGCAGAAACCGAAGATCGAAATCAAGCCGTTCCGGAGGCGTATAGGAAAAATCGAGCACTGCTCCATCCGGAAGCACCTCTATCAATGCGCCTGAAGGACACTCATCTCCGGAAAAACATGCCGAGCAGGATATACACGCATCCTGATCGATATAGCATCTGAATCCGCCCTCCTGAACGTCGCCGTAGAACTTGTAGCCTATGGCATTCACTTTCGGAGGACATTTGTCCAGACACAAACCGCATCCGACGCAGAGATTTTCAATGATGAAATAATGCTTTTTTGCTCTTGGTGCCGCTTTTGCCACAGGTGCCCCCTTGGAAGCGGGAGCTGCGCCTGGCGCAGGAGCAGTTTTTGCCGCAGGCGCGCCTTTGGCCGCAGGTGCTGCGGGTGCGGGCTTGGCACCGCCGGGAGCAGGCTTGGGGGCCGGTTTGGGAGCGGCCTTTTTAACCGGAAGCGCAGATTCCTGAGGGAGTCCGGTTCTTCCGAGATTGACATTCAAAGGCTCAAGGCGAGGCTTTCCGGAGGTCTGCTTTGGTGCTGACTCCTTTGGTTTCGACTGAACCTGCTGCTTGGCTGCCGGTGCGGGTGTTTTCGGAGCGGCAGGCGCCGCTTTGGCTGCTGGCGCGGCAGGCTTTGGAGATATATCTGGCTGTTTGACAGGCTCGGCCATAAAAACCCTCCTCTTAAATTGACAAATGGAATAAGCGTTAACGGGCCAAAAAAACCCGGAGGAGCGGAGGCTCCTCCGGAATGGACAACTCAGGCGACAAGCTTGATCAGGAAGTCAACGACCTGGGTCAGCATCTGCTGTCCCGACACAGTAGCATCAGCTACAGGAGGAGGCAGCGGCTTGTCAGTCTGATAGAACCCGTTACCGATAAAGAGGAACACCAGCATGAATGTGCCGCCGAAATACAGGAACGTTCCTGCAAGCTTCGAATCGGAAATCGTCAGAACCGGGAAGCGGAACGATACATCCCTGTTGAGGAACTTCTTTCCAAGCCAGCGGATCGTACGGGTCTGAATATCGGCACCTTCAAGACGGGATCCGCGATCTTCAAACCACACAGCGAAGCTGATGAACCATACGAGATGACCGATCATAAGAATCACGGAGAGATGGGAACTCGAGAAAATCGTCACCGTTTCCGTCCAGAAATAATAGAAGATTCCGGATGTATAGTGATGAGCAAGACCTGCAACGGAATCCCATGCCTTCGCATCGGCAACAGGTACGCCATACATCATAGAAGCAATCCATGCGCCGTCGATGTACCAGCAGACGGCCGAAAGACCTTTGACTCCCCAGAGCATGGCGAACCACAGCTGATCCTGGATGGAGACACCGCAGGTACCGCCGTAAACCGGGCCTAGGCAGGGGAATGAGTAGGAGTTCTTCTTCAGTCCGAGATCATCCCACAGCGGAGATGTATGAGAGAAAAACGCTATGCGTACAAGAGCGATAAGGGAGAACAGCGAACCCGCAGTGATGACGTGAGCCATTACCCAGTCGTTGATGCTCGGATCGGCAAACATCCACTGGAACATCGGAAGCGGTTTCAGCCAGTAGAACGACATCATGATATTGGTGCCGAAGATGTTCAGCTCGCAGATCGTATTCCAAACGATAACTGCATATACTGAAAGCATTGTGGCAAAGCAAAGTGCCATGACGGTACCGAGAATCTTGACCTGAACCTCCTGATCGCGGCCTTTGGTGATCCAGATGGACTTGATCTGGCTGTAGAGGCCGTTCAGCTGAATCTTGAGCAGGTACTGACCACCATGATAGACACCGGCGAATACATAGAGAACGCCGCAGATGATGTGGTTGAATGTTATAAGGTTGATAACAACCCTCGACATGCCGAAAGCTTCGCCGTTTTTCGGAAGAATAGCGTATGGCGCAAATTCGGCAAACTCCTTTTTACCGGATATGATCCTGCCGCCTTCCTGAACAAAATCGTAGCTGACACGGTTGAACGGTTCGCCATAGAGATAAAAAACAAGACTGTCGAGCTCTTTGTAGTAGGCATGGAAGGAAGGCTGCTGGAATGCTACGAAAGCAATCACGCCGAGAGCGATATTGATGTACCCTATCGCGGTCAGGTGTACCGAAAAAGCTGCCTTCATATCATCGTTGAGATGAATGGCCGCATTGGGCGGGTTGTTCCACCAGTAGATGCCGAGCGCGAAGAAAATGACGGCAAACACGAAAGACATGAAGGTTTCCGAATTGATCGTCTGGAAATCGGGAATCGGAGGAATTCCGAGAGCAAACCACATCATCAGACCCCAACCGAGAAAAAGCAGCGACATGTAGACAGTGTGCGGTCCAAGAGCATCCTTGTAGGTCTTTGCGCTTGTGCCGTTGAAAACCATATCGCCGAACTTGCCGAGAAAACGGAAGTCACGGAAGTTTCCTGCCCGTCCCGTGAAGGGATTCGTAAGATTGTGCGTCCAGTGGCGCCAGCCGCCGAAAAGCAGAATCGAACCGGAAATCACATGCAGGAGAGCCCACCCGAGCAGATTGGTGGCCGCCTGCTGAAGATCGGCGGTCTGGGTGCTGTAAGTATCGATACCGAGAGAAACCATCCTTGGTTTGATGGTAAGATAGAACCAGTTATCGTGAAAACCCGGCGAACCCCACGGGAAAACCTGGATACCGGAGATGTAATAAATCGCCATAAGAAAACCCATAACGCCGAGAAGGGCGAGATGACCGCCGACAACCTGCTCGTCGTCAAGTTTGTCGGTATCGAAAACCTGGTACCACTTCGTGGTTCTCGTCTCTGTCCTCTGGAACAGAAATCTCCTCATTTTGGCGGCATCCTGCTCCTTGATAACGGACGGGCCGCCTGGCGCGCCATTTCCCTTGGGGGATGGAGCATTCCCCTTGGGAGGTGGGACAGATCCCTTTGGCTTGACTCCTGCAGGATTCACTTGTTCAGCCATTGTATTCTCTCCTTTGTTTGGTCGTATTTCAGGTTGAAGAAACCGAAAAGAAAATCTTTGCGTTATACCTTGAGCCTCCGGTCCGTTTTCAGATTCAGAGTAAATCGCCGCATGAAGAATGCCGGTCTTTCAGGCAGTCGTGATATGCGCTTCATGAAAAACAGACAAGGAATACAGAACAGATCTACTGATTTCGATAGGCCGTACGCCCGATAAGTCACTTGACACAGTAGCAAATAAAATAAGAAAAATTATTTAATAATAAATTTTTTTGCCGCGGCTTTCCGTGTGAGCATCTGTATTTTAGCACGTCTAAGTCATTGAAAACCATGGTATTCACTCATGCGCCAATGAGAGATACACCATCAATACGCCACAAGAGAACTCAACCATTGCGCAATGCAGATCGATTTCATAAAACTCTCGGGAGCAGGAAACGATTTTATCGTTATCGACAACAGAAGCTTGTCGCTGAGGCTCTCTGCCGAGCTGATAAGGTCACTTTGCGCAAGAAGAACGGGAATCGGTGCAGACGGACTTATACTGATTGAAAAGTCGGATCTGTTCGATTTCTGCATGAAGTATTATAACGCTGACGGCCTGCCTGGTTCCATGTGCGGCAATGGAGGAAGATGCGCAGTCTATTTCGCGCACTCGATCGGAGTTCCTTCGGCAGATCATAACGTTTACGTTTTCGAAGCGAACGGCAACCGTTACGATGCATCGGTTACAGACCGGGAGATGGTAAAACTGCATATGCTTGACCCGCATGATTTCCGTGACAGTCTTGCCGTTGAAGGATTCAACTGCCATTTTGTTGACACCGGATCTCCGCATGCCGTCATATTTTCTCCACAGGGTGAACTCGAACGGCTCAACGTCTGCGGCGAAGGCCGCGCAGTGAGACACAGAACGGATATGTTCCCTGGCGGCACCAATGTCAACTTTCTTGAAGTGATCTCTCCGGACAGCATAAACGTCAGAACATTCGAAAGAGGAGTCGAGGACGAAACCCTGGCCTGCGGAACCGGTGCGGTAGCATCTGCGGTCATGAGCTATCGGCTCGGCAGAATATCGAGCCGGACTGTCAGCGTCAGGGTCAGGAGCGGCGATACCCTTGTAGTTTCATTCAATGATAATCTTAAATCCGTAACGCTGACAGGCCCGGCTAAAATCATCTACCGGGGCACCCTGGAACTGCCTTTGTCCGGAACATGAGCCATAAGCTCACCTTTTTTTTCAATCATATCTCCGTGCTCCAGAAAACCCGAACCGGAATCGTCGTCCTTCCGCTTCGAACCCGACGGAGCCCTTCATTTTCATATTACTCCCCGGTTTACCAGATAATGACACTGCTTACAAGCCCTTAACGGGCCATCAGAAACCCGATTATTTATTTCTACATTTGCGTATATTCCCGATTACTTATTTGAGCAGCATTCGCCCCCCTCTGTTCTCATGAGCTTATGTCGTCTTTATATTTTCATTTCATTTAAAAAACGCCGCCAATGAATGAAAGAAACGAATCGTCGCAATGCACCTGCCCTGACATGATCATCGAAACAGACAGCTTTTCAGACAACAATCCATTCCGGATTGCACGAAAACAGCTGGATGAAGCCGCAGCGATCATGAACCTCGACCCCGCATCGCATGAAATCCTCCGCTGGCCGCTCCGGGAACTGCATGTAGCTATGCCGGTAAAAATGGATAACGGAACCACCAGAATATTTCATGGCTTCCGTGTTCAGTACAACGACGCCCGTGGGCCAAACAAGGGAGGAATCCGTTTTCATCCGGATGAAACGATCGATACCGTAAGGGCTCTGGCTGCATGGATGACCTGGAAAACAGCAGTACTGGACCTTCCTCTCGGAGGCGGAAAAGGCGGTGTGATCTGCGATCCGAAATCCATGTCGTGCGGTGAACTCGAACGGTTATCCCGTGCCTATATCCGTCAGGTTGGCCGCATGCTCGGTCTTGAAAAAGACGTTCCTGCTCCCGACGTCTACACAACACCCCAGATTATGGCATGGATGGCAGACGAGTATTCGTTTATGCAGGGAAACAACGAGTTCGGCGTCATTACCGGCAAGCCTATCGCACTTGGCGGTTCTGCCGGAAGGACTGACGCCACTGCCCGAGGAGGAATCTACTGCGTTCGTGATGCTGCGGAAGTTATCGGCATGAACCTTGCCGGAAAAAAAGCAGCGATCCAGGGATACGGTAATGCAGGCTATTATGCGCATAAACTTGCCGTAGAACTGCTCGGCATGAAGGTCGTTGCCGTTTCGGACTCAAAAGGAGGCATCCATAATCCCGACGGCCTTGATTATATGGAGGTCATCGCCCATAAACAGGAGACCGGCTCGGTAAAGGATTTTCCCGGAAGTGAAGCCATGTCGAACAAAGAACTGCTTGAACTCGATGTCGACGTTCTTTTTCCTTCGGCACTCGAATCGGTGATCACGAGCTCGAATGCAGCAAATATAAAAGCCCGGATCGTGGCAGAACTTGCCAATGGCCCGACAACTCCCGAAGCCGACAACATCCTGTACAATAACGAAGTATACGTCATTCCCGATTTTCTCTGCAATGCCGGAGGCGTAACCGTGTCGTACTTCGAAATGGTGCAGAATACCTATGGTTTCTACTGGGAGGAGGAGGAAATTCACAGGCTGCTCGATAAAAAAATGACAGCGGCATTTCTGAAAGTTCATGAATCCGCAGGAAAATACCGTGTCCACAATCGCCTTGCCGCTTATATCGTCGCCATTGAACGGGTAGTAGAAGCAATGAAGCTTCGGGGATGGGTATAAGGGCAATTACGAATCGGGAATGATACATGAGAGGCCCCGTTGTCGGACGGCACAGTCAATTGACGGGAATATTTTATGGGCAATTCCGCAAGAACTTTTTGGCACCGACTCTGCGTTATGATTCCCGTTCGTGAACACAGCCATGCCGGTGGCATTACCTGCATGGCATCTGAACACAGGAACAACAAACAGCAACTTAAACGGAGGTGAACAATATGCAGAAATGGATCTGTACTCCTTGCGGATATGTTTACGATCCTGAAGTCGGTGATATCGACAGCGGCGTAGAACCCGGAACGCCTTTCGAGGATCTTCCCGATGACTGGGTCTGCCCGGTTTGCGGTGTGGACAAAACACTTTTTGAACCCTACGACGAGCGCCGTGGCAGATAACCGCAGATACAAAAGAGACAGTGCCGTTTCAGGAGCTGTCTCTTTTTTTCTTCATGAAAACAGCTTGCAGATCATTGAAGCAACATCCCTATTCTGTCTGCGAACTCCTCGAGATTGAATGGTTTGGTAATATAATCCACAGCGCCGAGCTGCAGTCCTTTCTCGCGGTCTTCGCTGCTGTCCTTTGCCGTCAGCATAACAAGGGGCACAGCACAATAATCCGGGTTGCCTTTGATGAGAGAAGTCAGTGAAAATCCATCCATGCCGGGCATGGAGATATCCACGACGATGAGATCCGGTTTTTCGCCGCTATCGAGCATCTCAAGTGCAGCTGCGGCATCGCCTGCCGTCAATACGGTGAACTTCCTTCCGAGGTTATGGGCCAGCAGCCGCCGTATGTTTGCGGAATCATCGACAATAAGTATGACGTGTCGTTTCATGTCAGCATTTGATTTGTCAGGGGTTGTCAGATTGCCTGAGTAAAGGAAGACGAACAAGAAACTCCGCACCTTCCGATACTCTGCTTTTTACCGTTACAGTACCGCCATGGGCTTCAATGATTTCCCTGGCTATGGAAAGACCCAGACCCGTGCCATCAACAGCGGTTTCCGCATGTTCGACCCTGTAGAACTTTTCGAAAACCTTTTCGAGATCCTCTTCCGGAATACCCGGCCCGTTATCCTTTACGCTGAAATACATCGAATCTTCATCACATGACAACGACACATCAACCCTGCCGCCTGAAGGCGTGAATTTCAGCGCATTGCCGATAATATTGATGGCGACCTGTTTCAGGGCATCCGGATCTGCATGGAGATGCTTTGAAGGAACATGTCCCTTCAAATGCAGTTCGATCTTTAATTCATCGGCCCTGATTTTCAGGTTCCTGCAAACCTCCGAAATCGTAACGGACGGATCTATTTCACTTTTTTTGTAGGATACCCTTCCGGAATCTATGCGTGAAATCATCAGTACATCCTCTATAAGAGAAGAAAGCCTTTTACTTTCATCATGAATGATGGAAAGAAATTCCATTCTTGTCACCCGGTCGAGTTCGTCCTGCTCCCTGAGTAACGTACCGGTAAACCCGAGTATCGAGAAAAGCGGCGTTCTCAACTCATGGGATACCGTTGAAATAAAATCGTTTTTCATCCTGATATTCTCTCTGACAAGCCGCTCCGAACGCTTTTGTTCGGTAATATCCCTGAAAATACCGACAAACCACAGAGTCCCCTCTGTCATGAACATTGCCGAAGTCAGATGGACATCGATTCGGAGTCCATGACCGGTCACTATCTGGGTTTCAAGCATCCGTGGCTGACTCAGGCTTTCGCTGATGAACGATGCCGCAGCTTCTTCCCGCAATTCCTCCGGGTAAAGATCGCGGACATGCAGTCGGGAAAGATCTTCAGGAGAATAGTCGAAAAACCGCTCTGCCCTGGTGTTCCATTCGACAAGAGTTCCGCTTTCGGCATCTGCGACAATAATGGCGTCAGGAATAGCGCGAAACAGATTCAGGTATTTTTTCCGATTTTCGTCAAGCTTCTGCTCGGCCTCTTTAAGTTCGGTAATATCGACAACGATACCCCTGAAACCGGAGACCCCTATTCTGTCGGATATTGGCGCAGCGTACACAAGCGCCGGAAAGCAGGAGCCGTCCCTTTTGAATACCCTGAATTCATGACTGCCAAGCCGGCCTGTTATTTTTTTTGCATTCAGACCCCGCAGCACCCTGGCTCTGTCTCCCTGATCGAAAAAAGCGAGCGCATGAAGCCCTTTTTTCATCTCTTCCCTGCTGTACCCGAAGGTGACGAACCCCGCCCGGTTAGAATAGGTGATGAAGCCTTTTCTGTCCGTTTCAAAAACCGGCTGAGGCAGGAGATCGGCAAGATCCCTGAAACGGCGCATACTCCGAAGCAGAGCTTCCTTGTTTTTTCTGACGTCTGTTATATCCTGTATCAGCGCAAGAACATGAGACGAAATCCTGCCCTTATTGCCGACAGGGCTGATTATGGCATGCGCCCAGCAATGTCCGCCAACTGAATTTCTGTTACAGAAATCGCCCTGCCAGACCTTTCCGGCAACCATGGCCTTTCTGATATTTGAAGGAAGTTCTGCCGAATCGCATCGACCAGACGCCATATCGGCATCAGGGGCAAGAGCGCCGAACACAGAAGAAAAGGAGCGGTTGGCATATTCGACGTTTCCATCGGCATCGGTAATGACAACAGCTACCGGGCTCTGGTCAACAGCAGCCGACAACAGCCTGACCTGCTGACGGAGAGCACATTCGGAAAATGCATTTTTCAGAACAACCGCCAGCCGGTTGGAATCGACAGGCTTGGTGAGGTAATCGTATGCGCCCATTTTAATGCACTGCACAACAAGATCGATATCGCCGGAACCCGATATCATGATAACCGGCATTACATCATTGCTCTCCATGAGATAGCGCAATACATCCATACCGCTTTTGCCCGGCATATGGACATCAAGAAGCATCGCGTTGAAAGAAGAAGTACGCAAAAGCGCAATTGCCTCGTCGCCTTCAGAAACCATAACGGGACGATAACCGAGATGCGACACGATCATGGATATTTCCTGCCGGACAAGCGCACTGTCATCGGCAATAAGAACCGTTGTCCCGTCCCGCTTTTTCGGCATAGGAAAACAAATTTATGGCTTGAATGATACCCGGCTTATCGACGGGAAACGGATCTGCCGGAACCGACAGTTCAGTTTCAGGAACAGTCAGTCCCCTGGTTCAATCACAGAAAAGCACCTTGTATTCCCGGCTGACAAACGTATTGGCAAGACGCCTGAGCTTCAGTGCGCTCTGGTGTTCTTTTTCAAGTACCTGCCAGCGATGCTCATCGGTCGACTCCTTGCCCCTGAGCAACTGATTCTTTTTTGTCTCGTGGTAGGTCAGTTCGATATATACCCCAAGATCGATACCGTCCGTCGCAATTGCATAAAGACCGTCAATGACAAGCATATCGATAGAAGAAAAATCGGTAATTAGCAGATCCACATCTTCGGTGATGATATCGACACAAGGCATGCTGGCCTTACGGCCCCTCCTGAAATCCTCGATATTTCGGTTAAGCCATGCATGGTCATATTCGTCAGGACCTACCGACTCGAAATTGTTCCTCTCACGCTCGGCACGACGCAACTGAGGCTCAATCCTGTAGTAGTTATCCGTGTGCAGAATCTTGACCCTTATCCCTTCTTTTTTCAGGACAAGAGCAAGGGAATGCGCAAGTTCGGATTTACCTGCGCCGGACTCCCCTGAAATAGCCACAATGAAGCGATATCCCGCAAACTCCTCCTCTTTCGCCTGCTTTTCGACAAGGACTCGTTCAGAAATCACCTCTGCGGCTTTTTTATGTTTTTCGCTGATGAGAAGAATATCGCTAAGCACGGCACCTGGGGGTTACAAGTTGCTTGATAACGACACCACGGAAGCATAACCGACAAAGCACGGGAATCATAATAACCGGCTTTCTCATTCTTGTCAATATAATAAAAACGTAATGCCATTCAGCAAACTGCAAGTATCATAAAATGCCATGAACACGCTCATTACTGAACAAAACGACGGGCATCAACGCTTTTCGACGATATCATGCTCAAAGGGGGGCATATCAAAACCCGCATCCCGACAGGTCGGAGCAGCCTCCGCCGCAACGGCACGCTGACCGCTGTCAGTTTTTCGATCATCGCTCGCCGTTTCCGGATCTGCTTTCAGCTTCTCGGGCGGAAACGCGTGACGCATACTGCCTTTCGACTGCCCGCGGCTATTGGCGATAAAGATGGCGATAACTTTGCTCCTGTCTGTTGTGGAGAGGGCGTTCGGAATCGGAGCAAAAAAAATGGCAGCAGGATCGGATACTGCTTCGAACATCAAGATCCCGGCTGATTCGAGGTGATGCTGTAAAAAAAATGCAGAAACACCTTTCGGTACTTCTGCATTTTCGTGCTCCGCGAGTAGGATTCGAACCTACAACCCTTCGGTTAACAGCCGAATGCTCTACCATTGAGCTATCGCGGAGTATATCACTGCTGAATGGGCTGATAATATACAATCAGTTTCTTTTTTTCCAAAGATCAATCGTCTTTTTTTTACCTTTTCATCCCGATTGCGCATGCAGACGCTTTCATTTTCCATATTAATTTTCGTACATTGGTGTTCTTTTATTGAAAAGAGGGCATATGCGAAAAGAAAAAGCACTCATAGAGATCCGGATAGCGGGTCTTATGCAGGGGTCCCATACGTTCGACTTCACCTGCAGGGCTGAGGATTTCATGGATAAGGGGCTGAACAACGAGGTTTTTTCGCGAGACATTTCAGTACACGTAATCGCAGAAAAAACCGAAAACGAACTGACGGTTATCATAAAAACCGCAACAACAGCCGATTTCACCTGCGATATCTGTCTTGCTCCGCTTCAACGGAAACTCACGGGAGAGTATCGCATTGATTATCTTTTCGACACCGAACCGGATATTCCGGAAAGCAGCGACGAAGATTACCGCATAATCGACAGGAACGCCATATCGATCGATCTTACAGAAGATGTGCGCGAGACAATCCTGCTATCTGTGCCGATGAAAGTTACCTGTACGGACAATCCCGACTGCAGGCTGTTCGTCGGAAACACGGAACCGGATGACGCGCCTGAAAATGAAAAAAGTTCCTGGCGGGACTCTCTTGAAAAGCTGAAAAAAAAGTATCGTTAACCGACTATAAAATCAGAGGACAACCATGGCAAATCCGAAAGCCAAAATGTCGAAATCCAGAAGGGATAAAAGACGCGCCCAGTTCAATGCCCGCACCAAAGCAGCGATGACTGTCGTCTGCCCTAACTGCGGTGAGCCGACCCTTCCGCACCGCGCCTGCCGTCATTGTGGCCATTACCGCGGCAGAGCCGTCGTAACCAGATCCACAAACAGCTGATATAAAACAAATACAGGATTACCCCGTCATGCTGACCATCGCCGTTGATGCCATGGGCGGAGATAACGCTCCGGCCTGCGTAATTGAAGGAACCATTCAGGCTCTTCGGGAAAGCGGCAACCGGTTTTCCGTCGTACTGATCGGACAGGCAGAAAAAGTCGAACCATTGCTTGCCGAACAGGATACTGAAGGATTGAACCTCAGGTTTGTGCATGCTCCTGAAGTGGTTACCATGGATGACATTCCTGCGATTGCCGTTAAGACCAAACAGGAATCATCTCTGGTAAGGGGACTTAAAATGTGCAAGGCAAAAGAAGCTGATGCCTATGTGAGCGCCGGAAACACCGGAGCGCAGATGGCCGCATCCCTTTTTGTTCTCGGCAGGCTACCTGGAGTTCTGCGCCCTACGATCTACGCTTATTTCCCGAGAATACAGGAAGGACTGACCAATATTGTCGATGTCGGGGCAAACATGGACTGCAAACCGGAACATCTTGTGCAGTTTGCTGAAATGCTCACCATATACCAGCGTTTCGCTGCAGGCATCGAAAAACCGGTTACAGGACTGCTCAATATCGGTGAAGAAGAAGGAAAAGGCTCGGAGGTGCTCAAGCAGGCATACAAAATGCTGAAAGAGGCTGACAGTCAGGGAAAAATCTGTTTTGCAGGTAATATCGAGGGACATGACATTCTCAAAGGCAACGTCAGCATCGTTGTCTGTGACGGCCTTGTTGGAAACACCATCCTGAAGTTCGGCGAAAGCATTCCCGAATTTCTCGGCTCCCTGCTCAAACCCGCCCTGCAGAAACTTGTCGCTTCCGGAGATCTTGACGCGACATCCGCAGCGCTGGCTTCGTCCGTATTTAAAAGCATGTTCGAGCCTTTCGATGTCGAGAAGTTCGGAGGCGTCCCTTTCCTGGGGGTTGACGGCATCTCGATTGTCGGTCATGGCCGGTCATCGTCGCGCGCCATTAAAAACATGATATTCATGGCTGAGCATATGATTGAAAAAAAGGTCAACGCCCATATTGCGGAAATGCTCTCCGAAGAGTAGCGGTCTTTCCCGTCATCGAATCAACTGCGCATGAATCAGCATTCATGCGGAAGAACATGACAACCCTGTACAGAAATAACCTCTTAGAACGCATGAAAGCTGCAATAACGGCTACAGCCAAATACCTTCCCTCCGGCGTCATCACCAATACCGACCTTGAAAAGCTTCTTGAAACCAACGACGAATGGATCCGCAGCAGAACGGGAATCAGCGAACGTCGAATAGAAAAAGATCCTGCCAGAGCGACATCGTTTCTCTGCGGCGAGGTAGCAGGACAGCTTCTCGAAAAGCGTGGTATTTCAGCAGCAGAAATCGAACTCATCATTGTTGCAACAATGACCCCGGATATGCTGTTTCCTTCAACGGCATGTCTCGTGCAAAGCATTATCGGAGCATCGAACGCCTGGGCGTTCGATCTGAACGCTGCCTGTTCGGGTTTTATTTTCGCGCTCAGCACCGGTGCCAGTTTCATTGAATCGGGAGCTCATAAAAAAGTCATGGTAATCGGAGGCGATAAAATGTCTTCGGTCGTCGATTATTCGGACCGTTCGACGGCGATTCTTTTCGGCGACGGTGCAGCCGGCGTGATTCTTGAACCTGCAGAAAACGGTTACGGCATTCTCGATACGAAACTTTACTCTGACGGAACAAACGGAAAAGATCACCTGCTTATGACCGGCGGAGGAAGCCTGCATCCCGCAACGCACGAAACCGTGGACAAGCGTATGCACTTCATCCATCAGGATGGCAGGCAGGTATTCAAATCAGCTGTTACGGCCATGGCGGATACAGCTGCTGAAATCATGCATCGCAACAACCTCGATGCCGAAAACATCGCATGGCTGGTACCTCATCAGGCAAATCAGCGCATTATTCATGCCACAGCCGAACGTATGGGCCTGAGTGACGAAAAGGTCATGTCCAATATTGCTCATTACGGCAATACCACAGCAGGCACCATACCGATCTGTCTGGCAGAACTTGAAGAGCAGGGAAAACTGCACAAGGGATCGAATCTCGTGCTTGTCAGCTTTGGAGCGGGCTATACCTGGGGTGGAATGTACGTCCGGTGGCAGTAATCCATTTTCTTACTCATCAGAACCAGCCATAAATGAAAGCATTTGTATTTCCGGGGCAGGGGTCCCAGTATTGCGGCATGGGCAGGGATATTTTCGAAGCGTTTCCTGCAGCGGAAGAGCTTATGAAAAAAGCCGACGCTATCCTCGGGTTTTCCATGACCGGCATCATGTTCAAAGGAAGCGAAGAGGATCTCCGCCAGACGAGGTATACCCAGCCGGCCATTTTCCTGCACAGCATGGCAATAGCCTCACTGATAGGCAACGACGGCATTGCTATGGCTGCCGGACACAGCCTCGGCGAATACAGCGCACTCTGTTTTGCCGGCGCCATATCTTTTGAGGATGCCATTCGTATTGTCGCCAGAAGAGGAGAACTGATGCAGAAAGCCGGAGAGGAAAATCCCGGTTCCATGGCTGCGCTTATCGGCATGCAGGACTGCTCCGTCGAAGCACTTCTGACCGAAGCGTCCCTGTCGGGAACGGTTCAGGCGGCTAACTTCAACTCCCCCGGTCAGGTGGTCATATCAGGAGATATTGCCGCTGTCAGAAAAGCGGTCGAACTTGCCCCTTCGCACGGAGCAAGAATGGCAAAGGAACTCGTTGTATCCGGAGCGTTCCATTCTCCGCTCATGAAACCGGCAGAGCAGGAACTTGCCGAAGCTCTCGAACATGTCGATATTCATGATGCAAAAATTCCCGTGTGCATGAATGCTGTTGCAGTTCCCGTCACTTCTGCCCCGGAGATCAGAAAAAACCTGATCAGGCAGCTTACAAGTCCGGTATTGTGGACCCAGTCGATCGAAGCGATGGTTAAAAACGGAGTAACAGACTTCATAGAAGTCGGCCCTCAGAAAGTACTGCAGGGACTCATCAAAAGAATCGATAAATCGGTTACAACTGCAGGCGTCGATACGGCAGACGATGTCAGCAGGCATATAACGGTTTGACAGAATCGGATTCTAAACTAAAAACAGAAGAGACAGGAAACATGCTTGAAGGAAAAATTGCAGTAGTGACCGGCGCAGCCAGAGGAATCGGACAGGCGATTGCTTTTGATCTTGCCGCAAAAGGTGCAGGAGTGGTCGTATGCGATATCAGGGAGGAGTGGCTTGCGGAGACAGCAGAAGGAGTTCGGAATCTTGGTCGCGACGTCTGGTGCCGGGAACTCGATGTTACCAATACGGAAGCGGTGCAGAAGGTTTTCAGCGAAATTGCCGAAACGACAGGAAGAATCGATATTCTCGTCAACAACGCAGGCATCACCCGTGACGGCCTTCTTATGAGAATGAGCGAGGAGGATTGGGATGCGGTTCTGACGGTAAACCTGAAAGGGACTTTTGCCTGTACAAAAGCCGTTACCAGGATCATGATGAAACAGCGCTCCGGAGCAATCGTCAACATCGCTTCGGTCATCGGACTCATGGGAAATGCCGGACAGGCGAACTACGCGGCATCGAAAGGAGGCGTCATCTCTTTCACAAAATCGGTCGCCAAAGAGTTTGCGTCCCGCAATATCCGCGTCAACGCAGTCGCTCCGGGGTTCATCGCATCAAAAATGACCGATGCGCTCTCCGAAGATGTAAGAAACAAGATGCTCGATGTTATTCCGCTTGCCAGATTCGGTCAGCCGGAAGATGTGGCAAGGGTAGTATCATTCCTTGCGGGCAATGATGCGGCTTACATTACCGGGGAGGTGATAAACATCAGCGGCGGCATGGTCATGTAGAATGCGCTGTTTGAGTAAGCTTTTTTTCTTTGTATATTTATAGACACTTTCATTTTTTTATCCACAACAAACCATCAAACAGGAGAACAGAGCAATGAGCGAAGCTGAAATTAAAGACAAGGTGTACGATATTATTGTCAGTAAAATGGGCGTCAATAAAGACCAGATCAAACCCGAATCGAAGTTTTCCGATGACCTTGGCGCAGACTCTCTCGATACCGTTGAACTGATCATGGAACTCGAGAACGAATTCGGCGTTCAGATCCCGGATGAAGATGCGGAGAAAATCAGCACCGTACAGCAGGCAATAGATTACATCGCCAAAAAGTAATTACTCCACCAGGGATCATTTGAGTACCCGGAACAACGAAACGAACACACAACAGATGGGTCAGGAACGCAAAAGAGTTGTCGTTACAGGAATCGGGGTACTGTCTCCGATAGGCCTCAGCAAAGAAGAGTTCTGGACCTCCCTGGTTCATGGCAGAAGCGGAGCTGCACCGATAACCTATTTCGACACTGCCGGCTTTGCCACAACCTTTGCATGCGAGTTGAAAAACTTTTCTGCGGCCGATTACATGGACAGGAAATCAGCCGATCGCATGGATCCATACTGTCAATATGCCGTTATTGCCGCAGAACAGGCCCTGAACGATTCGGGGCTTGACCTGCAGGCAATCGATCCGCTCCGGATCGGTGTTGTTCATGGCTCAGGCATCGGAGGAATGACAACCTATGACCAGCAGTTCAGAGCCTATCTCGAACGCGGACCCAGAAGGATCAGCCCGTTCTTCATTCCGATGCTTATCCCGGACATCGCAGCAGGGCAGATTTCCATGAAATTCGGCCTGATGGGTCCGAACCATGCGACGGCATCCGCCTGCGCGACGTCTCTGCACGCCATAATCGACGCATGGATGATACTTCAGCTCGGCATGGCAGACTATATGATCTGCGGAGGCTCGGAAGCACCCATCACGCAGATGAGCGTCGGAGGCTTCAATGCGGCGCGTGCCCTTTCGACGGCAAATGAACATCCCGAGACAGCGTCACGACCTTACGACCGCGATCGTGACGGATTCGTCATGGGAGAAGGTGCTGGTTCTCTTGTGCTTGAAACTTACGAATCCGCAGTAGCGCGCGGCGCGAAAATCTATTGCGAAATCGCCGGTGTCGGAGCAACTGCCGATGCTTACCACCTGACTGCCCCCCACCCGGAAGGGGCCGGCGCGGTCAATGCGATGAAGGCTGCGCTATCCGTTGCCGGAATCGGACCTGAAGGAATCGACTATATCAACACCCACGGTACCGCTACGCCGCTTGGCGACATTGCCGAAATCACGGCAATCAAGAAAGTTTTCGGCGAACATGCAGCCAAACTCAGCATCAGCTCGTCGAAATCCATGACAGGCCACCTGCTCGGCGCAGCAGGCGTCGTAGAGTCCATTGTGTGCATTCTTGCAATGCAGAATGCAATGGTGCCGCCGACAATCAACAACGAAAATCTCGATCCGGAAATCGATCTCGATGTAACGCCGAACCATCCGAAACAGCGAATCATCAACTATGCGCTCAATAACGGGTTCGGATTCGGGGGTCATAATGCCACACTTATTTTCAAAAATAAGTCATAGTATCCTAATGTGACACTCCGCTTATGGAGCAGTTCTGGCAGAAACTGACCGGATTCGCCTTCAACCGTGCTCAATCTTCCGAAAATGGCGAAGCTGATTCCTATCGGAACAGAACAAATCTGCTGCCGGAAAACCTTCGTACGTTAATCGACAGTGTTGCCGGAGGAACCGGCAATAATCCGGAAATCTATCTGACAGCGTTTACTCACCGCTCCGTTACCCACGATCCCCGAACTGCCGACACTCAGTCCAATCAGCGACTGGAATTTCTCGGCGATGCGGTGCTCGATCTCGTCATTTCGGAATATCTCTACCGCCTTTTTCCGGAAAGCTCCGAAGGTGAACTTTCGAACAACCGGGCAAAAATCGTCAATCGAAAATCCCTCGCCGGATTCGCCGGAAGCATGGGACTCGCCGAATACCTCGTTATCGGAGAGTCCGCTGACAACGAAAAAATCAGAACCAGCGAATCGGCTCTGGCAGACGTTTTCGAATCGCTGACCGGAGCTATTTATCTCGACAAAGGGCTTGAGGCCGCTCGTTCCTTCGTCATGCAACAGGTGATCGGACATGTGAATTTCCAGACAATCGTTGCTGCAGAACACAATTATAAAAGCCGCCTGATAGAATATACCCAGTCCCGTCACATGGCTCCTCCCGTTTATACCGTCATTGCCGCAGAAGGTGCTGAACACGAGAAAATTTTCACTGTGGAGGTTACCTGCGAAGGCCGTACGTACGGAAAGGGTACCGCACAGAGAAAAAAGGATGCCGAACAGTTCGCGGCAAAAGAAACCATGGAGCTATTGGCAAACGAGGAACACGAAGCAGATACACGGAAAGCATCCGATATCTGAAGCAATCTTCCATGACAACCTCCCGCAAGTTTGAGCATTTCGCCGCCGTGATCTATATTGCTTATCATTTCAAGCCTCAGACCACTTCACGACGCTGCGCACCATGAGAGAACAACTGATTTTCAACTTGTCCAGAGAGGGCCGTAAAGGATACAGCCTCGCACCGAACGACATTCGGGAACTGACACCGGAAGAGACCTTGCCGGCCGAATTCCTGAGAAAAGAGCCCGCAGACCTTCCCGAAATCCCGGAAAGCGAGGTAGTCAGGCATTTTATCCGGCTTTCCAATCTGAACTACCATGTCGATAAAAACATGTACCCTCTCGGCAGCTGCACAATGAAGTACAATCCGAAAGTGAACGATGCAGCTTGCGATCTTGCAGGCTTCAGCGAACTTCACCCGCTTCAGCCTGAAAAAACTGTTCAGGGTGCCCTGCAGATGATGTACGAGCTAAGCGGCATGCTTGCCGAAATCGCCGGAATGGCAGCCGTCAGCCTGCAGCCGGCCGCTGGCGCCCATGGAGAACTTGCCGGAATACTCCTGATAAGAAAATATCATGAGGCAAGAGGCTCGAAACGCACGAAACTTCTCGTCGTAGACTCGGCTCACGGTACCAACCCGGCATCTGCAGCAATTGCAGGTTACTCGATCGTATCTGTAAAAAGCGCTTCAGACGGAAGGACCGACCTCGCCGACCTCAGGGAAAAACTTGACGACGATGTAGCGGCCATCATGCTCACCAATCCTAATACCATAGGGCTGTTTGAAAAGGAAATCCTCGAAATAGAACGCATGGTGCATGAAAACGGCAGCCTGCTCTACATGGACGGCGCGAACATGAATGCGCTGCTCGGCATTACCCGCCCAGGCGACATGGGATTTGACGTCGTGCACTACAATCTCCATAAATCCTTTTCGGCGCCGCACGGAGGAGGAGGACCCGGAAGCGGACCGGTCGGTGTCAGCGAAAAACTGATTCCCTATCTTCCCGTACCGATTGTCGAAAAAATCGTCGGCCCTGAAGGAACCGTTTACCGGCTCAATAGCGAATGCTCCGGGAGTATAGGAAGAATGATGAACTTCTACGGCAATTTCGCTGTACTCATCAGGGCATATACGTACATCAGAATGCTGGGCTCAGAAGGGCTCAGAAGGGTTTCTGAAAACGCCATCATCAATGCGAACTATCTCCTCGGGCGTCTTGACGAGAGGTACGAGCTGCCCTATCCGAAACCGGTCATGCACGAGTTCTGCCTTTCAGGTGACCGTCAGAAAAAGCAGCACGGGGTCAGAACGCTTGATATTGCCAAAAGGATTCTCGACTACGGCTTTCATGCCCCTACCATCTATTTCCCGCTGATCGTAAGTGAGGCGCTTATGATCGAACCGACGGAAACAGAGACGAGGGAAAGTCTCGACATGTTTGCAGATGCCCTTCTGAGCATTGCCGACGAGGCCGAAACATCTCCGGAACTGGTGCTTTCAGCGCCTGTATCTACGCCGGTCAAACGCCTCGATGAAGCACAGGCCTCCCGCCAGCTGAACATCTGCTGCCCGGGATAAATCACTCTCCGCTGCCTTGACGGGTCGGAAATAATCGCGTCAGGAGTGGAGATGTAACGAAAAGTTCACAGAGGGCATTTTGCTGCGGCAGTATCCGGAGGTATACTCTAACAAAAACCGGGAAAATGTCCTTGCTCAGTTCAAAAGTTCTGATACTGAACAGCAGTTACGAACCCTTGAGCATCTGCGATGCCCAGAAGGCCGTTCTGCTGCTGTTCTGCGGAAAAGCCGTACCTGTTGCGGACCATCCTGAACATGTGGTCTGTACGGTCTCCCGCCGTTTCCCGCTTCCGAGCATCGTGCGCCTTAACGTATTTGTGCGGGTTCCGTTCAAACGCATAATGCTGAACAGGAAAAATGTGCTCCGGCGGGATGCTTTCCGATGCCAATACTGCGGACGCGGTGATCTTGACCTGACGGTCGATCATATGCTCCCGCGATCCCGAGGCGGTGAGGACTCCTGGGAAAATCTCATTACCGCCTGCTATCGCTGCAATACGAAAAAAGGAAACAGAACACCGGCAGAAGCCGGGATGACTCCACTCTCCAGACCGGTTCGGCCAAACCACATCATCTTCATGCAGCAGTTCACAGCTGCGGTTTCGGAGGATTGGAAACCCTATCTGTTCATGAGCTGAACGCCCCGATCGAAATACGAGCATTTATGATCTTCTGCAATACCATCGGCATACTGCCCCGTCCTGTCAGGACTTTTCTTGAAACGCTGCCTGAATGCATAGCGGAAGAACGGCAACGCATGCTTGCAGTGGTCGAACTATCCCGATTGAACGCCGTTCATCGAACGGGAGGGCCATTCGGCGCCGCAGTCTTTGAATCGGCAACCGGCCGGCTGATTGCTGCAGGCGTCAACCTCGTGGTCGAAAGCCGCTGCTCCCACGCCCATGCGGAAATGGTTGCGCTGGCCGCCGCAGAGCAACGATTCGAGACCTTCGATCTCGGAAAACATCACACCACTCTTGAGCTGGTCACATCAACCGAACCCTGCGCAATGTGTTTCGGTGCGATCATCTGGTCGGGAATCAGGAGGATCGTAACGGGAGCAACCGGCAGCGACGCAGAAGAAGCCGGGTTCGACGAAGGTCCGAAACCGGCAGACTGGAAAGCGTGTCTCGAACATCGCGGAATCTCCGTAATGACGGAACATTGCAGAACCGAAGCACGCGAGGTACTCATGAGTTACCGCGATACCGGAGGCATCATCTATAATCCGCAGCGAACCATGTAGCACGGCTTTGTCTCACAGGGTCATTTCGCCGCAGATGAGCGTCTCGATACCCTTTTCCACGTAATCCGTCCCGCGCCCTTCGACAAGAGCCTTTCCCGTAAGACAGATAAGTTTGGCAAGAGCTGCTTCCGCAGTAAGATCGTGACCGCAGACAGCATGCGCACGTTGCTGCAGCAGGTAACCGGTTTCATAGTTCTTCATCCGAACTGTGCCCGAAAGCACCTGTGTAGCATCAACTACGACGACACCCTGCTCACGGGCCCGTGCAAGCGCATCGATAAAACCACCTGATACCGGAGCATTACCCGAACCGAACGATTTCAGCACGATCCCCCTCAACCTGGGCGAAAGGGAAAGCAAAGCGTCGATCATACCGGCAGGTATTCCCGGAAAAAGCGTCAACGCAACGACGCAATAGTCCGCCATCACCTGCCGAAGCAGAGAGAGTTCCTTAAGCCGGGCAATCCTGTTCAGAGGATCGTCAAGCGATACAGCAGAAGCCGGCGGATCAAGATGCAGTGAACGGTTGATGACAATCTCCGTGCCGGCTCGTCCCAGCTCGGGATAATTCGGAGATGCAAATGCTGTGAATGAACGGGCATCGACTTTCACTGACCGGTTTCCCCTCAACAGCAGGTGATCGAAAAACAGCGAGACCTCGGGAATATCGAAGGTGGCCGCAAGAATGACGGAAGTCAGAAGGTTCTGTGCGGCATCGCTCCTCTCCTGAAAGAGAGGCAGCTGTGAACCGGTAAAAACAACAGGCCTGGAGAGGCCTTGCAGCAGGAAAGAGAGTGCCGAAGTGCTCCACGACATGGTATCGGTCCCATGAAGGATCACGAAACCGTCATATCGTTCATAACGTTCGAGGACCCAGGAGGCCATAGCAAGCCAGTCGATCGGAACAAGATCGGAACTGTCTGCCGGCCGGCTTATCCATTCGATGCGGCAGACTATCTCATTACCTCCCACGCGCAATGCTCCGCCGCTGTACCACGGAATCGCATTGAACCTCTCCCTGAATATTTCGCCGGGCACCGGAGCAAGCGGAAAGCCATCACATCCGATAGTGCCCCCGGTATAGAGCAATGCCACTTTTTTGCGCATAAAGATTTTAATTCCTGTTACAAAAAAGTCGGAACGATCCCGTCCCGATAAACAGCTGAAGCGCTTTCGATTCCGGACTACACCCGGCAATATAGACAGAAACACAGCGCACTGAAAACGCATCCGCCTGCATGAAAAAAAACCGCATGTACCGATTCATCCCTTTTTTTTGTATTCTTTTCAAAACAGAATCGACAACCGGCAAACTCCGCATCATGACCATTGCAACCCGAATAACCTCTGCCCTGCTTTCAATTGCACTGATGTTTTCCGTTGCAGCAATGCCTTCGGATGCGAAGCCGAAACCTTCTCTAAAAAAATGGCAGGCCCAGTACATTTTCAATCGAAAGGATTCCGGCATCGAAAAAGAGCTTGATCGGATGACGATCGAAGAAAAAACAGGCCAGATGATCATTGCGCAGACCGAAAGCCGATACAACAGCGCTGGAGATGCAAATTACCTGCAGCTGCAGCGGCTTGTAAGAGAAGGAAAGGTTGGCGGCATCATGTTCATGAAAGGCGAGGCGTTCAGCGCTGCCATGATGGCAAACAGTTTCCAGGCCATAGCTCCTCGACCGCTGCTTATGAGCGCAGACATGGAACGAGGCCTTGCAATGCGGCTTTCCGGCGCAACGGAATTTCCTCCGAATATGGCCCTGGCCGCCGCTAACGACCCGAAACTCGCCTTCTCCATGGCAAAAGCCATTTCCAGCGAAGCCCGCACTGTCGGCATTCACCAGAGTTATTCTCCGAATGTCGATCTCAACATCAATCCTGCAAATCCCGTCATCAACACCCGCTCGTTCGGTGACAATATCGAACAGGCAGTAACCATGAGCAATGCCATGATCGAAGGGCTGCAATCCCATGGCATGATTGCGACAGCAAAACATTTTCCCGGACATGGAGACGTCACGGTTGACAGTCATCTGGCGCTCCCCGTCCTCAGTGCCGGCAGACAGCGGCTCTTCGACTACGAACTCAAGCCCTTCAAAGCCGCTATCGATCATGGAGTCATCAGCATCATGACCGGACATCTTGCCGTTCCCGGACTGACCGGCACCATGGAACCTGCATCGGTTTCCAGAACCATCGTTACCGGCCTTCTGCGTAACGAACTCGGTTTTCAGGGCCTCATCATCACCGACGCGCTGAACATGAAAGCGCTCTACAATGGCAATAACGTGCAGGAAATATCCGTCAAAGCCGTACAGGCGGGCAACGACCTGCTGCTTTTTTCTCCGGACCCCGAGCAGACACATTCGGCAATCGTCCAGGCCGTAAGAGAAAACAAAATTCCGGAGGAGCAGATCAATGCGTCGGTCAGACGCATTCTCAAGATCAAAAAATGGCTCAATCTTGAAGGGAACAAGCTGATCGATCTCAACAGGGTGCCGTTTGCCATAAGTCCCGAATCGCACAGGAACCTTGCAAAAGAAATATCCTCCCGTTCCGTAACCCTGATAAGGCAGGATCCTCGTCACCTCCCTCTGAGAACCAATGGAGGAGCAAGCCGGATGCTCAACATCATCCTGCAGGATAAAAACAATCCTGAAACCGGCAGACAGTATGCTGAAATGCTGGGGCGCACATTCCCGGCTACGACAGTAAGAATCGATCCCAAAACCGATTCGGTCTCCTATACAGCGATCAGGGAAGCAGCAACAGGCGCCGATGCCGTTATCATTTCCTCATATGTCCAGGTCTTTTCAGGATCCGGGACACTCCGGATCAGCGGTGAACAACAACGGTTCCTGCAGACGCTCTCCCGCTCGCTTCCTCCTGAAAAACCTCTGATCTTCGTATCATTCGGAACGCCATACCTCATCAGCGCATTCCCTGACATACGGACTGCAGTAAGCACCTACTCATCGAACTCCGCAAGCGAGGATGCGGTTATCCGGCTGCTCAAGGGAGAACTTGGCGCTACGGGAAAACTTCCCGTTTCGCTTTACGGGACAATGCAGTAAATGGCCCCCTGCATCTGATCAAGGAATACATACACAACTGGAACAATGGGAAAAACCGTTCGTGACGAATCGACTGCAAGCGCATACTGGGCTGCGGTCAATACCTTCTGCTCACTCCGCGACATTCACGTCGTAGCCGACGCTCCGGTGGGCTGTTATAATCTGGTCGGGGTTGCCGTGATGGACTACACTGACGCAATTCCCTACCTTGAGAATTTTACGCCAACGAGTCTGACCGAAAAAGAGATATCCTCGTCAGGAAGCGCTGAATCCGTGCGAGATATCCTTGACAGACTATCAGCTGCCGACAGGCACATTGTCCTTGTTTCCAGCGCTGAAAGCGAAATGATCGGCAGCGATCATGAGCGCATGCTTCAAATGCAGTTCCCTGGCGTAACCTTCTTCCCTTCCAACTCCCTCGGAGAGAATGAATGGCAGGGCAGGGACAGGGCTCTGCAGTGGCTGTTCGGGAAATTCGATGACGGAAAACCGGCCGAAATCGAGAAAGGAACTGTCAGCATCATCGGTCCGACTTACGGATGCTTCAACAGTCCTTCGGATCTCGCCGAGATCAAGAGAATCATACAAGGCTGCGGAGCGCGCGTCAACCTCGTCTATCCGTTTGAAAGCGGACTCTCCGACATTTCTCGCCTGAAAAACTCCGAGGTCATTGTTGTCCTCTATCGCGAATTCGGCAGCACACTTGCCGAATCTCTGGGACGTCCGATACTTTTCGCGCCGTTCGGTATCGATGAGACCAGGCAATTCATTGAAGATATCGGCAGACTCACAGGCAATACAGAAAAAGCCGCATCGTTTCTGCAGGAGGAAAAAAGCGGCACGCTCAAGCCGGTGTGGGACCTCTGGAGAGGTCCGCAGGCTGAATGGTTCCCTACCGTACGTTTCGGCGTAACCGCAGCAAAAAGCTATGCTCGCGGACTCGAAAAATTTCTTTCCGGAGAGATGGGCATGCAGTGTATCTTCAGCCACGACACACCGACAACCGACAATACTCTGCTGCGCGACGAAATAAAGGAAAAACAGCCGCAGTTTCTCTTCGGTCGCATGGCAGACAAGATCTATCTTGCCGAACTCGACTTAAAGACGAAATTCATTCCCGCAGGCTTCCCCGGCCCAATTGTCCGCAGGGCTCTTGGTACCCCGTTCATGGGGCACAGCGGCGCGGTTTACCTGCTGCAGGAAATCGTGAACGCTCTCTACGACATGCTCTTCAACTTCCTTCCCATACAGAAAAGAAGCATCTCCGCCGAAGAACCGCTGAGGAAAATCGCCTGGACCGGAGAAGCAGAAGCGCTGCTCAACGATTTGGTGAAAAATGCCCCGTTCATCAGCCAGATATCGTTCGGACGCGAACTTAAAATAAAAGCCGAAACTCTGGCAAGGAAAACCGGAAAAGAAACCGTAACCGCTGAACTGCTCCGGCACATAGGCTGAATTTGCTTTTTCGATATTTTATTCGTATAGTTGAAATCCACTTAACGGTAACGGGAATTGTCGTGCATAACGACCCGCTCAGCCCTCCCGGCCGTGCAGTACTGACATAAAGAGGCTGGACACAATATTTTTATTCTCTCCATCGGAGAGATATTGCGCTGTATCGGAAAAGCCATCCGGCTGCGCAGCATGACGAAACGACAACAACAGCATGTCCGACATACAGGAACAGCAGGCTTCCATAGCCATCACCCTGCCTGACGGGACGGTTCGCACCGTTCCCTCCGGAAGTACCGGTTTTGATATAGCGCTCTCTATCGGCAAGCGACTTGCCGAAGATGCACTTGCCGTGACCGTCAACGGCAGACCGACAGATCTTCATGCGCCGATCCACAGCGACGCGCGAATAGAGATCGTCACGTTCGACTCGCCGCTCGGGCACGATATATTCTGGCACAGCGCGAGTCATATCATGGCCCAGGCCATCGAGGAACTCTTCCCGGGAAGCCGCTTCGGTGCGGGACCGGCGACTGAACAGGGTTTCTATTACGACGTGGCTTCTGAGCATCGGTTCCGCGAAGAGGATCTCCGCCTGATCGAGCAGAAAATGCTGGAAATCGGAAAACGTGATATCCGCCTGAAGCGCGAAGAGATGAAACGGTCCGATGCCATAGCGTATTTCACCAGCGTGCGCAACGACCCTTACAAGGTTGAAATCCTCAATGATACCCTGAAAGAGGTCGAAACGGTATCGCTCTATCACCAGGGATCGTTCACCGATCTCTGCTCAGGGCCGCACCTGCCCACGACAGCGAAACTCAAGGCCGTCCTCCTTACCAATATCTCGTCATCCTACTGGCGCGGCGACTCCTCGAGGGAGAGCATGCAGCGTATCTACGGCATCGCTTTTCCGTCCGAGAAACTGCTCAGGGAGCACGTCGCAAGACTTGAGGAAGCCAAACGAAGGGACCATCGCAAACTCGGCGCCGAGCTCGATCTGTTCATGCTTTCTCCTGAAATCGGCAGCGGCCTGCCGGTCTGGCTGCCCAAAGGCGCCATCATCCGCAGCGAACTTGAAACGTTCCTGAAAGAAGAACAGCGCAAACGTGGCTACCTGCCGGTCTACACGCCCCATATCGGCAATATCGGCCTCTATAAGCGATCGGGTCATTATCCCTATTACAGCGATTCGCAGTTTCCTCCTTTGACCTATCATGACGAGGACGGAAAGCAGGAGCAGTATCTGCTCAAACCTATGAACTGCCCGCACCACCATCTGATTTACAGCTCGAAGCTGCGCAGTTACAGGGACCTGCCGATACGCCTTACCGAGTTCGGCACGGTCTACCGACACGAACAATCAGGCGAACTCAACGGGCTGGTACGGGCAAGAGGATTCACGCAGGACGACTCGCACATCTACTGCCGGCCGGACCAGCTGGTCGATGAAATCTGCAACGCCATCGATCTGACGCAGTTCGTTTTCCTTACGCTCGGATTCGCCGAGGTTCAGACCCGCCTCTCCATGCACGATCCTGCTAACCGGGAAAAATACGGGGGTACGGAGGACGTCTGGAAACAGGCGGAAAAGGATGTTCGGGAAGCAGCCGATCGCATGGGCATCGACTATTTCATCGGCATCGGCGAAGCGAGTTTCTACGGCCCGAAAATCGATTTTATCGTCCGCGATGCGCTTGGTCGCAAATGGCAGCTCGGTACAGTCCAGGTCGATTATGTGATGCCTGAGCGCTTCGACCTCAGCTATGTCGGCAGCGACGGACAGAAACATCGTCCGGTGGTCATACACCGTGCGCCATTCGGTTCCATGGAGCGCTTTATCGGCGTCCTGATAGAGCATACCGCAGGGAATTTTCCACTCTGGCTCGCTCCGGTTCAGGCAATCGTACTCCCGATCGCAGAGGATGTGCATGAGTACGCGAAAACCGTCCATGCAGCCCTGCTTGCGGCAGGTATCCGCGCCGAGATCGATATGAGAAGCGAAAAAATAGGAAAAAAAATAAGGGAGGCGGAAGTCGGAAAAATCCCCTGTATGGTTATCGCAGGCCAGAAGGAACGCGATACCGGCGAAGTATCGCTGCGTCGCCACAGGAAAGGCGACATGGGCAGCTTCAGCGTTGCCGCTCTTACAGATATGATCGGAAAGGAAATAACGGAACGAATCTGACTTTTTAAACTAATGCTGATCTCATGAAGAAACAGAAGACGACGACTCAGAAGCCGAAACTTTCCTACCGGGTCAACGAACAGATCCGCGTTCCGGAAGTGCGTATTGTCTTTCAGGATGGAACCCAGCAGGTCATGAAAACCCTGGACGCAAGACGTATGGCCGAAGATCGGAATCTTGACCTGATCGAAGTACAGCCAAACGCCGAACCTCCGGTATGCAAGCTGGACAACCTCGGCAAGCTTCTCTTCAAGATGGACAAACGGGAGAAAGACCTCAAGAAAAAGCAGAAAACCACGACGCTCAAGGAACTGCGATTTCATCCCAATACCGACAAGCATGACTTCGACTTCAAGACCGCCCATCTCGAAGAGTTTCTCCGTAAAGGAAACAGAGTAAGGGCCACTATCGTCTTTCTCGGACGCTCGATCATATACAAGGATAAAGGCCTTGAACTTGCCGAACGCCTGACGGAACGGCTCAGCTGCGTCAGCAACCGTGACGGCGACCCGAAATTCGAAGGGAAGAAACTCTTCGTCTATTTCGAACCTGATAAAAAGAAAATTGACGCATTTGAACGTATCAAAGCCAAAACAAGCGCCACATCATCACCTGCGCCTGCACCGGAACCGAAAAGCGGAGAATAGTCGGCACAGGCCTGTTTTTTTACAATACAAATGAGACGATCATGCCTAAAATGAAATCACACAAAGGAGCATGCAAGCGATTCAAAGCGACTGCTTCCGGAAAAATCAAACGCGAACGAATGAACGGATCGCACAACCTCGAAAAAAAGAACAGAAAACGTACCAGACGCCTTCATCAGTCGACAATGCTTGACGGAACAAAAGAAAAGCAGATCAAGCGGATGATCCTTGCATAAACTGACAACCTAAATTGTAGAGAACAATGCCTAAAGCCAATAATGCCGTTGCATCCAGGGCACGAAGAAAAAGAGTCCTCAAGAAAGCCAAAGGCTTCTGGGGATCGAGAGGAAATATCCTGACCGTCGTCAAACACGCCGTCGATAAAGCAGAACAGTACGCCTATCGCGACCGCCGCGCAAAAAAACGCAATTTCCGTTCGCTCTGGATCATGCGAATCAACGCTGCTGCCCGCCTGAACGGCACCACTTATTCGAAACTGGTCGATGCGATGAATAAAAAGAGCGTCGAGATAGACCGCAAAGCCCTTGCAGAAATCGCCGTCAAGGATCCTGCCGCTTTTACTCAGATCGTCAAATCAGTCATCGGTTAAGCATCAGCCCGCTTGTAATGGAAGAAGCTATCCTCAGTCTGCAGCAGGAAATCAATGCCTTCGAGATCCGCAACGCAAGGGATCTCGAAGCGTTCCGGCTTGCCTATACGGTCCGTAAGGGGCGAATAGCGGCTCTTTTCTCTCAACTGAAATCCGTCGAAGCAGCTCAGAGACCAAGGATCGGTCAATTGCTCAACGCGCTCAAACTTGCTGCGGACGAAAAGATCGAAGCGGCCAACGCTGCAATTTCCTTTCCTGCACCCCGAAAATCGCAGGCTCTCGATCTCACCCTGCCCGGCAGACGGGAATTCAGCGGAAGCGAGCACCCCGTCCAGAAGGTGCTCGGCGAGATGAAGCAGATATTCCATGCGATGGGATTCAGCATCGCCACAGGTCCGGAACTCGAGCTTGACCGGAACAACTTCGATATGCTGAACTTTCCTCCCGACCATCCTGCAAGAGATATGCAGGACACCTTTTTTGTCACCAGAGGAAATCCCGATGGAGACGTCCTCCTGAGAACCCATACATCTCCGGTACAGGTCAGGGTGATGCTTGACAACAAACCTCCGATACGGGTGATCTGCCCCGGAAAGGTATACAGGAACGAGGCAATCAGTTCACGCAGCTATTGCGTATTCCACCAGCTCGAAGGACTCTATATCGATAAAAACGTCTCCTTTGCCGACCTGAAAGCCACCATCTTTTCATTTGCCCGCCAGATGTTCGGCACGGATGTGAAGCTGCGCTTCAGGCCAAGCTTTTTTCCCTTCACCGAACCCTCGGCCGAAGTAGATGTTACCTGCTATCTGTGCGGCGGCAAGGGATGCCGCGTCTGCAAGAAATCGGGATGGCTTGAAATCATGGGATGCGGCATGGTGCATCCGAATGTCATGCGCAACTGCGGCATTGACCCGGAAGCATGGTCGGGATATGCATTCGGCATGGGTGTTGACAGAACCGTGCTGCTTCGTTATAAAATCGACGATATCCGACTGCTGTTTGAAAACGACGTACGTATGCTGCGTCAGTTTCCTGCATGAACGGCATCAGGAAGAACATACAGATAACAGAAAAAACCTCCGGAGAAACAAACAACTCCGGAGGTTTTTTCATGCTTCAGAGAAAAAGACGGACAGATACCCTATTTATCTTTCAGCTCTTTTGTCCAGGTTTCCATAGCCTCGTTAGCTGCGGGATTAGGAGCTTCCAGAAACGTTATGACAAACGAATTCTCAAGCTCGGCAACACCGATAGATCTGGGCCGCACAGCAAGCACACCCGGATTTGGAATTTCTTTTCCGAAACAGAACAGAATGTTCCCTGCATCCCTGATTCCCGGAGCAATCACACCGTCAGGCAGCGAAGAGGTATGCTCATAATGATCGAAAACACCGATAAATTTTATCCCCGGATTGGCTTCGATCCGCTCTTTAAAACGTGCCATAATATCATCCACGCTGCTGCAGCTTGTTTCGGCTTTGTCAAGCTCCAGCGTGTAGATGGGATATTTCTCCTGCAAAAGTGTCTGGATCATATCGGCTCCCCTTTTTTAAGTTCAATGGTACTGCTGTGCTGTCTATCCCGGTCTGCTGGTGGGACGCAGACCGTATTACCTTATTCTACGGCAGGATCGAAGAATTTCCAAAGCCGTCACAATAAAAAAAGCTCCATGACAGTTTAACGCCATGGAGCCGGTAACCGGAAAAATTCAAATAACCGCGGTCAGGATCCCGATGCTTCCGCTTCTACTTCGAAAGCAACCTTCACGGCAACATCCATGAAAAGCTTTGCTTCGGCCTCATATTTCCCGAGCGCTTTAACCGGGGCTTCAAGAGTGATCTTTCTGCGGTCGATATCGACTCCCTGAGCTTTCAGGGCTTCGGCAATATCGGAAGATGTCACCGTGCCGAACAGCTTTCCGGACTCGCCAGCCCTTGCAGAAACCTTTATGATCATCTGTTCGATTTTCCGGGCAAGCTCGCGGGCATTTATACGCTGCTGTTCAATTTTTTTAGCCTGCTGTTTTTTTTCGGTTTCAAGAGCCTTGAGCGTCCCCTCGGTCGCCCTTATAGCCATACCCTGCGGAATCAGGAAGTTGTTCGCATAACCATTCTTTACTGCAACAACATCACCTGCATCACCAAGGGCAGCCACATCCTTACGTAAAATGATTTTCACTTTAGCGTCCTTGTTTCAAGAGATTGCAAAATTGTTTACTTGTATTCGTCGGCAACATATGGAATCACCGCAAGGAACCTTGCCCATTTCACCGAATGGGTCAGAAGATTCTGTTCTTTTGCGGAAAGTCCTGTGATGCGACGGGGAATGATCTTCCCCTGATCGTTAATAAAACGTTTCAGCTTTCGCTCGTCGCGGTAATCGAAAAACACAATCTGGTTTTTCGATGTTTTCTTTTTGGAAGCCAAAGCGTTTCCCAACGATTTGTTCCCCATCTGCTGTGCGGGTTTTTGTCTCATAGGTAGTTCTTCACAAATTTGTTCTTTTCGCTTCCTGTCAGTCGGAAGAGAGATATTTGTATTCGTAAATGTGGCCGGGATCTTCATCCGTTAGATCTCCATGGTGCATATCATGGCAATCGTCCTCGATGAAACCCTCCTCGTCCTCTTCGCCGTTACGTTTGCGTTTATTGAGGAACTGGATTCTCCTGGCCTTGATTTCTACAACCGTTCTCGAAGATCCGTCCTGCGCCTTCCATGTACGGCTCTGCAGTTCGCCGTCAACCAGCACTGCAGAACTTTTCTTCAGATTATCACGGCAGCTTTCGGCAAGTTTGTTCCATGCAACAACTCCGACATAGCAGACATCTTCCTGCCACTGATGATTGCTGTCACGAAACCTTCTGTTGCATGCGATTGAAAAATTAACGACCGGCGTCCCTCCTGAATTAGTCTGCCTGAACACAGGATCCTTGGTCAGGTTTCCAGCAATGATGACACTGTTGATTTCAGGCATCTTCAATTCAGCCATAGCATCTTCTCCGTTTTATTCTCCATTGAAATCAATACACGCCTGCACATTTTCCGAACCTTGTCTTCACTTCGCATCCTTGCCGGACTCGCTGGCTTCAGCAGCCGCGGCATCTTCGGGACTGCCGATAACAACACTGTACTTCTCGACTCTCTTTCGCATTTCAAGAAGTCCGCTGGTAAGATGGATAATAAGGTAACGGAGAAGGTCGTCTTCGTAACGGAGCACCTTCTCTACTTCCGCGATAACCGGAGTCGCCGCGGTAAATTCGATGTGAGCATAGTAACCGATAGTTTTCTTGCGGATCGGATAGGCCATCTTTCTCCGTCCGATTTCAAGAACGCTGCTGATGCTCCCGCCCTTGGCGGTGATGGTTTTCTGTACCATTTCCATTGCCGCGGCAATAGCTTCGTCCTGAAGCCCGCCGTCAACAATGACAGTACATTCATACAGTTTTGTTGTTTCCATAGCGCAATTGTCTGTGAGATTGAGATCGTCAACTGCTTGCATGCGGCGGGATCAGGGCATTGCGCACACCCCTCTCCGCGGCTTTATCGCGAAAAATCGCAATAAACACCACCTGCAAATTTGAACCTTAAAGGTAAGGGTTAGATGTCACTTTTCCAACCATCAAAATCGCCCATTCGGAAACCCGATACCTTAGCGCATCATGACGTTTCAGCGCAGAAAACGACACGCTCAGTCAAATGCCATTTCCAGCATAACAGGCGCATGATCGGAGCTTTTTTCTTCAGTATCTACCGAAGCGCTGATGACACTGGATACAAGTTCGGCTGAAAGATAGAAGCAGTCGATACGCCATCCAAGGTTGCGCTCGCGGGCCTGCCTCCAGTATGGCCACCAGGTGAACAGGTCTTTTCTGTCAGGATACAGATCGCGCATGATATCCCGGAGTCCGCCGTCTATCTGACGCTGGATTGCCGAACGCTCCTCGGGCCTCAAACCGACTGCGCCCGGCTTGTTCTGGGAACGATGCACATCGATGTCGCGGTGAGCGACATTCATGTCGCCTGTCAGAATAACCCGTTTTCCCGATCCGAGGAGTTCCGATACGTACCCCCTCAGGGATTCGAGATAGTCAAGCTTTATCCGGTAATGCTCCTCGCTCTCTCCGCGAGGCACATAGGTACCTATCAGCGAGAATAGCGGTGTATGCAGCACACCTGTCCGGTTTTCAAGATCGAACAGGGGTATTTCCCATATAACCTCTCCGGAAAACAAGTTTTCCTTCAAAAGAAAACCTGTCCCGCTGTACCCCTTGCGGACAGTCGAACCGTTCCAGAACTTGCGGTAACCGGGAATATCGGCTATCTCCGCCGGTATGTCCTCCGCTGCGGCCTTCACCTCCTGAAGAACGAGCAGATCGGGCTGACGAGACTCTATCCAGGACAGGAGCGCATCTTTTCGGGCTCTGATCCCATTTATGTTCCAGGATGCGACTTTCATTGACGAACAGTATTGAAATATTCAAGAATTGCACCGACTACGGCATCCTCGCTGATATCGTTCATGCAGCGCAAATGTCCTTCCGGACAGAAATCCCTTCCGATATGCGAACATGGCCGGCACCGAAGACCCGGTACCCCGAAAAGTTCAAACGGTGTATGATAAGGAAGGAATCCAAATGCCGGAACAGAAGAACCGAACAATACAAAAAGCTGTTTGCCGAAAGCAGAAGCCATATGCATCAAACCTGTATCATTGCACAGCACACCGTCGCACCGTTCAAGTACAGCGGCGGTCTGCATGAGCGAGCATCTTCCTGAAAGATCGATAACGCGTTCATGCAGGGGGGATGGAAGGTTCTGAAGAATTTCGGCAGCATAACGAGTGTCATCCGGTCCGCCAAGAAGTAAAATCTGCAGCGGCATGCTTTCAGAAAGCAGCGACAGCAGACGGGCAAACTTTACAGGGGGAAATCGCTTCGATGCATGCATTGCGCCAAAACAGAGGGCAAAACGGGGGCCGTCACATTCAGGAAGAGTACTTGCGAACACCCTGTCCTCAGTGGAGGGATAAAGTTCGCAGTGTCCATTATCCCCCCGTACTCCAAGCCCGGCCACAGGTTCCCGGTATCGCTCGACAACGGAACGGTACTCTCCGCTCAGATCGATCCCGGTCTTCACGAGCAGCAATTTCATCCAGTTCCGTTTGCGATACCTGACTGTCGTGCCTGCATCCAGCTTTCTGACAAGCTTGCGTGAACGTATGTTGTTCTGAAGATCGACAACCAGATCGTAGCGACCGGCAGGAGGCTTTTCAGTAGTGAACAGCGCGTTAATATGCGGATTCCCGGCAAGCAGCAGTCTGAAAGGTTCTTTCGTGCAATAGTCTACCCTTGCGCCGGGAAAGGCAGCCGCCACCTCACGCAAAAGCGGCGTGGTAAGGATAATATCGCCGATTGAACTCAGCCGTATAACCAGGATTGTTTTAACCGGATCCATATATCTAAGACCAGAACTCCCACCATGCTCTGTAGGCCGGTTTCTGAGCGGACTTCGAAACACCGCCAAGCGAAGAAAGCCGCTCAGCGATTTCACGAAGCATCTCTTCCCTTCCCGGCAGTTCCCCCTTCCGTTCGGCAATCATCTCTCCTGCCATACCGAGCGCTTTTGACGCATCCTCGAGAGCACCGGTCTCCTGCAGTGCAATGCCGCGACTGAATACAACCGAAATCCACTGTTTCCCTTCGTCCTTCTGCAGTTCACCCCGCCGGTTGAAGTAGCGAAGCGCACGCTCCGCGGAATCCAGGCATTCGACATACTTTCGCATACCCGCTTGCGCCGAAGCAAGCACAGCAAAACAGAGGCCGTCGAAGCCCTCATGGTCGAAGGCTTCTTCCGGCGGCATGGTTCCCGATATCTCCATGGCTTTTCCTGATTCAGCGGCAGCTTCCGCAAACATGCCGTCCTGCAGTTTTTTCTGCGCTTCAGCGAGTGCCATGTACGACATGGCGACTTCTTTGAGTGGTTTCATTCCTGGTACTTTTCGTCTTTCTTTCGAACATTATGCATCAGGACGGCAGCAAACCCAGCCGGAATCTGCGGCCGTCCCCTTTCATTGAGCGCCGTACCGATGATCTTCGCCTTAACGACCGGCTTCATATCGGGCATACGGTAGATATCCTGGTAAAATGCAAACTTCAGCTGCGACTCCCTCCAAAGATTCAATCCTACGACAAACCGGTCGCCGCTCTGAAGGGGAGACTTGTAGTCAAGCTCCGCACGCACGACGACAAGATTGAGGCCTCTTCTTGTATAATCGGCAAAATCTATTCCGACCCGTTTCAGATACTCATGCCGGACATGTTCAAGATAGTTCTGATAGACGCTGTTGTTGACAATCCCCTGCATGTCGCATTCGTAGTCTCTCACACTCATCTCATGAGTGTACGCATAGGATGTATGAATCATATTCATGTAATACACTGTCACAGGTGCTGAAAATATCAGTACAGGTTATGACGAATGATGAAGTTAATCGCCGGTCATCTATCAAAAAAAACATTCATCTCGCCGAAAATTACCGTTGGTGATAAGATCTCTTCGATACTATATTTTAAAGTTGTTCTGCATTCAGAGATACAAACCAGCTAAAAGGAGAGTATGATTATGATACTGCGATCATCCCCTTGTTTCAAAGCAATATCGCGATCTCTGCTCACAGTCGGAACCGCTTTGCTCATGATACTTTCACTTCCATCCGACGATTTATCCGCCATGTCCGTGGACAACTCCGGAAAATGGATAGGATGGAAGACGCGACTTGACCCTCCCGCATCAAACGCAATAGAGAAAAAATTCTCATCCGAATCAAGAAAATACACATTCAAAGGTACAGGGTACTCCTATTACGCTGACGGAGGGACACATGCATCGCCCGGCGTCTATTTCGACTACAGCGTCACAGCATCATATGACATCGGCACTGAAACCGCAAAGGAGACGATCACGATCAGCGGTTCTAACCCGCCTGTCAACCCCCCGTTACATTATACAGGAACATATCGCAGCAGCAAAGATCCCTGGCTGCAGAAAAATGTTCAAAGCAGCATCGTCTCCCAGTCAGGATCACTGATCCCCTATGTACAGCAATTAGGCAGGCCGCTCAGCGCAGGTGCGCTGACAAGCGCCCAAATGGCAATCTTTAAAAAAGATGCCCTTGAGCAGGCTAAAATCCTTGAAATCTCAGAACCAAGGGAAAATGCTCAATACTCGTCTAAAAACGATATGCTCTTCATGGTAAAACAACGTATACCTGATGATCTCGAAATTCCGGCTGTATCGTCAATAATGCTGGATATCAGGAACATGAACAATCCCTCGAAGAGCAAAGCTAAAATCATTCAATCCTCAAGCGGCGGTCATGTCTGGCTGACAACGTTACCTCTCGAAGCCGGATCATGGCGAGTACGCAGCTATATTTATGCTCCGATCATGGAACTTCCTGCTAATGCTCTCTGGAGATCATTTGTTGTAACAGAGCATAACACGCTCGGAAAACCACCAGTACAACCTCCTCTCGCGATCCTTGAACCAAAGTCCGGCGGCACTGTTTTACAGGGAAATAATCTTGCTGTCAGTCTATCCTTTGGTCAGCCCGTTAAACCCGGACAATCTCTAATCGACATTATCCTCAGAAAATATACGGTAACTGCACCGGGACAGTGGCCGGAACCTCCTGAAATCCGCTACCAGCAGACTCAATCAATATCCTCATCAAAAGCAATATTGTCCATTCCTGGCGATGCTCTCGTCGATGCGGGAAACTACCAGCTTGAAATTGTTTTTTTCCCTAATGGGAAATCAGGAGCAAACGTTATTTCTTCCACGGCAAAACAGGAATTCAAGGCGGCAGGAATCAAAATGCCAAAGATCAAAAGATTATCGAATCCGCAGCAATAACAGGAGAGAGGAGGCAGGAGTCAGTGGTTATTTTCTTCAGGTTCCTTTGGTCAGGTAGTTCGTCGTTAGTAAAATACCGTTTCAGGCTTAATGCGAGTATCCCGCCACCAGAGACCTGGCGAGCAATCCAGCCTTTTTCCAAGGCAGTTTTTGCTCTATAAGAAATCTTTAAAAAACATTATAACATGTATATCAGTATTTTTCTTTCCCCTTGGACCTTTAAGTTTTTTTAAAAATGGCGGGTTGGAAAACCCGCCCTCCCTTCAAGAGAATGGTGTTCCCGATCATCTGGAGGCAAAACAACTTTTAGACCTTTATGTTTATTTGCAGAGCGAGAAGTAGCAAGGCGCGGCAGGGGAAAGCTGATAAAATCAGGAACGGCCAGTAAAACACGAAAGCCCATCTTTGATGGGCTTGTAACGTGTATAAAAATTCTCGGCGACGACCTACTCTCCCGCGTGAAGCAGTACCATCGGCTCTCCAGGGCTTAACGACTCTGTTCGGAATGGGA
>VGGK01000010.1 GCA_016868665.1 Chlorobiota bacterium
GGGTTAGGAGACGGGAGACGGGAGACGGGAGACAGAAGGGAGGAGTACATGTGTCCCATAAGTCTCATTCGTCTCATTCGTCCCATTCGTCCCATTTATCCCATTCTTATCGTTACCCGCATCTCTTTTTATAACTATTTTCTTGCTAAAATATGAGCATATGCTTATAATTGAGCATGGGCAGGGGTGGTCGGTATTTCGTGGCCATTCGGATACTTATTGAAATAATAACGTTTTAATTTCAGGAACAATGAGCAGGGATATGATTATCACTTTTGAAGGCGGCAAGAAAGTGAATGCTGAATTCAAGGGATTCACCATAGAGACCGATCAGTCGGAATATGCAGGAGGCGAGGGTTCGGCTCCGGAGCCGTTCATGCTGTTTCTGGCATCTATCGGAACATGCGCTGGTATTTATGTTTTTTCATTCTGTCAGAGCCGCGACATACCGACTGATGGTATTCGCATAGTGCAGTCGCATTTTCCCAAAGAGACCGGAAGGGGAATAGGAAAAATCGTGCTGACCATCGAGGTACCTCCCGGTTTTCCCGAGAAGTACAGGGATGCTGTCGTGAATGCGGCTAACCTCTGCGCAGTAAAGAAGCATATTCAGGATCCTCCGGTTTTCGAGGTTGTAACTGCTACGGTCGGAAATTGAGCGAGGCTGATTTTCTTGATCATTAACTCAAACACTACAATATACAGATCATGACATCTGAAGCAGAACACGAAGGTCAGTCGTTGAGACTGAAGCATTTTCATATAACGTTTTTTGCCATCGTGCTTGGTATGGCCGGTTTTACGCTCGCCGTGCAGAAGGCGGGGGGAGAATTGATAAAATCGCTTGCCCCGGTCAGTGATGTACTCCTCTACATCACACTGGGGCTTTTTGCTGTCGTCAGCGTGGTTTATCTGTTGAAGGCGGCAGCTCATCCCGATGCGATCGGCAAGGAGTGGAATCATCCGATCAAGATCAATTTCTTTCCTCTTCTCGCCAAGATTCTTCTTGTTCTGAGCGTCGTCTATCTGGAGAGGACACAACAGGTCTCTTATTATCTCTGGGTTTCCGGCACGATTCTGCAGTTTTTCGCATCCATATTCATTATTTCCAGCTGGTTTTCACAGACGCACTTCAAGATCGAGCACATGACGCCGGGCTGGTTCATTCCTATTGTCGGTTCGATCATAGTGCCAATCGCGGGAGTGAAGCATGGCTTCGTCGAGGTTTCATGGTTCTTTTTCGCAGTCGGCCTGATTTTCTGGCTGGTGCTGTTTACCATTGTCATGAATCGCATGATTTTTCATGCGCCGATAGCAGAGCGCCTGTTGCCTACGCTCTTTATTCTGTTTGCTCCTCCCGCGATCGGTTTTATCGCATACAACAAGCTGGCTGGCGGCGAACTCGATGCGTTTGCCCGTATCCTCTATTTCTTCTCGCTTTTCATGTTCGTGCTTGTGCTTTTCAGGCTGCCGATGCTGGCCAAAATCAGGTTTTATCTGTCTTGGTGGGCCTATTCGTTCCCTGTTGCGGCCAAGGTGCTTGCGACGCTGCTTATGATGAACATTACGAAAGATCCCTTTTATAAAAATCTTGCGTTGTTCGAACTGGGTTTTCTTTTCCTTATTATTGCGGTACTGATCGTGCGTACGACAATGGCGATCACAAGAGGGGAAATCTGCGTTGAGGACTGATTTGCGGTCGCGTAACGGATAAGCTTATTATGAAACAAAACAGGGTCGGCCGGCCGGTAAGCTGCCGCTGTATAGAGGATATACCGAAGTTCACCTGTTTCAAGCCGGAAGGCATTTCCCCCTCTAGGCTCGAGAGCGTCGTGCTGACCGTCGACGAGGTCGAGGCGCTCCGGCTTGCCGACAAGCTTGGACTTTACCAGACGGAGGCCGCAGCGAGGATGAAGGTGTCTCGCCAGACTTTCGGACGAATCATCGAATCGGCTCACCGGAAGGTTGCCGAGGCGATTATCGACGGCAAATCCATATGCGTCGAGGGCGGCAATATCGAACAGGTCTGCGGACATGCCGAAATCGCCGGAGAGAATACCTGTGTATGCCTTTATTGCGGTTTCGAGAAACCGCATCTCGACGGATTGCCCTGCAGGATGGAACAGTGTCCGGATTGCGGCAAGCCTCTGATCCGTAAAGGGAGGTGCAGCAGTGTCGCCTGAATTCCTGGGTTCATTTTCTCTTCACAAGCTGCCCGAGCTTCATTTCGGCTCGGGCAGCTTTTCTCTTTTACCCGAAATTGCCTGTCGGTTCGGTTATCGCCCCATGGTTGTGACCGGAAGCCGTTCGTTCGAGGCGTCAGGCCGTCTTGGATGGCTCCTGGAGCGATTGCGGACGGGTTCCGCAGACTGCCTGCACAGCCGCGTAAAGGGGGAACCCTCTCCTGAAATGATAGATGATGCGGCGGCGGCAGGGCGGCGTGCCGGCTGCGATATGGTTATCGCTGTCGGCGGCGGCAGCGTGATCGATGCGGGAAAGGCCGTGTCGGCCATGATTCTGCAGGAGCATCCGGTAGAGCGGTATATCGAGGGTCGTAAGGATTTTATTGGCCATGACGGCAGGAAGGTGCCGTTTATTGCCGTGCCGACGACATCCGGTACCGGAAGCGAGGCAACGAACAACTCGGTTATCAGTCGTGTCGGTCCTGACGGGTTCAAGCGTTCGCTTCGTCATCCGGCCTTCGTGCCCGATGTAGCCGTTATCGATCCCGAACTGATCTGCACGGCACCGAAAGCTCTTACAGTTGCTTCCGGAATGGATGCACTTACCCAGTTGATCGAAGCATGGGTTTCGCCGTTCGCATCTTCCTTTACCGATCTTCTGGCCTTCAGCGGTCTGGAATATTTCTGCCGTTCTTTTCTGCGTGTCTGTTCGGATGGCGCCGACGACAGCACTGTACGCGGAGAGGTTGCTTATGCCTCTTTTCTTTCAGGTATTGTGCTCTGCAATGCAGGGCTGGGCATCGTTCATGGATTTGCTTCGTCGATAGGGGGTACTTTTGATATTCCGCATGGCGTGCTTTGCGCGACCTTGCTGGCCGAAGTTACAAGGGAGAATATTCTGCAGCTGAGGCTTTTCGGCTGCGGACAACGGGCGCTTTCAAAATATGCGGCAGTCGGAAGGCTTCTTTCACAGCGACCGGAGCTTTCCGATGCCGGCGCATGCGATATGCTGGTGGAAACGCTGGCGCACTGGCAGCATGAGCTCGATGTGCCGAGGCTCGGCAATTTCGGTATCGGTATGGAGCACATCGCGCATCTTGCCGCCATTACGCGAAGCAAAAGCAACCCCATCGAGCTTAATCCCGAAAGCCTGCGGAAAATCCTGGTTGCAAGATTGTAGCGTTCATTGCTTTACTTTTACGAGGCGAAATAACCCTTTGCTTTTGCGAGAAACTGGTTTTCCGTCATCCGATCGCAGGCTTCGACAGCACTGATTTTATCGCGGAGAACGTGGACTTTACCGATCTCTCCGGCAAATTCCGTTTTTGCTTCACCGGGGCCGAAAATCGCAATTGCATCCGCGTTCTCAAGCAGCGGGATGATATTGCGGTAAAAGGCATGGTACTGGTGCATCCTGCTCTCTTCGGCGCTTTTTTCGTTTACGACCGACTGGGCTACAATGGTTCCTCCCGATTTCCAGCCTCCCGATGGCTTGAAATGGCTTTCGGCTCCTGACTGCAGATGCCGGAGGGTTACCGTTTCGCCTGCGAGGGAAACGACGAGGGCTTCGCGGTGGTCGATCCAGATGGCGGCAGAGTTTTTCATGGTGGCCTCCCCTATAAGAGTTATGTTGCCTGCCTGATTTTTCCGGCAGGCACTTTATCTGTTAAAGACAATATAAGGCATTATTCATTGTCTTGTCGTCCACCAATCGTCTCCATAGTTGTAAAAAAGCTCTTCGCCTCGCGCAATGTCACGCAGTGCGTAAATGACCAGTTCTGCGCCAAGGCCGGTATCTTCGCGATAGTAAGCAACATTCGGCGATGAGGAGTGGTTGAAGAGCATACCGTTTCCCATGGCTATCAGTCTTTTGTTTTCATCGCTGCCGTAGAATACATAGTTCAGCAGCTCGCCACCGATATCCTTGTCGGTCACTTCCAGAGCCGGACATCGTTCAACGATATCACCTTCCCGGATTGCTGCGGCCGCAAATGCTCCACGTCCGCTTACGGTTGAAGGCCCGATCCTGACACTGTTTTTTCTGCCTGTCCCGGTTCGTTTTTTCAGGAACATTCCGATTGCAATGCCAGCAAGGAGCGCTGAAGCAAAAAGGGCAAGACCGATGGTATAGAGGTTTTCCTGCATAAGCTCACTGTTTCTGGAAAGAACGCTATGTTAACAAAAAATAACCGTTTTTTCCGCTGATGCGCTGCTTCGATTTCTTAACGAGTATTCAATCGGTCTGATCTGACAGTGAAGTGCTATCTGTGTTTCATTGGGTCGGAATCATCTGCTGTTTTTCAGGGTTTTCATTCCTGAATTAACAATAATCTGCAGCGCTATGAAACCGGTTGTTTTGCTTCGTTATATCTGGGCATTTCCCAATACCATGCTCGGTCTGATCCTTGCTTTTCCGGCATTTGTGTCGGGGGGAAGAATCAGTCGAATCGATGGCGTGCTGGAGATATCAGGCAGGTCTACCGCCTGGATGCTTCAAAGGATTCCATTTGTCGGTACTGCATCGGCCATGACATTCGGCCATGTTGTGCTTGCTGTCGATGAAGCGGTTCATGAGCGGTGGAGAGAGCACGAGCGCATGCATGTAAGGCAGTATGAACAGTGGGGCCCTCTTTTCATTCCGGTATACCTCGCATGTTATTATGCCGCAAGGTTACGGGGAGAGGACGGATATTATGGAAACCGTTTCGAGGCCGAGGCCTTCGGAAACAAACGGAGTGTCACATGATGAGGAGGAATTGTTTTTATGGAGAGTGACTCCGGGAGCAATCCGCATGTTCCGCCGGTGCTGAAGATAAGCGGTCTTTCGAAAACCTATCTCATGGGAGAAGTTATCGTAGATGCCCTTAAAAACGTTTCGATCGATTTTTTTGCCGGCGAACTGGTCGTGCTGCTCGGCGCTTCAGGCAGCGGAAAATCGACTCTTCTGAACATCATCGGAGGTCTTGACGTGCCTTCCGGGGGCAAGCTTTTTTTTTATGGTCGCGAGATTACCGCTGCTACCGAGGCTGAGCTGACCGCCTACCGGCGCCGTTCCATAGGATTCGTCTTTCAGTTCTATAACCTGATTTCCAGTCTTTCGGCGCTTGAGAATGTGCAGCTCGTCACGGAAATCGCCGAAAATCCCATGCCCGCCGAAGAGGCGCTCAGGCTTGTCGGCCTCGGAAGCCGGCTGAACCATTTTCCCGCCCAGCTTTCGGGCGGGGAGCAGCAGCGTGTCGCTATTGCCCGGGCCGTTGCAAAGCGCCCCGAACTGCTGTTGTGCGACGAGCCGACCGGCGCTCTCGACTATCAGACCGGAAAGCTTGTTCTCGAGGTCATCGAAAAGGTTAATCGTGAACTCGGGACGACAACCCTCGTCATCACCCATAACGCATCGATTGCCGGTATGGCCGACCGGGTGGTTCGACTCGGCAGCGGCGAGGTTACCGAAGACCGCCGTAATCCCGCGAGAAAGACCCCGTCGGAACTTGTTTGGTGAGAATGTAATGACGTTGCTTGCAAAAAAAATGTTTCGGGAACTGCTGCATCTGAAGGGACAGATGCTGGCCGTTACCGCTGTCGTGGCCTGCGGTATTTCTGTATTCGTTTCCATGAGCAGCGTGAAGTACTCGCTCGAAGCCTCTCGGGAGCAGTATTACAGCAAATACCGCTTTTCTGAGGTGTTTCTGCAGGTAAAGCGTGCGCCGGAACAATATCGCGAAGCAGTCCTCCGTATTCCGGGCGTGGCTTCGGTGAGCTCGCGAATTGTTGCCGATGTGACGCTTGACGTGCCGGGTCTTGACGAGCCGGCTACCGGACGGCTGATTTCCGTTCCGGAGTACAGGACCGAATCGGTACTTAACGACCTGTTTATCGAAAGCGGCCGGTACATCGAGCCGGGTCATCCAGAGGAGGTTATCGCCAGCAAGCCTTTTCTCGAAGCCAACGGTCTTTCTCCCGGCGACAGGATTGCCGCAGTGATCAATGGGCGCAGGAAGCAGCTCGTCATCGTGGGCATGGGACTCTCTCCGGAATATATATACGAGGTGCAGCCGGGATCGTTTTTCCCGGACAAGAGGAGGTTCGGCGTTTTCTGGATGGGCCGCCGGGCGCTCGAATCGGCGCTTGATATGAGCGGCGCGTTCAATGATCTTTCCCTGACGCTCGCTCACGGCGCATCTGAAAAAGATATAATCATGCGCCTCGACCAGATGTTCCGGCGATACGGTTCTCTCGGTGCATATGGCCGCAGCGAGCAGCTTTCTGACCGGTTCATCGTCGATGAAATCAAGCAGGTCGGTATTCAGATCACGTTTCTGCCTGCAGTGTTTCTTGCCGTTGCGATCTTTCTGCTCAATATGGTGCTTCGCAGGATCGTCGCCACTCAGCGCGACCAGATAGCCGTGCTGAAAGCCATGGGGTTTTCGAATGAAGAGGTCGGGTTGCACTATCTTGGTTTCGCCATGATTCCCACCGCTGCAGGTGCTGTTGCCGGCACGCTCCTGGGTGCGTGGCTTGGAAGGGAACTGATGAACATCTACGCCGACTTCTACAATTTTGCCGAACTGGTTTATCTGTTCAGGGCGGAGGATCTGGTGCTGTCGGTGCTGCTGAGCTTCGCCGCCGCGCTTATAGGCGCGCTCGGTGCCGTGCGGAGCGCCGTCCGGCTGCCTCCGGCTGAAGCCATGAGGCCGGAATCTCCCGTTGTCTACAGGAAGGGCGTGCTTGACCGCCCTTCACTGCAGAAAAAAATTTCCGTACCGGCAAGGATCATCCTTCGAAATCTCGAACGGAGGCCGTGGAAAGCCGCGCTCTCGGTTGTTATGATATCGCTTGCCGTGGCAATTCTTATTGCCGGGCGTTATACCTATGACGCTGTTGAGCGGATGGTCCAGGTGGAGTTTAACGAGAAGCATCGCGAAGATGTTACCGTTGTTTTCAACGATCCCATGCCGCCGTCGGTAGCCTATAGCGTCACATCGCTTCCCGGAGTGCTCGAACATGAGTATTACCGCGAAGAGCCGGTCAGTATGCGCTTTGCCCACCGCATACGCCGCCAGTCGGTCAAGGGTCTGCAATCTGCAGACGGTCTGCAGCGGCTTGTCGATAAACGCAACCGCCAGGTCGATCTGCCGACGTCGGGGATACTGCTTACTTCGGATCTTGCAGCCATTCTCGGAGTGCGGCGGGGGGATACCCTCGGGATCGAATTTCTGCAGGGGCGTCAGCTGAGGCGCGAAGTAAGGGTTGCCGGAACCATCGACGAGATTCTCGGTCTCTCCGCCTATATGCATATCCGGGAACTCGACAGCCTCGCCGGCGATGGCGGAGCCTTCAATGCCGCATATCTGCGGATCGACCAGACAAAGGCAGGGGAGCTCTATTCGGAGTTCAAGAACATGCCTGGAGTCGGCAGCATCATGATGCTCAAGGCGCTGAAGGAGAGTTTCGACGAACTGATTGCCGAAAGCATGATGACGTCCACATTCATTCTGACCTCGTTTGCCTGTGTGCTGGCTTTTGCCGTTGTCTATAACGGCGCGCGTATCTCTCTTTCCGAGCGTTCCAGAGAGCTGGTAAGCCTGAGGGTGCTCGGCATGACGAGGGGCGAAATATCATTTATACTGCTTGGCGAACAGGCCCTGCTGACCTTGCTTGCCGTTCCGCTCGGATTTCTTTCAGGCACCGGACTTTCGGCGCTGCTCGCAATAGCTCTCAGCTCGGAACTTTACCGGTTGCCGCTGGTATTCGGCGCCTCTAACTTTCTTTTCGCTTTCGCGGTTGTTGTTCTTGTTTCTGCGGTTTCCGCGGCGGCAGTCAGACGGCGACTTGTGGGGCTTGATCTTGTAGAGGCATTAAAAACGAGGGAATAACCATGATAACCTTGTCAAAAACACAGCGTATTGCGGCTTTTTCTCTCGTTGCCGCAGCACTGACTCTGTTTGTCGTTTTCAGACCTTCACCGCTTCATGTCGATTCCGGAACTGTGACTAAAGGTACCTTGCAGGTCATGCTCGATGCCGAAGGGTACAGCCGGGTACGCGATCGTTTCGTAATTGCCGCTCCGATTTCAGGTCGTCTGGCAAGAGTGACTTTAAGGGAGGGCGATAGTGTGGCGAAGGGCGATACGATTGCCGAACTGCTTCCGGCGGAACTTGATGCAAGGGAGTTCAGCGAAGCTTCCGCACGAACAGCGGCAGCCAGGGCCGCATATGACGAAGCACTCGCAAGAGAGCGCCATGCAAAACTCGGCTTCGAACAGGCTGCACGCCGTTCTGTCCGTTACGGTAATCTCTATGGCGAGGGTGCCGTATCGAAAGAGACTTTCGAACTGGCGCAGAATGAAGCAGATATGCTTCGCAAGGAAGCCGACGCTGCGCTTTCCGCTGCGCGTTCGGCCCGATACTCGTTCGAAGCGCAGCATGCAGTCATTGACCGTCAGACGACAGGGACGCCGGTACGGGTCGTCTCTCCCGTATCCGGAACGGTTCTGCGGCTGCACGAACAGAGCGAACGAGTGGTGTCTGCAGGCGCTCCGCTTTTCGATATCGGCGACCCTTCGGCTATCGAGATCGTTATCGATCTTCTCTCGACGGATGCCGTCAGGGTTAAACCCTCAGACCGTGTGCTCGTCGAGGAATGGGGAGGCGGGAAGGTTTTGGAGGCGTCGGTGAATCGTATCGAGCCGTCCGGATTTACCAAAATATCCGCGCTTGGCATAGAGGAAAAACGGGTCAATATAACAGCATCGCTCAGGCGTAAAGAATCCCGTCTTGGAGATAACTTCAGGGTTCAGGCGAAAATCGTGCTTGATGAAAAGAGTCGCGTGCTTCTTGTTCCCCTCAGCAGCCTTTTCAGGGCGACCGGCGGATGGAAGGTATTCGTTATCGAAAACGGCAAAGCCGCTGCCAGGCCGGTACGAATAGGCCTGCGCAGCGCTTTTTATGCAGAGGTACTTGACGGGCTCGGTGAAGGCGACAGGGTGGTAGTCCATCCGACCAACGAACTTCGCGACGGTATGCGGGTTACTTTCGAAAACTGACCAGGTTATTTGAACCAGATCGAGTCGGGGTGCCGCTCGTGGAGCTTCCGGTCGAGACCGAGCCAGTGGCCTGAAGGGAGAAGCATCATAAGTACCGAGTATATCATGAAGGGCGGCAGGGTGAGGTTATAGAAGCCTCCGGCTGCGAAATTCACTACGAGAAAAAGCGCAAAAGCCGCATTGGCCCTTACTCCAAGGCCGAGAGCAAGACCGATGCCTATAATAAGCTCTCCGATGGTAACGATCCAGGCTATCGGTAAAGCGAGCGGTATGGCAAAGTGCTCAAGGTAAAGGATCTGAAAGTCGTTCAGTTGAGGCGGATCGGTAAGGCGCTGCACGAAGAAACCATGCATCTTGTCTGTCCAGAGCCATTCCCTCACGAATTTGTGCCAGAATCCGTATAGAAAAAAAATAGCGAAAATGTAACGGCCGGAAAGAAAAAGTACGATACCCACGGTTTTCCACGGGTGCGCCCGTACATAGTCCCTGCTCCATGAAAAAGTACTCATAATGCTGTTTTTTAATCGGTTATCATCATGATGGGAATATAAGGAAAAATATGGGAGTGAGGAGGGAGGAGGGGTAATTGATAATGGGTAATGGGTAATGGGTAATGGGAAGACAGAAGGTGGAAGGGGACTGAATGCTGTACATGTATTCCATACGTCACATAAGTCTCATTCGTCCCATAAGTCCTATTTTCACAGAGAGCGTCTCGTCTCCTGTCTCCCGTTCTTACATCAGGTTCTGGGGATCGACGTCGATTGTGATAGAGAGGTCTGCCGACCTGTAGCGGGATATGGCTGCGTCAAGCTGCTGGCGGATGAATGCGGGGGAGAGTTTGCCGGAGAGTATTTTGAGGAGCAACTGGTAACGGAACCTGTCTCGCAGTTTTGCTATGCCTGCAGGTGCGGGTCCGAGCAGGATGACGTTTTCAGGCGGCAGATGCGTGGCGAGTTCCGTTTTGAACGATATTGCGGCTTCTTCGGCTTTTTTTTCTTCCGCCGCAGAAAACTCGAATTTCATCAGTCTGGCGACAGGAGGATATCCGAGAGCGGTTCTCAGGCCCATTTCGCGATCAAAAAATTTTTCATAGCTGCCTTCGAGCAGCGATCGGAACACTTCGTTTTCAAGGTTGTAAACCTGAAGATAGACTTCGCCGGGTATCGATGCACGCCCTGCCCGCCCCGCTACCTGTGTCAGCAGCGAATACATGCGTTCGGCTGCCCGGAAATCCGGGATGTTCATCCCGATATCGGCCATCATAACGCCGACGAGTGTCACGTCCGGGAAATCAAGTCCTTTTGCGACCATTTGCGTGCCAAGCAGTATTCTTGATTTTTTATCATGAAACTGTTTGAGAATTCTGCCATGGGCCCCTTTGGAAGTCGTGGTATCGATGTCCATGCGGAGAATGGTTTCGTCCGGAAAGAGGGATTTCAATTCTTCTTCTATCCGTTCGGTTCCGCTGCTTTTATAAAAGAGTTTTGTCGAACTGCACTCGGAGCACTGTTCGGTGAATTTTCGGGTAAGCCCGCAATAGTGGCAGCGAAGCTGCATGCCTGCCGCATGGTAGACCAGCGGGATGTTGCAGTGACGGCACATCGGGGTATGGCCGCAGTCAAGGCAGAATACGCTGCCGGCAAAGCCTCGTCGGTTCTGCAGCAGAATCACCTGCTGGTTTTTTTCTAATCTTTTGCTTATTTCGCGGTAAAGCAGGTCTGAAACAGATGGCGTGGCTTTTGGCGCTTCACGCATTGAAATGAGGGTTATGCCGGGCATGCTTGCCCCATCGATGCGTTCAGGCAGGTTTATGAGCCTGTACTTGCCGATTCTCGCATTCTGGTATGATTCGAAGGATGGTGTTGCCGAGCCGAGCACGCAGACGGCATTTTCAAGCATGGCACGCATGACTGCGGTATCTCTTGCATGATAGCGGGGATTGCGATCCTGTTTGTAGGCACCGTCATGTTCTTCGTCCACAATTATTGCTCCGACGTTTTCCAGCGGCGCGAATATGGTGGAGCGTGGGCCGAGGGCGATTTTTGAGCTTCCTGCTTTGAGGCTGTGCCATGCGTCGTATTTTTCCTGGTCACTCATGGCGCTGTGCAGAATAGTTATATTATCGTGAAAATGCTGCATGAACCGTCCCGCGGTCTGTGGAGTGAGCGAAATTTCCGGAACCAGCACTATAGCGGTTTTGCCGCAGTCGAGAACCTGTTTGAGCAGTTCGATATAAATAAGGGTTTTACCGCTTCCTGTCACTCCATGAAGCAGAAAGGGACGAAATTCTCCGGTATCGACGGCCTCATGCAGAATGGCGAGCGCTTCTTTCTGTGCACAGGTAGGGTTTTCAGGGTGTTTTTTTGTTTCAGAATAGGTGTTTTTGAAATTGCTCCGGATATCTGCGATTATTTTTTCTGTGATTCCTTTTCTTGTCAGTTCATTGAAGATCGATGGTTGAAATCCGAGGATATCGGGAAATCCGGGTTCTCCTTCCAGTTCGAGAAGAGCCGTGAACGCTTCAAGCTGTTTCGGGGCATGACGGAGCAGTTCTTCGGGGTTCCCCTTGAAGCTTCTGTTTATACGATAAGCGTTTTTCTTTTTCGGACGTGTTGTGGAGAATTTTTTCTGCAACGTGATGTAGCCGCCTTTTTCGAGTTCCGTGAGCGTCCGATAGAGCTGCTTTCGGCCGAGTCGCTTCTGAATCTGCCGCACGGTGAGTTTTTTTGCTGTGGCAAGTAATTGCAGGATTTCACGTCTGAGGGGAGTGCTGTGGGTTTTTCGTTCAGCGGGTTTCAGAAGAAAATCGTTGAGCTCTGCAATATCGTGCACGGTTGTTCTTACGGATGCAGGAAGGGCAGCGAGTATCGTATCGAGAGGCGAAGAGATATAGTAGTCGGCCATCCAGAGGGCGAGCCTGAGAATGTTGTCCGAAAGAACCGGAGAACCACCATACATAAGGTCAGAAATGACCGGCAGCGCAGGATTTCCGGTATCGATACCGTTTTCGTTGGAGGAGAGCTGCAGCACGTAACCGGGGTAGAGGGCATCCTTTCTGCGTGGAAGGGTAACCAGTACCATGCTTCCGGGGCAGATGTCACATTCGAAGAGTTCCGGAACCCGAACTGGCAGCGGTTCGCCTCTGAAGAGTCTGTCGATTACAAGCAGTGCATGCATTGCGCTGGAACTGAAAAGTCAGTGAGATGCACTGACTTTTCAAAAAAAAGATGTTACGGTTTCTTTTTCAGCAGGAACTGAGGGCGCCGAGAATTCTGTCCCTGATCTCTTCGACGCTTCCAGTGCCCTTTACCTTGCGGTATTTCGGAGCTTCCGGTGCGCCATCGGAAGCCCATCCGCTGTAGTATTCGATAAGCGGCGCCGTCTGTTCATGGTATATTTTCAGACGTTCTCTGACTGTTTCTTCCTTATCATCCTCCCTCTGTATAAGGGGTTCGCCTGTTTCATCGTCAATGCCTTCCTTTTGCGGCGGATTGAACACGACGTGATAGGTTCTGCCGGATGAGAGATGCACTCTTCTGCCGCTCATTCTTGTGATGATCTCATCGTCAGCGACATCGATTTCGACGACGTTATCTATGGTTACTCCGTCTTTTTTAAGGGCTTCGGCCTGTGCCAGCGTTCTCGGAAAACCATCGAAAAGGCACCCGTTACGGCAGTCCTCCTGCTGCAGCCTTTCCTTGACGAGTGCAAGGATGATATCGTCCGAAACGAGTTGCCCTGCATCCATCACTTTTTTTGCTTCGAGACCGACCGGAGTTCCGGCTGTTACTGCTGCACGGAGCATGTCTCCGGTTGAGATCTGGGGAATATTCAGTGTTTTTGATATATAATTTGCCTGAGTTCCTTTTCCGGCACCTGGTGCGCCCAATAATATTATTCTCATCAAACGTTACTTATTTTTTGGTGATAATCGTGAATTTGGGTCTTGACGGCTTCGAATCGGAAGGTGATTCTGATGCATCCAGTTTTGCGGATTCTGGAGTGGAACCGTTTTTCAGCTGTTCGGCAGTGGAGTTGTCTTGCTGTTGTGCGGGAGCTTCATTCGTGGTTTTGCCGGCGATTGTCAGCGGGATGTTCTGAACGGGACTTTTCTTTTTGAATTCTATGGTTTTTGCTTTTGGTGCCCCGTCCGGTTTTTTCTGGTTCTGCAGTTTCGCTTCGTCGAAAATATGCTGGAAAGCTGCGGTGGATCCTTTAGGGTCGACTGATCGGTAACCATAGTCTTCTTCGGAAATGATTTTCTTGCGGAATTCGAAGTCGAGTGCGCCAAGCATCATACGGATGACTCTGCGGCTCTCTCCGAGATCACCCTTCGATTCGATATTGGTCAGTGCTTTTGCATTGACCGTCGTGATCGGTCGTCCGTTGACGTCTTTTTCTTCGTGAAGTCCGAATGTTACGTCGATTTTCATGCCGAGGAGGGCAAAAGAAAAAACTTCCGCACGGATAACCGTCATGCCCCCAACAGCGGTTTTCTCGTTCTTGAAACCCCATCCTACCCAGCGTTCTGTTTTCTCTACAATAAAATCGGAGATTTCAGCAGCGGGAGTATCGTATCTGCGAACTTTAAGTTCACTGAAAACAGGCGTTTCGGATGTGTGGGTCGCGTTGCCGGTCAAGCCGTGATAGGCTTTGGTGAATTCTGTTTTGAACGGGATGAAATCTGTCAAATCCATGATTTTTGAGCCAGTTAGGAATTAATGCGGTTCTTCCGGGATTTGCCCTTTTCTCTCAGTTGCAAGCTGCCCGCATGCGGCATTGATGGACGCTCCGTGACTTTTTCTGACCGTAACCCGCAGTCCCGAATCGACGAGAAACCGGATGAAAAACTCCCTTTTTTCTGTGAAAACGGGCTTGAACTTAATATTAACGATTGCATTATAATCAATCAAATTAATTTTACAGAAAAGGCCCTTTGCAAATTTTTCGAGGGCTTTTGCGTCTTCAGGTGCATCGTTTACCCCGTCAATAAGCATATAGACGAGCGTGACGGGCTGACCGGTCAGCCGGATGTAGGATGCAAGTGTGCGTCTGAGATCATGCAGCGGATAGTTTCGGGCCACCGGCATTATCGATTCCCGTTTTTCCTGTATCGCTGCATGCAGCGATACAGCCAGTTTGGTTCCGGGTTTCAGGGATGCAAGCAAGTCTATTTCAGGTATGATGCCGAGTGTAGAAATCGAGATTTTTCTCCGCGGCAGACTGAAACTGTACGACTGATTGCGGAGCGTTTCGATAGCATCAAGCACATTGGCGGTATTGAGCAGAGGTTCTCCCATGCCCATAAAGACGATGTTTGTTATCGACCTGCTGTTACCATAATCATTTCTGAGCCATGCATTCAGCAATGTTATCTGGTCGATTATTTCGCCTGGCGACAGATTTCTTATAAAACCCATTCTGCCGGTAGCGCAGAAACTGCATCCGAGCGGACATCCGATCTGGGAGGAGATGCATGCCGTTATCCGGCTCCTGCCCGGTATGATTACCGATTCCACTGCCTGCCCGTCCGGCATCCTGATCAGGAATTTCGTCGTCGGCATTTCTGTCGTGTCGAGAGCCTCTTTTATGCACTCCTGGATCGAGGCATTGTCGATGGCATAGTTCGCCGACAGTTTTTTTCTGAGTGCAAGGCTCAGTATGGTCATGTCGTCAAATGAACGTGTATGATGACTGAAAAGCCATTGATGGATCTGCGATGCACGATATGCCGGTTCGCCGAGAGCCGTGAGGGCCAATCGCAATTCGGCGGCGGCGAGATCCTTTATGTTAGGTGTTGAAAGGAGCATGGACGGCGCGGGATGTCGGATTATTTTTATTTTTTAACACATGCAGTCATGTTCGCTGACAATTGACACTATTGGCCCTTCAGTTGTTCCGATGAAAAAAAAGTCTTTTATGTCTGATAAAGATTGTAAAGTGATTTTGAGAAAAAAGACTAAATATGTATAGTTAGATATAGTAAAATGCATTCGATGTTAAGGTACGAATCCCGTTCGATACGAACAATCGCACAAAGGCAGTCTTCGGTCTGTTTCTGCCACTAAAAAACGAAACAGTATTATTTGATTAATTATTCAGTATCCGATTTGAACACCCCCCCATACGATTATGAGTGAGAAAAAAAAGGAAAATATACTTTACGACCATCAGTTGCTCGATAAAGTGATTCATGCGAGGATAAGATTCGCTGCATTGGCATATCTCTATGCTGTCAATCAGGCTTCATTTGTTGAAATCCGGGATCAGATCAGAGCTACGGACGGGAACCTGAGTGTGCATATGCGCAAGCTTGAATCGGCTGGATACATCAGTTGTGACAAGGAGTTTCAGTCGCGGAAACCGCAGACCAACTACAGTATCACTTCGCTTGGACGCGAGGCGCTGCAGCAGTACAGAAGCCATATCGGTTCTTTTCTTGGCGGAGATATCCTGCTTGAGACGGCATGAGCTTTCCGGGACAGAACCATGGATCTCTTTCTTTTTTCATTGACAGGAAAAAATAATAAATTAGGTACTTTTGCTAAAGTTACCTGAAATGGATGATACTACCGGTTTACGGACGTAAGCTCGATCTGATGGGATGGTCTCCTGTTATCGATATCCTGCTTGAAGGTCAGCAGTTTCTGCTGACGACACATGAAAATTCCGATGGTGACGGTCTTGGCAGCCAGGTTGCCCTTGCTCTTGTGCTGAAGCGTCTTGGGCGTCATGTCATGATAGTCAACCCGACTGAAGTTCCTCCCAATTACACGTTTCTTAAACAGGCCGGAAATATCGTGCATTTCGATGATCGCGACGAGGATGTCATACAGGATTTATCCCTCTGCGATGTTCTCGTTCTGCTGGATGCCAACCTGAGCGAACGAATGGGCGCGCTCCGTCCGCATGTTCTGTTTGCCAATGAGGTCGGCAGTATGAAAATGGTCTGCATCGATCATCATCTCGATCCGGAAGATTTTGCCGATGTCATGGTTTGCGAGCAATATGCGTCGTCAACCGGAGAACTGGTCTATGATCTCGTCCTTGCGCTCGAGGAGAAAACCGGAATGCAGCTTATTACTCCTCAGGTCGCCGAAGCGCTTTATACCGCAGTCATGACCGATACCGGGTCGTTCAGGTTTCCCAAAAGCTCGCCCTACGTCTACCAGCTTGCAGGGGATCTTGTCGATAAAGGAGCTGATCCGTCGAAGATTTACGATCTTGTCTATAATTCCCTTACCCCGCAGGCGTTGAAACTGCTTGGACTTTCGCTTACTGCCATAGATATTTCCGATGACGGACTGATTGCGTCGCTGTTCATTTCTCAGGAGATGATGAAAACGACCGGGAGCAGGCTGTTCGATACCGATCTTATCATCAGATATCTTCTGAGCGTCCCTTCGGTTCGGATTTCCGTGCTGATGACGGAGATGCAGGATGGAAGGATCAAGGCAAGTTTCAGGTCGAGAGGCGATATTTATGTCAACCATCTTGCCCGGCAGTATGGCGGCGGTGGCCATATGAATGCCGCAGGGTGCCTGCTTAACTGTTCCGCAGAAAAAGCCCGGAGGATGATTCCCGAGGATGTTCGGAGATTTCTTGCTGCGCAGGGTCAATGACAGAGCCGTTATAACGATAATAATCGAATATTTCAGGTATATGAACATCAGCGCGACGACCGATCCGGTCAGAAGGATAGATGCCGGTATTCTGGTGCTTCCTTTTACTCCTGCCTTATTGAAAAAGAATGGCGCCGTCCTTCTCAAAGAGCTTGGTTTTCCGGGAAATGTGATGGATGATTTCAAGGCTGCAGCGGGCGAGGTTGTTGTGCTTTACGGACAGGCCGATAAAGGGTTTTCCGGCAGGCTGGCACTGCTTGGGCTCGGCGAAGGCAAGAAAGCCGGCGATTTCCGCAAAGCCGGAGCCGCTATTGCCGGCAGGGCGATCGAGATGAAGATGGCTACAGTCGCGGTTGATATGTCGGGCATCAAGGGTTTTGCAGCGTCGGCCAAATTGTCCGCGGCAACAGTCTGTACGGCTTTTGTAGAGGGATGTTTCGCAGGATCCTACCATTTCGACCGTCTGAAAAGCGGAAAGCTGAAAAAGAAAGCTGATGACAACAATCCAGGGGAGATAGCGGAAATGATTTTCCGCTCGGAACCGGCTCAGCTTGGCGCACTTGAAACCGGTATTGCCGAGGGAATCGTAACCGGATCCTGCCAGAGCTTTGCTAGGGATCTTGTCAATCTTCCCGGCAATCATCTTCAGGCCGTCGATCTTGCGCAAGCAGCGACTGAGTCCGGCGAGCGCGGCGGTTACGATGTCAGGGTGTTCGGCAAGGCGGAAATAGAGGAGCTTGGAATGGGGGGACTTCTTGCTGTCAATAAAGGAAGTGTTCATCCTCCGACTTTTTCCGTACTCGACTATCGGCCTGCAGGCAAGGCCGAGAAAACCATAGCGCTTGTGGGAAAAGGTATTACTTTCGATTCCGGGGGCATTTCCATCAAGCCGTCCGAAGGCATGGGCGAAATGAAATCCGATATGGCCGGAGCAGCTGCCGTTATCGGCGCTGTCGAAGCCGCTGCCCGGCTCAGGCTTTCTGTCCGCGTAGTGGGTCTTATTCCCTCTACGGACAATATGCCTGACGGTTCGGCTATGAAACCGGGAGACGTCATCACCACCTATTCCGGAATTACTGTCGAGGTCGGCAATACTGATGCCGAAGGGCGCCTTATTCTCGCCGATGCTCTGACGTATGCTAAAAAACACTACAATCCTGATGCTGTCGTCGATCTGGCGACACTGACTGGCGCATGTATTGTCGCTCTGGGATATTCTGTCGCCGGACTTTTCTGCAATAACGACAAACTTGCGGACGATATCTTCGATTCCGGCCTTCGGACTGAGGAGAAAGTCTGGCGTATGCCGCTCTGGGAAGAGTATGACGAGATGATCAAATCCGATGTCGCCGACGTGAGCAATCTCGGGGCAAGAGGCGCGGGTTCGGTGACAGCGGCCAAATTTCTCGAGAAGTTCCTGGACGGCCATAAAAAATGGGCGCATATCGATATTGCCGGACCTTCTTACGTTTCGGGCAAAGGCGGCCTTAAAGCGGGCGGCGCTACCGGATTCGGCGTCCGGTTGCTCGTCGATCTCCTGAAAAAATGGTCCTGACCGTCGAACGGCCAGCAAGAAGAACCGATAACATAACCGTTATCCGAAAATGAGTGTGACCAGCCAGAATCCTGTTGTCATTGTACCGGGAGTGCTTTTCTGGGATGGCCTTTATGAGGTGATGCGCGATGCGCTCTCAAGGTATCTGCCCGCCGAAAAAATCGAAATCGCTCCGGTCAGCCTGCTTGACTGGGTGGGATTTCCTCCCTCACCAGAACGCTCCACGAACAGGGTTATGACGGCTATAGACCGTTCCGTTCGGTCGTTACGGATAAAATTTCCGGAAGAGCAGGTAACGATTGTCGCTCACAGTGGCGGGGGTACCGTTGCCATGATCTACCTTCTCGAAAAACGTTTCCAGGGTGACGAGTATCATCCCGGCGATTCCGTAGGCAAGCTTGTAACGCTCGGCACACCCTTTCATACGCACGAGCATTATGCGAAAATCAAAACGGATTTTATCTTCAGGCATCTCGACAGCGATTTCTTTTTGCGCAAGGAGGTCGTGTCGATTGTCAGCGATCAGTATCGCGGCGATCTTCAGGGCAGTCTGATTGAAAAGATGTGTTACATGTTTTACCGAAGCGTAACTGAAGATGGTCATGCTGCCGGCGACGGCATCGTACCCGCTGACAGCTGTTATCTTGAAGGAGCCCGTAATGTGACCATTCCGCATGTGGAGCATCTTCCTACACCGCATACCAGGTGGTATGGCACAAAAGAAGGAGTTGATCAATGGATTCAATGGCTGTAAACGGCCGTAAAGGCCCATATGCCGCGGTACTTGCGGTTTTCATGGCAATGCTGCTGCTTTTTGCCGGGTGTAACGGGAGAGAACAGGCCCAGCCCGATCCGCAGCAGCAGCACATGGAGTCAATGATGGCAATTCTTGCGCAGGTACAGAAGAACCTTGCAAGAATACAGCAGAAGGAGGCTGTCGTAGAGCGGTTGTCGTCCGATATTGAAAAAAAGGACAGCCGGGATGCCGAGCAGATCGGTCGGGATATTAATTCGAGCATCCGGTTCATCGACTCCACGCTTACGGCAAGCAAGGATCTCATCGCAACACTCGAGTCTGAGAACAGGAAGTCCCTGTATAGGGTTGCGTCGCTCGACAAGCTTACAACGGAGCTGAAAACGGCGCTGAATGACAAGGATTCGGAGGTAAGAAAACTGAAAGGTCAGGTTCAGCAGCTCAGCGGCGAAGTCTCATCGCTGATGAAAACCGTCGATGTGCTTGACGAATTTATTCAGGAGCAGGGTGACCAGCTTTATACGGCTTACTATATCGGGGGAACATTCGAAGAGCTTGTCGCAAAAGGGATTCTTGTCGCAATCAACCCGATTGAGAAGTTATTCGGCAATCAGTACCGTATTTCGCCGGACTTCGATGTGCGGCTTTTCACGAAGCTCGATATTACGGAAACCCGTGATATCTATTTAAATAAACCGCTGAAAAGCCTGAGAATCATTACTCCTCATACCACCGGGTCCTACGAGCTGGCAGGGGGGAGCACATCGTCGCTGCTCCTGATTCGCGACGAGAACGAGTTCTGGAAGAAATCGCGTTGCCTTGTCATCGTCTATGAGTGAGAAAGCTTAATCCCCCCTGAACAAAGTCAGGCTTTCAATCAAACGAAAAAAACATCTCTGATGAAAATAACGATATTCGGTTCCGGTTATGTCGGTCTGGTAACCGGAGCCTGTTTTGCTGAAGTCGGCAACGACGTTTTGTGCGTGGACATCGATCAGGCAAAGATCGAAAGGCTCAACAATGGCGAAATACCCATCTATGAGCCGGGTCTCGAAGCCATCGTACATGAGAACAGCCGGAAAGGGCGCCTGAAGTTCACTTCGGACATCCGGGATGGGGTTGATTTCGGACTGTACCAGTTCATCGCGGTCGGGACGCCTCCCGACGAGGACGGATCCGCCGATCTGCGGCATGTGCTCAGCGTCGCCGAAAGCATCGGCACGCATATGCAGGAGTACCGGATCATCATCAACAAGTCGACGGTTCCTGTAGGAACGGCCGATCTTGTGAGGGAAAAGGTTCTTTCGGTTCTGAACGCACGCAATGCCGGCATAGATTTCGATGTGGTCTCGAACCCTGAATTTCTCAAGGAGGGTGACGCGGTCAACGATTTCATGAAGCCTGAACGGATCGTGGTCGGCGTCGACAACCCGCGCACGAAAGAGCTGCTGCGATTCCTCTATTCGCCCTTCAACCGCAGCCACGAGCGGTTCATCGCCATGGACGTCCGTTCGGCCGAGCTTACGAAGTATGCGGCCAATTCAATGCTCGCCACCAAGATCAGTTTCATGAACGAAATCGCCAATATTGCCGAACGTGTAGGCGCCGACGTCGAAGAGGTACGCAGGGGCATCGGTTCCGATTCCCGAATCGGTTTTTCGTTCATCTATCCGGGCGTAGGATACGGGGGTTCGTGTTTTCCGAAAGACGTTCAGGCCCTCGAGCGAACTGCCCGGAAGTACGGGTATGATTCGAGGATACTGCAGGCCGTCGAATCGGTCAATCACGACCAGAAAAGCTCGCTTGTCAACAAAATGAAGGAACATTTCGGCGGAAACCTGAAGGATAAGGTGATCGGGCTGTGGGGGTTGGCGTTCAAGCCGAATACCGATGACATGCGCGAAGCTCCGAGCCGTCGCGTGATGGAAGAGCTCTGGCAGGAAGGTGCGTCGGTACGGGTATATGACCCCGTGGCCATGGATGAAGCCATGCGCATCTATGGCCGGCGGGACGATCTGCATTATGCCCAGAACGCCGACGAAGCCGTCATTGGGGCCGATGCTCTTGCTATCGTTACGGAATGGCTGATGTTCCGCAGTCCCGATTTCGATATGATCAAGCGGGAGCTGAGGGAACCGGTGATTTTCGATGGCCGGAACATCTACAATCCCGATTTCATGGAGCAGTCGGGTTTTATCTATTATTCCATTGGACGGCGTCCGAGAGGCGTGAACTGAACTACCAGAAGCGATAAAAATGGTGCAGCGGGCCGTGTCCCGTTCCGAGACGGTAGGCGGCTCCTGCTTTTATTGCTTCGAACGTGTAGTTTTTGGCATTTTCCACGGCTGATTCCAGATTCATTCCAAGAGCCAGGAATGCCGCTATTGCCGAAGAGAGCGTACATCCTGTGCCGTGCGTGTTTACGGAGCAGATTTTTTCCCTGCTGAACCATCGGAACCTTTCCAGATGAAGCAGGCAGTCGCTGCACTCCTTTCCTTCCATATGTCCGCCTTTTACAAGCACGGAGCGTGCACCGAGCCTGCGCAGCATGAGCGCTGAGGATTCGATTTCTTCCCTTGTTCCCGGACAATTCCGCTCTCCTGCAAGCATGGCGCTTTCCATGATGTTGGGGGTTATGAGAGCCGCAATCGGAAAGAGTTCCCCGATCATCACAGGCAGGGCCTTCGGTTCAAGAAGATCCTTGCCACTTGAAGAGCAGAGAACCGTATCGAGAATGACCGGGGCCTCGATTTTCTGCAGCAGGCCCGCTACTTCACGGATTGCTCCGGCACTTCCGAGCATACCGATTTTTACGGCGTCAACTGTTATGTCATCGAGAATCGACTTGAGCTGTTCCCTGATGCTCGAGGCCGGAAGGGAATAGCTGTCTACAACTCCAACGGTGTTCTGTGCTGTAACCGAGGTGATGACAGACGCGCCGTAGCAGGCGAGCGCGGATATTGTTTTCAGATCGGCCTGTATTCCGGCTCCTCCGCTTCCGTCGGAGCCGGCAATGGTGAGAACGGTTCTGTAGCGCACTTTATCGTAAACGATTGAGTTCAAGCAGCGAGACCAGCTTTCCGGCAGCAGCTTCAGGATCTTCTGCGCGGCTTATGGCGGCAATGACGGCAATTCCCGAAGCTCCTGCAGCAATCGGCAGATGAGCGTTTTCCAGGTTGATGCCGCCTATTGCAACAACAGGGATCTTCACGGCTTGTGTTATGCTTCCTATGGCATCGGGCCCGGTCGGAACCGTATGCTTTTCTTTCGAAGAAGTAGGGAAAATATGGCCGAAGCCGACGTAATCCGCACTCTCATTTTCCGCATCGACTGCTTCCCGGGGCGAGGAGACTGAAACTCCGAGGATTTTCGACGAACCGAGCAGCTTTCTTGCCTCCGCAGCGGGGAGATCCTGCTGGCCGATATGTACGCCGTCAGCATCGGCAGCGATCGCTATATCCACCCGGTCATTGACCATGAATATGGCATGGCTTTTACGGCAGATATCTCTTATTTCTACCGACCATCGATACAATTGTTCTCCGGATGCCGATTTATGCCTGAGCTGTATCATTGAGGCTCCTCCTCCAAGAGCCTGGCGCGCCTGTTCGACAGGGTGCCGGATTTCATCGGTAATAAAACAGAGAAACGGGTGATTGGGAATCATCTGTAAAGCACTCGCTGTAAATTGGTTAAAATACCGGATACATTATCGTTATCATAGAAAAGAGAGAGAGCGGCAACGCCGTGCGCCCCTGCAGACAGGCAGCGCTTCGCGTTTTCGGTTGTAACGCCTCCAATTGCAAAAACCGGAACGCCGACCGCATGACAGACAGCTTCAAGCTTGTCGAGCCCCTGTGGCGATCCATAGCGTCGTTTTGAAGGCGTATCGAAAACCGGTCCAAAAATCAGATAATCTGCTCCGAGCATATCGGCATCGAGGGCCGATTCGAGGGAGTGGGCGCTTTTTCCGATGAGCATGTTATGCCTCAGTCGCGAGAGTTTATCCGGAGGACATCCGGATTCCGGCAGATGAACGCCTGAGAGTCCTGCAGCCGCAGCAATATCGATACGCTCGTTCAGGACGATCAGGGCCCGACTGGCTTCACCCATCGCTTTCACCCTGCGGCTCAGGTTTAAAAGGCTTGCCGCAGCGAGTTGTTTTTCCCGTATCTGAACGATGCAGGGCAGGGTAGCGGGCAATTTCTCCATAAGCTCGAGGAGCATTGTCCCCGAGCTGTCAGGTTCCCTTCCGCTGCTGACGATGCAGAGGCGCGGAAGAGAAGATCGTGATGGCTCAACGGTGGCATCCGTATGGCTCTCCGCCGCAATCTGTATTGTTTTCATGGTCATTCGGCATCGAAGGCTGCCATTGTATCACTTTTGTTAAAAAGCGGAAATTCCCGTACCTATTAAAGGAGTCCCTGGCAAAGTTTCCGGTTCTTTTCTTCAATATAACGATCCCGTACCATGTCCCATATCGAAGAGCGCATTGTCAATGCAGGTTTTCAGCTTCCGGCTCATTCGGTTCCTGCAGGTTTGTATCAGCCGGCGATACGTACCGGCAATCTGGTTTTTACTTCGGGTCAACTTCCGCTCAGAGACGGAAAACTTGTCGAGCCCGGAGGTAAGGGAAAGGTAAACGAACTTACTCAGACAGATGCAGCAGCAGCAGCAGGTACGGCCCTTCTTAATGCACTCGCAGCGGTGAAAAGCCTTACCGGCACTCTCGATGTGATTGAGCATATTGTAAGGCTGACCGTTTACGTGGCAAGCGAATCGTATTTTACCAACCAGCATCTTGTCGCCAACGGAGCGTCGTCACTGCTTGCCGACTTTTTCGGAGAACAGGGAAGACACGTTCGAAGCGCTGTCGGCGTCGCCGAACTGCCTCTCGATGCAAGCGTAGAGCTTGAACTTATTGTCGCCTGTAATTTTCCTCAGGCGATTATTTAAGTTAAAAAAACCCCCCGCCATTATTCTGTTGTTGGAGCGATTATAGTTGCGCTGAGCAATAGATAAAAATACCATTCTGCTTATATAAGTCATATTATAGTTGCTATAATAATTGCAATAATAGCAGATCGTTTTCTGTTGTATTATTCTTGAATGCGTTATTGTTAATATTGATACAATAAGACATTCTGAATTTTATTGTAATGATTATTATTTGTGTTGTTAGCACTATAACAAAAAATAAAAAACATCTATCTGTCGGTGTTGATGTGTCTTTATATTTTTTTTATATGATAGGTTTATTGATTATAAAAAGTATTAAAAAATATTTTAGATAATAGGATCTAAATACTTATAATTAAATAAAATAATTTTATTTGTTGAAGAATATTTATATATGTTTATGATTTTTATTAAGTGTTTGTTTATGTTTTGTTTTTTATCTTGTAATTACGTTTATTTGTTTTGGTTGTTGTTTTTTTAGATTAAGATTGTTTGGCTGATAAAATGCATAACAATCATTATGGTTTTTGTGTTGATTGGTTGTCTGAGGATTTCTCGTATTATTTTAATCGATGGATTATAATGGAAATGTATTGTATTTCTGTGTGCCATAAAATGGCGCTGTGGTGTTTTTATTATCAAATATTTATTCTGAAGCGTGGTGTTTTATTGTGATGGATGTTGTCGGGTAAAGAAGGTGATTTAGCGTTATCTGAATGCTCTTTCAGTGCAGGAATAGTTGTTAACATATTCCTTTTGATAAGGATGGTTAGGGATTGTTTTTTTGTGTTTTTGTTCCGTGATCGGTAAAATACGTATCGTAAGTAACCAAGATGTTTACCGCTTAAGTCAATCCATGCCGTCATGTCCCGAATTTTAACCGTCTTTGTCATGGCTGCCGTACTTGTTTTCGGTGTCTTTCTCGGCACCAGGCTGAACAGGAGCGGTCAGGAGAGTTCGGGTACCGAGAGGAAAATGCTCGATGCATACAACCTCATAAGGGATCTGTACGTCGATGATGTTCAGCCCGACAGTCTTGCGGGAGCGGGCATCAAAGGTATGGTTCGGTCTCTTGATCCTCATTCGGTCTATCTCGAGCCTGAAGAGGTTTCCTTTTCGCAGGCGGAGTTCGATGGGAATTTCGACGGCATAGGGATAGAGTTCGATATAATCAATGACACTCTTCTTGTCGTGACGCCGCTTTCGGGAGGTCCCAGTACCGCCGTAGGGATCGCTGCCGGTGATCGTATTATTGCGATCGATGCAGTTTCGGCAATCGGCATAACCCATCAGGATGTGCTGCGCAAACTGAGAGGAAAACGGGGTACGACTGTCAAGCTCAGGGTATTCCGCCCGCTCAGCGGCAAGGTTATGGATTTTCTTGTTACCAGAGGTCGTATTTCCACATCGAGCGTCGAGGCCTCTTTCATGATTGGTGACGGGATCGGTTACATACGGTTAAGTCGTTTTGTCGCCACAACGGCAGAGGAGTTCAGCAAAGCTCTTTCATCGCTTGGCAGTAAAGGTATGAAGCGCCTTGTTATCGATCTTCGAGGAAATCCCGGTGGTTTTCTTGAGGAGGCCGTCGAAGTGGCAGATGAATTTCTTGGAAAAGATCAGCTGGTCGTCTACACCAAAAGCGCGAAAAATGCTGTTGAAGATGCCCGTTATCTGGCAAAAAGCGGCAATGGGTTCGAAACCGGACGGATTGTCGTGCTTGTTGACAAGGGAAGTGCATCGGCTTCGGAAATTCTTGCAGGTGCGCTGCAGGACAACAAGCGTGCCCTGATCATCGGAGAGCTGACATTCGGAAAAGGTCTCGTACAGCGTCAGTTCGAGTTCAATGACGGTTCCGCGCTCCGTCTGACGGTTTCCCGTTATTATACACCTTCCGGCAGACAGATACAGAGAACCTACCGCAAAGGAGATGACGGCCGTGAGTTGTATTATAAAGATGCGACGGTTGATCTGCGGCCTGAGAAACTGTTTGTTGAGCCGGCGCGTTTTGCCTATTTCACGAATGCCGATATTTCGGTATACAATACCGGGATGTTATCAGATATAATTTCCCGTCCCGAAACATCCGGCATGTTCAGGGAGGGCCAGTATTCGTTGCTCAAAGATGCCGGTGGCATTATTCCTGATTACTGGGTCAGTGGAAGACCTTATGCTGAGTTTTATCAGGAACTGTACCGCACCGGTTCATTCGAACACCTCGCCCAGAGAATTCTCGATGACCCGGAAAGTGCGGTTCAGCAGTACAGAAAATCCCTCGATAGTTTCATGAGCGGGTATGTAAAGGAAATTCGTCTTGAGGCCTTTGTTGCAAGGGTGTGTGCGGAAAAAAAGATTACATTCAATAAAAATGCTTTTCTTCAGGAACAGAAGCATATAGCCCTGGCCGTGAAGGCAAGGCTTGCTCACCGTATATTCGGTACCGAAGGTCAGATAATGGTATATGTCATGCAGTCCGATCCTCTCATAGGCGTTGCGCAGAAGGTGTTGGGTTCCGGAAATGCAGCAGCGCTTTAACGACTAAATATTTCTGTTCATGTCCCTGCTTGAAAAAATTAACAGCAATACCTGCACCCTTCGCCTGAAAAACGACTGGCTGAAGATTTTTACCTGTCCCGTTCCGACTTCCGACTTTCTTTCTTTTGTCGGCGTTGCGGAAATTGACGCACCTCAGCATGCGGTGCTGAGTCTGCTCTATGACATCGATGTCGCGACGGAGTGGGTATGGAAAACCAGGGAGATGCGCCTTCTCAAGGAGCTTTCAGGAGATAATGACGGCAGAATCGTCTATCAGCTGGTCAGCGCGCCTTGGCCGCTATCCGATCGGGAGATCATCACCCGTTCACAGGGCTATATCAATCCCGAAACATCCGAAGTGTTTATCAAGCTCGAATCCGTGCCGGATTTTCTTCCCCCTAACGATAAGTATGTCAGGGTGCCCCAGGTTGAAGGCGCATGGAATATTCTGCCTCTTACCGAAAACACATGCAGGGTTGTGTTCAGGCTGCATATTGAGCCAGGTGGCGAGATACCTGCGTGGCTGGCAAATATTGCGGTTATCGATACCCCCTACCATACCATGAACAATATGCGGCAGATGGTGAAAAAAGAGAAATATCAGAAACCTGTGGAGGCTCCGTTCAAGAAGTCGCCTGCCGATATTATTGGGAATTACGAAGATTTTATTACCGAATGACGCTATGCTGGCAGTGCAGGATGTGACTGCTTACCCGTTTCTTATCACTATATGCCCGTTTTTCTATGGATGTTGAGTCGGCCCTGCAGGCGAACTGGGATTTTCGCGTCGAACACAAGGGAATCCGCATATTCTCTTCGAAAGTAAGAAATTCAGATGTTCTTGGTTTCAAGGGCGAAGCCGAGTTTCCGGTTACCTTCAGGAAGCTGATAAGTCTTTTCTATGATACGGAGAACTACCAGCGCTGGGTGCACCAACTGGCTTCCATGGAGGTTCTTGAAAAAAACGATTGTCTCGAATATGTCGTTCGCCAGGTCATAAACGCGCCATGGCCGCTGCAGAAGAGGGAGATGATCGTTCGTACTGGTCTGGCGCAGGCTGGGGAGAACGCCGTTGCCGTCACGATGACCGGTGAGCCTGATTATCTTCCGCCCAATCCTCAATTACATCGCGTTCGTCATTGCATGGGGTTATGGGTATTCACTCCGTCGGATAACGGCAATGTGCATATCTCGTTCGTGATGCATATCAATCCGGGCAACGATGTGCCCTCGCCGGTCAGTAACACTGCCATGTTCGAAGTGCCTTTCTATTCGCTGCAGAACATGCGAAACCTTCTTGCCGCTCCGTCGTACAATCCGCCATACCCCGAAGAGATCGAAAACCATCTCTGCATCATGTAAGCTGTTCCAGGCATGCCCTGACAAGCCGTTCTGTCCTGACCGGTACAGCGCCGACATCCTGACAGACGGTTCCGGCGGCAAGATTTGCGATTTTTGCGCTGGTCACTATATCGAGTCCCGCCGCGGTGCCGAGAGCCAGAACTCCTATTACAGTATCACCTGCACCTGATACGTCGGCAACTTCCAGAGATGCTGCCGGAATATGGGTAAAACCGTCGCTGAGAACGGTTATACCTTTTTCGCTTCTCGTTACCACAAGAGACTCCGCCGCAATTTTCTCCTGGAGTTGCAGACATGCTGCTTCAACCTCGCTATCGGTATTGTGCACAACAAGGCCGAGCGATGTGGCCATCTCGGACAGATTCGGCTTGAATACCGTGCAGCCGCAGTAAGAAAAGAATTCTTTCTGTTTCGGGTCTACGAGCACCGGCAGGTCATTGTCTTCCGCGATGCTGATGATTTTCCTTATGAGCGTCGAAGTCAGCAATCCTTTATTGTAATCCTCTATAATGACCGCATCGAGGGACGTGGCGAGGTCGAGGAGTATTCCGGCTATGTTCCTTTCAATGGTTTCGCTTACCGGTTTCCGGCTTTCGAAGTCCACACGCGTGATATGATGATTCTGTGAGAGAATTCTTGTCTTGCAGGTTGTCGGGCGCGAAGCGTCGCTTACCAGATAATCCGACGAAAGCCCCTGGATCGCAAACAGCTCCGAAAGGGAATCCCTGTCGCTGTCTTCGCCGGTAACACCGATCAGGAATGTTTCCGCTCCGAGCGAGAGCGTGTTGCGCGCGACGTTTGCCGCACCGCCGAGGCGAAGGTCTTCGTGTGTGACGTCTACTACGGGAACGGGATATTCCGGCGAAATACGCGAAACGTGGCCGAATATATACTTATCGAGCATGATGTCCCCGATTACGGCAATTTTCAGTTGTCCGAAGGACTCGATGATCTTCTTGATCGGAAAGGGGTACATGGGCCTTTTTATGGTTAATGAGAGATGTCCGAAAGGCTATAGATAACAAAATTGCGTTAATTCCGGAATCGGGGGGAAAGGTGAGTGACTGCGATTTTATTTTTTGCGATTTTTTGTTATAATTAAAGCTAATCATTTTTAAGCTTTATCCTGAAAAGGAAATACGCGCATGTTCGACAGTCTGAGTGATAAATTAGAGCTTGCTTTTAAAAAGCTTGCCGGTCAGGCAACCATAAACGAAATCAACATCGGTATCGCGATGCGCGATATCAAGAGGGCTCTGCTCGGTGCGGATGTCAACTACAAGGTTGCAAAAAAGCTCGTCGAGGATATCAGGGAGAAGTCTCTCGGCGAACAGGTCATCAAGAGCGTTTCTCCTGCCCAGATGATCGTCAAGATCGTCAGCGACGAACTTACCGATCTTATGGGCGGCGAGAACAGGCCTCTGAATCTCTCGCCGAAAAAACTTCCGGCCATTATCATGGTGGCGGGTCTTCAGGGTTCCGGTAAAACCACTTTTTGTGCCAAGCTGGCCAGGAGGCTGAAAAAAAGCGGGAAAAATCCACTGCTTGTCGCTGCCGACGTCTACCGTCCGGCTGCTGTAGACCAGTTGAAAACTCTCGGCGAACAGGTTGAGGTTCCTGTGTTTTCCATAGCTGAGCCCGATGCCATGAAGGTGGCTATGCAGGGGCTCGAGGCCGCCCGCTCCGGCTCCAATGACGTACTGATCGTCGATACTGCGGGACGACTGCAGATCGACGAGAAAATGATGGCCGAGGCCGAGGCGCTCAAGCACGCGCTCAAACCCGACGAACTGCTTTTCGTTGTCGATTCGATGATGGGACAGGAAGCCGTCAATACGGCTCGCGAATTCAACGAAAGACTCGATTTCGACGGCGTCGTGCTTACCAAGCTCGACGGCGATGCCCGCGGCGGAGCCGCGCTTTCCATCAGGCAGGTCGTCGAAAAACCGATCAAGTTTATCAGTATCGGAGAGAAGGTCGACGATCTCGATCTTTTCTATCCGGACCGCATGGCCCAGAGGATTCTCGGCATGGGCGATATCGTGAGTTTTGTCGAAAAGGCACAGGAGACGCTCGATCTCGAAAAAACCATGCAGATGCAGAAGAAGCTCATGAAGAATGAGTTCGATCTGAACGACTTTTTCGATCAGCTGCAGCAGCTCAAGAAGATGGGATCGATCCAGGGTCTTATTGAAATGGTTCCCGGTCTGAACAAGATGGTTCCGAAGCAGGAGCTTGAAAATCTCGATTTCAGACCCATCGAAGCGATGATCAACTCGATGACGAAGCAGGAGAAAGAAAATCCCGAAATCATCAACGGAAGTCGCCGCCAGCGCATCGCCAGGGGAAGCGGAACCAGGGTTCAGGACGTGAATCTGCTTCTCAAGCAGTTCGGTGAGATGAAAAAGATGATGCGCTCGGTATCTAAACTGTCGCAGTCCGGCAGGAAGATCACTTCGCAGAATCTTGCGCTTGACAAGTTTTTAAAGAGATAACCTGTTTTTGCAGTTACCATTAACTAAAATACTGAAGCATTGGTAAAGATCAGACTTAAAAGAGCCGGAAGAAAGAAGATGCCATTCTACCAGATCGTAGCTGCCGATTCGCGCGCACCGAGAGATGGTAAATTCCTTGAAGTCGTCGGACACTATCAGCCGACCGCGAAGCCGCATGCCGTAACCCTCAAGAAGGACAGGGTATCCTACTGGATGCAGACCGGCGCACAGCCGACCGATACCGTCCGCAGCCTCATTCGTTCCACCGGCCTTCTTCATGAACTGAGGCTCCGCAGCCTTGGCCGCAGCGAAGCCGATATCACGACCGAAATGGAAAAATGGCAGCAGAAGCAGTCGGAACGCCGTCAGAAGCGTCTTGCCGTAAAGACACGTCGCCGTCAGGCAAAGAAAGCAGCCGAGGGAAAAGCTGAAGGTAGCGAAGCCTGAACGAACGGTTCGATACAGTTTTCGGGATGGATCGTTATCTGACAGGCACCATACTCAAGCCGAAAGGCTTGAAGGGCGAAGTGAAGGTGCTGCCGGTTACCGATTATCCCGAACGCTTTCTTTCAAGGAAAGCATATTATGTAGGTAAAACGGACGGCGATGCAGAGCTTCGCAACGTTGTCCGCGCCTCGCTTGCCAAAGGTTTTGCGTGGCTGTTTTTTGAAGGCATTGAAACCCGTGACGATGCGCAAGCCATGTGCGGCATGCATCTGTATATCGAAGAGCGGGAGCTGCAGCCTATGCCGGACGACAGGGCCTATGTTCACGAACTGATCGGGCTTGCGGTCATCGACGGCAACGGATGTGAGGCTGGAGTCGTGACAGGCATCGTGCAGATGCCGGCTCATGAGGTGTACGAGGTGACGACGAGTGGTTCAGGAATTGTACTGATTCCTGCCATCGATGAGTTCATCGAAGCGATCGATACAGGTATGCGTCGGATGTCGGTTCCCCGATTCGGAGAGTTTTTGTGAATACCTGTGACAGGAAAATATGCAAGCAACCGGAGGGATGGGGCCACTGCGTATCGATGTGATTTCCGTAATTCCCGGTTTTTTCGACTCGCCGATTCAGAACGGCCTGCTCGCAATAGCCCGGAAAAAGCATTATGCGGAGATTCACGTGCATAACCTGCACGACTATGGACTCGGACGCTACAAGCAGGTTGACGATACCCCGTTCGGCGGGGGAGCAGGTATGGTGATTCGTCCTGAACCGGTTTTCGCATGCGTCGAAATGCTGCTTGCCGAAAGAGAGTATGACGCGGTCATTTTTCCGACTCCCGACGGAAAGCCGTTCGATCAGCCGCTTGCAAACAGGCTTTCCCGTTCGAGGAACCTGATGCTGCTCTGCGGGCATTACAAGGCGGTAGATGAGCGGGTTCGCGAAATGCTTGTTACCATGGATGTTTCTGTCGGGGATGTTGTGGTTTCTGGAGGCGAAATTCCGTCGCTTCTTATTATGGACGCGGTTGTACGGCTCATTCCGGGAGTAATCGGCGATGGAGAATCGGCACTCACCGACTCATTCCAGACCGGTTTGCTTGATTGTGCTTACTATACCCGACCGGCTGAGTTTCGGGGGATGAAGGTGCCTGATGTTCTCTTGTCGGGGCATCACAAAAAAATAGAGCAATGGCGTCACGAAAATGCCATGCAGCGGACGCGTCAGCGGCGCCCGGACCTGCTCGATAAAACGGTTTTTGAAGAGTAAGAAAAAATAACGTAAATAGATGTCGAAAATGGATCAGTTAATTCAGTTAGTTGAAGCCAAGCAGAACAGAGCCGATTTTCCGGAGATCAATCCCGGTGATACCGTGAGGATTCAGTTGAAGGTTATCGAAGGTGAAAAAGAGAGGCTGCAGGCTTTTGAAGGCGTCGTCATCAGCGATCGCGGCGCAGGTGGTTCAAAAACCATCACCGTTCGGAAAATCTCGCACGGCGTGGGAGTTGAAAGGATCATACCGGTAAATTCTCCGAATATCGAAAGCGTTACCGTTCTGAAACACGGCAAGGCAAGAAGAGCCAAACTCTTCTACCTTCGCAAACGTACAGGTAAAGCTGCACTCAAGGTCAAGGAGCGCAAGGCCGCCATCAAGGCCTGAGAGTCGCAAAAACCGGCAGGCGTGCAAGATCCTGCCGGTTTATTGCATCATCTGAGTCCTGCAACAGGGGAAGCAATCTCCTGTGCCTTGCCGTCCCTGCCGGTCGGTTTCCGTGTTTTATGCCCTTCATCTTTTGCACTTCTTGCGGATCTATCATTTCTTCTCTGTATATACTTGTGCGGCCAGGAAGTAAAAATCGCACATCCATCAGGGGATTTCCGCAAGCCAGAACCTTTCGGGATACTTCAGAAATAGTTCACAGGGATTTTCGTATGACGCAGATAGGCGATTACCGTCTGTACTCTCTTGACGTTCAGGATTTCGCGCTTGACGGAGGCGCCATGTTCGGAGTGGTGCCGAAGGTGCTGTGGGAAAAACTTGTGCCGGCAGACCATCTGAATCGGGTCATGCTCAAGACCCGCCTGCTCCTGATTTGCGGAAACGGCCGAAACATTCTGGTCGATACCGGTATGGGTTCCGCGTGGAGTGAAAAGCTTCGAGCCATTCATCTGCTCTCGGACTTCCGGATAGAAGAGGAACTTCAGAAACATGGTTTATCGCCTGCCGATATCACCGATATCATCTATACGCATCTCCACTTCGATCACGTCGGGGGTGCATTCCGCCTTGTCGGGAACGTACTGGTTCCGGTATTTCCCGCCGCACGGCACTATGTTCAGCGTGAAAACTATCTTTCCGCTACCACTCCGAACCAGAAAGAGAAGGTGAGTTATTCACCTGTGTTTATCGAAGCTTTCGGCAAGCTTCCGTCAGTCGAGCTGATCGACGGCCCGGCAGAACTCTTTGCGGGTATCGAAGTATTCACAAGCAACGGCCACACCAGAGGGCAGCAGCTCGTTCGTGTGAGCGACGGAAGCCGTTCGCTGGTGCATGGCGGCGACCTCGTACCCTCTTCGGCTCATTTGCCGCTGCCCTGGGTCATGGGCTTCGATATCGAACCGCTTACGGTCATCGACGAAAAGACCGCATTGCTCGAAAGCATGATCGAGGCTGACGAGCTGCTTTATTTCGGGCACGATCCCTTCAATGAAGCGGCTACCCTCAAGCGGGGGGAAAAGGGTATTATGGTTGATTCATTCGTTACCCTGTAATCTTTCGCAGGAACATGTCTTCGATAGTTACTCCTGAAATGATTGGCCCTTTCAGGGAAAAAGTTTTCGCGTTCTTCCGAGAGAATCGCCGTTCATTTCCCTGGCGCGAGACCACCGACCGCTATGCGATCATGGTGAGCGAAATCATGCTCCAGCAGACGCAGGCCGAAAGGGTCATACCGAAATATACGGCATGGCTGGATCGCTTTCCCGATGTTGCAGCGCTCTCATATGCTCCGCTCAGGGATGTGCTTTCGCTCTGGAGCGGTCTCGGCTACAATTCGCGTGGCCAGCGTCTGCAGCTTTGTGCCCGTTCGATCGTCGAGCGCTATGACGGGATTGTTCCCGCAACACCTTCGGAACTGAAAACCCTGCCGGGTATCGGCGACTACACCTGTCGATCCATTCCTGTTTTTGCCGATAATCTCGACACAGCGGCAGTCGATACCAACATTCGCCGCATTATCGTTCATGAATTGGCTCTGCCTGAAGATGCATCGAAACATCTGATACAGGCTGTCGCAGAGGAGCTTGTACCGAAGGGCCGCAGTTGCGAATGGCACAACGCGCTCATGGACTACGGTGCGATGTTTCTGACCAGTCGCAGAACCGGCATCCGGCCGTTGACAAAACAGTCGAAATTTCATGGATCGAAACGGTGGTACCGGGGCAGGCTGCTGAAGGAACTGGTGGCATCTGATCAGCTTTTTTTAGAAGAGGTTGAGGAAAGATACTGCCAATGCCCATGGGGAATCCGGGAGATCATCCTGGAGCTCGTATGCGAAGGGCTCGTTGAGGAGAGCGTCAACCGTGACGGCCCGGGACGCGTGCTGAAGATCAGGGAGTGATCATGCTTTGTGTTTCAGGCAGTTTATTCCTTTTTTTTCGGCTCTCCAGTAGACGCATTCGGAAGGAACCGATGCGCAGATTTCCTGATATCTGCCGGATACCCTTGAAATGATAAGGGGGCGGCAGGTATGTTTATCAAGGCTTTTCATTGCATCATCAAAAGTTGCCCTTTGTGCTTTTCCCGAAGCGATCATGGCAAGGGCGAGATCATCAAGGAAAACTGATTCAGTATAAACGGATTCCGGATTGATGTTCCTGCAGACCCGTTCACCAAGTGCAATTACATCGGCATTTTCAATGCACACCAGTGCCTGATCGAGAGTCAGGAGAAGCGGTTCAAATTCCTCTATTTTCTTTCGTATATGCAGGGATTGTTCATTGTCCGGCAACTGTCCGGTTTCGGTATTGAAATACAGAAGAGTCTTTCGTATGCTTATGAGTATGTTATCCCCGGTATACTCTTCGATCGTTGCCATTATGTTGTTCGGTTATCTGAACGGGAGCAGGCAGGCTCTTCGGTGCCTCTATGATGTATGGGATAATAATTGTGGAAAAGCGGATTACTCGGTATTGTACACCATATTCAGGGCGTTGTAGACCTTGTCGATTTCCTGGGCGTATTTCTCTGTGATGGTCTTTCGCTTGAGTTTGAGCGTAGGGGTCATGTCGCCTTTTTCCACGCTGAAAGCCTCTTCGATAAGCAGGAACTTGCGGACTTTTTCGTGTGTCGCGAGCTGGCGGGAGATGGTTCGCATGAGCCTTTCGTATATCTGCTGTATTTCCTTGTGTTCGATCAGCTCTTTCGTTGTTTTTGCCGCGATATTGTGTTGTGCGGCATACTCGTTCAGTCTTGCGAAGTCGGGCACGATGACGGCGATGAGAAATGGACGTTTTTCTCCGATGACGATCACCTGATCGACGTAAGGACTATCGGAAATGAGATTTTCGATCGGCTGCGGAGCGATATTCTTTCCGCCGGATGTGACGATGATGTGCTTTTTCCGATCGGTAATCTTAAGATAGCCGTCTCGGTCGATCTCTCCGATATCGCCGCTGTAAAACCATCCGTCCCTGATGACTTCTTTTGTGGCCGCTTCATCCTGCCAGTATCCTTTCATGATATTCGGGCCTTTCAGCAGAATTTCGCCATCTTCGGCGATCCTGACCTGCACATTGCTTACAGCAGGTCCGACTGTGCCGAATTTAATCTTTTCCGGTCGGTTCACGTGGGTGACCGGTGAGGTTTCAGTCAGCCCGAATCCTTCGAGTATGGGAATTTCAAGAGCCTGGAAAAACTCGCCGATTTTCTGCGGCAGTGCGGCGCCTCCGGAAACGAAGTAACGCAGCCGTCCTCCGAATTTTTTACCGATTTTGTGGTAGACCAGTTTGTCGGCCAGTTTGTGCTGAGCCGACAGGGCAACGCCGACCTGGTTTGTCTCGTTCATCCGGCGATGATACTCTTCTCCGGTTTTTACTGCCCAGTTGAAAATTTTCTGTTTTACGGCGCTCTGACTGCCGACCTGTTTAAGCATGTTGGCCTTCATCCTGTCGAACAGCCGGGGTACGGTAAAGATAATTGTGGGTTTCGCTTCGGTCATGTTGAGCGAAATGGTTTCGATGCTTTCTGCCAGATAGATGGCCGCACCGCATGAGAAGAGCAGATAGTATCCTCCCGTACGCTCATAAGCGTGCGACAGGGGGAGGAAAGAGAGGCTGCAGTCGCTTTCGTCGAGACGCATGATCGAAGAACAGGATTTAACGTTCTCGCAGAGGTTCCTGTGCGTGAGCATAACGCCTTTCGGCAGACCTGTCGTTCCCGAGGTATAGATGATGGTGGCAATGTCTTCCGGATCTACCTTTATGCCGTCGAGAATCCAGGGTTTGTCCGCGAGGATTTTATTTCCCGTTTCCTTGACGCGGTTCAGGTCGATAACGTCCTCGATTGGTTCTTCGAGACGGTTCATGACGATAACAAGATTCAGGTCGGGCAGGTTCTGCCATATCGATAGAATTTTGCCCAGCTGCAGCATGTTGGAAACGACTATGCATTTCGCGCTGCAGTTCTGCAGGATATATTCAATCTGGTTCGGTGGAAGCGAGGGATAGAGCGGTACGTCGATAGCTCCGATATTAAGAATGGCCATATCAGCGAGGTACCATCCGGGACGATTTTCGGAGAGGATCGCTACCCGATCCTGCTCGGCTATGCCGTTTTCGCGAAGATAAGCCGAAAAAGCGTGTACATCCTGTTCAAGTTCGCTGTAAGGGATCGGTTCATAGACGCCGTTGATTTTCCGCGCGATGGGAAATTTGTCTTTTCTGCCGCGGTAATGGCTGAACACCGAAGAGAACAGCTCTGGTAACGTGTGAAAATCAGGATTGATGAGTCCCATGGAACGTCAGTCTTAAGCTTGTGGATGCGTGGTATCGGCAAAGAACTGCTGCTGCATGCTCCGTAAGCGGAGCAGGAAGGATCAGACGGATTTAAGCTGATAATTAACAATACAATAGTATCTTTGCAAAGAGGGTTTGGTACTTTATGGTATCTTTTATATCAGTTTTTTATCTGTTTTATGAGGATAAAGAAAGAAAGGCGTAATAATCTTTCAGGATATGCAGGTCTTCTGCTCGGAATCGTGCTCATCGCCTATCTGTTCAGCCAGATCGATCTTTACGGCGCGATCTCCAGGATAGTCTCAATCGGGTTTTCTTCGGCACTGCTTCTCCTTCCGTTCCTGATTCTGCATATAACGGAAACCTTCGCATGGATAAAGGTATTTCCGCCAGGAATGAAGGGAATGCCTTTTTTCCCCCTTTTCCGCATCCAGCTTATCGCAGAAACCGTTTCCATGACGCTTCCCGCAGGAGTCGCGATCGGCGAACCTCTCAGGCCGTATCTATGCAGGCGCTTTATCGGTCTTCCCGTTCCTGAATCAGTAGCCAGCGTTGCCGTGCGCAAAATCATGCTTTCTGCGGCGCAGGGTATATACACGGTTCTCGGCGCAATCGCCGGATATGGCTTTCTGCAGGAGGTTTCTGTTCGCATCACCGGTCTTGAAGGACTCGGTATGCTCATGGTTGTCAGCGGACTTGGGGTTATTCTCATTTTCATGCTTTTTCTTCTTCTGCTTCTCAACGGAAGCGTCGCCGCAAAACTGCACCAGCTGCTCATGCTTGTTCCGTTCCGGAAGGTCAAGGAGTGGTTGCTTGAAAAAGAGGCGGGATTTCTTGATACCGATCAGGCGCTCGGCAGTTATAGGGGTTCTCCCGGCAGAGGAAGGCATGTGGCAATGTTTTACTATGTCGTCGCCTGGTTTACGCTTACGATCGAGAGTTATCTGATATTGCGGCTGCTTGGCATCGAGATTCCGTTTTATCAGATTTTTGCCATCGATATTGCCCTTGCCATGCTCCGATCCCTGTTTTTTTTCATTCCTTCGGGCCTTGGCGTCCAGGATATCGGCTATCTGCTTTTTTTTCAGGCAATAGGCATGCCGGATTATTCAGCAAACGGAGCGGCATTCGTGCTTTTGCGCCGGTTCAAGGAGTTGATCTGGTATGCAGTTGGCTATGGGGTTATGTTTCTTTCCGGCGTGCATCTCAGGGATGCCGAAGATGTGGGTGTGAGCGATTCATAATCCGGAATCCAGGATAAGAGACTGCCTGAAAAGGTCGGTTCTATAATTTGTTTTTGTTTATGTATGAGACAGCCTCTTGTTCAAGTGCGACAGGTTTTTTACATAATACGAGATTGCTTTAAGCGAGCATTATGGTCTGACAGCACGATACTATCACGAGTAATCCTTCGGCAATCGATTTTCGTCCGGAGGATAACCACGTACGGATCGTATTGAGCGGTTTACCGATGATGATCGATATTGCCCGATGGTTCATTCCGCATATCTCCGAAAGCAATACAGTGAGTTTTTTATCCGTTTCCTGCTGCCGGAGCGATTCGAGCAGCTCTTCGTCAGGATAATTGCAATGCGTCGGTTTGCTTGTTGAGTTAATACGGTCGGCATGTTCGTAATAGACCTCTCTGAATATTCTGAATACTTCTATTTCAGGCGTGTCGGACTGAATGCTTCGATAGGTTCTTAATACAAGCTCGTTGGTTTTCTTCAGTGAACCCGTCATCCAGTATCCCAGAGAGTACAATTCGTTCAACAGATCCAGCGGTTCTCTTTCTTCTTCGTTCATGCTTGCTGTGTTTATTTGTTGATAGGTAAGTGATTTATCGGTATTATAAGAGGTTTATGCGTAACGCCTCTATGAAGAGATTCCAGCCTTGTGAATATGATATCAGAGTCGGATAAGATCGAAAGGTTTTGACATGGAAGATCTTTTCTGCGGTTATTACGTATGTTATAATAGGACTTTGTCTATTAAAGTTCCTGTGGTACAGGATAATGTTCAGATAATTCCATCAGTCTTTTTTTTCGGGTTCATTGAAAGGTTGAAGAGTAACAGGTGACGAGCGCCGACCCATGTAGCAGTTTGGGCGCGCAATACCTGTATTAAGGTGCCCTGATTTGTTGTGCATGGGACTGACGCATTGTTCAGATGACTTGAATCCAACGGCCTGCCAGGCCTGATTGACCAGTACTTTCTGCTTTTCACGATTCTTTTTAAACCCGAGAAACCATGAACATGTTATCGGCTTTTTTATATTTTTGATCGAAGCGTTTTTTCCTTTCGGGCTTCGGTTGAATTCTTGTTATAAACTGTCGGCATGCAAGGATTTATGCCGTGTTTGATGCGACGCATCAGGCAGCGAGATGGGCGGGTTGACCGAGAGGTTGTGTTTGTTGCTTTATAAGGAATATTTGTAATGCCTACCCGAAAAGCTGTATGTGATCGGGCGTTTTTATGAAGAAGATTTTATTTGTCTGCGGCTCGATGAATCAGACCACCCAGATGCACCGGATTTCGGAATGGCTGGGCGATTACGACCGCTATTTCACACCGTTTTTCAGCGATGGTCTGCTTGGAATCGCAAGCGGCATGGGACTGCTCGAATTCACCATTCTCGGAAGGAAAAGGTCTGCAAAGGCGCGGCAGTATCTTGCCGAACATGATCTGAAACTCGATATAGGGGGTATGGGTCGTCATTACGATCTTGTGGTTACCTGCACTGATCTGATCGTCCCAAGAGAGATAATGAGAAAGAAAATCGTGCTGGTGCAGGAGGGTATGACCGAGCCCGAGACTGTGCTTTTTCATCTTGCACGTAACTTTCGCTGGGTGCCCCGATGGATTGCCGGAACTGCGACTACCGGCCTGAGCGATGCTTATGAAAGGTTCTGCGTGGCAAGCGAGGGGTATCGCGATCTTTTTATCCGCAAGGGAGTCGCCCCGCATAAGATCGAGGTGACCAGCATTCCTAACTTCGATGATTGCGCGAAGTATCTCGTGAACGATTTCGAGCATCGCGACTACGTGCTCGTCTGCACTTCCGACAATCGCGAAACGTTCATCTATGAGAACCGTCGCAGGAATATCGAAAAATATCTTGCTATGGCAGAGGGCAAGCAGCTTGTTTTCAAGTTGCATCCGAACGAGAATGTCAGCCGGGCCATACGGGAAATCGAAACCTATGCCCCGGAGAGCCTGGTCTATGCCGAAGGAAAGACCGAAGAGATGATCGCCAATTCGAGTATGCTCATTGCGCAGTTTTCCTCGACTATTTTCGTTGGATCCGCATTGAACAAACCTGTACATTGCGGCTTGCGTCCCGAAGAACTCAGGGTGCTTACTCCGCTGCAGAACAGATCGGCGGCACGCCGAATTGCCGACGTCTGCCGCAATGTCATTGATGGTTGAGAGGTTCAGGATGTAAGAGAATGAAGAAAGAAGCACAGAATATCGCAATCATACCGGCAAGGGGGGGCTCAAGGGGTCTGCCCGGCAAGAACATCCACCCTGTTGCCGGTCGTCCGCTGCTGGCCTGGACGGTTTCGCAGGCATTGCAGTCCGAGCGGATAGACAGGGTTTTCGTGTCAACCGACGATCAGGATATCGCCTCTGTCGCCAGAGCTTGTGGTGCCGAGGTGATTGATCGCCCTCCTGAAATAAGCGGTGACAGCGCATCTTCTGAATCAGCATTGCTGCATGCCGTTGAGTTGCTCGAAGGGGAGCTGGCAATCCGGATCGGGCTGGTGGTCTTTCTCCAGGCAACGTCGCCCCTGCGCAAACCGGGAGATATCGACCGGGCGATCGAGAGGCTTGAAACCGAAGGTGCCGATTCGCTCATCTCGGTTACCAGGCTTGACGACCTTACGCTTTGGGAACGGCAGGCTCATGGCTGGGAAAGCATCAACTTCGATTATCGCAACCGCGGAATGCGGCAGGAGCGGGCCCCCCAATATATCGAAAATGGCTCCATCTATCTTGTTTCTCCGGAGGTGCTAAGAAGCCTCGGTAACCGCATTGGCAGAAATCTCGCTGTTTACGAAATGGAGTTCTGGCAGACATGGGAGATTGATTCAATCGAAGAAATCGATTTAATTGAGTATTACCTTTATAAAAAAAAACTGGCGATCCGGGACTCCGGATCAGATAACCCATAGAATTGACTATCCATGCAATTTTTCCTTTCGACTGATCTGGTCATCGGAGTCAACGAGGCGCTGAACCTGCACGAGCAGATACGGCTGGTCGGCATGAGGCGGCCCGGAGTTATTTACGATGCCAATCTTTCTTCAAGCATCTATTTTCAGGATGTTCTGAAAGGCCTGACCGGCCGATGCGGCGAATGCGTACTTTACTGCAACGATTTTTCGGGGGAGCCGACCTATGCTCATCTTGAAAACGTGGCTGAATTTTTTCGCCGGGATATGCCGGACGGCATTGTGGCCATCGGCGGCGGCAGCACGCTCGACCTCGGTAAGGGGGTGGCCCTTTTGCTTACCAACAATGTTGCCGCACTTTCGCTGAAGGGTTTTCCTCAGGAGGTCAACGATCCGGTTCCGCTCGTCACGGTGCCTTCGCTGCTTGGCAGCGGCGCTGAAATCAGCTTCAATGCGGTTTTTATCGACGAGGCGGAAGGGCGCAAACTCGGCATCAACAGCAGGAAGAACTTTCCAAAGAAAACCATTATCGATCCTCAACTCTCGATGACGGCGCCGATTGAGAGCGTGATCGCTTCAGCCATGGACAGTCTCGTACACTGTGTCGACAGTTTTGGTTCGCAGAAACATACTCCCCTCAGCAGGATTTTTTCCATCGAAGGGTTCCAGCGCACCTTTTTCGCGCTGCAGCAGGGGCAGTTCGATCGTGCGGAATCGCGTCTCGATCTGGCTATCGGCAGCATCTGCGGAACTACTGCGCTCATGAACTCCGGCGACGGTCCGACAAACGGTTTTGCCTACTATCTCGGTGTCAGGCACAAGGTGCCTCATGGTTTGGCCGGGGCAATTTTCCTCAAGGAGGTCATGCGCTACAATTTCATGCACGGATACGATAAATACGCGCTGCTCAACCCGATGCGTTCATCGCCTTCACCAAGGGATGCTACCCGGGAACTCCTTGAAGAGATGGACGAACTCTACCGTCAGCTTGATATTCCGAATCTCGTTCCTTACGGCTACGGAAAGGGTAATGTCGCAGAACTTGCAAAAAATGCCTCGAATGCGCTCAAGGGGTCGTTTTCCGGAAACCCGGTTGAGTTCACCGAGGAGTCGGCGCGGCATGTCATTTATAATCTGACCTGAACTAATAAAACCAACAAGCTGAACAACATGGCAGGAGCAGAATTAATTGGTCGCGAGGAACTGGCAGAAATACAGGAACTGTTCAGTCACGAAAAGGTGAATCTCTATCGTTACGGGGGAGGGAACTACAAGGCTCGGGAATTCGAGGAACGGTTTGCGGACTACATGGGCGTGCAATATGCTCATGCTGTTTCGTCGGGTACTGCGGCAATCCACTGCGCGCTTGCCGGAGCGGGTATCGGTTCCGGCGACGAAGTGATCACCACCGCATGGACCTTCATAGCTCCGGTTGAGGCGATAAGCGCTCTCGGCGCGATACCGGTACCGGTTGAAATCGACGAAACCTACCATCTCGATCCGGCGGAAATCGAAAAAGCCGTCACTCCGGACACCAAAGCGATTGTGGCAATTCCCATGTGGGCGCCGCCAAAAATGGACGAAATTGCCGCAATCTGCGACAAGTACGGCCTTACGCTCATCGAGGATGCCGCGCAGGCGCTTGGAGCGACCTACAAAGGGCGCAAGCTCGGCACTATCGGCAAGGTCGGTTCATTTTCGTTCGATGCAGGAAAGACACTGCATACCGGCGAGGGCGGCATAATCGTGACCAACGACAGGGAGGTGTACGATCGAGCGGCCGAGTTTTCCGACCATGGTCACATGCATATTTCCGGCCTTCCGCGCGGCAAGGATCCACGCCGCGCAAAAGGACTTAATCTGCGCCTGAGCGAAGTTACCGCATCAATCGGGCTCGCGCAGCTTCGCAAGATCGACCATATTCTCTCTCGCTCGAAAGAGAACAAGAAAAAAATCAAGGAAGCAATCAGGCATCTCGGCAATATTTCTCTGCGTTCTTTCAGCGACGAATCGGGTTCGCAGGGTGATACGCTTATTTTTCGCGTGCGCGACCGCGAAGCGGCCTTGCAATTCGAAGCACACCTTATGGAGCGCGGGTTCGGCACCAAGATTCTGCCCGAAGCTCTCGATTGGCACTATGCCGGCGTCTGGAGCCATCTGCTGCCGGAATATGACCGTTATCGCGGTGTGGATCTCGAAGCGCTGTGGCCGAAAACCGGCGCCATGTTGCGCAGCAGTATATGCCTGAACATTCCCGTGCTGATGGATGACGAGACAATCGGGAAGCTTGTCGAAGCGATTATCACCGGGGCGGAAAAGATCGGGTAGAACGGACATGAAAAAAGCCGCAATACTGCGGCTTTTTATCGGGAGGCGAAGAGCGGATTCGAACCGCTGTACAAGGTTTTGCAGACCTCTGCCTGACCACTCGGCCACTTCGCCCTGTTGTTCAACGGGAAGTAAAGGTAAAAAAAGAAAACCGTTATTTCAAAAACAACGGCCAATAATTTATGTTTTAGTGATCGTTGAACGGTTCGATGCAATCTTTTCTGATATACCGGGGATTGTTGATTTTTCTTGAAACCCGGTAACTTTCTATAATCCCGTCGGCAGCCGGCCTCAGAAGGTATGTGGCCGCTTTACCGTTTGCTTTGAGCCACTCCTGCCATGATTCCTGCTCAAGGATAACCGGCATTCGTTCGTGGATGGATTGCATCTCGGCATTTGCTTGTGTTGTGATTATCGTGCAGGAGATCAGGGGAGACTCCCTTTCATCCTTCGGCTGCCACCTGTCCCAGAGTCCGGCCAGCGCCATGGGTCGCTTGTCGGCGCGATGGATGTACCAGGGCTGCTTGTTGACATTCGCGTCTCGCATGGCGCTCGACTTGGGACTCGCGTCTCGCGCAGCGCTCCACTCGTAAAATCCGCTTGCGGGAATCAGGCAGTGGCGGCGGTCAAGCATATGGCGGAAGTAGGGCTTCGTTCCGAGGCTCTCCGACCGGGCGTTCACGGGTCGTATTTTCGGGATGGTTTCCGCCCAGTGGGGAACGAGCCCCCAATGCGCATTAGCGAGCACGTTTACACCCTCGTCGCCGAGCAGTACGGTGATGGTGCTGTCAGGCGCTATGTTATAGCCAGGCATGAACCGGTAGTGTTCTTCCTCCTCGAAAGGCAGTTCGAGCTGCCTGAGCTGATCGAGGAAGTAGCGCAGCTCAAAAAAACCGAATCGTCCGCACATCATTCCGGTGTTTGGCATTATTAATCTTATAGAACATTGAATCGGTACTGAAAAAGTTCCTTTTCCGGATGATCGAAGTTAAAACCGGCATAACCCTCGATGCCGCACCCGGGGCAGTATGGAAGGTACTTGCCGATGTTGCGGCATATCCCGAGTGGAATACCATGATCACGTCCCTCGATGGCGAGTTGCGCGAAGGGTGTCCCATACGAATACGAGTCAGGCTTCGCTCCCTGCCTGCGATTCGTCTTCCAGTTGTCGTTACCGCCGTACATCCTGAAAAACGGTTATGCTGGGTCATGACGCTTCCAGTGGGTCTGTTACGCGTCGAACACTGTTTTCATATTTTCCGTGAGAGCACCGGGGGCATGAGGTTCGTCAATATCGAACGGTTTTCAGGCATCATTGGGGTTCTTGCCGGAAGCGTCATGCTGCGCATGTTCAGGAGTGACTACGAACGGATGAACAAGGCGATAACACAGAGAGTGTATATGGAGGCCAGTAAATGTGAATCGCTGGAAAATTCCGGTTAGCTGCGGAAAACCGGATGATTATTAAAAAGAGCGATTCGGTTTAATATCCTTGCAGTAAAGAAGCTGCAAGGCATTGATGAAGATCGGACTTCATCAATGCTTTCGGTTTGAGGTTGCCGGTATCATATTCAGCTTGGTTATTTTGATTGTGGATGCCGTTGCTCGTCGATTGCCCGGAAAGCTCATGTTTTTTATCCTTTTTGTTTACATTTATATGAATAATGTAAACGTTCCTGTCTTTCCCCTGCTCTCCTTTCGTACGCGGTTTTTGGTTTTTAATGGCGGCAGCGCCATTCTGTTCTGTGGATAAGTAACGCAATGCTGAATTGCCGTTCGTTCCAGTTAAAAGGGTAAAAAGCATGTTTCTTTCAGGATATATAAGGAAGTGCTTGGATGAGGGCACCCGGATATCGCGGTTCAACGTAACCTGGGGCGTGCTGCTTGCCGCGCCGGGACACCTTTTTTTTTATTTTCTTTTGAAATACGGCTTTCTCATGCCGTATGAGAGTTTTGCTTTACGTTTTGCCGGATCATTACTCGCTCTCTTTGCCCTGCTGCTTGTGAGGCTTGATTCCCCTACGGCAAAGAGGATTTTTCCGTATTATTGGCATTTTACCCTGATTTTTGTTTTACCTTTTATTTTTACGTTTTACCTCCTGAAGAACGATTTTCATGAGCTCTGGCTATACTGGGAAATTTTCATGGTATTCGTTCTGATTGCCTTTGTGCCGAACTGGCTGATGCTGCTCTTCGACCTTGTTATTGGCGTATTGGCGGCTGTAGCGGTTTTTATGCTGACATCTCCAGGAGCTTCGCTGAATCCGGACTTCGATATTGCAGCCTACGCAACAGTGCTTTCGTTCTGCCTTGTGGCAGGTTATCTTTTCAGTTACAGCAACAGAAAGGGGCAGGTTGCGCTCGAAAAAAACGCGGCTCTTCAGGCGCTTGCCGGCAGTATTGCGCATGAAATGCGTAATCCTCTCAGCCAGGTGCGACTGAATCTCGATATTATTGAACATCAGCTTCCCTCCTGCGGGCGAGAGGATAATGGAAAGTCCGCAGATCTGCAGGAAAATATCATAAAGGTGCTCGACAGCCTATATCAGCACGTGGCATGGTGCCAGATTGCAGTCAGGCGAGGATCGCAGATCATTACCATGATTCTCGACGAAGTCAGCGAAAAACCCATCAGTAAAAACAGTTTTATCCATGCGAGTGCAGGGCTGACAACCCGTAAGGCGATTGAGGAGTATGGTTTCGAATCTTCCTCTGATCGAAAGAAGATAATGTTTGACAGCAGTCGGGATTTCATGTTCCGTGTCAACGAAACCATGTATATGTTTGTGCTATTCAATCTTCTGAAGAATGCGCTTTATGTTCTGGAGTCGCGTCCGGAAGCGAAAATCCACATAACGATTGAACCGGGAGAGACCTTGAACAGGGTGAAAGTCAGGGATACTGGTCCGGGGATTCCGGAAGTGCATCTGAAGCGATTATTCGATCCCTACTATACATCTGGCAAAAAGGGGGGGACAGGGTTGGGGCTTTCATACTGCAAACGGGTAATGCAGGCTTTCAGCGGCGATATTACCTGTAATTCCCTGGAAGGCGCCTATACAGAGTTCGTGCTCGAATTTCCAGTGGTTTCCCGGGATCAGCTTCAGGCAAGCCTCGAAGGTCTGATCAGTGAAAATCGCGAACTTTTAGGAGCCAAGCGTATTCTTGTAGTTGACGACAGGGAGCAGGACAGGAAAGATGTGCGCCGGGTGCTTGGAGAAGTTGTTGCTTTTCTGGACGAGGCTGCCGACGGCAGGGAGGCAATCGCGAAGCTGCGGAACGCCTCCTGCGATCTTGTGATAATGAATCTTTCAATGCCTGTGCTCGACGGATATGAGGCTACGGAGCTGATCAGGCAGGGAGAGGCCGGCGAATCAGCATCCACCGTTCCCGTTCTGGGCTATACCGAGCAGCCTTATGCTGTCGTTCATGCAAGGACTATCAAGGCAGGAATGCAGGGATTGCTTGCCAAACCATGTTCGGATGAGGAGCTGATTATCGGTCTTGCGGAAGTTTTCCGGGAACTCAAAGGCATCAAGCTTCAGCGTCTGCAGGGTACGAGAGTACTGATTGTGGATGATTCGTCGGTCAACAGGATCGGGCTTGCCATGATGCTCGAAAAGTACGGAATGCAGACAGAGGCGGCAAGAAACGGAAAGGATGCGCTCGAAAAGATTGAATCAGTCAGGTTTGACCTTGTGCTCATGGATATCGGGATGCCTATTGTCGATGGTATCGAGGCTACAAGGCGGATACGCAAATCTCCAAAAGAAGATACTGCCGTGCTTCCGGTGATCGGTATCAGCGGCGAATCGGATGAGCAACTCGTTCGCGAAGCTCTATCTTCAGGGATGAATGATTATGTCGTGAAGCCGGTCGATATCCGCGTACTTGCCGAAAAGATAAGCAATCTGCTCTGATTATCGTGGGGGGCAGCTTTTACTCCTTAAATGGACAGCTGTCAACAATAACAATCATGCAACAGGCGATGAAACAAGTTCGAAGCTTTGTTCTGCCGGCAGTTTTCATGCTGATTACAGGTATCGCTCATGCAGATAACTTCTTTTGCCCGGATGCTTCCGGAAAAACCCGGAGCGTGGAAGTATTCACTCCGGCTCCGGGCAGCGTTGAACGCAAGGCTATACTCGACGTTATGCGTATGAAGGTCATGGAGCTTCATGAACTCGATGTTGTTTTTGTTGTGAGGTCGATGAATGTCTGCAAGGGGTGGGCCTGGGTGCATACGCAGCCCCGGTCCAGGGACGGAAACTCTCGGTATGAGGACTTTTATGCTCTCCTGCAAAGAGTCAAGGGGACGTGGACTATCGTTGAAATACCCTGTACCGAACCGGAAGATCCTGAATGTTTGGACAGTCCCGGTTATTTCCGGAAACTTGCGTTGCGTTTTCCGGATCTGCCGCAGGTAATTCTGCCTTCAAAAGATTATAAGCCATGAATAAACTGACATTGCCGTCCGGGATCTGTCGACATGTTTTCGTCAAGCGGCGCTATGCTTTCAGACAGGTCGGCAGCTGAGCATTTCCGGTTACCAGGCGGGGATCAGTCACTTTCATGCCGGAGCTCAGAAATTCGCCTGTCAACATCGATCGATATGAAGAATCTATCCTTCGTCCGTCAGAATCCTGAATTATCCGGTTCGACGGCTTCCGATACAATCAATTCTGACTCGCAAGATCATTCCGTTTCGGCACAGATGAATATCTACAAGACGATTTTTGAGCATATCAGGGATGGTGTGTTTATCCATACTATCTGCGAAAGCGGCAGAATCGGACGATTTGAGCTGGTTAACCCGGCGGCATGCCGGATGACCGGGTATACCGAGGAGGAGTTGCTCGATATGGGTCCGGAGGATCTTCATCTTCAGGAGGATATTCAGGTCATCAGGGCGTATTGCCTGGATGGGCTCAAAAAAAACAGGACATGCATGTTCGATGCGATCCTGCTGCATAAAGACGGTTCACGGATTGACACGGAGATCAGTGTTACGACAGTTGCCAACGCTGAAAGCGAGTGCGTTATTACCACGGTACACGACGTTACCCTTCGCAACAGGGCGTATCGCGATCTTGCCGAAAGCAAGAGCAGATTACAGCTTATCATGGATGCCGCTCATGCGGGTATCTGGGAGTGGAATACAAAGAATAACAGCAATATCTGGACGGATGAACTGTATCGTCTCTATGGACTCGATAAGGATGGCACTGAGGCTTCTTACGAAGCCTGGCTGAAATCCATCCTGCCCGAAGAAAGGGAGCAAACCGAAAGAGTCGTGATCGAAGCGGCAAGGAAAGCTGAAGAATTTACTGTCGAGTGGCGGGTCAGGCAGGCTGAGGGCACTGAACGATGGCTTATGTCGAAAGGCACTCCTTTCAAAGACGAAGAAGGCGAGGCAAGCCGATATGTGGGAATCGTGATTGACATTACAACGCTCAAGCTCGCACAGAAGGCCGAAATGAAAGAGCAGTCCTTGCGCAAAGCCGTTATTGAGAGTATTCCCGGAACGTTTTACATGATCGATGTCAATGGACGATACTCCGCATGGAATGCGTATCAGCGAGATGTAATTATCGGCAAACCGGAATACGAGATGCATGAAGCCGAAGCGATTCATAGCATTCATCCGGAAGATCGAGTGCTGATTCAGAAAAAAATCACCAATGTACTTGAAGAAGGAACTGTCGAAATTGCGGTCGGGAGGGTGCTGCTTTGCGGAGGACCTGCATTCCGCTGGTTTCTGATGACCGGTCGGCGTATTTTTTTTGACGGTCAGCCTTATCTGATAGGTATCGGCATAGATATTACCGATCGTAAACGGATCGAGGACATGCAGAGCTTTCTTGCCCGTATTACTTCGCTGCCTGCGTCCGAGTCTTTTTTCAGCGCTCTGGCTCAATACCTCGCGGATTGCCTCGGTATGGATGTTGTGCATATCGGGCGATTCAAACGCGACGGCTCAGCCATGACGACGCTTGGTATATGGAGTATCGGATATGATACGGAAGAAATATCTGATGCGGCGTGGAACGGCCTTCCTGCTGCGGATCTGCATGAAACAGGAATATGCATCCATCTCTCAGGCGTTCGCGATCTGTTTCCTCAGGATCGGCTTTTGCAGGATCTTCGGGCAGAAAGCTATATGGCCACAACGCTTTTTGACCATAACGGCCAACCGATTGGCATCATCAGGGTTGTCGGAAGCGGTTCGCTTGAAAACGGTAATATAGCCGAAACGATCATAAAACTCGTAGCCATGCGCCTGTCGGGGGAAATTGTGCGACTTGAGGCAGAACATGCTCTGCAGAAAAGCGAAAAAAAATATCGGGAGCTGTATGAAACCGTACCGATTGGCTTGTATCAGAGCGATCTGGGAGGGCATATCATTGCGGCTAACGAATCCTGTTTTCAGTTAGCCCATGCCGCCAAAGAGGATCGCGACTGGTGGTTAACGCAGGATACGCGTGCAAGTTATGTTGATCCCGAGGATGCACGGCGGCTCAGGGAATTGCTTTTGAGAGACGGATACGTCAGCGGTTTCGAGTCGAGATTCAAGCGCTGTGACGGCACCATAGCCTGGCTGAGCAATACGGCAACACTTGTATATAACGAAAAAGGCGAGGCGGATTTCATCAGCGGATCGTTTATCGATATTACAGAGCGAAAATTGGCTGAGGAGGCAAAAGAAAAGCTTGAACTGCAGCTTCAGCAATCGCAGAAAATGGAGCTTGTCGGTCGGCTTGCCGGAGGCATAGCTCATGATTTCAACAATATGCTTGGCGTTATTCTGGGCAATGCCGAGCTGGCTCTTGCATCAGAAAACCTTGATCCAGCCAATACAGAACATATCGAGGAGGTTGTCAATGCGGCCAACCGTTCTGCTAATCTGACCGGACAGCTGCTTGCTTTCGCACGAAAACAGACTGTTACTCCGAAAATCGTCGAGTTGAACAACCTTGTGGAAGGGATGCTGAATATGCTGGAAAGATTGATCGGAGAGGATATAAAACTTTGCTGGCAGCCTTGTCTCTCTCAACTGTTTGTGAATATCGATCCTTCGCAAATCGATCAGATTCTTGTAAACCTTTGCGTTAATGCCCGGGATGCTATAGTCGATGTGGGTACGGTTACCATTGAAACAGGCGCAACGGGCATTGACGAAACTGATGCCGGTGCATTTTCGCTGGTGACGCCCGGCGAATATGTTATGCTTGCAGTAACCGATACCGGTTGCGGGATTGAGAAGCAGCATTTCGACCATATTTTCGAGCCTTTTTTTACGACCAAGGAGATCGGAAAAGGCACTGGACTCGGTCTTTCGACTGTTTACGGCATCGTGAAGCAGAATAACGGTTTTATCAATCTTGAAAGCCAACCCGGAAATGGGGCATCATTCAGGATTTATCTGCCCCGTATCGAAAAAACACTGCATCATCCAGCCGAAGAACAACCGGTTTCACCTGTTGTTCAGGGAAAAGAGACCATACTGCTTGTCGAAGACGAACCGGAAATACTGAAGCTGTGCAGGATGGTGCTCGAAATAATCGGCTACTCGGTACTTACGGCGAATACGCCGGACAAAGCCCTCCAGATAGCAGAAGAACATGGACGGGCAATTCACCTGCTGCTTACTGATGTGATTATGCCGGAAATGAACGGACGCGATCTCGCCTTCAGACTGCAATCGATTCAGCCGGATATGAAGGTCGTCTATATGTCGGGGTATACAGCCGATAATATCGCAAGCCATGGAGTGATCAATACCGATGTCCAGTTTATCCAGAAGCCTTTCAGTATCAATGCTCTGAAGCAGAAAATCCGTGATGTTCTCGAGCAATGATCTCGTCTTTTTTCAGTAGCAGTCTGCACACTCTGATTGTATCTGCGATTGAACGCAAAGTCTGCTTGGTGATCGGTTTACAGCGCGTATTGCCGGATCCGGCTGAAAGCAGAGTCGGGTTCTGAAAAAAAAGAGGATTATACACGGTTATAGCCTGGTTTCTGAAGTCATTTTTCATGCCGTGATTGCGAGCCGGTCTTGCGGGCTACGCGAAAATAACATCCCATTGATTGTTATCTCCTTTTTTAAAAAAGAGATATGTTTTCGGTTTTTGTTTCAGGATTGTTACATTAACTATATACAGGTATATGGATTTTATCTTCTCGTTATAATACCGGAATTCGAGGCTGTGCATCGGCCATATACTCGCCTGGCAGGTTTTCCGCGACTGTTGATGGCGCAATTTTTTTTGAATTTTTATTTCCTGACCTGCGGATTTTAGCGGAATCACAGACCCTACAGTTCCCAACAAGCAGTATAGCAGTGACACAGAACCATATGCTTTCTAATTTCAATCATTCTTTCCTTTTGAATTCAATCGACGCATGGGAGGAGGATCGTCGGGATCGTTTCGATCTCGAAGCTCTGACGAAGTCGTTCCACGAATCGGTACCGGCTCTTGGTTTCATCGACTGGAAGATTACGGATGTCGAGCGCGGTTATGCCGAAACGGAACTTCCGCTTATTCCTAATTCATCGAATCAGTACATTGCCCATCAGGGCCCTCTGATGCTGCTTGCCGCAGAATACACAGGAGGACTGGCTCTTACCACATTGTTTCATCGGGTGCCGATAATCGGTTTCTGGCCTTCTGTCGACGAGAACGCCGGTTATATGTGGGGAGCCAAGGCATCAATCAAGTGGCTCACTCCAAGCTGCCATAATCTGACCTGCAGGGCGCGGATCGATAATGAGCGATGGGAAGGGCTTGCCAGACGATTTGCCAGCAGCAGCAAGATAGTTGTGACTGTTCCCGTTCACATGTACAACGGCGAGAAACTTGTTGCTACGGCCGATTTTACCTACTGGACGCAGGATATCAGGGGGCTTAAACGAAATGCTTACGATATTGACAGGATCGATCTGCTCTATGAGCACAAGACCAAAACAACGGCAAAACTGATTGTAGGATTGCGCGCGCTTGAACAGGAAAAGCCACGGGAAGAGAGGCGGTTTGACGATCCTTATGCCTTCATGCTGGCCGGAAAGCATGGCATTACCCTGGCCAGAAGGTTCAGCGTGGCTACTCCGCAGCTTCAGAATATGATAGCTGCCCGTACGCGGCATATTGACGAGTGTGTACGGGCTTTTGCTTCGGGAAAAACGAAATTCAATGTGGTCAATATCGGTTCAGGTTACGACAGCCGGTTCTGGCGGCTTGATTTTCCTCATGCCGTCGTTTACGATCTCGACCTGCCGGTCATGCTGCATGAACGACAAAGCATTTTCAATTACGATAAAAACATACCGGTACGCGCCGTTCCCATAGACCTTGAAAACCAGCCGATCGATCAGGCGCTGCGGGAGCGATCGGATTTCGACCCCGGGTTGCCGACGTTTTTTATCTGGGAGGGAGGCTCGATGTATTTCAGGGAAATGATTATTGACGGCATTCTCCGTTCGATAAAAAAGATCATGCAGGAGGATTCCTGCATCTGGCTTGATTATGTGTCGCAGGATCTGATAGAAATCCGCACGGGTATACGCGAAGCTGAAGGATTCATTCACAATATACGGAAAATGGGCGAACCCTTCATTAACGGATATAACGATATCGAAGATCTTGCCGACAGGTACGATTTTATCATAGAACAGGATGTCCGTTCCGGAGAGCTTCTTGATATCGAAGAGGATGTTTATAACCATTACAGTTTCTGTGTTCTGAAAAGCTAATATGTTCTTATCGATGACCCCCAGATACTCTTCCAGATCCTCTTTTCTGAAACGCCTGGAGGATTTTTTCCGGAAAGATTACGATCGTAATGAACTGACGATCAATTATATCAGGTACATAGGGCTATGGGGTCATCCGCTCTATTACCTGCTTTGTACGGTTGTTTTTCCTCAGCCTTACGAGTCTTTCGAGCTTCGTTTTGCAACGGCGGTTACCTTTGTGCCGATTCTGTTCCACAACCGTTATCCCGTCAGGTTCAGGCCGTTGATGATGATATACTGGTATTTATGGCTGACCTTTACCTTTCCGGTTGTGTTTACCTACCTGATGCTGATGAATGATTTTTCCGGTCTGTGGCTGGTTGCCGAAACTGTCATGCTGTTCGTGTTCATCATCTTTATCACCAATTTCTTTCTTCTGGCATTTCTGTTGGTTTCCGGTATTGCCGTCGCTTATGCGGGATATGTTGTCACTACCGGCACTCATCTGACGATCACGCAGCATATTATCGAATACTTCCTGTCGGTGCCGATTGCTATTCTTCTTGGTTTGCTGGTCAATTCCACCAATAAAAAAGGTGCGCTGGCAAACGAGCGGAATACGGTGCTGCAGTCTCTGGCAGGGAGCATCGCTCACGAAATGCGCAACCCACTCGGTCAGATTCGGCATTGCCTGTACAGTATCCAGAACCTTCTGCCCCAGGTAACGCCCGAAGAGTATAACAAACCGATCGGCAAAGAGAGGCTCGAAAGTCTTTACGAACGGGTGGTTCGTGGTCAGATGGCTGTAAAACGAGGCGCCCAGGTGATTGACATGGTTCTCAGCGAAGTTCGCGAGAAGCCTATAGGGCCGGAGAGTTTTACCTATCTGTCCGCTGCCAGGGTTACGCGCAACGCGCTCGATGAATTCGGCTATGAATCTGAACAGGACAGGAAGCGCGTTCATCTTGTCACGAAAGATCAGTTCGTTTTTCATATCAACGAAACGCTTTTTGTTTTCGTGCTCTTCAACCTGCTGAAGAATGCCCTTTTCTATTTCAAAACCTGTCCCGACAGTCAGATCACAGTACGTCTTGAGACGGGTAAAACTCATAATTACATATATTTTCACGATTCGGGGCCGGGGATATCGAGCGAGGCTCTGCCGCATATTTTTGACAGCTTTTTCACCAAAGGCAAGACTGCAGGTACCGGTCTCGGGCTGGCTTACTGCAAGCGGATCATGACCGCTTTCGGCGGGGATATTGTCTGTAAATCGATAGAAGGCCAGTATACCGAGTTCATGCTTTCTTTTCCGGTTATTTCCGAAAAGGAGATGAACATCTATACGGAGCGTGTCATATCCATGGGATTGGCCGATTTTAAGGGAAAATATCTGCTGATCGTTGATGACGAAGCGCTTTATCGCATAGTCCTGAAAAAGTATCTTGCTCCTCTGGAGGTTGAGGTCGACGAGGCGGTCGATGGGCGGGAAGCATTGCATAAGCTCGCTGAAAGACGGTACGATCTTGTTATCATGGACCTGAACATGCCTTCCATGGGCGGTTATGAAGCGGTCGAAAGGCTGCGCCGCGGCGAAGCAGGTCAGGAAGCCTGTTCGGTACCTGTTGCGGCACACAGTTCAGAGTCCGTCATGACCGCACGAAGCAGATCGGAAAACGCGGGAATGCAGGCTTTTATCGCCAAGCCCTGCAGCCAGGCCGAACTTATCACTTCTCTGCGGTCCGTGATCAATGCCGTCCCTGAGGGAAAATATCCAGGTTCTCCGTTTTCCGGACGAAAAGTGCTGCTGGTGGACGATTCAGCTCTGAATCGCGACCTGCTCGCGATGTATCTCAGAGACAAGGGAATTGTCGTGACCGTTTCGGATAGCGGTGATCAGGCGCTGGAGATTCTCAGAAAGCAGGATTTCGAGTTGATGATAACCGATATTCATATGCCGGGAATGGATGGACTCGAACTGACCCGCAGGATTCGATCGAGCCGGAACCACCGTTATGCCCGGATGCCTGTTATCGGGCTCAGCGGGGCGATTGAAGAGGAGGCTGCGGCGAGAAACGCGGGAATGAACGACTTTCGCGTCAAAACGGACAGCCCCAGACTGCTTCTTGCCTCCATTGGCAGGCAACTGTCGGTTCCCGCAGAAAACCCTCTTCAGGAAAAAGCGGTGAAAGAGTATGCTCACTCAACAGCAGTTACTTCTGCATACGGTCTGTCGTTATCGGAGAGCGAAGATCTCTTGCGCATTTTTCATGAGGAGTTTAAGGATATGCCAGCAACTCTTCGCCGGGCTCTTGAGGAAGCTGATATCGAAAGTCTTAAACAACAGGCGCATAAACTTAAAGGGAGTGCCGCCATTCTTGGTATCGTATCGCTCAGCAAGGCAGCCGAAGAACTTGAAATGCATTGCCGTAACGGAAGAACCGAAGATCCTCGCTCCAAAGTAGAGCACATCGTCGAAGCTCTTGAGGCATTGTTGGCGGAAAAGGTCTGAAATGCAAGACCCTGATTTTCCCTCGATTCCTTTTTCAGATAATTCCTGTGTATATTGAAATATGACGTTTTATGACCAGTGGGAATCGTACGCCCGGACGGTCTTTAATCCAATTCATACAGGGAGAAGTATTATGCTGAAGGACGCTGCTGCTGCGGCTGGAGGTGCAATCCTCCTTACGCCATTAGGAATGCCTTTCGTAATGCACGGTGTTGCCGGCATGCTTGTCGGCGGAGCCGGTTTGTTCGTTGCCGATTCGCTTTTGAAACAGGTGCTCGAAGTTATGGATACATCGCAGAAAAACTCCGGGAGCGCCAGTGATACCCAGGAGGGTAATGCGCCGGATTCCGGAGAGATATGAACGAGGGTGTGGACAATATAGGACTCGAACCTATGACCTCTCGCGTGTGAAGCGAACGCTCTAACCAACTGAGCTAATTGTCCTTATGCCGTCGAAAACGTATACGTTTTCGCAAATGATAAGCGATAAGGTAAGGAACGCATACAAAATATCAAAATTCACGTCCTAAAACAGGAGAAATACATGGAAACGCCGAATCCTGTGGATATGGCTGTCAAGACAGCTGCCGGCGTTGCCGGCGCCGCGGTGGTCGGGCCTCTTGCCGCTCCGTTGATGCCGGTGCTGACCGGTCTTGCCGTTGTCGGTCTCGGGGTTTTCGCTGCCGGATCGATTATCGGCCAGGTTGCCGACAGCGTGATGCACAAAAAAGACGATCGCGACGATATCGAAGACCGCTTGCCCTTTAACGGATAGTATCGAGAAGTTGCCTGAGCTCTTCCGGAGAGGAGACGGGGGGCATGCACGAGCGGTTGCGGCAGAGCGTAATGGTTGGTTTGGTGACGTTCGTTGCCGAGATGTGTTGTACAGTCATATCGGGCAGATAGCGTGCATAGAGAATCTGCAGGATTTCGCGAAGTTTATCCGACGGCATATCGCCTGAAACCGTGGCCTGTAAGCCTCCCTTGCGGGCATAGTCGAGAGCCGTCAGCATGAGCGGCAGTGCGTTGCCGCGTTCCGACAGTATTCCGGAGCAGGCCTTCAGGCATTGTTCCGCCATGTCTCTATACGCATCGTTTCCGGTTATTGCCGCTATATCGAGCAGATTTCTGATGCTTACCGATGCGGCTGCCGGTTCGGCACCGTCATATTCCTCCTTGAGTCTTGCCGGTACGCTGGTGTCTGTCGAGGCTGTACTGAAATACCCTCCCGATTTGTCGTCGTAAAAGAGTTCGTTCTGTTTGTCGCACAGCCTTTGCGCGTATGCAAGGCAGCGTTCTTCGAAGGATGCCTGGTAGAGGTCGAGCAGGCCGCGAATGAAGCATGCATAATCTTCGGCTTTTCCAGGTATGGCAGCTTCGCCGTCGCGATAGCGGCGCAGAAGCGTGCCCTCTTTTTCCCTATAGAGCCGGTCAAATATGAAGTCTGTGGCCTTTCTTGCTGCGTCGAGGTATTCGTGGTTGCCGAGTACGTTGAATCCTTGCGAAAGAGCAGATATCATGAGTCCGTTCCATGATGTGATGATTTTGTCGTCGAGGAACGGGCGGGGTCTTTTCAGTCGCTTCAGATAGAGCAGTTCCCGCACGGTGTTGATGGTTGCGGTTGCTTTATCTGCCGGAACGCCGGCCAGCTTCGCAGCTTTTTCAGGCGCCATCAGGTGCATGAGCACGTTTTTTCCGTCGAATTCTCCGTGCGGGTCTTCCCTTACGTTTCCATCGGGATCGATTCCGCAGGCAAGAATGAAGAGTTCGAGTGCTGCCGATTCAATCGGCAGTTGCCGCAGTTCCTCCAGAGACCAGATGTAGAAGGCGCCTTCTTTTTTTTCAGTGCTTCCATGTTCCGGATAACTGTCGGCATCTTCGGCCGAATAGAATCCGCCCTCCGGAGACCGCAGGTCGTGCAGTACGTAATTGAAGATATTTTCTGCGACTGATGCGTAATATCGTTCTCCGCTCATGCGGAACGCATCGAGATAGCTGACAGCCAGCTGGGCGTTATCGTAAAGCATTTTTTCGAAATGTGGTACATGCCAGCGGGCATCGGTTGCATAGCGGGAGAATCCTCCTCCGCCTTTTCCTGTACTCCAGATATGGTCGTGAATGCCGCCCTCGGCCATGCGCCTGAGCGTATAGAGCGCCATTGATGCGGCTTCGCGGTTCGCGTTGCGGGCTGCGTAACTGAACAGAAAGGTGATGAGCGCCGGTCTCGGAAATTTCGGAGCCGGCCCGAATCCTCCCCAGGAGGGATCGTATGCGTATTGAAGCCATTCGAAACAGCCATTTTCGGCAGCATTTCCCGGTATTGCCGATGATTGCGAAGGGGTTTGTGCCGTAAGTGCAATCTGTTCGAAAAAACCTGCTGCGGCAGCCTTTATTCTGGCAGGGTCGTTTGACCAGAGTTCGGCTATGGAGCGGAGCAGGGTGCCGAAGCCCGGCATGCCGTAGCGGTCTTCGGGAGGAAAGTAGCTGCCCCCGTAGAATGGCTGCAGGTCAGGCGTGAGCCAGACCGACATGGGCCACCCTCCGCGGCCGGTAGAAGCCTGCACGTAGGTCATGTAGAGGCGGTCGAGATCGGGATGTTCCTCGCGGTCTGCCTTGACCGGTATGAAATACCGGTTGAGCAGTTCTGCCGTTCCCTGGTCTTCGAACGACTCCCGCTCCATCACGTGGCACCAGTGGCAGGTGGCATAGCCTATGGAGAGGAAGATCGGCAGATCGCGTTCCCTTGCTTCAGCAAAGGCCTCTTCACCCCATGGGAGCCAGTTCACCGGGTTGCCGGCATGCTGAAGCAGATAGGGACTTTTCTCCCGGGCAAGGCGGTTCGTATGCGTTTTTCCGCTTTTCATATCTGCACTGTTTCGATGGACTATCAAAAGAGTTCTTTCATTCATTCAACAAGCAGTGCGGCAATGAAAGTTCTTGACGAACCGGAAACAAACTGTAATGGTCTCGGGTTATATGGGGATGGAGTTATAAAACAGGACAGAAAAGGTCGGAAAAAATGATTTCAGGATTCGCAAACGGTTCGGGGAGATGGTTCAAAGGGATGCTCGTGTGCGCGGTTTCAGCGATTGTGCAGCTTTTCCTTGCGTCATGTTCGACCGGTACCGTTCCCGAAGATGCTGAATCATCATTACAGCAGAAGAAAAAGGAGGAGTACAACATGTCTTACAATCAGCTTACGCCGGAGGAGGAACGGGTTATCGTGCATAAGGGTACCGAGATGCCGTTTACCGGAAAATATTATCTGAACAAAGAGAAAGGAACATATCACTGCCGGAGGTGTGACGCTCCGCTGTTTCGTTCAACGGACAAATTCGAATCCGGTACCGGGTGGCCGAGTTTTGACGACGCCATACCGGGCGCCGTAAAGAAGGTTCCGGATGCTGACGGCAGGCGTACCGAGATCGTGTGCGCGAACTGCGGAGGCCATCTCGGCCATGCTTTTTTCAATGAGGGCATGACCGCAAAGAATGTGCGGCATTGTGTGAACTCGATTTCGCTCGATTTCAGGTCGGAAGCTGCGGCAGTTAAGCCGGAGACCCGGAAAGCGGTTTTTGCGGGCGGTTGTTTCTGGGGTGTGGAATACCACTTCAGCAGGGTTAAGGGAGTACTTGACGTCAAGTCGGGTTATACCGGGGGCGAGATTGACAATCCTTCATACAAGCAGGTGTGCAGCGGTCGGACAGGTCATGCGGAAGCTGTGGAGATAGACTACGATCCGCAGCAGGTGAGTTACGAAACGCTTGCAAAGCTCTTTTTTGAAATCCACGACCCAACCCAGGTGAACCGTCAGGGTCCCGATATAGGTACCCAGTACCGTTCAGCCCTGTTCTACAGCGACGAAGAACAGAAGCGGACAGCCGAAAAACTCATTGCAGAATTGCAGGCGAAAGGGTACAGGGTAGCGACAACGCTTGAGAAAGCCGCGACGTTCTGGCCTGCGGAGGATTACCATCAGGACTACTACGAAAAGACAGGCCACCAGCCTTATTGTCATATCTATACGAAACGGTTCTGATAAAGGGGGGCGGGTTTTCCAACCCGCCATTGGTTTTTCGCGCTACACCGTTGCTTTACGCATAAGGGGTGGCAAGTTGTTATCAAAGGCGGACAGGTATGTCCGCCCTCTTTGTTTTTGTTTGCGTGCAAAGAACTTTAATAAACAAAGCAAATGAACAGAAGGAAAAAATTGATACGCTGGCGGGGGAGCTTGTGACGGATCCGACTCAATGCGTTTTTGACCGCTTTATGCGTATCTTTTAATAAAGCTTTGTGTTATCAGATCTGAAACCGTTATGCACGATCCAGTGATTCTTGTTTTGCTCCTGCTTCTGGTGCTTGCGCTGCTTGCTTTTGTGGTGTTCCGCTTACTCGCAGATGCGCCTGCCAAGGCAGAACTGATGCGGCTGCAGGGCACTGAAGAAGAGCGGAACAGGGCGCTTGTGAGGCTTGAGTCCGTTACGGCAGAGCTCGATGCGCTCAGGATTGCCCATGCCCGTCTCGAAGCCGATCTGCAGCATGAGCGGAGGGCGGCTTCGGAAAAGATCTCCTTGCTTGAAGATTCCGAAAGCAGGCTGAAGCGCGAGTTCGAAAACCTTGCCGGACGGATTGTAGAGGAGCGGGGCAGAGCGCTTGGCGAAGAGAATCGCCGCGGGATGGATGGCTTGTTGCAGCCGTTCAGGGATCAGCTCGAAGCGTTCCGGCGCAGGGTTGACGAGGTGCACGAGACCAGCATAGCCGGTTCGGCGAGTTTGCGCGAGCAGGTTCGGCAGCTGCTCGAGTTCAGCAGCCGGGTGAGCGACGAGGCCAACAACCTTGCGCGGGCGATAAAAGGGGATGCGAAAGCCCAGGGCGACTGGGGGGAGTTGATTATCGAGCGCATTTTCGAGGCATCAGGGCTTGAGAAAGGACGTGAATATCTATCCCAGGAGAGTTTCCGCAGAGAATACGGTTCGCTCATGCGCCCTGATTTCATGGTGCTGCTTCCAGGCGAAAAGGCGGTTGTTGTGGATTCCAAAGTTTCGCTGACCGCTTACGAGCGGTTCTGCAGCCTTGAAGATGGCGATCTCAGGGATAAGGCGCTCAGGGAGCATGTGCAGTCGGTGCGAAGGCATATTTCCTCTCTGCTCGAAAAGGATTACAGCGGCATAGGGGGCAGCCGTACGCTTGATTTCGTGATTATGTGCATACCGCTCGAACCTGCATGGCAGGCCGTTATGCAGGCAGAACCGGAACTGCTGTACGAGATGTCGGGCAGGAACCTCGTGCTATGCGGCCCTGCGACCCTCATGATAACGCTCAAGCTAATCGCGCAGATCTGGCGGAGGGAAAACGAGAACCGTAATGCTGAACTGATCGCCGATAAAGCCGGCAAGATATACGACCAGGTATCTCTGATCGTCGAAGCCGTCGAGGAGAGCCGCAGAAAGATGGCCGGTGTTTCGGATTCGTTCGATCTCGTGCTGCGCAGGCTGAAGGATGGGCGGGGCAATCTTGTCGGAAGGGTGGAGGAGATCCGAAAGCTCGGGGCGAAAGTGAATCGCCGGATTGCGGTTGAAGCCGGTGACGGACAGGGTGAACGAGATGAGGTGCAGTAACGGCTATCTCTCGCCGTTGTCGAATACCGGTATCTCTTTTTCGATGGAAGCTCCGGCTTCGTTCATTGCGACCTTGAGATCGTAATCCATCTGCAGACCGAACCAGAACTGGGCGGGGGTGCTGAAATAACGGGCAAGACGGAGCGCCGTGTCGGCTGTCATGCAGCGTTTTCCGGTAATGATGTCGTTGATTTTCCAGACCGGAACATGAATATCTTCGGCTACCTGTTGTTCTGTCAGCTCCAGGGGATTGATGAAGTCTTCAAGGAGAACTCTGCCCGGATGCAGAGGTTTGTTTTTTATTGCGCTCATGAGGCAGATCTCCTTATGGTATGGAGCATGGAATAAGGCTGGCCCTGATGTTGCAGATTACTATTTTTTTCTGGATTTCAAACGCCGAAAACTCACGATCAGTCATTTCCTGTCATGAACGGAGATCGTGGTTTCAGAGGTGCCCGACAGTCTCCGGATGTTTTTTCAGCCTACCTCTTTGCCGGCCATCACCAGCGTGGGCGGCGCGCCGAGATGCTTTCCTGCGAGCAGTACATTCCAGTAGAGCCACTCGAATCCGGTTTTTCCGTACCAGTTCATTTTTGTTTCCTTCAGCAAGGTGAAAGGGCCGAGTTTAGGCATGGGAAACTTGCCGGGCAGCGGTTCAATTTTGTAGTTGAAATCGATGACCGACGAGGTGCCTTTCGAGTAAACAATGAAGCAGGTGGAATGGCCGTCGAAAATCTCTTCAGGCTTTGCCCCGAGGATTTCTGCCATGATGTTGAATACCACCACGTCGGCTTCGTAATGGGCAACCGAACCGGCCTTTGATGTAGGTACGTTGGTGGCGTCGCCGATTACGTAGATACCGTCATGCTTCAGGGCTTTGAGCGTGTTGTGGTGCGTAGGAACATAACCGATACCGTCGTCGATACCTGAATCGCTTATTACCTGACTGCCGAGGGTGGTAGGGATGGATACGAGGAGATCGTATTTCACCCGGTCGCCCTTGATTGATTCGATGTATTTTTCCTTTCCGTTAACTTCGCTCAACTCGAAACCGGCGGTTATCGTTATGTTTTTTTCTTTTGCCACCTGGGTGAACACCGCCGAGGCTTTAGGTTTGGTGAAGGCTCCCGCCAGCGGTGTGACCAGTTCTATTTCAACCTTGTTTCTGATGCCTCGGCTTTTAAAAAACCAGTCGGACATGAAGACGAACTCGATCGGAGCTACCGGACATTTGAAGGGGAGTTCCGCGATGTTAAGCACTATTTTTCCGCCTTCGAAGGCCTTCATTTTCTGCCGAAGCAGTTCGGAGTCTTCAAGAGTATAGAAGGTGAACGCATTCTTTCCCCAGGCATCGAGCAGTCCGTCGTTTTCCTCCGGAGCGATTCTGCAGCCGGTACTGATGACAAGAAAATCATACGAAAAGGTATGGTTGGTTGTTCTTACCTCTTTCTTGTCGGGTTCGATGCGTACGATTTCATCAATGACAAAATTGATGCCCGGCAGAATGTATTTTTTTCTTGACTTTGTAAGCGTTTCCACTTTCTGGATACCGAACGGCACGAAGATCATACCAGGCTGGTAGATGTGCCTGTCATCGCGATCGATTACCGTAATATCCCAATCCGCCGGAAGATGGCGCCTCAGATTGTTCGATATGATTGTTCCTCCTGTTCCTGCTCCAAGCACGACGATTTTTTTTGCCATGGGTCTTTTCCGTATGGTTTATGTTTTATCTCCGGAACGGCGCCTTGCAACGTGCGGCAGTTCCGGCAATCTTTGCCTTGCATCAGCCGATTATGGCAGCAGGCATAAGGGTTATCGGGGTTCAGTACAGAGGGTAATAATATCCTTCAGCTTTCCGGTTTGTCTCTTGTAAGGATAATATCAATTATATAATTTAATATTTATATGGTTATGTACAAGTGTTATGATGTCTCCGGTTTTCCTGATCTGTATTCATAACCGAAGTTTCAACGTAACCCGGTACACGTCTATGCTGACGACATACCCTCTCTACAGGACTCGCGTACAATGATGAAACATGGGATGATCAGGTCGTGAACTGCCGCGATGACGGCTTGCCTGCTGTCTTACTGATTATTCAGGTTGGTATCGGCCGTGGGGAAACCGGAAGCGTATATGATGTGTTCCCATAGCATATCGTATATTCCGGATCACTGGTTACATGGCAAGGCAATTTTATTCAAAAAGGAGTCAGCGATGGGATTTGCGGAGGTTCTTGAAGAGTTCGTCGCCGGTATCGGCTGGACGGACAAGGTAGAGCAGGATGGCGATATCAGCCGTATTGCGGTCAAGTTATCGATAGGGGGTAGCTCGTATCGGCTGATGATCGAAGGGTACGATTCGAGGCAGTGGGTCGTGCTTCATCTCTATCCGGTCTATTCGGTCAATGCCGGCAAGTCGGTCGATGCCTGCATGTTCTTCAACTATGTCAATAATACGTTCAGCTATCCCGGATCGGTCAGCGTCGACGACGAGGGAGTCATCTGTTACCGGCAGATCATCGATGTGGAGGGTCTGAATGCCGATGCCTCCCTGATAAACAATATGCTCAACGCCGCAGCGGACCTGTTCGAACGCAACGGCGAGATGATCGAAACCATCGCACAGGGCGATGATCGTTATGAGGATGTCAGAAAACAGCTCGAGCAGGCAATGCGTTAGGCTTTTATTAAATGGACTTTGCCCGGCTTGATCCGTTTGAGGCGTAATGCTGCTTTAGTTTTGACATGGAGTACGATGTGGATTTTTTTCCTGTCGAGCACGATATCGCTTTTCCTGATATGCAGGCTGTCGAGCTCGAGATCGATCGTTTTGCCGGCTTTGCTCCTGGTGATTGCGCTGGTGACTATGCCTGGCACTTTGCTTCGATTCCGTTGATCATGACGCTATAACCAGAAGGACGCCGGTAATGAAGTGTGTTTTCATAAGAAGAGGAGGGGAGGAGGAACGAATATGCAGGTGTGTTAACCGGAGCTTCCGCATATTCGTTCCGGCAGGGAATTCACGCGCTCAGAGCTTCGGTTCCCAGTAACAGCGTTTGGGCGAAACGATGCGTTCTTCGTCTTTGAGGGTTTTCATGGCTTTGTCCACATCTTTTCGATCGATGCCGCTTGCATCGGCAATCTGGCCTGCACTCATGGGTTTGCCCTCTTTTTTCAGTACTTCGATGATTGCTTCCTTAACGTCCATAGGTTTTAACGGTTTTATAGTTCTGTCAGATGCCTCTGCGGTAGAGGTAGACTGCTCGATAATATAACTATTTCATAGTAATAGCGTCCGGTTAAAAACAGCGTAATCAGTATCAGCCAGGATCCCGTCATCTGTACCTTTTCGGCGTTCTGACGGATTGTTTGAGGGATTACGATTACTGCAATACATGGGCGTCAGATTATTATTTTTTGTTTTTCATTAACCAATATTAAAATAGAGATAACTTGAATATATGAAAGTACTTACCAAAAATACCGATTACGCAATTCGGGCGCTGTTATCTCTGGCCGCCTCAAAAGGCGGGTTCCTTTCCGCAAGAGCAATTTCGCTCGAACAGGAGATTCCATACCAGTTTCTTCGACGCCTTTTGCAGGAAATGATCCGTCACGGTCTTGTCAGTTCGAAAGAAGGTGTTTCGGGGGGCTTCAAGCTCGCGAAGGATCCCGATACGATCAGGGTGAGCGATCTGATCGGGATTTTTCAGGGTCCGGTAAAGGTTTCGGATTGCATGTTCCGCAAGCAGATCTGCGCAAACCGGGCACGATGCGTGCTGCGCCACGAGATCATGCGTATCGAGCAGGTTGTGCAGCAGGAGTTCGATAAAATAACCATCGGCAAGCTGTTGCGAGATCTTGATGCTGCCAATGCAAGTATTTACGCAGGGGTATTGCTGGCAGATAAAACCGAAAAAAACGGCCGGAGCCATCCACAAAATAAAGCCTGATTTCCGATCCTGCCCTTCGTTCATCCCGTCTGCATTGCCCGCCCATTTTCTCTTATTATCGGTTGTGCCCGATTTTCCGATCTGTCCTGATAATCAGGTCATGGCTGATGAATAATACAGGGAAAATCCATTTTTAAGTGCTGTTGTTATTATCAGCGCATGTGCGGAAATACATGATGCTGATCGTTTCTTCCTGATTTTTTTATTTTTCTTACAGAAGGGCTCATTGTCAACTGAACATTGTGGAGGGGTTATGGCATACTATGAGATTCTTGTTTCCCTGCTGGAAACCGAGCCGCCGGTGTGGCGACGGGTTCGGCTGCCTGAAGATGCTTCGTTGCCGTTGGTCCATTCGATTCTCCAGATGGTAATGGGATGGGACAACGGCCATATGCACGAGTTTATCGCCAGTGACCGGAAGCGGTATGGGGCGGTTGACGATGGATCTGTCGACGAGGATGTGCTGGATGAACGCCAATACTCGATATCGGCAATGCTTGGCGAACCGGGCGACCGGTGTCTTTACGTCTACGATTTCGGCGACGACTGGGAGCATGAGATTCTGCTTGAGTCGGTTTCGGAAATATCGCCGGAAGAGCTGCCGATATGGTGTCTGGAGGGTGAGGGCGCATGTCCTCCGGAGGATTGCGGTGGGATTCCGGGCTACGCGGGTCTTCTCGACAGCCTGCGCGACCGTGCCGATCCGGAGCATGAGGATGCCGTAGAACTGTTGGGCGAAGATTTCGATGCCGAAGCTTTCGACCCTGCATTCTTCAATGACCAGATCAGGAGCATGTTCGCAAACAATGCTGAAAAGCTGGTGCCCGAAGATGTTACTGAAGGGATGAGCGTGTTGACGGGGATCCGCGATTTTCTCGCTTCGGAGGGCATGCCGGAAAGCGTGATGTCGGTTATGTCGCTCGATGGTTTTTTTTCGGCCCTTGCGATCCATCCTGAAACGGTTTCGGCTGCCGAATGGCTGCCCATGGTGTGGGATGTTTCGGGAGCCGGCAGCGAGCCTGAATTCTTTTCAAAGAAAGAGCTGGAAGAAGGCCTGGGTCTGCTCTTTACCTACTATAACAGCGTGGTGCGGCAGTTTACCGATGAGCCTGAGGCGTTCGAGCCGCTCTACGAGGATCTGGAGTTCGAGTCGGGCGAAGAAAGGCTGATGGCGGTGCAGGATTGGGCGTCTGGGTTCATGCTTGGGGTAATGATCGATGACGGGGTGTGGGAAAGAACCTTCAGAGACCAGGAGGGCAACAGGCTTCTCACCCCGTTTGCAATCATATCGGGCATGTTAGACGATGTGGGCGATATCGAGGGGGAGCAGCTGGCCGAAATAAAAAATGAGCTGCCGGACGAACTGGCACTATGCGTGCTCGAGCTGCAGGAGTTCTGGGAGCCATGGCGGCAGGAGTATCTGGCAAGGCGGTCGGGTGGGCCTGAGAGCGCCGGGTAGTTACGGGATTCGGCTCTCCCGGTTGCACATCCGGAGCCTTCAGGTTTTACGGTCATTCTTGTCCCCTGACACCGCTCATCAGGTAAAGGCAGGCTAATCGTCGCGTTTGCCTGAGCTGTCGTTTCTGTGGCACTTCATGCAGTTATCGTACCGGTAGATCCCTTCTTTACGGTGTTCGGCGGTGATGTTCGATGGCGAGTGTTCGTGACAGTTGTAACAGGTATATTTTTTATATTCGCCTGGAGTCGTATGGCATGTTCTGCAGCTCGTCCGGTGATCGCCCTCGAGCCTGAAATACCGGTCATGGTTGAAGGTCGCGGGTTTCCATCGATTTGTGCCGTGGCATGCCGCACAGTTTGCATCTGACTGGCGATGCAGATTGTCATTCGGCCGGTCGGTCTTGTGGCAGCTGATGCATTGTCCTGCATCTGAGACTGCAAGCTGTTTATGGTCGAATGCTGCCGGTCTCCATTTTTTTGTAGTATGGCACTCGGAGCAATTTCCTTTCGTGTAACGATGGAGGGGATTATCGGGTATCTGATCCTTGTGACATGCGCTACAGTTTTTCCGGAGTGCTGTTGTAAGTGATGCATGCCTGAATGTTCTGATCGCTTTTGATGCGTCAGCCCCCTTGTGGTCGGTATGGCATTCCTTACAGGAGTAACCCGCAAGACCCTTATGGAAAATAACCCTGGCTGTGTCTTTCGGCAACAGATCGCCAACGGTATTCCTGATACCGATTTCATCGGGTTTGTGGCAGGTTATGCAGCGGGCAGTTGTGGTTCCACCGAACGGCTCGTGGCAGCTCAGGCAGGACGTATTCAGTTTCTCGTGTCCCTTCAGGAGTGGGCCGGGACTCAGCAGGAGATCGGGAAAGGCTATGGCCAATGCAGAAAGTATGATGGAGCACAGTAAAAAAACGTACAACGGCTTCATGCTTCACCTCCAGTTCAGAAAGAAGAAGACGGAAAGGATATGCAGCAGACAGAGTGCCAGCAGCACGGAAACGATGGGCATGTGAATGGCTCGCCATTTTTCGAGTGCTTTCAGGGTAACGCTGTCCCAGTAATGCTCTCGTTCGGGATCTTCATTCCGGTCGTTTTCGATGCCGGTCTCCATTTTTTTTATCCTGACCTCTTCCCTCAATTTTCTTACGAGATATTGTCCTATATGCCCGCTGGCCGTTACCGTCATCATGAACAGCGTTGCCATCCATGGCAGCAGCGCATTGAAATGAATGCCCGAATGAACCACAATCATGAGCGTGCCGATCCATCCCGCGTTGCAGTGAAGTCTGAGAAATAATCTGACCGAACCTTTCTGTACAATTTTTTTCTTTCGGGCTGAATAGCCGAATGAAGAGGCAACGAATGCTGTTCCGGCAACACCGAGATATCGTCCTATCCAGGGGAGATCGACCCTGTGAAGTAAATAATCAAGCGATATTGCCGCAGCAATCAGCAGCATCCAGGAGAGAGTAAGCGGCAAGGCCCGCTGTATCATTACTGATTGCCACATTTTCGGGAAACATTAATCCATCTGAAGCTTCTTTTATCAGACACTGTCCGCAGCAGGGACAGCTTTCTTTTGAACAAGATATGAGGAGGATTCTTAAGCAGGGGTAAACGCATGCTTAAAAAAGGCTTAAAATTCATTGCCGCTATTGTCGGGATGAGGGGAATCGCAGTTCGACCGTTGTACCTGAATCTGTAGGGCTTTTTATCGACACCGTTATGTGCTGGAGGTCGGCGAGTTTTTTGACGATGGCCAGTCCGAGCCCGGATCCCCCGGTACCGGAGCTTCTCGATTCATCAACCCGGTAAAACCGTTCGAATACCCGGGAGAGTTTTTCTTCAGGAATGCCTATGCCGTTATCGGCAATGCTGCAGAGAGGGTAACCGTCACTGCCGGAAAGCGTTACCGCGATCGTCGAATCTGAAGGAGAGTACTTGAGGGCGTTGGACAGAATATTTTCCAGAATCATGTCGAGCATTGCCGGATCGGCAGAAACCATACAGGAGTGCGGTCCATCGAAACTGATCGGAATGTTTTTCTGCAGGGCTTCGGAGTGCATGCGGCCGATCGCTTCCCTGATATGGAGGGAGAGATCCACGGGCGCCATATGTGCCGTCATGCCGCCGCTTTCGTATCGGGCCAGCAAAAGGAGCTGATCGATAAGTCCCGTCATCCGCTCCAGTTCTTTCAGGCAGAACCGGATTCGCTCTTCGTACTGTTCGCGTGCCCTTGGTTTGCGAACCAGTACTTCAAGAGTGCCTTTTATCGATGCGATCGGCGTTTTCAGTTCGTGTGAAGCATCGGCTGTAAACTGTTTTTCCCGCTGAAACGCATCCTGAAGCCGATCGAGAAGCGAATTGATGGTTGCGGAGAGTCTGTGGAGTTCATCATGGTTCCGGGGGAGCGGAATGCGATGATCGAGATTTTCCCTGGTGATTTTCTCGGCGGCGGCAATGACCTCTTCAACAGGACGGATGCTTCTGCCTGCAATAACCCTGGTCAGGATGAAGAGGGTAAGTATGATTGCCGGATACGACACCAGAAGAACCTGCTTCAGATCTTCGAGAACAATGACGGCATCCCGGACAGGAACTGCGGCGAGGAGATATCCTTCGGGTTTTCCTTTCTGATCGGTCAGCGGAACCTGAATCTGCCGGACCGCAAGTTGACCGACCGTGCCGGTTCGAAAACGTTTTTCCTGCAAGCCGGGCAGAAAGGCGAGCGTATTGCCGGCCAGGTTAGCCGACCTGGAAACCACTGTTCCCTCATGGCTGACAAGCTGAAAAAACTCTTCGTCATCATCATCCTCCGACTTTTCATCATCTCGTTTCATGCGATCATCATCGTCGTCCGCATCACTGTTATGATCGTCGTCGGAGAGGTCGAATTTCCATACATCAAAGGTTCCTTGCGGTCGTTCATCGAGTATTTCCGAGACTTCCCGTTCAAGCTCTTCGTCGAAGTGGTTGAAGACCACCCGTTCGACCGTATAAAAAACAAGGGTAAACACCAGGGCAAGCAAGACTGCCGTAGCGATGGTGTAATAGAGCGCAATGCGGTTGCGCAGACTCACGGGATTTTTTCCGGGTACGGAACGTAAAATCTTTCGTGTACTCCCGGTATTTATTTTTATGCCCGGCATTCAGGATTCACGGATAATGTAGCCGACGCCCCGGATTGTCTGAATGATGCTGACGCACCCTGCGCTGTCGAGTTTTTTGCGGAGAAAATTGATATAGACATCGATGACTGACGTATCGGAATCGAAATGCATGTCCCAGACGTGTTCGATGATCCTGGTTCTGGTACAGACCTTTTCCTTGTTGCGAACCAGAAATTCAAGCAGGGCAAACTCCCTGGGGGTCAGTACGACTTCGGTAGATCGGCAGAACACCTGGTGGGTTACGGGATTTACGGTAATGCATCCTGCACAGATGCTGTCGCTTTCGGTGTTGTTTCTGCGAAGCTGCACCCGTATGCGTGCCAGAAGCTCCTCGAATGCAAAAGGTTTTCTGATATAGTCGTTGGCTCCGGCGTCGAGGCCGAAGACGATATCTTCAAGGGTATCTTTCGCAGTAAGGAAAAGCAAAGGAACGGCGATACCGGCTTTTCGCACTTGCCTGCAGACCTCAATGCCGCTGATTCCCGGAATCATCCAGTCAACGATCATAAGATCATATTCGTTCAGGAGCGCCATGTCAAGCCCGGTTTTGCCGTCGAAAGCCAGATCGACGGCAAAATATTCCTCTTCGAGCCCCTCCCTGAGAAATCCGGCAATTCCCGGTTCGTCTTCAATAACAAGAATCCGCATGGCAGAATCATCCTTTAATGTTCGTTATCATCTCCGTCCCTCTCGCCCGCTTCAGAAGTTCCGGATATCCCGAAGAGCGAGCCAAGCACGGTCCGGTTCTCCGTTCCGTTCTTCCTCGCAATTTCGGTAATCGTCATCGAAGGGTTATCAACAGCTATGCCTTCTTTATCAAGTTTTGCAGCAAGCTCTTTTGGCGTTGCTTTCAGAACCAGCGCAACGGTTTCAAGAGAAGAGGCCTCCATCGCCTGCACAGCGGCTTTTCCTGTACGTTCCTTTCCGTGATCTTCTTCGCTTTCGCCAAATATCGGCAGCATCGAGACGACCGTTACCAGAACCCCGGCTCCAATAATACCCAATCCGGCTTTTTTTGTGAAATATCCGGTAAACGACTTCAAGTTCGATAGGATGTGTAGCAGAATGCCTCCGAGAAGCAGCCAGCTGAGCCACTTGTGAGCCGGCTCGACCAGCCCGATTTCAATATCGAAGAAGAGCAGCAGCCCGGTGATGGCGGAGATGGCAAAAGCGGCGATGGCGAGCGGCGTGGCCCATGATTTCAGCGTTGTTTTCATTGTTTCTTTGGATTGCTGATTATGTAAACGGTGTCCGTTATCCGGTCCGACCGGATTTTTTTCAACTGAATCCAAAATATCGCAGGAATTCTTAAAGGAGTCTTTCGGCAGACTTAAAATCGGCTTAAAGTTTTCAGTGGGGGTTTCCGTCCTGATGCCGGACCGATTTCCTGCCGGTCACGGCCCGAGCATATCCTCGATACATCTACTGGGCACCTCTAAAAAGTGTGATGAGCGGTACGAGTGCAAGGCGGACGGAACGGAGAAACCGGAATGTACACAGAGTACATGAGGATTTCGAGTACCGCCCAACGCAGCAATCGGGTCGCGTAATAAGTTTTTAGAGGTGCCCTAATGATGCGTCGAATCGGGCAATGGAGCCGGCCGTAACGCAGCGCATTCAAAAGCCCGGTTTCGCGACGGACAGAAAAGGCAGATAATTAAAATTTAAGCGTTTTTTTATTTGCCGTTAATCCTCCTTAAAGAGAGCTCTGCATACTTTTCTTCCGGTTGTCATGATCGCATTGCGCTCAGATCGACCAGCAAGATCAACAAAAACACTGAATGGAGGAAAATGATGAACTATCGGAATAATACACGGCACGCCATCTTGATGCTTCTCCTGGGCGTGATGACGCTCTTTTCGGGCTCTTTACAGGCATCCCAGGACAAGTTGCGCGATATCGACGGTAACGGCTACCGTACGGTCACAGTCGGGAAACAGGTATGGACGGCCGAAAATCTCAATGTGAGCCGCTACCGTAACGGAGATCCTGTCCGACATGCCGCAACACAGGAAGAGTGGCTCGATGCTGCCGCCAAAGGCGAAGGGGCATGGTGCTATTACGGCAACGACAGGGGAAATGAAGAAAAATACGGACGTCTCTACAACTGGTATGCAGTTAACGATCCGCGCGGGCTGGCTCCAAAAGGGTGGCATGTACCCACCGATCAGGAATGGTCGGTACTGACCGCTTTTATTGGAGGCGAAGATGTCGCAGGCGGAAAAATGAAAGAGTCGAAGCGCTCTCTCTGGCGCACTCCGAACGAAGCGGCAACAAACTCCAGTGGATTCAGCGCGCTTCCGGGAGGGTTGAGGGGCATCGACGGCAACTTTATCTTTGGCAGAGAGAGCGCATATTTCTGGACCTCTACGGAGTATTCCCCTTCGTTTGCATGGTACAGGGTGCTCAACTACCATGCCGCAACGGCGGTAAGAAGCGGGGAGGAAAAAATCGACGGTATGTCGGTCCGTTGTGTTCAGGATTGATCGGAAGAAAAGACAATCAATCCTGATTCTGCGGTTCCGCCGACCGCACCCGGGGGACATCCGGAGGCCGCATCACAACAGGCTCGGGAATCACGGCTTCTTTTTCGGCCCATAGGGCGAGGTCTGGCCGCTGCCGTCGGAAACGCCGTCACCGGAATTCGGGGCTGGACCTTCGGATTGCGAGGAGTCGCCGGC
>VGGK01000011.1 GCA_016868665.1 Chlorobiota bacterium
GCTGCCATGTTTGCAGTTTTACCGGCAGAAGGGAGATCAAAAAGAAAAAACCAAATCAGATCAGAGGGTAGAATCCGATTTTACAGGTTGAAAGGGTCGCCTCAGAACCTCATCGCTCAATTTAGGTATAATAATATCATTGTTTGCAACGAATTATCCTGTCATACAAAAGTAATGAAAACCGATCCTCACATGAATGAAAACAGGGTTTTACTCATAACCGGTGCATCTTCCGGCATTGGTGCCGCAACAGCAAGAATTGCCGTCGAAAACGGATACCGTGTCGTTCTTGCTGCCCGATCATGCAGCAGGATCAACGCTATCGGGAACGAGTTGGGCTGCGATCATGCCATCGCAATACCCTGCGACGTCGCCGACTGGTCTTCGCAGGAAAAGATGATCAATAGAGCCCTCGAACGGTTCGGCAGAATTGACGCCGTCCTGGCCAATGCGGGTTTTTCAAAGGGCTCTCCGTTTTTCGGAGGCCGGGACAAACCCGAAGAGTGGCGGGAAATGGTTCTTGTCAACGTTTTCGGAGCTGCAGCAACGGCAAGACTTACCCTGCCCGAGCTCGTGAAGACAAAAGGCCACTTTCTCATGACCGGATCCGTCGTCGGCCGGATAACCTCCATTCGGAACCTCTATTCGGCCACAAAATGGGCGGTAACCGGTATGGCGCATGCAATCCGTAACGAAATGACCGGCACCGGCGTCCGCGTGACGCTGATTGAACCCGGAGTGGTCGATACGCCGTTCTGGAATAATCTGCAGAAGCCGGGCACCCCTGAACTGAAAGCCGAAGATATTGCCAATGCGGTAATGTACGCACTCTTTCAGCCTCCGCATGTCGATGTAAACGAAATCATAATCAGACCGGCGGGCCAGCCGCACTGATTGCCGCACATACCAACCAATACACACATCAAAAAAGACAACAGCGAAAAAAACGACGGTAATACTTATCTTGCCTGCTGGATACTATTATACGCGATATGTCCTTATCTGCAAATCACCTCGATTAACCTCATCGTAATCCGCTCCACACAATGGCCCCACAGAACCGGTACATCACCCTGGGCGGTCACCGGCACCGCTATATCGAAACCGGTCGCGCGGAACATACCATTCTGCTCCTGCATGGCATTTCGTCATCGCTGGAGTTTTATGAACAGGTCATCCCGCATCTGTCGAAATCGTTCAGGGTGCTTGCCCTGGATTTTCTCGGATTCGGACTTTCCGACAAGCCCCGCAGAAAACAATACACCCTTGAACTGTACGCTTCGCTGATGCGGGAATTTCTTGAAAAAACCGGCAGTACGGGAGAAAATGTCTATGCCGCCGGACACTCCATGGGAGGAAAATATCTGCTCGCGTCAGCCTTGCTCTACCCCGGCACCTATACGAAAATAGTACTGAGCAATACCGACGGATTCATCCATGTCCCTTTCTGGGCCAGAAGCATAAGCCTTCCCGGCATACGCCATGTACTGAAAAAAGTGATGACAGCAGAAACGGTATCGGAAAAAATGTATTCCACGGCATTTTTCGACCCTGCCATGGTCGACCCCGATTCCTATCGGAAAAACCTCGAAACAGCTCGCGACCGTGAGGCTTTCGACACCGTAATGGCCCTCAACAGCAATCTTATGAAGCTCGATCTCAACCGCTCGGGTCTGCGCAAAAAGCTCGGAGAACTGAATATTCCCGTTCTGATCATCTGGGGTGACCACGACCAGTACTTCTCTCCGGAAATCGCCCGCTCCGTGAACACGGAAATCCCCTGCTCAAACCTGATTATGTTCGACAACTGCGGCCACTCGCCAATGCTCGAATATCCCGAAAAGTTTTCAGTTGCCGTCAGGGAGTTCATTCTTAACGGCAAAAATCACCCGTATACACAATGCTCATAACCTTCGAAGGCATTGACGGCGCCGGCAAATCGACGCAGATCAGAAAACTCCGGAAATGGCTTGCCGAACAGGAGGTCGAGGTGCTTGTCCTTCGTGAACCAGGAGGCACCGCAACGGCCGAAAAGATCAGGGATATCCTCCTTGAAAGCCGCGACAATATCAGCCCGATCGGTGAATTGCTGCTCTTCTCGGCAAGTCGCGCCGAACTGGTGCAGAAAGTCATTCTGCCCGCGCTTGAAACCGGAAAAACCGTGATTCTGGATCGGTTCTTCGACTCAACCACCGCTTATCAGGGTTACGGCCGAGGCATTGACCGCCGGATGCTTCAGACCGTCATCGATCTTTCAGTTTTTTCGCTGCGGCCTGATCTGACGTTTTATCTCGATATTTCGCCTGAAAATGCCATGTTGCGGAAATTTTCGGAAAAATCGCTGCCCATTGCATTTGACGACACCGAACTCGACAGGATCGAGCGATCCGGACTGGATTTTTTCCGGAGAGTCAGACAGGGTTACCTCGATATTATAAAAGAAGAAGCAGAACGGTTCGTCGTACTCGACGCCCTTGATAAGCCGCAGACGCTGCATAAACGAATCATCGAATCCGTAAGCCCTCATGTTCCAGGCAAACGCAACCCTTCGGAATCCTCAACCGGCGACGGGCGATAGTATAAAAAGTATGAAACGGGAACTTCCCTGTATGACGAAAATGTTAATAAAGAAAGTTTTTTAAAGCTTTTCTTCTCTTTTTGCGTAGATTGTTTTTCATTCTACCCGATCTTCACTTCCTTACCGGTTACGCATGCACGAAACGATTCTGAAAGAACAACAGCTCACTACATGCATCACGCCGATCACGCTGCAGGACATAAGAACGCTCAAGGAACTGTACAGGCTGAAAGCCGAAACCCGCGAGCTGCGTGAACCGATAGTAAGAAACATCATCAAGCAGCGAGTCGTCGGAAGAGCATGCGTCGAATCGCTGAAAAACGCACTCTACTCTCTCGAAACGATCTATATCGACGACGATACCGGCCAGAGGCTTCTCAAGATCGACGGGATGCGGCAGATCGAAGTGGATCTCACCTATGAAATACGCGAGCTTCAGAAAGACATCTACTACCTGGAGTACGGCGAAGACAAGTTTATCGACTATCTGGCAAAATTCATTCCCGGATTCCGCGGATATGTTAACCACGGCATCGATATGCTGCGCGGAAAACGCTTCAACGCCTTCGTCACAGACCGGGACGGCACCACGAACAACTATTGCGGGAGGTACCGGTCTTCCATCCAGCCGATCTATAACGCGGTATTCATCAGTCGTTTCGCCAGAAACTGCTGCCGTTATCCGATTTTCATCACCTCGGCGCCACTGAAGGATTTCGGAATCCTCAACGTATCGATCAATCCAAGCAATACATTTGTCTATGCGGGATCGAAAGGAAGGGAGTTCATCGATCTCGACGGTCACTTCAACAGTTTCCCCATCGAGGATAACAAGCAGAAACTGATCAGGCTGCTCAACGACCGCCTTCATGTCCTGCTCCAGGACCCGAATTTCGAAAAGTTCAACTTCATCGGATCTGCCATGCAGATCAAGTTCGGGCAAACCACCGTAGCGCGACAGGATATCAGCCGCTCCATCAAGGATGACGAATCCTCGGCATTTCTCGAGAAAGTGAAAAGCATCGTCAGGGAAATTGATCCTGAAAACCGGAATTTCCGTATCGAGGACACGGGACTCGATATCGAAATCATCCTCACCATCGACGTCAACTCCGGAAACTCGGCCATAAAGGATTTCGACAAGGGAGACGGGCTTGCCTTCATTTCCGGCAAACTCGGCATTGATACCGCCAAAGGCCCTACGCTCGTCTGCGGTGACACAACCTCCGATATCCCGATGCTGAAGAAAGCCGTGGAAATGTACGACGATGTCTGGGCGATCTTCGTCACCAGGGACGAAAAGCTGAAAAAACAGGTTGAAGAGATCTGTCCGAACAGCTATATCGTGCCCTATCCGGACATCCTGCTCACCATTCTCGGTCTCCTTTCACTGTGAGATTTTTACGTTAAATTCATACAAACATTCAACGAGTGACAATGAGTAACGTCTTTAAAGGTGCAATATTCGATCTTGACGGAGTAATAACCGGCACGGCAAAAGTGCATAGCCTTGCCTGGGAATCGATGTTCAACTCCTTTCTGAAAAGTTATGCCGAAGCAAACAACGAGCCGTTCGTCCCCTTTGACCCGGTGCATGACTATCACAAATACGTGGATGGAAAGCCGCGCATGGAAGGAGTCAGAAGCTTCCTTGCTTCGCGCGACATAGAGCTGCCGAACGGAGAGCTTGACGATATCCCCGAAAAAGAGACGGTCTGCGGACTCGGAAACCGGAAAAACACGCTCTTTACAGAAATTCTCATCAAGGAGGGGCCCGAGGTCTATACCTCTTCGGTCGAATTGATCAGAAACCTTATCGCAAAAGGCATCCGCATCGGTATAGCTTCATCGAGCCGCAACTGCCGGATGATCCTGCAGCTTGCCGGACTCGAAGAGCTTTTCGAAACAAGGGTTGACGGTGAAGTTTCCATCGAAATGAACCTGAAAGGCAAACCGAATCCGGATATCTTCATCACAGCGGCAAAAAACCTCGGCCTCGAACCGCACGAGTGCGTCGTGGTAGAAGATGCCATATCGGGCGTGCAGGCTGGCTCAAGAGGCAATTTCGGACTTGTACTCGGCATCGCCCGCGAGATCGAGGGCACGAAACTCAAGGAAGAGGGTGCCGATATCGTCGTCAGGGATCTCGGTGAAATTTCAATCGAAGAGATCGAGACATGGTTCACCGAAGGGCTCGCAACAGATTGCTGGAACGTTACCTACAGCAACTTTGCAGCAAAGGAGGAAAAACTCCGTGAAGCGCTCACATCTGTCGGCAACGGATACCTCGGCGTCAGGGGCGCCTATGAAGGATCGAAAGCCTCAAGCCACCACTATCCGGGCACCTACATAGCCGGAATCTACAACCGGCTCCCTTCCGACGTTCATGGTCAGACCGTATTCAACAACGATTTCGTGAACTGCCCCAACTGGCTGCCGATCGAGTTCAGGATCGGAGGGGGCGAATTCATCGATCCTTTCCAGCAGAAAATCCTCAGCTACCGTCAGAACCTCGATATCAGAACTGCGGTAATGGAACGTGAGATTGTCATCCAGGATAATCTCGGAAGAATCAGCCGCATCAGCAGCCGAAGGTTCGCCAGCATGGACAATCCTCACCGCTGCGCCCTTCGATTTGTCCTGCGTCCAGTCAACTATACTGCTACGGTCGAATTCCGTACGGCAATCGACGGCACGATTGAAAACAGGAATGTCGCCCGATACAGCGAACTCTCATCCGACCATCTCGAACACATATCGGCATCCGGAGAGGGCGATACGATCTGCCTGGAGGTAGAAACCAGCAACTCCCGATACAGTATTGCGACAGCCTCGCGGATAAAAGTGATCTGTCACACCCGGGAAATTGCAGTTGAAAGGGCGACGGAATCGCGCGAACGCTACATCAGCCAGTCGTTCAGTCTTCTGCTAAGCCCCGAAAAAAGCTGCACCATCGAAAAACTGGTGGCAATTCATACATCCCTTGACGAAAAAGACAGCGAAAACCCCATGGCTGCGGCAAGGGAATCGCTGCAGCAGGAGGAGTCGTTCGAGACTCTCTTCGAGGCCCACAGCCGTGAATGGGAAAACCTGTGGAACCGCGCAGGGCTCTGCATCGAGGGCGACCGGTTCAGCCTGAAAGTACTGCGCCTGCACACCTATCACCTGCTTTGCGCCGCATCGCCTCACAATACATCGATCGATGCCGGCATGACCGCCCGGGGACTGAACGGAGAAGCATACCGCGGCCACATCTTCTGGGATGAGATCTTCATTCTTCCGTTCTTCAACAGAACATTCCCCGACATATCGCGAGCCCTGCTCATGTACCGTTACAGGCGCCTCGATGCGGCAAGGGAGTACGCCCGCGAAAACGGCTATCACGGGGCCATGTTCCCCTGGCAGACAGCCGATGACGGAAAGGAAGACACCCAGATCATCCATTTCAATCCAAAAAGCGGCACCTGGGGCCCCGATCTGAGCCGAAAGCAGCGCCATGTTTCCATCGCCGTCTTCTACAATACCTGGCGATACATCTACGATACTGACGACACCGGATTCCTCAATGAATTCGGCGCCGAAATGATGTTTGAAGTCGCGCGTTTCTGGGCCAGCATCGCAAACTACTCCCCCGAATCGGGAAAATACCATATCGAAGGGGTCATGGGGCCTGACGAATTCCATGAAGCGCTTCCAGAAAGCGGCGAAGAGGGCGTGAAGGATAACTCCTACACCAACATCATGGCTGTCTGGCTGTTCGAGAAAGCGATCGAAATCAGCGAAACCATTGACGAATCCGTCCTGAGAGCCCTTATGGAGAAAATCCATCTCGGTTTCGACGAGCTGCAGAAATGGCGCGATATCAGCAGTTCCATGAACATCCTGATCGATCAGAACGGAATCCTCGAGCAGTTCGACGGTTATATGGGGCTCAAGGAACTCGACTGGACACATTACCGTTCCAGGTACGGCAATATCCATCGGATGGACAGGATACTCAAAGCCGAAGGCGATTCGCCCGACAACTACAAGGTTGCCAAGCAGGCCGATGTGCTCATGACGTTTTTCACGCTCTCCCCCGGCGAGGTTGCCCGTCTGCTGCATAAGAACGGTTATACCCCGCCTGATGCCTTGCGGCTCGTCAGGGAGAATTACGCTTACTACGAACCAAGAACAAGTCACGGCTCGACCCTCAGCAAGGTAGTTCACGCCATTATTTCGAGCTATCTTGATAACGGACACGAAACCGCCTGGAAATGGTTCTTCGAGGCGCTCAGAAGCGACATCAATGATACTCAGGGAGGAACAACCCAGGAAGGCATTCATTGCGGAGTGATGGCCGGCACACTCGACACGGTTCTTCGCTATTTCGCCGGAATTTCGTTCTATGACGGCAAACTCAACGTCCATCCGAACCTGCCCGGTCACTGGAAAAAACTGCAGTTGAACGTCTGTTTCCGTAAAAACAGCTATACCATAACCATAGAAAAACACCTGGTTCGTGCACTGCTGACCAGATCCGAAACAGGAGAGGCCGGAGCATGCCTGGCTGGACAACACCTCACGCTTCAGGAGGGCACACCGGCTGAAATCGCTTCCTGAACATATTGACAACTCCCCGGCAGGGCTGCAATGCTTTCCGGGGTTTTGTTCTTTCAGAGCGAAATACGTATAATTTTTATTTTTCCATTTTTACTGGCGATTCATCGCTTCACCGCTTATGCGCCTGTCCAATTTCAGATACATCCTGCCGAAAAACAAAATTGCCGAAGAACCGGTCTCGCCCCGCGACAAATGCAGGCTTATGGTGCTTAACCGCAGAAAAAAAGAGATCGAGCACAAGGTATTCGAGGATATTGTATCGTATTTCAAAAAAGGCGACCTGCTTGTCGTTAACAACAGCAGGGTTTTTCCTGCAAAAATTTTCGGGCAGAAAGAGAAAACCGACGCCAAGATCGAAGTATTCCTTCTTCGCGTCCTGAATAAAGACGCCGGTCTCTGGGACGTGCTTGTCGATCCTGCCCGGAAGGTACGTGTCGGCAACAAAATCTACTTCGATGAGGACGTCGTAGCCGAAGTGGTTGACAATACCACATCCCGAGGCAGAACAATCCGCTTTCTTAACCCTGAAATCGACGTTTTCGAACTTGTCGAAAGAATCGGCCACGTCCCGCTTCCGCCCTATTTCACAAGAAAACCGAAGCAGTCGGACAAGGAAGACTACCAGACGGTATACGCTTCGCAGACCGGAGCCGTAGTGGCCCCGATGGCCGGCATGCATTTCACGATGCCCCTCCTGCAGAAAATCCAGAAAATGGGCGTAAAAATCCTTCCCGTAACGCTGCATCCAAGTCTGAGCACCTTCAGCGCCATCGAAGTCGAGGATGTATCGAAGCACAAGATGGATTCGGAATATTTCAATATTCCCTACCAGACCGCCATGGAGATCAACGAAACCAAGATCAATAAAACCGGACGGGTCATCGCGGTCGGAACCACCACCTGCAGGGTTCTCGAAGCCAACGCCACAGTTGACGGCAAAATCAAATTCGGACGGGGCTGGACCGACAAGTTCATCTATCCTCCCTACCAGTTCAAGGTCACCGATGCCCTCGTCACCAACTTTCAGCAGCCTGAAACCACGCTGCTTATGGTTGTAAGCGCATTTGCCGAACACCGTCTGCTCATGGAAGCATACAAAACCGCGCTTAAAGGCGATTACCAGTTCCTGGCATACGGCGATGCGATGTTCATCCACTAACCATTACCATCAGCTCTGTCATGACCATCAGCGCCTCGGCAATCATCGCCGCAAGCGGAATAGGCAAACGTATGCAGCTCGGTGACGGCCAGAGCAAGCAACTGCTTGAAATCGGAGGATACCCGGTCATCTGCCACACTCTGAAAGCATTCCAGAATGCATCGACAATAAAAGCCGTCTATATAGCAACCAGGACTGAAAATATCGAAAATCTGCAATCCATGGCCAGGCAGTATGGGTTCGGCAAGATCAGGGCGATCATAGAAGGCGGAAAAGAGCGCCAGGACTCCATAAGAAACTGTATCCGGTTCATCGAAAACGAGATGGCGACATCCGACGCCGACCCGGACATCATCATGGTTCATGACGGAGCGCGACCGTTCATCCGTCCATCGGAAATCGACGACATCTCGCGGCTTACAATGGAATACGGCGCCTGCGTTCCGGCAACGAAACCAAAAGATACCATAAAATTCATTGCCAGCGATCCCGGATACTTCGGCGAAACCCCCGACAGAAGCCGTCTGCTGCAGGTGCAGACTCCGCAGAGTTTTCGTGCCTCCCTGCTCATACAGGCTCATGAGCAGGGAGAACTCGAACAGTGGTATGGTACCGACGACGCATCGCTGGTCGAACGGTTTTTCCCCGAACAGCGCATTCGTGTTTATGAAACAGGCTACCACAACATGAAAATCACCACGCCGGAAGACGTCGAAGTTGCCGAAGCGATCTACCGGAGGCTCAATGCCGCCGAAGAGCCCTGCAGCGAAAAATAAATCGGGACGTCGGTTGTTTTTTTCTGATAGTTTCCTATATTAACAGCCCATCAACTGGTGAGATAGCTCAGTTGGTTAGAGCACAGGATTCATAACCCTGAGGTCGAGGGTTCAACTCCCTCTCTCACCACACCGAAAAAATAACATCGTTCCCGTTCAAGCGGGTGTAACTCAGCTGGTAGAGTGTTTGCTTCCCAAGCAAAATGTCGCGAGTTCGAATCTCGTCACCCGCTCCCGCCTTCATCCCGATCAAGTACCGGACCCGTTCAACACATCTCCCGTCATATGGACTCTGCCACAATATTCACGGTTCCGGCAACGCCGGATGAGATCAACGAAACCCAGATCGTCGAGGGCCAGATGGCTCGCCATATCGGCATTGAAATCACAGAAGTCGGCTCTGATTTCATGGTCGCCCGGATGCCGGTCGATCATCGCACCATCCAGCGTATCGGTATACTCCATGGAGGCGCATCCCTGGCCCTTGCCGAAACCATCGGCAGCATCGCCGCATCATACTGCATCGATCGCGAAAAGCAGTATATCGTCGGTCAGGAAATCAACGCCAATCACATCCGACCGGTAAAAAGCGGATATGTCCACGCAACTGCAACTCCACTGCATCTTGGAAAATCCTCCCAGGTCTGGGATATCAGAATCCGGAACGAAGAAGGTAAACTTGTCTGCGTCAGCCGCTTCACCGTAGCGGTGCTCCGTAAACCCTGACAGGACGGAGCCGAACCGGGATAGCCCGTTTTTTCAGGCTGGGGTGGCCGTTTTTTTGAAAACTTTTCATACCTTGTAATTTCGCAGTTCAAGGGAACCGCACCTGGCGATTTCCCTGTTTTTTTACCACTTTTGCCGTTCATCAGGGTATGCAGACCGAACAAGCCGAGATCGTCACAGCACCGTTTGCCCCCGCAGCAGGTTATTCAGAAGAGCTTCTGCAGCAACTCGCATCCCAACAGAAATCCAGAAAGAAGTGGTTGCTCATACAGCCGAAAAGCAGCACCAGCATGATGGTGGACTCCGGTACGGTCAGCATGCCGCTGAACCTCATCATGGTAGCCACGCTTGTGGGAAAATTGTTCGATGTCACATTCATCGACGAACGGCTCGGCGACAGAATACCTGAAGACCTTTCCGGTTACGACATCATCGCCATCACATCCCGCACCCTGAACGCCAAAAAAGCATACAGTATCGGCGATGCCGCGCTGAAACAGGGCAAAACCGTCATTCTCGGCGGCGTGCATCCCACCATGCTGCACGACGAAGCATCGCAGCACTGCACGAGCGTCGTATACGGTGAAATCGAGTCCATCTGGACGGAACTCGCAACGGATATACTCAACGGCAGGATGAAGTCGGTGTACCGCGCCGGAACCCTGAAGCCGATGAGCGGCATGCTCCGCCCCGACTTCACCTTTGCGCTCAACTCGAAAAACGCGAAAAAATACAGTTCTCTGATCCCGATTCTTGCCACCAAGGGATGCCCCGTCGGCTGCAACTTCTGTACGACGCCCACCATCTACGGAAAAAACTACAGATACCGGGAGCTCGATCTCGTGCTTGACGAGATGCGCTATCATCAGGAGCGTCTCGGCAAACAGAAGGTCAATTTCTCCTTCATGGACGACAACATCAGCTTCAGGCCGAAATACTTCATGACCCTGCTTGAAGAGATGTCGAAACTCGGCGTTCACTGGAACGCGAACATCTCCATGAACTTTCTCGACAAACCCGAAGTCGCCGAACTGGCCGGTCGTTCGGGATGCGACCTGCTCAGCATAGGATTCGAATCGCTCAATCCCGAAACACTCAAAAGCGTTCAGAAAGGCTCGAACCGACTCGGCAGTTACGAAAAGGTGGTCAGCAACCTGCACCGGAACGGTATTGCCATTCAGGGGTACTTCATGTTCGGTTTCGATAACGATACCGAAGAGAGCTTCCAGCTCACGTACGACTTCATCATGAAAAACCGCATCGAATTCCCGGTCTTTTCGCTTGTCACTCCTTTCCCCGGCACGCCATATTTCGACGAAATGAAATCACGCGTGCGCCATTTCGACTGGGATAAATACGACACCTACCACTACATGTTCGAACCGAAGAAGATGAGCGGCGAGAAACTGCTCGAAAACTTCGTGAAGCTGCAGAAAGAGGTCTACAAAGGCAGCTCCATCATGCAGCGCATGAAAGGTAAACCGCTGAACTGGGTCTGGTTCGTCAACTACATGATGCACCGCTTCACCAGAAAGCTCTCGGCAGAATACTATTACTGAAAAGAAAATGCCGATGCGGAAACTCCCGGCAAAAAGTCTCAAATGGCTGAAAGGCTTCCACCTGATTGCTGTGGGCTTCTGGACAGGGGGCGCGCTGTCGCTGCTCTCGCTTTACTTCCTGAAAAACGGTATCACCGATGGAAGCGAACTCTACGGCATCAACCGGAGCATTCACCATATCGACATGAACATCGTGGTCATCCCCGGAGCAATAGGATGCCTGCTCACCGGGTTCATCTACTCCCTCTTCAGCAACTGGGGGTTCTTCAGGCACACATGGATTACCGTCAAATGGATCATCACGGTTTCTGCAATACTCTTCGGTACCTTCTTTCTCGGCCCCTGGGAAACAGCCATGATGGATATCTCCGGCAACATTGGCATCGCTGCCCTGCAGGACCCCTCCTACCTCTGGAACCAGCGGATGAACCTGATATTCGGCTCGGTGCAGGTGCTCCTGCTCCTTGTCACGGTTTTCATCTCGATTTTCAAACCATGGAAACCGGAGGCAGGCTCACACCGAATCCGATGACCTGAAACAAACCCTCACCATCGCAGTCGGATTTGCTGCAATGAGATGCATGGCAGGCATCAGTGGTGCAAAGCAGGAAAGGAACGGGCATCGGGATTTTTTTTATCCCGGATGATGGTTACATACAGACCGATTCGAGTGCACACCAAACCATGATGCAATGCCTGAACCGAAAGAAATAACCACCGGGGAACTGCTCCGCGCAACGGAAAGCCGATCGTCCATAATCATCGATATCCGTCCTATTGACGCATACAACGGATGGCAAATGCGGGGCGAAAAGCGGGGCGGACACATCAGGGGAGCTAAAACCCTTCCCGCAAAGTGGGCATCCCTGCCTGAATGGAAAACAATCCTCGATTGCAAACTGACAGGCCGAAAGGATGAAATGGTGCTGTATGGATATTGGCCAGAAGAAACCTCTGTAATGGCCGAACGGTTAAGGCTGAACGGATACGAAAAGATATGGGTATATAACGGATTTGTGAATGAATGGAGCAGCGATGACAGCAAACCAATGGAAAAGCTGCCCAACCACCACATGCTCGTTCACCCCGAATGGGTAAACACACTGATTTCCGGAGGCACTCCGCATGAATACCGGAACAACCGGTTTGTCGTCTGCCATGCGCATTACCGTAATAGAGAGGCTTATCTCGGCGGCCATATTCCTGGGGCAATCGATATGGACACGCTTGCACTCGAGGCTCCCGAAACCTGGAACAGGCGTGCTCCCGACGAACTGCAGAAAGCGCTCGAACAGCATGGCATCACCTCCGACACCACCGTCGTGCTGTACGGCAAGTTCCTGAATCCAGACAACGACGACCCCTTTCCCGGCAGCGCCGCCGGCCATATCGGCGCTATCCGCCTTGCCTTTATCATGCTCTATGCCGGCGTGAAAGACGTGCGCGTACTGAACGGTGGTTACCGCTCCTGGGAGGATGCCGGTTATTCGATCAGCACGGAAAACGAGCCGAAACGGCCGGTTGCGACGTTCGGAACCGCAATACCCGCAAGACCGCAACTCGCCGTCGATACCCCCGAAGCAAAAGAGATCCTGCAATCCGACGATGCGGAACTGGTCTGTGTCAGAAGCTATCCTGAATACATCGGCGAAGTCAGCGGCTACAACTATATCAAAAAGAAAGGGCGCATACCCGGAGCGGTGTTCGCAGAATGCGGCAGCGACTCATACCACATGCAGAACTACCGGAACCTCGACCATACCACCCGCGAATACCACGAGATAGCCGATATATGGAAGAGATCGGGCATCGTTCCGGAAAAACGCCTCGCCTTCTACTGCGGAACCGGCTGGCGAGGCAGCGAGGCATGGTTCAATGCGATCCTGATGGGCTGGCCGCGCGTTGCGGTATACGACGGCGGCTGGTTCGAGTGGAGCAGCGATCCCGACAACCCCCGGGAAACGGGAATACCCGCAGGAAAACAATGAAATACCCTGACTGTTGAAGATTGCATGATGGATTATTCCACAAAGGACACGACCGTGTGCGGTTCGTCCACGATCGTGAACCATCTGCCTGAAATAGGCCTGCAGAAGGCTGTTTCGGAAATCGTCGACGGGTTGCTTGCCTGCCCGAAGCGCATGTCATGCAAATATTTCTACGATACGGAAGGATCGAAGCTCTTCAACGAAATCACCCGTCTTCCGGAGTACTATCCTGCACGAACAGAAAAAGAGATTCTCCGGAAACTCCCCCTGAAAAATCTGATTGGTTCCGGCGATATCGACATCACCGAACTCGGCAGCGGAAACCACGCCAAAATAACCATCATTCTCGACAGACTATCATCGGAGCAACTGTCGCATATCCGTTACCTGCCGGTAGATATCAGCCGGTCGTCGCTTGAAACTTCGATCAGGGCGATTACAGGCAGGTTTCCCGGACTTTCGATACAGGGCATAACAGCCGATTACTACCATCAGATGCACCTCATTCCCGGAGAACGAAAAAAACTCCTCTGCTTCCTCGGCAGCACCATCGGCAATCTCGACAGGGATGATGCCATGAGCTTCGTCCGGAATATCGCAGAGAGCATGCAGCCCGGCGATGGCTTTCTCATAGGATTTGACCGGCTGAAGTCTGCCGCTCTGCTTGAAAGCGCATACAACGACCGGCAGGGACTTACCGCCAGGTTCAACAAAAACATTCTATGCGTCGTCAATCGCCTTATGCAGTCGGATTTCGACCCGGAAGATTTCGAGCACAGAGCATTCTACAATCCCGAACAAAGACGAATCGAAATGCATCTCGAAGCAAAAAGGGCAGTCCATGTGAAGTGCCCTTCTATGGCTATACCCCTTGACCTTCAGAAAGGAGAAACCATTCACACCGAAAATTCCCACAAGTTCGATGTAAACGATATTCAGACCGTCGGAGAGCACGCAGGGTTATCTCTCTACCGGATCTTTTCCGATAAAAACGAATGGTTCAGCCTGGCGTACTATAAAAAAATGAGTTAAATGCAGAGGGCGGCCTTTTGAAGCCGCCCTTCCGTATCACATCTCAATCATCAAGATCGATCGACTTCCTGGTCTTCTCCCTTCTGTTTCTGTCCTTCTGATTGTACTCATCCATACATCCGCTGTTTTTTCCCTCCACGAGAGAGCATTGAAGGTAATCGACTATTTCGATGATACAGCCCCTGATTGCTTTTCCTACCGGAGTATCCTTATACTGGTTGAGGTGACCGCCAAACCCGCCGCGGTAGACGCCTACCCTGATGCCGCTCGACTTCGACGTCGCTTCAACAGTACGGGCGTCATAGATCTCACCTGTTTCGACGTCGATCACTTTCAGATCAACTGCCATGTATGCCTTGTCCTGCTTTCCACCAAGGCTGATGCCGCCATATGAGAGTCCGCCGCCGCCGCCGCTGGTATTGTGTTCAAAAGCGGAAACTGTGGCAGCAACCAGATATTTTGCCCCCGTAATCCTTCCCAGTTTAGAACGGGTAGCAGGATTGATTCTACCGGAAGATCCCAGGTCCTGTTCCCTGATAACCTCATCGAGTTCTCTCCTTTCGAGTATGCGAAAACTGTTGGTCGATGCGAGTTCCGAAATAAGCATATCCTGCAGCTCGGAGCCAACTCCGCCATGCCACCAGCTTGCATAAGTCCGGTTCGTGAACCGCAACACTCCTATCCGGGGCTTTTCCTGGGCAAGCGCCTCGGAAACGATTGAAAGTGAAATCAGAAAAAGAAACAGCAGAACCGCTTTAAATCGCATGATGAACCTCCAGTATTGTTTAAATGAGAAAAAAAACTCACCGCGTTTCAATACAAAAATGCCCTGATGAACGAAGCAAACTTGAAGTCTGACCATTGAATAAGGTTACGTCCTGTCGTAAGGTATCACAGAAAAAAAGCAAAACCAAAGAACGGCAGACCTTTACTGTCTGATTTTGTTTTCCGCGCCCGAAGCATCCCTCAAGCATACATTTTAACTCTATGCGACTCCTGAAACCTGCCGGCAAAATAGACTTCGCAGGCAATCAGCAGCAGGTTCCCCCCCAGAGCAGCACGATGAACTCTATAAAGGTGACCATTGGCCTTATCAACCCCGTTAATGGTCCGTATTCAAGGCAAAAAGAGCCTCACAAAGAACCCTGTACTCCGCACCGTCGGGTTTCAGGATGGATTCATAGAGCGAAAGTCGCCTGAGACAGGCTTTCCATAACACCGGCACCTGCAGCTTCATCCAGCCGACATCAAGCCGATCATCGAATTTGATACGCGCAATCGTCAGATGCATAAGAAACATTCTCTCTTCGGTCGGCGCCAGAGACAGGCGGCCAATCAGTTCGCTGCGCAGTATTTCGAAAAACGGCGCAGCAGGACCTGTTGCCCAGAGAAGACGCGGTCTGGCCACCACCGGCCCGGGCGATACTGTGGTAAACAGCACATCGGACTGCGGAAAAAGGTCAGCAGTATCTCGAAGTGCGCCACATGCGTTCTCCGGCATATCTGTCTGCCAGGGAGGAATTATGGTAAGGTGCAGGTTTTCCGGTTTTATCCATCGTACATGCAGATCGGAATACCGCTTACGGAACTCCAGAACCTGTTCAACCAGCTCCTCCCCCGCCGGAATACCCACGAACACTCTTCTTGCGGCTGTTCCCATGCGATTCAATTGTCCGTTAATTATATTCTCTTCTTTTTCTGTCGCTTGCATCCCGAAATGCACGAACATGATGAACCCTCACCGGCCGGATAGATTATGGGGCGAAGGCCGACCGTCTGGAACCCCACAAATATCGCTATTTGTCAGTGCGAACTGCATGCTTCCTGTTTTTTCAGAAACTCCGTCCTTAAATACAGCCACTCGCTCCTGTCCATCTCCCACTCGCAGTAAATCGCCACCCCAGCATAGTTCTCCGGCAGCACCCGATAGCTTTCCAGTCCGGCATCAATCCCTGAAAGCGCATTCGGCAGGTTCTCCGTTTCGATATTATGATACTCTGCGCCAGAATCGTCGTAAGCCGGAATGCCAAGCAGCACCTGCGTCTTGCCGGACCAGTCAAGCACCTTCACGGCCCAGTCGCTCATCAATTTCCTGTAAAGCCTTGGCGACCGCAGCGACGTATCATACATCATGGGAACAATCTGATCAGACCTTCGAGCCACCTCGGCATAATACAACATGCTCCAGTGTACCTTCGAAAAAGGCCGGGAACCCATGGGTGGAGGATATGCCGCCACAGAAATGATTTTGCCCTGAGGAATTGCCCGCCGGAGCTCGTCAAGCAGCATAAGAAAAGATTCGCTGCCATCGGCTACAGGCTCGATATTGAGATGGATGCCTGAGAGCCGGGGATGGGTTTTCAGCAACGCAGCCGAAGACGAAACGAATGTCTCACGCCACTCGGCTGAATCCGGAAAACACTGCTTATGCCAAACACCTCCAACCCATGGCAGAACCCTGAACCCTGAAAACCCGTCAAGGAACCGTTCAGTCTGAAGAGAATCTGCCGGAGCGATCCGTCCTTCAGGAGTGGAAGGGCAGAGGTGCGGAAAAACGTCTCTCACCCCATGCGCGGCAAGCAGAACCGCCAGCTTGCGTATGCTTTGGTCGTTACGGAAGCGTAACCGCTCAACCTTGTTCCGATCGAACCACGTATCGTCGCCGAGCCAGCCATGCTCGATCCATATGCCGTTGGTATGAAGATCATGCCGCCCGTCGGCAACGGACCTGCACGATGACCACGCATGATAAGCAAGCGCGGCTAATGCCGGAATCGCCAACAGCAACAGAATCGAACGCATGCCTCTTCGCATGATATGCTCCTGAAAATACAAGTTCCTCTCATTCCAGAAATAGCGAAATGCAGTCGAATTACCAACCACCCCTTCCTACACGTTTGATAAGAATTCTTCTGCGAATGATGTTTCGCAACCCGATCCGCAGGCTCAGACATAAGGGCACCTCTATTTATTGTCGTGAGAAGCACGAGGGCAAGGCGGACGGAGCGGAGAAACCGGAGTGTACACCACAGTACATGAGGATTTCGAGCACCGCCCAACACAGCAATAGGGATTCGGAACAAATAAATAGAGGTGCCCATAAGACTTCCGACAGTCAATAATGGCTATAACCGCATATTCTCTTTGTATACCATCCAGACTATGCAGTATATTTAACAAAGCAGTTTTCTTTTTTTCCGGTACGCCGTTTCAGCACATGACCCGATTGCCGGAAAAAAAGGCCTTCCCTGCAAAGAACAGGAATAGATTACCTTAAAACCGCATTTGAGCGCCTCAGCGACTTCTGTCGGAGTTGTCATATCAAAATGCGCTTCAATGCAATACAGCAAGAGTTATCGGCCCTGTATCAGCCGGTTCTGATACTTCCCTTTTTCAACAAGCATCAAAAAAAACAATGCAGAAAATCCATGCCGGCGTTGGGCTCAGCTATGCCTCCGATTCATTTCAGGCAGGAAAAAACGCGGTAACCGATGCGCTCGAACGTATAAACGGTCAGATACCGCAGATACTGATTGTCTTTGGAGCCATGCGATTCGATCACCGCGAATTGCTTCGCGGAATCCAATCGGTGACCGGTGATATTCCGCTTGTTGGAGGCACAACAGCCGGAGAAATTTCCACTCAGGGATTTTCGACAGACTCTGTGGTCGTTATGGCTGTCGCATCCGGCCAGCTTCGCTGTATTGCTGGAATAGGCCACAATATGAGCCGCAACGTCTATGCATGTACAAAAGAGATGATAAACGATATTCTCTCAAGGGATACCTTCGATCCTGACGCTTCGCTGCTCTTGTTCCCTAATGGCATGGGCGGCGACGGAACGCAGATTCTTGCTGGAATACACGACCTTCTCGGTGAACATTTCGAAGTGGCAGGAGGTTATCTCGGCGATGACGAACGGTTCTCAATGACGTTTCAGTACTACAACGGCAGTGTCTATAAAGACGCGATAGTCGGACTGATGATCTGCAAACAGGATGGCATACAAACAGGCACAGGCGTGAAAAGCGGATTCGAATCGATAGGCAACAGTTTTACCTGTACCGCTTCCGAAGGAAACGTCGTTAAAGAGTTTGATCATGTGCGGGCATTGGATCTCTACAAGGATTTTCTGGGAGAAACACGATCTGAACGACTGCCAGGTATCTGCCTTGAATACCCGTTCGGCATTATTGAACCCTCGCTCTCCGCCAAAGGTAATCATATGTTTCAGCTACGATGCGGCCTTGCCGTAAATCATGAAACAGGAACCATCTCCCTTGCTGCATCCATTCCCGAAGGAAGCGCTGTAACACTGACAACCGCCTCAAGGGGCGAAATAATAAAAGGCGCTCTCGATGCTGCGACTCAGGCAAAAGCATGTCTTTCGGGCGCTGATCCCCGCTTCATCATCATGTTCAGTTGCGTCGGAAGAAAACTGGTTCTCGGCAGAAGAATACAGGAGGAAATTTCCGCAGTAAAGCAATGCTTTGGGGACGACATCCCGATTATCGGTTTTTATACGTACGGAGAAATCGGCCCGATTAACAAAATGAAAGCCGAATTAGCTACTGCAAAATTTCATAACGAAACCGTAGTTCTCTGGGTAATCGGCGAAGAACAAGCATGACCCCGACACTTAACTGTTAACCCCTTTAGACAGTTATGAACGCAAAAGATATCCAGGCACTTCGAATTCGTCTGAACGAACTCGAACAGGAAGTATTGCAAAACCGACGCATCAAGGACGAACTGCTTGATAAGCAGAACGCTCTGAGGGAACAGAATGTCAAACTCATAAAAAAATCCATAGAGCTATCGGATTTTCAACGGCAGCTTGAGGATAAAAATTACGAGCTGGAACTCTCGCGAACCGAACTCGAAAAAGCGCTTGCCAATCTCAGCGAAAGTGAAAACACCCTCAGTACCATTCTTGCCAACAGTCCGGACATTATCATTGCCGTAGATCAGCGACACAACGTCATTTATTTCAACCGGACATTTCCGGGAAACAATAAACCGCTCGATATCGGCAAGCATTTATGTGCATACATTATTAACGACAATCACGATCTCTACCACGAAACCATCGACTCGGTTTTTCAGTCCGGCAGCCCGACGGTCCTTGAAAGCGAATTCAATCTGCCGGACAACGACACTATTTTTCTGGAATCAAGACTGGTACCCTGTATTATCGACGACAAGGTCTCATCGGTCGTCATGATCAGCTCGGATATCACGGAAAGGAAAAAAATAGAACAGGAACTGAAAAATACTCTTACCGATCTTGAGCGTTTTAACCGGATCATGGTAGGTCGAGAAATCAGAAACATCGATCTTAAAACCGAGCTTGAGCAGCTGCGGGCGATGCTTTCGGCAAGCGGAAACGATCCATCAATATCAACCGGCCATAACAACAGGACAACTCTCGCAAGCAACCTGACAGATCCTCTTGCAACCGATTTATCCGACTGGCTATGTCCCATTGACCAGGCAAGCCTCTCCGCCCCTGACAATCCGGCTGACGATTATCTCTTCAGAAGCAGACAGCGGGCAGCCCTGCTTAATCTCATCGAAGACGCCAATCTTGCCAGAAACCAGCTGCTCGAAACAAACATCAAACTTGAAGAGTCCGTCAGACGTACCGAAGAAATGGCTAAAGCCGCAAACGAAGCCACAAAGGCAAAAAGCCAGTTTCTTGCGAATATGAGCCATGAAATCAGAACGCCTATGAACGGCGTTATCGGCATGTCGGATATCCTTCTTGAAACCAGACTTGACGCAGAACAGAAACGGTATGTCGAAACCATCATCAGCAGCGGAAAAAATCTGCTCAGAATCATCAACGACGTACTCGATTTCTCTAAAATCGAAGCCAATCACCTTGAACTCGAACACTACGAGTTCAACCTGCTTGAACTTCTCGAAGACGTCTGCGGACTTCTGGGATTCGAAGCTTACGATAAAAACCTTGAACTGATTCTCGTTACGGCAAAGAATCTGCCGTTTCATGTTAAAGGCGACCCGGCAAGAATCAACCAGATCCTTGTAAACCTTGTCGGAAACGCTATCAAGTTCACGCATGAGGGAGAAATAACCCTCTCTGCCGATCTGCAGAAAGAAACCGAATCCCATGTCGTTATAAGGTTTTCTGTGCGCGATACAGGTATCGGCATACCGGCACATCGAATCTCATCGATTTTTGAACCATTCATTCAGGCCGACGGCTCAACAATCAGGAAGTACGGCGGCACCGGTCTCGGATTGGCCATATCGAACCATATAGCAAATAAAATGGGCGACGGAATAACCGTCAAAAGCAACCTTGGGAAAGGATCTGTTTTTTATCTCGACGTACTGCTTGAAAAAGCCGCACCCGCCTCCGGGCCGGCGCCCTACTGTCCTGCACCTCCGCCCGGCATCACGATACTCATAATAAGCAGCAATGCCGCCGCAAGCAAAGCAATGAAACAACTGCTCGAAAATGAACAATGCGTCTGTACCATTGCCAGCGCATTTCATGATGCCGCAACAGCCATTAAAAACCAGAAATTCGACATCGTTCTTGTTGACATTCAGAACGATAATCTGCTGGCAGATCAATTACCGGAATCCATGGATGAAGTGCCGTTGATTATTCTTGCATCAACAGGAAAAAGCGATGAAATAAGGAACCGGTATGGAAATAAACACTTCAGACTGATCCTTAAGCCCCTTCACCGAAAAGAGTTATTCTCGGCTCTTGCCCTTGCCGCTGCAACCGGCACGCCCCGGAACGACAATCATACCCGGACTGCAGCGAAAACAGGAGAAAGACCTGCAGAAATTGATAACGGTTATCGGATATTGCTTGTTGAAGACAGCAAGGTGAATCAGCAGGTAGCATCGGCCATGCTGAAACAGATGGGTATTGAGGCCGATATTGCCGAAAACGGATTCGAGGCGCTGCACAAACTCAGGGCGAACCATTACGATCTTGTTCTGATGGACTGTCAGATGCCGCAGATGGACGGATACGAAACAACAAAGCGGATTCGCAGCAACTCGGAACAATCGCTGAATCACGGAATTTTCATTGTTGCCATGACGGCTCACGCAATGAAGGAGGATCGGCAAAAATGCATCGACGCCGGTATGGACGATTATCTGGCAAAACCGATCAGAAAAACCGATTTCGAACAGATTATCAGGAAACACCTGAATTATCTGCCATCCAACCATCCCGGTGATCCATCCAGTTGACACAGTTAATCGAATGTCCTCGACACATTGCTCCTGATGATTGCCAGGCTTCCTGGTTGATTTTCGGATTTCAGCGTTGTTTTCAAGGCCCTGCCGGAATCAGCCGATAAACCCGGCAAGCCAGGACAGAAGGCTTGCCGGAAGAAAATCATGTCTATGATTTTTCCTGGGCGATAAAGAAATACCAGCCGAGCGATTCGGATTTCCGGAATATCGCGATAATTTTTTTTCCGTTCAGCCTGTACTCGAATGTCCCCTGATTGCCGGTCATGATCTTTCTGAACTCATCCCCAAGGATTTCGTCCGCGACATCGTCGACATTTTTAAAGATCCTGCCGATATAACGGTGAAGAACGATTTTCGCAGTAGGATCGAGGGCATAAAAATAGGTGCCGTCAGGCAGTACCAGATCCTCAGACACTAAATCTGATAGAAAATGCACCCTCACGGAGACGCCGATTGCCGCGACCATCTTGCCGTCCCGGACGACCGGGCTGGCAACAATCACGGAGCGGTGACCGGTTGATTTGCTTATAACGAGATCGCATTTCACATCATTCCCGGCCAGAAGCTCTGGAAAATAAGCTCGGTCTTTGAGGTTCTGGCTGGTCAGCCCCCCTGATTCGGTGCTGTAATAGCTGCCATCGGGCATCGCATACCATACCGTAGCATCAGTCGGCAGGTCCTTACTGAAATTCCGGAGTAAAGGTTCGATCGATTTCCATTTTCCCGACTTTGCTTCATTCGTCAGGGCAAGTGCCCTTGTTGTTCGAAAGATACCTGCGAAATGCTCCTCAACCATACCCTTGTACGCGCCCAATGCAACATTCGGATCGAGTCCGAGAACCGAAGGCTTAGCTTCCGCCGGCAATGCAAGGAATAATAAGGCGACGATGAGCGCTGAAGCAAGACGCATTAATTGCTTTGACATGAGAGACCTCCTCTTGTTTGTTTGTCGCAGGAAAAGTACAGGGAAATCGGGGCAGGATCGATCTGTTCAAATACAGCAGGTAAGAACAGTTTCACGCTGTATTCAGCATATTTAAAAATAATTATTTAGTTGACAATAATATAGAATCAATGTTTGCATGACCATAAAGGCCTGCGAATTGGTCTGTGAATCTGAAACAGATGCGTAATGAATGCAGTCATCCCTGTTCACTGAAAAAACCTGCTCAACGTCAAGAACAAGAATCGCAAGCCTGACGTGATCATTCTTCCGGATATTGTGCATTCTCTCGTAAGGCCTGATCGCCTCATGTCCGTCACGCTCAGGCATGCATCACCGCTCCGGTGCCCTGGTTCATCGCACGACGAAACACTGTGAAGCTTATGTCGTTGCAGGGCATCCAGGAGAGTCGCGGGAGATAACCTGCATGACGCTCATGCGAAGCCGGGTGTGCTTGGAGGATGGATCAGTCAAGCATGGCGGTCGTACGGGCTGCCATGATGAAGTCGTTGCGATGGAGGCCGCCTGCCGAATGGGTCCACCACTCGACCCGCACCCTGCCCCATTCGGTAACGAGCTTCGGATGGTGCCCTTCACGCTCGGCAATCTCTCCAACGCTGAGGGTGAAATCGAGCGCGCGCCGGAAATCGGGAAAGGCGAAGGTGCGCACGAGGTGCGGCACCCCATCTTCGCTCGCCACCTCCCAGCCGGGAAGCTCCGGCAGCATCTGCGAAATCTCCTCGGCCGAAAGCCGCGAACCACCCTTTCGACACTCCTCGCAAGCCATTGTTTCAAATCCGCTCATGATATGCTCCTGTATGTTTTTTTTCCTCTCCATCTGTCGGTTTTCCATTCGAAAGAAGAGGCTGGATGGCTGGATAGCTTGTCAGCGAGATAGCTGGATGGCTTAACCCGCAACTCGTAACACGCTTTTCCATATCTCAGTGTTCTTCCCCGGGTTTCGTGTTCAGCGCCCACTGTTCATGCGCTTCCCGTCCACTGACTTCCAGCCTCCTGATGAACGATACTTCTTGCTATGCTCTTGCAGTAGTGGTGGATCTCTTCGAAGGCGTGAAGGAGATCCATGTGGATATCGTGGGTCATGGCCGATTCAGGAAGTGTGCGGAGCCGTTGCAGATGGCGGGATTCGGCGGCGGCCGACAGTACCAGAAAATCGGGGTCGCCGTGCATTACGTTCGATGCGTGCCTGGCGTTCATCTCCTGGATGGCAACGGTAAGCGTGGCGATCTCGCGGCAGACGAACTCCTGAAGGGCGGAAAGATCGGCTTTGCCTTCCGCGGTCATGCCGGAAGGCTGTTCGCGGGTTTTTTCAGGAAGTTTCTGCAGCAGCGATTCGATGCTGTCGCCGATGGCTTCCTGATCCTTGACGATGTTCATGAGAGCGAACGCCTCGAGCGATTCCCGCTCTCCAAGTTCGTGTCGACTGATTGCGATAAGGTATGCTGAAACTCTCGATTCGAGATAATTTACTTTTTCTTCCCTCATTCTTATCCCGCCGGAAATCGAGAGTTCCGGAAAAACCGTGTCCCTTGCCGCTTCGCTGCCGGTAAAGACCGGAAGCATGGCACCTGCCATGCGTTCGAGGATCCGGTTCATACGTGCGGTTTCGGCCCGGGCATAGCTCAGGGCAAGCGACGGTGCAGAAAGCGCACTGTTGGTGATATACCAGACCGAAGGCTGGAGCCGGGTTTCCCCGGGATTGTCGGGTATGAGGCGGATCAGCAGTTTAGCCCATAAGGCGATAAACGGCAGAAACATAACCGCCATGAAAACATTATAGAGCGTATGGGCGTTGGCGATCTGGCGGGGAATGACTGTTCCCGGCAACCCCTCGGAGGGCGAAATCATGCGCACAAAATCGGCGTACAAAGGGATAACAAACAGAAAAATCGCGACTCCGGTGACATTGAACAGCACCTGCGCCAGAGCGACGCGCCGGGCCGGACGGAGCATGCCTGTACTGGCCAGCGATGCCGTGATACAGGTGCCGATGTTGGCGCCGAGCAGCATCGGAATGCCCGCTTCGAGCGTCAGCGTGCCTTGCTGGGCGAGCGTGATGACAATGCCGATGAACGCTCCGCTGCTCTGCATCAGCGCGGTCAGCAGCATGCCGGCCAGAACGCTGTAGAGCGGATTTTCCATGTAGCGAAGGAGGTCGATGAACGGTTCGTACGAACGGAGCGGCACTACGGCTCCCGACATCAGGCTCATGCCGAAGAGAAAAAGACCGAACCCGTAGATCGCCTCTCCCGCATTGCGGAGCCCTTCCCTCCGGCTCGAGAGGTTCAGTACGAAACCGGCTGCAAATACCGGAAGGGCGTATTCATTGATGCGGAACGCAATGAGCTGCGCCATGGCAGTCGTGCCGATTTCGGCCCCGAGAATGATGGAGAGCGCCTGTACGTAAGTCAAAAGATTCGACTGCACCAGTCCCACCAGCATCACCATGATGGTGCTGCTCGATTGCACCATCATGGTGGCAAGCGCGCCTGCAAGCAGTCCCGTAAAGCGATTGTCGGTGATACGCGCTATAAAATCGCGCATGCGTCTTCCGGCTGCCTTTTTCAGGCCGCCGCTCATCACCCGGATACCGTAAAGGAAAAGCGCCAGTCCTCCGGCGAACGAAAGCGCTATAGGCACAAAGGAGATCTCGTTCTGCATGGCTTTTCGGGATTACCCTGGGTTCATCACGCCAAGAATCTCGCCTGTTCTTCTCTTTCTGTATGCGAAAACCTCGTCAAGGCGGCGGCTGACGATCAAGGCGTTGACCATATCACCGAACGCTCCGAAAGGCATTACATAGTCGATCCGGTCAATCATCTCGACTCCACCGGGAATTTCCCGAAACTCGTGACGGTGAACCCAGCTTTCATAGGGCCCCGACTTCTGTCGGTCGACAAAAAGAAATGGTCGTTCGACACTGATTATTTCTGTTTCCCACTCGACCGGCAGCATCATGAACGGGTAAAGCGTATAGGTGATGAGCATGCCCTCGTAAATCTGCCGGCCTGGTAAGCCGTCGGTGATTCTGAAAAACATTTCAGGAGGGGTGATCCTTGAAAGGTTTTCCGGGGAAGAAAAAAAGTCCCATGCTGTTTCGATAGTTACCGGAATCCGCTGCAGATATTTCAGGGTATACATTTGACGTTCTATGATCTTTTTCAGATATAACGGCAGGAAGGTCTAAAAAGTAGCTGGCAAGAACAGCTCAATGCGGCATTTTTTGCATCTTGCACTGTCGGGATGTCATCTTTTTTTACGATTTTGCCGACATCAGGCTCAAAGAACCGAAATAGCAGCTCTATATGACAAGGCCCTTGATAAAAGCCACCGTTGCCGCAATCATCGCCCGTTCGCCGGAAGAGCGTTCGACGATAGTGCTGACAAAAAGATCCGTGAACCCGTTCAATGGCTGCTGGTGCCTGCCGGGAGGGCATATCGATGCGGGAGAGAGCGCCGTTACGGCCGTCAGGCGCGAAGTTCAGGAAGAGACGGGACTCGATTTCGTCAACCCGGCGTTCCTCTGCTACAGCGACGAAATATTTCCGGCAGAGAATTTTCATGCCGTCGCGCTTGCCTTTCACGGAACCGCATGCGGCACTCTCCGCCTGATGCCGAACGAAGTCGAAGAAGCTGCCTGGTTCAGGCTTGAGGATGTTTTTTCGATGCCCCTTGCATTCAATCATGAATCGATTCTGAAACGCTATGCCGCACTGCTCGAGATCTGAAAACCGGATTTTGTTTTTTTTGTTTTTATGTGCTGTTTTTCTCGTTGCCGGATGCCGGAAAGAAAATCCGGGATCGGATAAAACCGACAACAGGCCGAAAATCGTCAGCCTTGCCCCCAGCGTTACCGAAATGATCTTCGCTGTCGGTGCGGGCGATCAGCTCGCTGGCCGCACGTCGGCATGCGACTGGCCTGCCGAAGCCGAAAAGGTGCCGGTCATCGGCGCGTTCGGCAGGCCTTCCATGGAGATGCTCGCCTCCATACACCCTGACATCGTTATCAACGTCGATCTCGAAGACGAGCGCAACAGCGATAAAATAAGGGATCTGGGCATCCGCACGGAACGGATCGACTGCAGGACCCCGGACGACATCCCGGGGGCACTCCGTACGATCGGCAGACTCACCGGACATGAACGAAAAGCCGACAGTCTTGCCGCCGTCATCGAAAAAGGGTTAGCCAAGTTCAGAAACGACAACCTCCGACAAAAAGAAAAACCGCTCGTCTATCTTGAAATATGGGACGATCCGTTCTGGACCGGAGGAAAGGAGAGCTATACATCTGCCCTGATCGCATACGCCGGTGGCCGCAACATCGGAGACAGCGTCAGAAAGGAGTATTTCGAAATATCCCAGGAATGGGTCATCGAACAGAACCCCGAGGTGATAGCATGCATGTATATGTCCAAAGAGACGCCGGCGGCCGAAGGGGTACTGCGGAGACCGGGATGGCATCACATCGATGCCGTAAAGCAGAAAAGGGTGTTCGATGGTTTCGACAACAGCCTTTTTCTTCGTCCCGGTCCGCGGGTACTCGAGGGAATAGCGCAGCTGCAAAGCCTGATTGAAAAAAAATAAGCGGCCGCGCCTCCTGTTTTTTCCGACACGTTCCCGGATAACGGTTGAATTGATTATCTTGAGGGCCTTAACTTCGATGAAGCCGCAATATAACAGCACGCCTGCATGAAGAAATCGCCACTGGTCATCCTTCTCCTCACGGTCATGCTCGACCTGATCGGGTTCGGTATTGTGCTGCCTCTGCTTCCGACCTATGCCAAAGATCTCGGCGCAAGCCCGTTCATGATCGGCCTGATCGCGGCGATTTTCTCCATCATGCAGTTCATCTTTTCTCCGCTCTGGGGAAAGCTGAGCGACAGGATAGGGCGCCGTCCGGTCATGCTCATCAGCATATTCATTACCTCGCTTTCCTACCTGATCTTTTCCCAGTCCGACAACATCCCTTTGCTGATTTTCGCGCGAGGGCTTTCAGGAATCGGTTCGGCTAATATCGCGGCCGCCCAGGCCTACATCACCGACGTTACCGACAGCAGAAACCGTTCGGGTGCCATGGGCATGATCGGTGCGGCCTTCGGCGTGGGATTCATCATCGGTCCGCTTATCGGGGGCCTGCTCATGCACAACTACGGCATCGAAATGGTGGGCTATGTAGCTTCCGGGCTCATTTTCCTCGACTTCATCCTTGCCGTCTTCTTCCTGCCCGAGTCCAACAAGCAGGCAAGAAAATTCGATTTCTCCATGTTCGGCCGCAAGGGCGCAATCGCGACCGAACCCGTACAAACCGCATCTTTCCTGAAAACAAAGGCCGACGAGTACATCGAAGGACTGAAGCTCGCCTTCAGCTCGAAACCGCTTGCCCTCCTTATGATCGCAAACTACATTTTCACCTTCGCCATCGTGAATATGCAGGTGGCCTCAATTCTGCTCTGGAAGGAATATTTCGGTGCATCCGACCAGGAAATCGGCTATATCTTCGCCTATGTGGGTTTTTTCTCTGTCATCGTACAGGGCGGGCTTATCAGCCGTCTCATAAAAAAACTCGGAGAACACAAGCTCTTTCTCTGGGGTCATATCTTCACGTTCGCCGGCGTTTTCTTCGTGCCGTTTATCCCGCAGGATACGCTCTTTTCAGCAGGTCTTGTCATCCTGCTCTGCTTCGCCATCGGCACAAGCCTGGTCGCGCCGATCAACCTTTCGATGATTTCGCTCTACAGCTATAAGCAGCAGCAGGGGCAGATACTCGGTCTATCCCAGTCCGTCAACTCTTTCGCCCGCATCATGGGCCCGTTCAGCGGCAGCATCCTGTACGGCATGAATTTTCACGCACCCTATATCGTTGCCGGAGCCCTTACCGTCATCGGCACGTTTATAGCTCTCGGGCTGTTCAAATATAAAATCGAAGCCCTTGATACGGCTGTCGAAAACGAAAGCATCTGAAAAGAAACGAACCTGATGGCGAGGAAAAAGGCTATATGCGCATAGGAGTCATAGGAACCGGAAAGCTTGGCGAATTCCATACGAAACTGCTCGGGGAGATCGCCGCGGCTTCCTCTGACCTGACCGTTTCAGGCATCTACGACATGAACGCCCAACGGGCGGAAGAAATAGCATCGAAATACGATGTCCGGCGATTCGACTCCCTTGAAGAGATGTCGACAAACTGCGATGCGGCAATCATTGCCACAACAACCAGTTCCCATTTCAATATCGCCCGACGGATGCTGTCAGAGAAAAAACACCTCTTTATCGAAAAGCCGATAACCGCAACGCTCGAAGAGGCCGACGAACTGATCCGGCTTGAGGAGGAAAACGGTGTCCGCATCCAGGTCGGCCACATCGAGCGGTTCAACCCGGCACTCAGGGCCGTCGAGTCCTGGATAGGGGAACCGATGTACATCCAGGCCGAACGGCTGACCGGTTTTTCGCTCAGGGTAACCGACGTCTCCGTGGTGCTCGATCTCATGATCCACGATATCGACCTCGTGCTCTCCCTCATAAAATCAGACATCAGAAATATTTCCGCCTCCGGCGTCCGTGTCTTTTCGAACGAACTCGATATGGCGACGGCAAGAATCGACTTCGTGAACGGCGCTACGGCCAACGTTACCGCAAGCAGACTCAGCCGCAACAGAATCCGCAAGATGCGATTTTTCTGCAACGCCCCGAAAAGCTACGCATCACTCGACCTGACGAGCGGCAAATCGGAGGTATTCCGGCTGGTGCACCCTCTTGAAGCCTCCTCGAAAAATCCCGTCAGAACCTATGCTGCCCGCAAGATACTCGAGCAGTTCGGAGAGATCAGGGAAGCCATGAACGGTATGGTGCTCGACTACATCACCCCCGACGTGCCGAAGACCAATGCGCTTCGGGACGAACTCGAACACTTCATCGATGCGATACGCAACGACAGGCCTGTGACGGTAAGTTCGAAAGACGGTCGAAGAGCCGTGATGGTGGCCGATCGCATAGCCGATGAAATTGCCGGCAATGCCGCACTCTGCGACTGAACGGTTCGAGGGGAAAAACAGCATGCAGTCCATGAAGCGATTTACTGATTCCGACATTCCGGAAGTACTCTTCCGTATCGGAGACCTTGCCGACAGGGAAAACCTCCCCTGTTATCTCGTAGGCGGTTACGTCCGCGATATGCTGATGCAGCGGGCGTGTACCGATATTGACATCATGGTTGTGGGCGATCCGGTCTCTTTTGCAAAACGTGTCAGAAACGGTTTGAACGGCAGAAATTTCGTACTGTTCGAACGGTTCCGAACCGCTCAGTTCGAAATAACGGACAGCATTGCCGGCTCATTGAAAATCGAAATCGTGGGCGCGAGAAAAGAGTCGTACAATCCCGATTCCCGCAAGCCGATAACCGAAACCGGCACGCTCGAAGACGACCTTTCGAGACGGGATTTCACCATCAATGCGCTTGCAGTGAGCCTCAACGCCCACGATCGGGGAACACTTATCGACCGCTACGGCGGACTCGACGACCTTGAGCAGGGTATTCTGAGAACTCCGCTCGAAGCCGAACAGACGTTTTCGGACGATCCCCTGCGCATGATGCGCGCCGCCCGATTTGCCGCACAGCTCGGCTTCAGGCCGGAGCCGGACATGGTAGCGGCGTTGAATGCCATGCACGAACGCATCAGGATCGTATCGAGGGAACGCATCAGTCAGGAGTTCTTCAAGATCATGCTGAGCCCGACACCGTCCACAGGTCTCAAGCTGCTCCATGAAACAGGCATTCTCGGCGATATCCTTCCCGAAGTAACCGCTATGGCAGGCATCGAGCAGGTCGATGGCCTCGGCCATAAAGACACGCTTTACCACACGTTCCAGGTTGTGGACAATGTCGCCAGACACTCCGACAATCTCTGGCTGAGAGTATCCGCCCTGCTGCACGACATCGCAAAACCGGCCACAAAACGATTCACTCCTGCCTCCGGCTGGACATTTCACGGACATGAAGCCGTCGGTATCAGAATCGTATCGAAAATCTTCAAGTCGATGCGCTGGCCGCTCGAACCGCTCGACTACGTGCAGAAAATGGTGCGGCTGCACCACCGGCCGATCCCTCTGTCGAAGGAGGAAATCACCGATTCGGCCATCCGGCGGCTGATGTTCGATGCCGGAGAGGATCTCGACGACCTGATGAGCCTTTGCCGCGCCGACGTTACCAGCAAGAATCCCCGGAAGGTGATGCGCATCATGAAAAATTTCGGAAATGTCGAAGAAAAAATCGCCGAGGTTGCCGAGAAGGACCTGCTTGCCAGATGGCGGCCGCCTGTCGACGGCGCCGATATCATGCGCACTCTGGGCCTCAGCGAAGGAAAGATGGTCGGCATCATAAAAAGCCGGATGGAAAATGCCGTGATCGACGGCATCATCCCCTACGACCGCGATGCCGCCATCGCCTACATCCGTCAGGTCTACGATGAACTGCAGGGCGGATGCCGGTCATGACCGGCATCCGCCCGTCCCGGTGCATGAGGATATCTGGTTTTTCTTGACGCAGTGCGTTATATTCAGGACATTGCTGCAAAGAGTACGATAACCTAAACCGATACCACGTTGATTGAACGTTATTCACCAAAAGACATGTCGGCGATCTGGACCGAAGAAGCGAAATTCCAGCGCTGGCTCCAGCTTGAAATCGCCGCAGTCGAAGCCCGGATGGAAGCCGGCCTCGTTCCTGAAGATGCCCTCCTGACCATACGGGAGAAAGCCGCCTTCAAAGTCGATGAAATCCTTGAAATCGAAAAAGAGACCAAGCATGACGTCATAGCCTTTCTGACCAATGTCGCAGGCAATGTCGGCCCGGCGTCGCGCTATATCCATGAAGGTCTGACATCGTCCGACGTTGTCGATACCTGCCTTGCCATGCAGATGCGCGACGCCGGAACCATCCTTATCGCCGATATCGAAAATCTTGTCGATGTGCTTGCCCGTCGGGCCGTGGAATTCAAGTATACGCTTGAAATGGGACGTACCCACGGCATTCATGCCGAACCGACCACATTCGGGCTGAAACTGCTCCTGTGGCGCCAGGAGATGCTGCGAAACCTCGAGCGCATGAACAATGCCGTCCGGACGGTTTCGGTCGGCAAGATTTCCGGTGCGGTCGGCACCTATCAGCATCTCTCGCCGGATATCGAAGCGGCCGTCTGCCGGAAACTCGGACTCGAACCATCGCCGATCTCCACGCAGATCCTGCAGCGCGACCGTCATGCGGAATTCGCGACAACACTGGCGATAATCGCTTCATCCATTGAAAAGTTCTCCGTTGAACTTCGTCATCTTCAGCGCACTGAAGTCCGCGAAGCCGAGGAGTTCTTCAGCAAGGGGCAGAAAGGAAGTTCGGCAATGCCGCACAAGCGAAACCCGATCACCTTCGAACGGCTGACCGGTCTGGCTCGCGTCGTACGTTCGAACTCTATTGCCGCAATGGAAAATGTTGCACTCTGGCATGAACGCGATATTTCGCACTCGTCGGTCGAACGCGTCATCATGCCCGACTCCACGATTGCGCTCTGCTACATGCTTCGCACCTTCAGCGATTCTCTCGAAACCCTGCTGGTCTACCCGGAACGCATGGAAGAGAACTTCAACTCCTCCTACGGTCTGACGACTTCGCAAACCCTGCTGCTCGCTCTTACTGGAAAAGGACTGACTCGCGAAGAAGCCTATCGGATGGTACAGCGTAATGCCATGGAGAGCTGGGCCGGAAAAATCCACCTGCGGGATCTGGTGCTGCAGGACGAAGAGCTGCTGCAGCATATATCTGCCGAGGAGATCAACGACCTCTTCAGCTTCGAGAACATTCTCGGAAAACTCAGGACGAGCGTCGATATCATATTCAAACGCAACGGACTGTGAGCATCAGGAACAAACAACCGGGAGATCACCCGGTTGTTTGTTTGTCGTGCTGATTTTTTGTAAATTGGAGTTCGTTTTTTCCGGAGGTCAATCTGCCGGCCCTATCCGGATCGGCGCGACGTCTCTCACGTTGCGCAACAACAGCAATCACTCGTATAACGTTTGTAATTACAAGTTATTACGTATGTTAATAACCGTGGGAGATCGTTTGCCCTATGTATGCCCGTGTCGTGACAACCAGTAAGAATACAGCTGAAATTCAACTCGTCTGCACCGATGCATCCCCGGAAACCATGCATTGCGGAGCCTGCAGCATGGGGCAAAAGCCTGCAGTGAAGGCAGAGACCGTGCTTGCCGAAAACAGCATCGGGGCCAAGGCTGGCGATCTGGTCGAGTTTGCCGTCAGGGAGCACGGTGAACTCAAGGCGGCCGCCCTGCTGTTCATCCTGCCGCTTACGGTGTTCATTATCGTACTCGGCATTGCGGGTTCGGCCGGTCTCGGCTTGTGGCAATCGTTCCTTGCCGGTACTGCGCTGCTTGGAGCCACGTTTCTCGTACTGCAGATGATGCTGAAACACAAAACCTATTACTACATTGCAGGAATCAAATAATCGCTTATGATCAGTGACGCATTCATACCGGCAGTATCGAGTCTCGGAGCCGTAGCCCTTGCCCTCGGACTCATCATCCATTTCGTCTCGAAAAAGTTTCATGTCGAAGAGGATCCGACCGTCAAGCTTGTAAACGGCATTCTGCCGGGAGTGAACTGCGGGGCTTGCGGTTTTCCGAGCTGCGGACAGTTTGCCGAAGTGCTTGTCGAAACAAGAAATTCAGCAATGACCTGCCCGGTCGGCGGCGCCGATCTTGCTGCGAAACTCGGCGAAGCGCTCGGCATGACGATGGCGGAACCCAAACCGCAGCTTGCCGTGCTTCTGTGCCAGGGAAACAATGATGTTGCGCGCCAGACGGCCGAATATCTCGGCATACAGGACTGCTGGGCCGCAACCCAGGCCTTTGCCGGCCCGAAACAGTGCCGCTACTCATGTATCGGTCTGGGAAGCTGTATCGCATGGTGTGATTTCGGAGCCATGCGCCTGGAAAACGGCCTGATCGTCATCGACAACGATCTCTGCACGGGATGTGCGGCCTGCATTCCTGCCTGTCCGACAGGGGTTCTTGTCATGCAGGACAAGAAAGCCTCACGCTATTTCATTGCATGCAATTCCCGCGACAGGGGCGCCGCGACAAAAAAAGCCTGCGATGCAGGATGCACCGCCTGCCAGAAATGCGTCAAGGTATGCGAAGACAATGCAATCGTCATCGAGGAGTTCCTTGCAAGGATCGTTCAGGATAAATGTACGGCGTGCGGCAAATGCATCGAGGTATGCCCCACGAAGGTCAACTGCATCAGGCTCGAAAACGACCTGAAAGCCGTTAAACAAAAACAGGCATCATAAATGAAGACGTTCAGAACAGGAGGGATTCATCCTCCGGAGAGCAAACTAACAGGAAACAGCCCGATAGAGGTCATGCCGCTGCCTTCAGAACTGGCCATTCCGCTCAGCCAGCATCTCGGAAAACCGGCAAAACCTGTCGTTAAAATGAACGACGAGGTTAAAAAAGGGCAGCTCATAGGCGAAGCGGACGGATTCATCTCGGCTAACGTCCATGCAAGCACGAGCGGCAAGATCAAGGCGATCAAACCTCACCCGCATCCGGGAGGACAGTATGCCATGACCGTATTCATCACGCCTGACGGAAAGGATGAATGGGCTGAAGGGCTCGAGTGCGCTCCGGCTGACTGGAAACGGTTGTCGAAACAGGAAATCCTCAGAAAAATCAAGGATGCCGGCGTCGTCGGCATGGGGGGCGCCGGATTTCCCACAAATGTGAAGCTCTCTCCTCCTCCCGATAAAAAAATCGATACCCTCATTCTCAACGGAGCGGAGTGCGAACCGTTCCTGACCGCCGATCACAGACTCATGGTGGAATCTCCTGAAGATATCGTGACCGGCCTTGAAATCATGGCTTCCCTTTTCGATGGTCCGCTGAAAATTGCCATCGGGATCGAATCGAACAAACAGGATGCCATCGAGACGCTCCAGCGATATGCGCTGCCCAAACAGATCGAGGTTGTTTCGCTGAAAACAAAATATCCCCAGGGTGCGGAAAAACAGCTTATCAATGCAATCACGGGCAGGGTTGTCGGCGAAGGCGAACTGCCGTTCGACAAGGGATGCATCGTTCAGAACATCGGCACCGCCGCCGCTGTCTGTGATGCGGTCTGCAGAAACAGGCCGCTGATAGAACGGGTGCTTACGGTCTCCGGCATGGAGATCTCCCGCAAAAAAAACATCAGCGCCCGTATCGGCACGAGTTTCAGCGACATCATAGCGTTCTGCGGCGACATGTCGGAAAAAACCAACCAGATCATCTCCGGCGGCCCGATGATGGGCAAGGCTGTCTTCTCGCTCGACGTTCCGGTCGTAAAAACGACATCGGGCATCCTGTTCATCAATAACCCGGCTCTCGGCAAATCGATGGAACGAACCTGCATCCGGTGCGGCCGGTGCGTCGAGGTCTGTCCCCAGGGACTTGCGCCGTGGCTGCTGGCCAACGTTGCGCAGCTCCGTCACTTTGACGAGATACAGACTCTCGGCCTGGCAAACTGCACGGAGTGCGGAAGCTGCACCTATGTCTGCCCGTCGGGACGCGAGCTCGTCCACTGGATAAAATATGCCAAAGCGCTCGTCGCCAACCGGCAGAAAAGAAAATCAGCGTAAAACCACAGTCCACTCTCATGCAATCAGTCAAACTTAAAGTTTCCTATGCGCCGTTCGTACGCACAAAAGACTCGATCGAGTCTGTGATGTACAACGTCGCCCTTGCGCTTGCACCGGCAACCGTCATGTCCATCTACCTTTTCGGCATGCGGGCGCTGCTGGTGAACCTCGTCTGCATCGCAAGCTGCATCGGGTTCGAATGGCTGATGGATACCATCAGAAAAAAGCCGGCATCCTGCCTTGACGGCAGCGCCTTCGTCACCGGACTCCTGCTTGCCCTGAACGTTCCCTCCAACCTTCCGCTCTGGATGCTCGTTATCGGCTCCTTCATTGCCATTGCCGCCGCCAAGCATGTTTTCGGAGGTCTGGGGCACAACGTTTTCAATCCGGCGCTCGTAGCCAGGGTTTTTCTGCTTGTCTCTTTTCCCGCGGCGATGACGAGCTGGCCCGTACCGTTTGCGGTCGATATGGAAACCGCGGCCTCGCCGCTCGGTATTCTGAAGACCGACGGCGTGGAAGCTGCAATGAAGTCGCTTGATCTGATGAGCGGTTTTTACGGCACCATGAACGGCAGCATGGGCGAAACATCCTCGCTCGCTCTGCTCGTCGGAGCCGGATGGCTCTTTTACAAACGCTACATTACCGTGTATATACCGTTCACCCTGCTCGGTTCCGTATTTCTCTTCACCGCAATTTTTCACCTGATCGACCCTGCGGCATACGCACCTCCGCTCTTCCACATGGTAACCGGCGGACTCCTGCTCGGAGCATTCTTCATGGCTACCGATATGGTAACTTCGCCCCTCTCGGTACGCGGACAGATTATTTTCGGACTCGGCTGCGGCCTCCTGACGGCCGTCATCCGCCTCTGGGGAGGTTACCCGGAGGGCATTTCGTTTGCCATCCTCATCATGAACGGCTTCGTGCCGCTCATCGACAGCTGGGATCTCAACGACAGAAAGGCAATCCATCAAAAGAAGTTACAAACAACATGAGGCCCATAATTACACTTACGATAGTCGGACTGATCGCGGCGGCACTGCTCGCAACAGTCGAGGATCTGACCCGCGAACCCATTGCGCTTGCAAAAGCCGAAATGAAGCGGAAGGCTATCGAGGAAATATTTCCTTTCGGCATCGACAGCCTGAAAAACGTCGAGACTCCGAAAACGAAATTCTACGAAGCCTACGATAAAAAAGGGGTACTGAAAGGTATAGCAGTGGAATCGGCCACGACCCTCGGCTACAGCGGAAAAATCGAAATCCTGCTCGGCGTCTCCCCGGAAAAGAAGATTTTCGACTATAAGGTTGTCTATCACCTCGAAACGCCGGGCCTCGGCGACAAGATAGACAAGCCGAAATACAAGGAGCAGTTCCGCGGAAGGGCTCTTGAGGGAACCGTCTGGAAAGTGAAAAAAGACGGCGGAGAAATCGACGAACTGACCGCAGCAACCATCTCTGCCAGGGCCGTTACCGATGCCGTGGAGCGCGGTCTGAAATACATCAACGAGCAATATCCAAACAGCGAAGGAAAATGAACGAAGCACTAAATATTCTCACCAGGGGATTTGTCCGCGAAAACCCGGTCACAAAAATGCTGCTCGGCCTCTGCCCCGTGCTTGCCGTTACCACATCGGCGGTCAACGGGCTTGGCATGGGTCTTGCGACGACCTTTGTGCTGCTCGGCTCGAACATCGTCATCTCCCTTACTGCAAAGGTCATTCCGGATACCGTGAGAATCCCGGCTTTCGTGCTGGTGATCGCTACCTTCGTGACAATCGTCGATCTGCTGATCAAGGCATACTCTCCCGAACTCAACCAGGCTCTCGGCATCTTCATCCCGCTGATCGTGGTCAACTGCATGATACTCGGACGGGCCGAAGCGTTCGCCAGTCGGAACGGCATCTGGTACTCCGTCATCGACGCTGTCGGCATGGGTATCGGCTTCACGCTTGCCCTCTTCGTACTTTCGGCATTCAGGGAAGTTCTCGGGTCCGGCACCATATTCAACATGCCGCTGGTTGGAGAGGATGCGAGCACCATTCTGGTCTTTGCGCTGCCTCCGGGAGCCTTTGCCGGCCTCGGACTGATCATTGCCGGCCTCAACGCACTTGAAAAGAAAAAGGGAGGTAAATAATGCAGGAATTGTTTCTGGTCATCATCAGCGCGGTATTCGTCAACAATGTGGTATTCGCGCGCTTTCTCGGCATCTGCCCGTATCTCGGCGTCTCGAAAAACCTCGATACGGCCATTGGTATGGGCTTTGCCGTCACCTTCGTCATGACTGTTGCTACAGCCATCACGTATGTCCTGCAGAAGGCTGTGCTCATTCCCTTCGGGATCGAGTTCATGCAAACCGTCATGTTCATTCTGGTCATCGCCTCGCTGGTGCAGCTCGTGGAAATCGTCCTCAAAAAGGTCAGCAAGTCACTCTACAGCTCGCTCGGCATCTATCTGCCGCTCATTACCACAAACTGCGCGATCCTCGGCATGGCGCTTATAGCCATCCAGGAAGATTACGATCTCCTTACCTCGGTAGTCTTCGCTTTTTTCTCGGCCATGGGCTTTATTCTGGCCATCGTCATGTTCGCAGGTATCCGCATCAAACTCGAAGAGGCGGACGTACCGGCACCGTTCAAAAACGTGCCGATCGGATTCATTTCGGCGGCTATTCTCTCGCTTGCCTTCATGGGATTTTCGGGTCTCGTCAAATAAGTCCCGCAGAGATATGAACCTGAGAGCGCCTCAGGTTCACTTATCCTCACTCCTCATATTTTCAGGATCCTCGGCCAGCTCGTCGATTTTCGTGTGCTTCCAGAGCGGAACGCGATCGTAGTAGGCCGCCCTGCCGATTATATGCGCGGCTACGGGAGCGGTAAGAAAAAGAAAGACAATAATCGATATGGCGCGCGCCGCTATGGCGATATCGAACCAGTAGAGCACCGTGCCCGCAAGCACCAGACCGATGCCGAGCGTCGACGCCTTGGTCGTGGCCGACATCCTCGTATAGAGGTCGGGCATCCTGAAAATGCCTATTGCCGAAAGCAGAATGAAAACCGTTCCAAGCAGCAGCAGTATGCCTCCGAGGGTCTCTCTCATCGTTTTTTTCCTTTACCGAGATAAAATGCGAACGCCACCGTTCCGAGAAACGCCAGAATGGCGACGATAATGCCCACATCGAGAAATGTTGTCGAGTTGTTTTTTATGGAATAAACCGCAATGAACGCAATGGCGTTGGCCGACAGGAGGTCAAGCGCCACCACCCTGTCGGCAATCGAGGGGCCGATGACAAGCCGGACGAATATGACAAGAATGGACAGGCCGATGAGAGCCACAGCCGTGTCAACCGAGAAGTCGATAATAGTCATCTGAGCAGATCGAGCAATCGTTTTTCAAGACCTTCCTTCAGTTCCCTGCGGAATGCATCGGCATTGGTGACGTAGAGCGCATGAACATAGAGCGTTTTTTTATCCCGCGAGACATCGAGACTGAGCGTTCCGGGAGTGAGGGTAAGCAGATTGGCGAACAGGGTAATCTCCATGTCGGTCCGTGCATCGAGCGGAAAAGCGATTATTCCTGGTTCCATGTAATCTTTCGGCGTAAGAATATCGAAAGCCACCTTGAGATTGGCAATGATCAGTTCCTTCATGAAAAACAGAAGAAACATGAAAACAAGAGGAATTTTCCTGAAATAGGCATCGCCACCCAGCGCCGGACGCGATATCCACAGAAGAAAATAGCCGATGACCATGCCGGCAGTAAATGAGGGAATTGAGGCGTCACCGGTCAGCAGCGTCCATCCCATGGCCAGAAGTATGTTGTAGAGCAGATGGTTCATTCCTTCCTCCCGAGTATCGGCGTGATGTATGACTCCGGATCGAGCAACTGGACGGCTGCAGATTCGGCAATACGGAAAACCGGTTCAAAAAAGATCCCGAACAAAATACTCGCAAGAGCGAGCAGGATGACAGGCGAAACAAGCATCAGTTTACCGGCCGTACCCATCGATGCATAGCGGTTCGGGGCATCTGCAGCCACCGTCTGCGGCTGTTCCTTCCAGAACGCCTCGTTCCAGATTTTCATCATCGAAAACAGAGTCAGCAGGCTGACGAAAATCGCGACTCCGGTAACAATGTACTCTTCTGCCCCCAGACCAGCCTTGATGACCACGAATTTCGCCCAGAAACCCGAAAGAGGGGGAATTCCGGCAAGAGCGAGCGCTGAGACAAGAAAAAGCACAGCGACAAACGGATAACGGGCATATACTCCTCCTGACTTTTTGAGGTCAAAGGTGCCGGTAATGCGCTCGATCATGCCGCTGATGTAGAACAGATTGGTTTTGGCTATGATGTTGTGCACGATATAAAAGAGAGCGCCTGCAATCGCAAGCGGCGAATGCAGGGCAAGCCCGAAAATCATATAGCCGATCTGACTGACAATATGAAAGGAGAGCAGTTTGCGGATATCGTACTGAGCGACGGCTCCAAGAACACCGATGAGCATGGTCAGGGCCGAGGCGACAAGCAGCACGCCGTTGATGAAACCCGATTCATGCGGGAAAACCGTGGTAAAGAAACGGATCAGCGCATAAACGCCCACCTTGGTCAGGAGGCCGGAAAAAATAGCCGCTACAGGAATCGGTGGCGTATGGTAGGAAGCGGGAAGCCAGAAAAAAAACGGAAAAACGGCTGCCTTGACGCCGAACGTGATCATGAACAGTATGGATACGATGGCAAGAAGCTCTTTCTGCTCAAGCTGCGGAGAGATCCGTGCAAGATCCGCCATATTGAGGGTGCCCGCAATACCGTAGAGAATACCTGCGGCTGCAAGGAAAACCGACGACGAGAGCAGGTTGATGGTGACATACTTTATGGCTCCCTCGAGCTGTGCGGGCGTGCCGCCAAGCACAAGCAGCACGAAGGATGAAATCAGCATGACCTCGAACCAGACATAGAGATTGAAAACGTCACCGGTCAGAAATGCCCCGTTGATGCCCATCATGAGCAGCTGGAGAAGCGGATAGTAGAAGAACTTCTCCCGTTCCTTATCGATGACGGCAAACGAGTAGATCACGGTGGTGAGCCCTATCAGGGCGGAAGCCGCAATCATGACGGCCGAAAGCAGATCGGCGACCAGTGTGATGCCGAAGGGCGCGCGCCACCCTCCGGCCTGCATCGTGAGCATACCGCCGGAAATCACGGCTCCAAGAATCCAGACAGCGGCGGCAAGCATAAGGGTCGAAGATACAAGACCGATGATGCGCTGCAGCGGCACCGAGCGGCGGAAAAAGATCATCGCGATTGCGCTTGCAAGCGGAAGCAGTACGGGAATAATGATTATCTGGTTTATCTGGTTCAACGCTCACTCCCTGGGCAGTTCATCGGTTTTTTTCATCAGATCGAGATCCTCGGTTCCCAGCGTGAGCCAGGTACGCTTGAAGAGCACGATGGTAAAAGCCTGCACGCCGAACCCGATGACAATCGCCGTCAGGATAAGTGCCTGGGGCAACGGGTCGGCAAACTCGCCGCCGAGCACGGCGGATCCTTCGGGGACGAATGCCGGAACCCCCTTCGTCAGCCTGCCGACCGTGAATATGAGCAGATTGGCCGCATGGCCGAGCAGAATCAGGCCGAAAATCACCTTGACCATGCTCCTTCTCAGAATCAGAAAGATTCCGGCGGCATACAGGCATCCTATAACCAAAGCTAACAGGAACGTCATTGGCGGTCTTCCTCGGCAAGTGAAAAAATGATTTTCAGGGTTATACCAAGAACAAGAAAATAGACCCCGGTATCGAAAACAAGCGGTGTGCCTACCTTTCCCAGCAGGGGAATACCCGTGTCGATCCAGATGCCGGTCATAACGTCGCCCCCTGCAGCAAGACCGGGCAATGTGCTTGATAGTGCAAGCAGAAGACCCGCGGAAATCAGATGAAACGGATCGATGGCAAGCAGTTTCTCGGCCTTGCCGATACCGTTGGCGATGAAATAGAGGGCATATGCCGCTGCGGCGACGAGCCCGCCCACAAATCCTCCTCCAGGTTCATTGTGGCCCCTGAAAAGAAGAAAAACGGAAAACATCTGCAAAAGCAGCAGCAGATATTTCGAAGCCGTTGCAAGAATAATCGAATACATCAGGAACGCTCTCCTTTTATGACAAGCTTGAGCATGGCGAACACGCCGATTGCGGCAATTGCGAGCACGGTTATTTCTCCAAGCGTGTCGATCGCCCTGAAATCCACGAGTATGACATTGACGATATTGCGACCTTTCCCTTCAGGCAGACTTGTTTCGGCAAAATAGCGTTTCAGGCCGGAATCGAGTTCACCCGATGCCGTCAGCAATACCATGATCGTCATGAAGATGCCTGCCGAACCGGCAATGACAGCATCCCTGATACGGGAGAGTGTCGAGGAATAGGTAGAAAATCGAGGCAGCCGGTAGAGCACAAGAACAAAAAGGATCACGCTGAGCGTTTCGATTGCGAAGGTGGTAAGGGCAAGATCCGGAGCACCATATAGAATGAAGATGATGCCTATCGAAAAGCCCATGACGCCCAGAGCGATAACGGCTTTCAGCCTTGAAGTCGAGGTAATCAGCAGCAGAATCGAGACAAGGATGATCGAAACGATTGCGACCTCGTAAAAGGTGACCTCACCCGCAGGAAATGGTGGCAATACGGAAACGTTTCCGGCAATGGCCGAAGCTCCGAGAGCCACCGCAGTGACGACGATAACGATAACGTAATTGCGAAGGCTGCCGTTCTGCACGATACGGGTCTGCGTCCTCGCGACTCGCTGCAGGCCATCGAGCACGGCATCATACCACGCGGAGGGTTTCAGGATCGGAAGCAGATGGCGGTCGTTCAGCAAGGGCAGCATCCTGAAGCGCAGAACGTAAAAGAGGATGCCGCAGAAAAGCGTCACAAAACTCAGGAGCAGCACCTCGTTGAAACCGTGCCAGAGTTTTATCCTGAACGTGAGCGTATCGGCAAGCACGACGGATGCGAACCGGTCGAGCATGGAGCCCAGGAAAAAATCGGGAAAAAGGCCCGCCAGGAGGCCAAGCAGGGCAAGGCATGCCGGACCGGCAAGAATGGAGAGGGACGCTTCGTGAGGTGTCGAAGGCAGCTGACGCATCTTTCCTGTGAACGGGCGTATGCCCGCAAGCAGGGTGATCATGACGAGAAGTCCGTTTGCGGCAACAGCAGCAACGACGAGATACTGCCCCCAATCCTCGAGTTCAAGGATCGAGGCATAGAGCGTTTCCTTGCCGATGAACCCGACAAGGGGAATAACTCCCATCATCGATAATGAGGCGAGCATTGCCGTCGCCATGGTAAAGGGCATCGCCCGTCCCAACCCGCCAAGCAAACCGACATCTCTGGTGCCGGCCGAATGATCGATAGTGCCGGCAACAAGAAAAAGCGTACCTTTATAGAGCGAATGCGCAACCAGATAGATAAAAAAAGCCTTGATTGCATGTTCCGAGCCGATACCGATCATCATGCAGAGCGTTCCCAGAACGCTCACCGTGGAATAAGCAAGCAGCTTCTTGAGGTCGGTCTGGCTGAATGAGAGTACAGCTGAACCGATCATTGTCAGCGCTCCGAAGACGAGAAGCGTATCCTGCCAGAACACCGTGCCGCCGAGCACGTGGTTCATCCGGGCAAGCAGGTAGATGCCCGCTTTCACCATCGTGGCGGAATGCAGGTATGCGCTAACCGGCGTCGGTGCCGCCATGGCGTTCGGCAGCCAGAAATGGAATGGAAACTGGGCGGATTTCGTAAACGCTCCGATCATGAAGAGAAGAGCAATCGCGGGATAGAGCGGAGAGGAGACAATGCTATCGTGCTGCAGGTAGAGTTCGGAGATCTCCATCGTACCGGACAGGCCGGAAAGAAGGATCAGACCTGCAAGAAGCGCCAGTCCCCCGCCGCCGGTGACAAGCAGCGCCTGCAGCGCCGATTTTCTGGACTGCAGGTCATGATGGCTGAATCCGATAAGAAGAAAAGAACTGATGCCGGTCAGCTCCCAGAAAACGAACATGGCCGCCATATTGTCGGAGAGGACGAGACCGAGCATCGAGGTCATGAAAAGAGAGATCGAAAAGAAAAACCTCGGAGCCTGTTTGTAGTGCTGCATGTAGGTTCCGGCATAGAGAAAAACGGCGGCGCCCACGAGGGTGATGATCAGGGCGAAGGTAAGACTCAGCCCGTCAAGGAGAAAGGAGAGGTTGACGCCAAGCGAAGGCACCCAGAAAATGGTTTCCCGGACAATCTCTCCGGCGGCAATGCGAGGATAGTAAGAAATTAAACCGGACAGCAATGCAAGAGGAGGCAGCACTGCAACCAATCCGAAATACCTCCTTATCCTCCCGTAAAGGAACGGCATGGCGGCAGAAACGACAAACCCGGTCAGCAGCAGATAAAACAAAAACATCTCCTCCATAGTCGAATGGGCAGCGCTCCGTTGAAGATCCCTTGCAATACCGTCCTGATTGCGTCAAAAGATCCCTCTGGGAGTAACACCCGTAATGACAAGCCTGTAGTTCGGTACATAAACATGAAGTTACCTGAATATAATAACATACATTCCAAATCGATGCAAATCGGCCGATGAGCGGTTTTATTTGTTATTTTCAAAGCCGTCGGTCATGGCAATAAAATACATTCAGACATGCTTATCCGCTCACTGCAACGCTGCCCGATCTTCCTGTTCTGCCTGTTGCTGCTTGCATGCGAACAAACAGGCCTCGACCATCGGATCTATGAACAGGAAAAGGTGCTGATGGGCACGGTGATGAAAATAAAGGCCGAAGCGCTTCGGCAGGATGAAATGAAAACCCGTGAAGCATTCGACGATGCATTCAGGCTTATCGCCGCTCTCGAATCGGACCTGAGCGAATGGCAGGAAGTTAGTCCGGTATCGCTGGTCAACAGGAATGCCGGCATAAATCCGGTCGCCGTCCCTGAACCGGTTGTAACAGTCACCCGCAAATCCCTTGAGATCGCACTCATCTCCGATGGCGCATTCGACGTCACCTTCAGGCCACTCGGCAGACTCTGGAATATCAGAAGCCGCAAAATGCCGCCACCAGTGGACAGCGTCGCCGTCATCCGCAGACTTGTCGATTACCGGCTGATCGAACTCGATACCCTCCGCAGCACGCTTTTCCTGAAAAAAACCGGAATGGAAATCGGATTCGGAGGAATCGCCAAAGGGTATGCCGCCTGGAGGGCAGGCGAACTTCTGAAGGCTCGCGGCATCGGTAATTTCATCATCAATGCGGGAGGCGACCTTTACGTGCACGGAAGCAAAAACGGCAGCTACTGGAGTTCGGGAATTACTGACCCGGACAATAGAACAGGGGGCAAACCCCTCATTGCATTCCGGATATTGAAACCCTGCGGCATAGCGACAAGCGGAAACTACGAAAACTACTTTATATGGCAGGGAAAGCGCTACCACCACATCATCGACCCCTCAACCGGTTATCCGGCGGAGGGAATCAAAAGCGCCACAGTGTTTTCCGACGATCCCGCGAAAGCCGATGCCTACGCAACCGCATTCTTCATCCTTGGCTACGACAAAGCGCTGGATATTATCGGAAAAGACCCGAAAACGGCTTTCATTCTCATCGATAAGGATAACCGGATCCTGCGAAGCCCCAACCTCGGACGGTATATCGCAATCCCCGACGGTCAGTCCGGTTTCTGACGGCTTTTCCTGTATCGGTTTATCAGCGCGTTGGTCGAGCTGTCATGACCTGTAACATCCAGCGATCCCTGCAGTTCGGGAAGAATGGCTTTTGCAAGCTGTTTGCCGAGTTCCACCCCCCACTGATCGAACGAGTTGATCTGCCAGACCACACCCTGAACAAACACCTTGTGCTCGTAGAGCGCGATGAGGCTGCCGAGGGTAAAGGGATTGAGTTCATCAAGCACAAGCGTGTTCGTGGGACGGTTTCCGGGGAAAACCTTGTGCGGCGCAAGCATGGCGATCGATGCGGCATCGTATCCGGCTGATTCAAGCTCCCGGCGTGCTTCTTCCGCGCTCTTTCCCTTCATCAATGCCTCGGTCTGCGCAAAACAGTTAGCAACAAGCATGTCATGGTGCTCGCCAAGCGGATTAAGGCTCTTGAGCGGCAGAATGAAATCCGCAGGAATGAATGCGGGGCTCTGGTGCAGAAGCTGGAAAAAAGCATGCTGGGAGTTTGTGCCCGGTTCTCCCCAGATCACCGGACCGGTTGCATAATCGACGATATTTCCGCTGCAGTCCACCCTTTTTCCGTTACTCTCCATATCAAGCTGCTGCAGATAGGCGGGAAACCGGTGCAGATACTGGTCATAGGGAATGACCGCGTGGGAAGCGGTCTGAAAGAAGTTGTTGTACCAGACTCCGAGCATTGCCATGATTACCGGGATATTTTCTTCGAGCGGAGCAAGCAGAAAGTGCTGATCCATTGCGCAGCCGCCTGCAAGGAGTTCCGAGAACCGGTCGAAACCAAGAAACAGCGCAATGGAAAGCCCTATCGACGACCAGAGGGAATACCTGCCGCCGACCCAGTCCCAGAAACGGAACATGTTCGACAGATCGATACCGAACTCCGCGACCTTTTCACGATTTGTCGACACTGCAGCGAAATGCCTGGCGATATGCCGCTCGTCTCCGGCATGGCCGAGAAACCATTTCCGGGCGCTCAGGGCGTTGGTAAGGGTCTCCTGGGTTGTAAACGTTTTCGACGCAATGATGAACAGCGATGTTTCGGGATCGAGAGCCTTGAGGGTTTCGGTAATATGCGTTCCGTCGATATTCGAGACGAAATGCGCCCTTATTGCGCCATGCGCAAAAGGCTTGAGCGCTTCGGTAACCATATAGGGACCGAGATCGGAGCCGCCTATGCCAATATTGACAACATCGGCTATCCGTTTGCCGGTGTATCCTGTCCAGTTTCCCGAAACAACCCTGTCGCAAAACGACTTCATCTGATCGAGCACGTCAGCCACCTCCGCAGAGACATCGATCCCGTCCACCACAAGCTTGTATCCCGAAGGTCTGCGCAGTGCCGTATGAAGTACCGCACGTTTTTCGGTTATATTGATCGGATCTCCCCCGAACATCCTCTCTCTCTTTTCTTCGACCTCTGCCGTGCGCGCAAGATCCATAAGCAGCGTCCTGGTGGCATCCGTAATCCGGTTCTTCGAGTAGTCGAGCATAATTCCCGCTGCCTGAAGCGAAAAACGTTCGGATCTGGCCGGGTCATCAGCAAACAGCTGACGCATCGACAAAGAAGCAATTTCCTTGTTGTGAAGCTGCAGGGAGTTCCAGGCGGCACTTTTCGAAATATTCATAGAGGTACAGGCTAACGGTTTAACATTAATTATACATCAACAGGGAAAGCAGCGAAGCGTAAGGGTAAAACCGTCCGCATCCCTGCGGGCTTCGATGATTTCGGCATAACGTCGAATGATATGGACGCCCCGCCCCGACGTTCTTTGCAGGAAGTCCGTTTCTGTCGGGTCGGGAAGATCTTCGGGTTTGAATCCGTTGCCGCAATCCCGAAGACTGACGAGGAGGGAGCCTGATGCATCTTCGACAACAAATGTCACGACAACCGGAAGCACTGCCTGTCTGCGATTGCCGTGCACTATAGCGTTGACAAACGCCTCTTTCACTGTCAGCTCCAGAACCGCACGGAAATCCTCTCCGAACCCGGAGACATGGCAGATATCGGCGATCTCCTGACGCAATGCCTCATACTCCGCGTCCTGACTTTTCAGCACGACGATGCGGCTTCCCATTAATTATAAACAGATGAATGAATCACGGATCAACCCGTGAATTTACCACAATGCCAGAGTCTTCACAACAAATCGAACCAATATGATTGAGCTTTAATTTATTAGTCTGATTTGATTATTTTACTAAAACTTTATTACAGATTTGTATCTTTGCATTATAATTTTATATTTAAAGCAAAATCAGACATGAATTTTCAACCACAAACAACTTCTTAACAGTAAACCGTCATCAGTATGAAACGTCTCAACCTGAAACCGGGAATGCTCCTGCCGGGAGTACTGCTCGGTGCCGCAATGTTCAGTCCCCCCCTTTTCGGCGCAGAACCCTCGGCCGATGCCGTCAACGCCTATGCGATCGACAACTTCTTCCTGTTCATCTGTGCAGTCCTCGTCCTGTTCATGCAGGCGGGCTTCGCGCTGGTGGAAACCGGCCTCAACGCGGCGAAGAACGCTGTCAACATCATGTTCAAGAATCTTATGGACCTTTCGATAGGCGCCATCCTGTTTTACATCGTCGGCTATGGCCTTATGTACCCGGGTGAAGCCTTCAGCGGAAGCTGGTTCGGTTTCGGAGGTTTCGGCATCGGCACCGACGCCCCTGAAATTGCCGGCGGCAATCTGCACCCTGCAGTTGACTTCCTCTTTCAGGTAGCCTTTGCCGCAACTGCGGCAACGATCGTCTCCGGCGCAGTGGCTGGCAGGATGCAGTTCAAGTCATATCTGATCTACTCTGCCGTACTGACCTCTCTGGTCTACCCGATCAGCGGTTTCTGGAAATGGGGTGGAGGCTGGCTGAACGAGCTTGGATTCTATGATTTCGCCGGATCGCTTGTGGTCCATGCCCTTGGAGGCTTTGCTGCCCTTGCCGGCGCCATCGTGCTCGGACCTCGCATCGGCAGATTCAATGCGGACGGTTCACCCAATGCGATGCCGGGTCATAATCTCGCGCTCAGTACGCTTGGCGTTTTCATTCTCCTTATCGGCTGGTACGGATTCAACCCCGGCAGCCAGCTTGCTGTGGTAGGCGGAGACAACACCAATGCCGTCATGCTCATTGCCGCAAACACCACCCTTGCGGCCTGTGCCGGAGCATTGGTTGCCATGATCTTCGCATGGGCGCTCTATAAAAAGCCGGACCTGACCATGGCGCTCAACGGTTTGCTCGGCGGACTTGTAGGCATCACGGCCAACTGCGATTCGGTTACCTATAACGAAGCGCTTATCATCGGCTCGGTAGCCGGTATCCTTGTCGTACTGGGCATCAAACTGCTCGATATACTCAAAATCGACGATCCTGTAGGCGCCTGGCCCGTGCATGGCCTGAACGGCATCTGGGGAGGCATAGCAACCGGCATTTTCGGCGGTCACCCGATCATGGCCCAGATCATCGGCTCGGCGGTCATTCCGCTCTGGGGCTTCGCCACCATGCTGGTACTCTTTTTAATCCTGAAAGCCGCAGGCATCCTTCGCGTCACCAAAGAGGAAGAAATGAAAGGTCTCGATATCTCGGAACACGAAGAGGAAGCCTATTATGGATTCGAGATCTTCACAACACAGTAACGACAAAACCGGAGCTTACGCATGAAATACATTGTAGCAATGATACAGCCCCATAAACTGCCTGACGTGAAAGCGGCGCTTGCAGAAGTGGGGGTAAGAAAAATGACGGTGACCAATGCTCTCGGCTGCGGTGCTCAGGGAGGATACACCGAGGTCTACCGAGGTGTTCCGAGCGAGGTCAACCTGCTTAAAAAGGTCAAGATCGAGATTGGCGTGAACGAAGAGTACGCGGACAAAACCGTCAAGGCGATCATCAAAGGCGCCAAGACAGGCGAGATCGGTGACGGAAAGATCTTTGTCTTCGATCTTCCCCAGTGCATCCGCATCAGAACGGAAGAGACCGGCCATGACGCAATAGGCTGACGATTTTTCTTGATAACCACGTGCATCTCTCATCATCAGAAGGGATGCACAAAACCACACAACAACTGAAAACAGGAGTTACATTGATGAAAAAAACAGTTACTATCGCCTCACTTGCCGTAGCGCTTTTCGCGGGAATGGGCAGCACCGCACAGGCAGAGGGCTTCAAGATCGGCGCTGACGTCGTCAGCAGCTACGTGTTCAGGGGCGGCGAACTCGGCGACTCTCCGGCAATCCAGCCGAACCTTTCCTATACCTTCCCGGGAATCGGTGTTGTGGTAGGCGCATGGGGTTCATATGCGATAGCGGAAGATGACGGCGATCGGTACAAGGAGATAGATCTCTATGTCACCGTACCGGTAGGTCCGTTCAGCATCACTCTGACCGACTATTATCTGCCAAATGATGGTGATGCATTTGATTACAGCGATGATGGGCCCAATACCCTCGAGGCAAGCATCGGGTACAGCCATGAAAACCTCGGCCTTCTGGCCGCGATGTTCATTGCCGGTAATGATTACGACAACGCGAAATACTTTGAAGCCAGCTACAAGTTCTACGACAAGGACGGCTTCTCGGCAAAAGCCGTTGTCGGAGCCGGTGACGAAGATTACTATGGCGACCAGTACGGAATAGAGGAAAGCGACACTATTGCACTCGTCAACACCGGTATTTCAGTATCGAAAGACCGCTATACCGCTTCGTACATATACAATCCGGATACCGAAAAATCGCATCTCGTCTTCATGGCATCGTTCTGATAGAACTTCCTGTTCTTTTTTCTCCGTGTGTGTAAAACAGAAAAGGAGCCGCTTGCGGTTCCTTTTCTGTTCTGTGATCGTTATGGGTATCCCCCGTTGCCTCAGATGGACTTCTCGTAAATCACGTACTCCTTGTATGGCCTGCCTCCTATCACTTTCGCCAGCTTGCTCATGGCCTCGTTGGATTTCAGCACCCAGCTCATTTCGCTTGCAAATACCCCGTGCTTGCCGCCGTAATCGGCAATCCATGTATTGAGGATGCTGTCGATTCCCTTATTCCTGTATTCGGGAAGCACGCCCATGACGATGGTCCTGACCATGTTTATGTTGCGTTTATACCAGAGATATTTTATCAGTCCCCATGGAGTCAGCGGATTCCCGTTGACATGTTTCAGTGCCTGGTTGATATCCGGCAATGAAAGCGAAAAACCAATAGTTCTTCCGTTGCGATCTTCGACAAAATAGACGTAATGCGGATTTGCTATCGGCTTGAGGCTTTTGGCAAGACAATCGAACTCCCTGTCGGTCATGGGAACGAATCCCCAGTTCTTTTCCCATGCTCCGTTGTAGATCTCCCGCATATTGTCGATCTCGCGGTCGAAATGCTTCATATCAAGCACACGGACGGATAGTCCCTCCCGTTTCATCACATGCTGCGAAATACGGCGCAGACGTTCAATATCGATCAGCTTCTGGTCGATATACCATGCCAGAAGTTCCTGGCCGATATGGTGCCCCGCCTTCTGAACGAGATCGTTGTAATAGGGCGGATTATAGAGCATAAGAAAGACCGGGGAACTGTCGAATCCTTTGACAAGCATGCCGCACTGATCGTTCATCGAAGGACTTACCGGTCCTCGCATGGTATCGAGCCCCTTATTCCGAAGCCATCCGGCAGCTGCGTCGAACAGGGCGTCGGCGACCGCCTGATCATTGAAACACTCGAAAAATCCCCAGAACCCGACGCGATCCTCGTGAATCTCGTTATGCCGCCTGTTCTCGACGGCAGCTATCGTACCTGATAGTTTTCCATCCTTCCAGGCCGTGAACATGGCAAGATCTGCATGGTCGTAGAGCGGATACACCTCCTTGTCGAGTGTTTTCATGTAATCGGAGATCACCGGAGGAACCCAGTATCTGTTCAGTTCGGGATCGCTGCGATAGACCTGCCAGGCGAAAGTGATGAACTGTCGGCGCTCTTTCTTTGTCCTGACCTGCCTGATTTCGATCGTCATACGGCTTCAGGTGATGGGGTTGAAGAAAAAATCCCCCTCGAAAGGGGGAATCGGTCACGTACGGCGGAAACAGCCGCTTATCTGAATGCTTCGCCCGGAGGAACCCCCGCGGCTTTGAGGATTTTTGCCAGAGGGCAGAAACCGGTGAAGGCTGCCTGAAACAGATTCAGGCCGACAAATCCGGTAAACCAGAGCCAGTTCTGGTTGTGGTATATCGAAAGAAGTATGCTGGCAAGCACAAAACAGCCGGCGACTGCAAAAACGAGACGATCAATATTCATGGCGTTTTTATAGGTTAGTTATGATGATACTGCTTTTGAAACGAGCTTGCTCATGATATCCGCCCCCTGGCGGAGCATGCGTTCAGTCTCCTCCCAGGAGATGCACTCATCGGTAATGGAAACGCCGTAGCGGAGCTTGTCGGGATCTTCAGGAAAAGGCTGATTGCCCGAACAGATGTTACTCTCGATCATGACGCCGGCAATGCTCCTGTTGCCCGCCTGTTTCTGTTCGAGAATATTTTCCCAAACCTTCAACTGCTCGACATGCTTCTTGCCTGAATTGGCGTGACTGCAATCGACAAGAAGGGTCTGGGAAAGACCGGCTTTTTCAAGCAGGGCTTCGGCTTCGGCAATGCTGTCGGCATCATAGTTCGGTGAAAGCCCTCCCCTCAGAACGAGATGGCCGCAGGGATTTCCTTTTGTGGTAATGACGCTGCTGAACCCGTCCTGATCGATTCCAAGAAAACTGTGCGGGTGCATCGCCGAACGGATGGCATCGACAGCGACGCCGAGCCGTCCATCCGTGGAGTTCTTGAACCCTACCGGCATCGAGAGGCCGCTGGCCATCTGCCGGTGAGTCTGTGATTCGATGGTTCTTGCTCCTATAGCTGCCCAGCTTACCACATCGGCGACATACTGGGGAGTAATGGGATCAAGGAACTCTGTCGCTGCAGGCAGCCCCATCGTATTGATATCGATCAGCAGCTTGCGGGCATAATAGAGGCCATGCTCGATGTCATAAGAATCGTCGAGGTGCGGATCGTTGATGAAGCCTTTCCAGCCGACCGTTGTTCGGGGTTTTTCGAAATATACCCTCATCATGATGCAGAGATCATGCCGAAGCTCGCTTCTGAGCACCGACAGTCTTTTTGCATAATCAAGGGCCGACTCTACATGATGAATAGAGCAGGGCCCGACTATGACCAGCAACCGTTCATCGGTTCCGTTCAATATATTTTCAACCTCGCGACGTCCCGAACTGATGGTCATTGCCGGCATATCACCAACAGGAAGCTTTTCCTTGAGCAACCTTGGAGATGAAAGCCTTTTAATGCGCGAGACTCGCAAATCGTGTAACTGTTCCATTCTCTTATACCGCAACTGATCTTGTTACCGTTATTTTATTGCTTCTGAAGATAAAAAAAACCCGAATATATAATCGGCAAAAGACCCAATAAATTCCGTATCCCGGCAACTGCGCATGATGCATCCTTTACAATGCCACGAATAGCCTTCGTCCACGAATTCCTGTATCGCAAACCAGTAAAAAACATATATTAACAATCGTGGTGAATACCATGTATCCCGCTCCTTACAGGAGCGGGATACATGGCATAGTTCCCTTGAAATCCCAATCAGAAACAAAACATGAAAGTACTGATCACTGACGGTGTCGATCCGCAATGCGGCGAAATTCTTGCTCGTAACGGTTTCGAGATTACTGAAAAGCCGAAAATAAGCAAGGAAGAGCTCAAGGAGATTATAGGCGAATTCGACAAACTGATCGTCAGAAGCGCCACGAAAGTCACCTCGGAGATCATCGAATGCGGTAAAAACCTCAACCTTATCGGACGTGCCGGCGCGGGCGTGGATAATATCGATATCGAAGCGGCCACCCGTCACGGCATCATCGTCATGAACACCCCTGGCGGCAACACGGTTTCTGCGGCGGAACACGCCTGCGGCATGCTGATGTCGGCGGCACGTATGATCCCCCAGGCAACAGCGGAACTCAAGGCCGGTCTCTGGAACAAAAAGAAGTTCACCGGCATAGAACTCGAGGGCAAGACCATTTCCATTATCGGACTCGGTAAAATCGGACGGGAAGTGGCATCCCGCATGCAGGCATTCGGCATGAAAACCATCGCCTACGACCCCATGATTCCGGATGAATATGCGGCTCACCTCAATATCGAACTGCTCCCTCTCCATGAAAATTTCAGCCGCGCAGACGTCATCACCATTCACTCGTCGCTGAACGAATCTACCCGCAACCTCATTTCCAACGAAACGTTCGGTCTGATGAAAGACGGTGTCATCATTGTCAACTGCGCCCGGGGAGGAATTGTGAACGAAGCCGACCTTGCCGATGCGATTATATCCGGAAAGGTCGCAGCGGCAGCACTCGACGTCTTCGAATCCGAACCGGTCGAGCCTGACAATCCGCTGCTGAAACTCGAAAAGGTGATAGTTACGCCGCACATCGCCGCATCGACCAATGAAGCCCAGCAGAAAGTAGCGGTACAGATTGCCGAACAGATTGTCGAATGGAAGCAGAAAGGGCGGCTCGAAGGAGCGGTCAACGCTTCAGCTGTTGAACTCTCGCAGGCTCCCGGAGTAAGCGCATACCTTGCTCTGGCAGAAAAACTCGGATCCTGCCTGGCTCAGATCACCGACCTTGACGCCCATGTCATGACCATCAGGACATCCGGAGAATACCTGCAGAAATTCAGCGAAGTCATAGCGGCAGCAGCGCTCAAGGGGTTTCTCGATGTACGTCAGTCGGACGGAACCAACTACATCAACGTTTTTACGATGGCCGAAGAACTGGGAATATCCCTCGAGCAGAAATTCGAGAAGGAAAATCCCGACTATACCAATCTTATAAGGGTTGAACTGGAAAACGGCACAATGAAACGCATGATCGGCGGCACGGTATTCGGCGATCACGCCATCAGGATCGTCATGATCGACCAGTTCCTGATGGAATTCAAGCCCGAAGGAAATATCATCCTCTACAATAACATCGACAAGCCCGGCGTCATTGCGCACGTAACCCAGCTGCTGCTGCAGCATAACCTCAACGTTGCCTATGTCGCGCTATCGAGGGATGAAGAAAAAAAGCTTGCCATGACGGCTATTGTCGTGGACGGAGAGGCTGAACCTGCCCTGCTCGACGAAATAAACCGGGTAGACGGCGTGTCCGACGCCTCCATCGTTACGCTTTGAGCTATCCAATGCTGCGGAAAGCAACAAAAAAAACCTGCTGTGAAAAGCAGGTTTTTTTGTTGCTCACGAAAAGACTGGATACTCCCGAATCGCCAGACTTATTTAGTAAAATCGATGCTGAGCCATTTATCCTCGAACGAAGCTCCTGTTGACTCCATACCTGCAAGGAAAATCGGCAGTGCCACTATTTTCTGGTAATCGCCGATACGGATGGTAAGATCGTCGCCCATTTTAAGAATTTTGGGCTCCATGCCCATATTTTCCATGAACGGCAACCTGACGCGAACCTTGTAGTGGCCGTCGGATACCTTGCTGATGTCTATAGGATCCTCCTTGAAAAACACATCAAGAGGATTTCTGTCCTCGTATACCTTGGCGCCAACCTTGCGAAGCATCTCAAGGCCGACCACTTCACTCTCGAAAAGCGGTACCTCAGCAATGGGAATGGGAGCAAATGCATCCTCGATCTGCTCGATGTATTTCTGCTGGATGCTGCGCCATTTCTGGAAATAGGGGTCGGTGCTCTGATCCGGCATGACTCGGTTGATGGTTATACTGTCAACCGTAATACCGTACAGGTTCAGATAGGTCAGCGCTCGCATTGACTCCTTGATAACCATCTTCTCGGGGTTCATGACAAGGCGGACGGTGGATTTGCTTCCGTCGGCCAGAAGATCGATAATGCCCTCGGTCGAAGAGAACAGATTGTCGACCTTTTCATAGACCTCTTCAGGTGCCACGAAATCGTCGATTTTCTTGATTTTCTTTGAAAGAGGACGGATAACAGGCTTAACCATGTATTTTTCGACGTTGCGGATGAATTTGATGAACCATCCGAACGTTTCCGGAAGCGAAAGCAGACGGAGAGTTTCGCCGGTTGGAGCGCAGTCAACGACGAGAAGATCGTAATCTTTCTGTTCTTCGTTGTAACGCTTGATATAGGATAGCGAGAAGAGCTCTTCCATACCGGGAAGCACGCCCATTTCTTCGGCATAGACGCCTTCAATGCCTCGGGACGCCATAAGTTGAGCAAAATGCTCTCTGACAACGTCCCAGTTGAGATTGAGATCGCCGAAAACGCTGACTTCCTGAGCCCAGAGGTTTTCGGCAACCTTGACGGGCGATGGGCCTAACTGTACATCGAGCGAGTCACCAAGACTGTGAGCCGGATCGGTGGACATAATAAGGGTTTTATAACCCATGTCCGCAGCCTTCAGTGCCGTAGCCGCCGCGACAGAGGTCTTGCCTACGCCGCCCTTTCCGGTAAAGATGATATTACGCATACGTTTTTTTAATCACTTTTTGAAGAATTGATAAATCGGTTCCGATCAGCCTTTGTTCTCCCTCAGTCGAGCAACATGAAAAGGCTCAAGATAATAAAATTATCGGTTAATGGAACATCAGAAAGGAAACAATTAACAGCGTAAAAAATGGTTCCCGACCGGACGGCCCGCAATTGCTCCGCCGGAGGAAGAACAACCGTTCGTTCAGCGTGACGCTACTCTCAGCTTCTGGCCCGGCTGAATCGCCTTTTTCCTGACGATACCATTCCACTCGGTAAGCTGCCCTACGCTCACACCATACCGATCGGCTATCGAAAACAGGGTATCTCCTTTTCTGACTTTGTGAAACCTTACGGTTGCGGACGAACTCTTATTCGGGGAGGCTTTTTTTGCGGCTCCACTGACCGTTATTTTCTGGCCGGGCTGAAGCGACATATTTCCCCTCAATCCATTCAATTCGGAAATCTCTTCTATACTCATGCCATACACCCTTGCAATGGAAGTGACGGTCTCGCCGCGCTGAACCGTATGCTGACCGAGCCGATCCTTTATTGCGGCCTGCGGTGCGGTTTTCATCCGGGACTCCCCTCCAGATGTGTCGGCGGCAGAAAGAACGGCAGCGCCGGAAATCGCATCGTCGCCTGCAAAAACAACCAGCTGCTGACCAGGCGAAAGAGTGGTGTTCCTGAGGTTGTTCCAGCGAACGATCTCGCTTGGCTCGCAACGGTAATAACGGGCAATCATACCGAGATCCTGACCTTTTCTGACGTAATGAATTTTGCGTACCGATTTTGTGCCGTCAAACTGCGTTACGGGAACCGGAGAAGATGACTCGAAACTCTGTACGCGTGCAAGAAGCTGCTCGCGCTCGAGCACGCTTTTCGACTTATAAGCGTAGATTTCCTGCTCCCTTCGCTGAAACTGCCCGATGTGGCGGCGAGGAAGCCTGAGTACGTTTGACGAGTAATCGTTACCGGGAATTATCCCGAGCTTGTACTGGGGATTAAGAAACTGGAGATCCTGCATCGAGACCCCTATCGTTTCGTTTATCTGCTCGAAAGAAAGCATCTTGGACACACGCAGCGTATCGATGTCGTGGTAGAGGTATCCGGGTTCGACAGGAGTGATATTATGCTCCTTGTAATAATTCATGATGTAGTTGACGGCAATGAATGCCGGCACGTATCCCCTGGTCTCGGCAGGCAGAAAATCCCATATCGCCCAGTAATCCTTGACACCGCCGGCTCGACGAATGGCCTTGTTGACATTGCCGGGACCGGAATTGTAAGCCGCGAGAGCGAGAAACCAGTCCCCGTAGATTTTGTAGAGATCGCGGAGATGTCGGCTGGCAGCGAGCGTGGCTTTGTAAGGATCGTAACGGTCTTCGACGAAAGAAGAAGATTCGAGACCGTACATTTTTCCGGTACCGTACATGAACTGCCATAAACCCTTTGCTCCGGCTCGGGATACCGCCGTAGGATTGAGCGCCGACTCGACGATAGCCAGATATTTCATCTCGATGGGAACGTTATATCGGTCAAGATGCTCTTCAAAGAGAGGAAAATAAACCTTGCTCAGACCAAGGATCTTCGCTGTGCTGTTCCGCTTGTCAACAGCGTAAACCCTTATGAATCCTCTGACATGTTCGTTGAATACAAGATCAAATGGGGTTTTGCGATCAAGGGCGGCTATCCTTGCGGCATAGACCGAATCGCTGTACTGGGGAACAAAATGCGAAGGAAACCCGGGCTTTGCAGGCATTTTTGACGAGGTGGAAAAATATTCATCCTTGAAATAAGTGGCATAGACAAGACTGTCGAGAATTTCCGCTACAGAAGATTTCGCGGCAGAATAATCACCATCGCGCCCCTTCGATTCCCTCGCGAATCCCGGATGCATGGTATTATGGCAAAAGAGCATCGAAACAAGAACCGCACATACTCTATACAGAAACCTTATCTTCACAGGAAATCCGGTGTTAAGGGGGGTATTGTAAAAAACTCCTACAGGGAGGAAAAGCATCCCTTATGAACTAACATAAAAACAGTAACTGATTATTACAAACAAGCACGGCGCTATTTATTCATGCAATGCCCATGCACTGCACGCATGAGGGCAGTTTTGCCGGACAGGCCTGCCGCATGAGATTCCTTAAAGTAATATCAGTACCTGATCTCCCACAGAAAAAGGCCCCCGGGTGATGCGGGCACAAGAGAAAACCTTCGGGTTCCGGTTTCTAGTACTGATTGCAGCTCTTCGGCAGGAAGCTCTCCTCTCCCGACCGAAATCATTGCGCCGACCAGATAACGCACCATGGAACGAAGAAACCGGTTCGCAGCAATACGAAAAACAAGATGCTCTTCTTCTCCGGTCCATGTACAGGCTGTCACATTGCAGAACATACCGTTTTCAGCATGAGGTTCCTTTGACAGAACGGAAAAATCATGCGCCCCCAGCACAAGACCGGCTGCCTGCTGCATTGCCGAAAGGTCGAGGGTACCTCCGGAAAAGCCGGTAAACCTCTGCCGCAAGGCGGATGGCTGTTCAACAAGAAAATACCGGTACTCCCGCTCTTTGGCACTGTACCTGGCGTGGAAATCCGGCGAAGCGACAACCGCCCCGCGAATCCTGATGGTTACGGGCAGCAGTCCGTTTAGCGCATGAACAAGCCTGCGAAGTTCGATCGACGATGCGGTCTTGAAGTTCGCGACCTGAGCGCGGGCATGAACACCCTTGTCCGTCCTTCCTGCGGCCGTCAGTTCGATCTGCTCCCGGAGAATCCGCCGCAATAGCGTTTCAAGCTCCCCCTGAACGGTGGGAATTCCCCCTGACTGGCGCTGCCAGCCGCAATAATCCGTTCCGTCATACTCAACCTCCAGACATATGTTTCTCATAAAAGGGAAATCGCTATCTTGTTACGGATATTTTGTTCAATAACACCTCTTCATCAGTGCAACATACTCATCTTGAAACACTTCTGCATCGTCTCCGCCAACTCCGGGAGACACCGAACGGAAAACCCTACCACGTACCGAAACTCTGGACCGGCGATCAGACCGGAGTCGAAGCCGTTCAGCCAGGCCCCTATTATGCGGAAATCGTCGAAAAAATTCTCGATCACCCCGGTTCCATTTCTTTCGACAGGGATCAGAACCGCTCATGGAGCCGACATGCCGTTGTCTATAACCTCTTCGTACGACTCTCCACAGCGTTTGACCACAACCTTGACGGCAATATCGCCGTCCCTCCCCTTTCTTCCGGCTTCAGAGAAACCGGCACCATCCTGAAGGCTATCGCTCTCCTGCCATACATCGACTCTCTTGGTGCCGACACGGTCTACCTCCTGCCGCTCACCTCTATCGGCATGGTCAACAGAAAAGGAAATCTCGGATCGCCATACGCCGTAAAAGATCCGTTCACAATCGATCCGCTGCTCGACGAACCGGCACTCGGACTCACTGCGGACTTCCTCCTTAAAGCATTTGTCGAGGCCGCGCACCTGCTTGGCATGAGGGTGGTTTTCGAATTCGTTTTCCGCACGGCGGCTATCGACAGCAGCTGGATAACCGATCATCCTTCATGGTTTTACTGGCTGTGGGAAACCGAGGCAGCAAAAGCTTACGGTCCTCCGATTTTCGACGCCGCCACCCTGAACACCATATACGAAAAGGTGGATAAGCATGACCTCCATAGCCTTCCCGCACCCTCTGCCGACTATACCGGAATGTTCGCTCCTGCTCCCGGGAGCGTCAGAATTGAAGACGGAACCGTCACGGGTACCGGTACAGACGGAAATCCCTGCCTTGTCGCAAGCGCCTTTTCCGACTGGCCGCCCGACGACCGCCAGCCGCCCTGGACCGACGTCACCTACCTGAAGATGCACAACCATCCCGACTTCAACTACATTGCCTATAATACCATCCGGATGTATGACTCGGCCCTGGAAAATCCGGATACCTTCAACAGGGAACTTTGGGAGACCATCGCCTCAATTATCCCGTGGTATCAGGACAACTATGGCATAGACGGCGCCATGATAGACATGGGCCATGCGCTTCCTGAACAGCTTAAAAAAAGGGTTGTGGAAACAGCGCGCCGGAACCGGCCGGATTTCGCCTTCTGGGACGAAAACTTCGATCCCACGCCGGATGTTCGCGACGAAGGATTTGATGCGGTATTCGGCTCGCTGCCCTTCGTTATCCACGATACGGTTTTCATCAGGGGGTTGCTGAACCACCTCAACAGAACCGGCGTCGCCCTGCCTTTTTTCGGTACCGGAGAAAACCATAACACTCCGAGAATATGCCACAGGTGGCCCGGCATGGAAACCGGGCGGAACCGCGCGGCATTCGTTTTCGCTCTCTCGGCCGTGCTTCCGGCCATACCGTTCATCCACTCCGGTATGGAACTCTGCGAATGGCACCCGGTCAACCTCGGACTGAACTTCGACGATAACGACCGGGCCAGATTCCCTTCGGAAACACTGCCGCTTTTCAGCGCATACAGTTACGACTGGAACGACGCAAACAATCAGCAGCCGCTCAACACCCATATCAGCAAGATCCTCTCGATACGGAATCGGTATGCCGAACTTATTCTTTGCGGCGAGAGCGGATCCATCATCCTGCCATATGTCAGCGAACCGGATCTTTTCGCGGTGCTTCGCAGAAACGGAAACCATGCCCTGCTCTTTATAGGCAACAGCAACGGCGAGGAGGAAAGAACCGGCACCATCGAATTTTCGTTCGCTGACGCAACACTACGGGATCTTTTGGAACAGCAGGATCACGAGGTGGCCGAACACAGGCTCACCATCACCTGCCGACCTGGACAATGCATGCTTTTTGAACTCCCCCGGCAGAATTGAACCATGAAATCGTTATCTTGAGATTTTACGTTAACCCTGAAAAAATCATACAATCATGTCCATTCTCGTCGTCGGCTCACTTGCATTTGATGATATCGAAACGCCTTTCGGCAGCTCCCCGGATACTCTTGGAGGATCGTCGACCTATATCGCTCTGTCAGCGAGCTACTTTACCGATGACATCAACATGGTTGGCGTGGTCGGCTCGGATTTCACCAATGAACATTTCAATCTGCTCCATTCGAGAAACATCAATACAAAAGGAATCAGGAAAGTGGAGGACGGAAAAACATTCCGCTGGGCAGGAAGGTACCATTATGACATGAACACCAGGGATACGCTCGACACCCAGCTTAACGTGTTTGCCGATTTCGATCCGCATGTGCCGGAACAGTACCGCACATCGAAATTCGTCTGTCTCGGCAACATCGATCCCGAACTCCAGTTCAAGGTTCTCGACCAGATTACCGCTCCTGAACTGGTCATCTGCGACACCATGAACTTCTGGATAGAAGGCAAACCCGAAGAACTGAAAAAAACGCTCGAACGCGTCGATGTCTTCATTATCAATGACAGCGAGGCACGCATTCTCAGCGGCGATCCGAATCTGGTCAGATCGGCAAGAATAATCCGCGAGATGGGCCCGAAGATTCTGATCATCAAAAAAGGAGAACACGGTGCGCTGCTCTTTACCGACAGCGGCATTTTCGCCGCACCGGCATTTCCGCTCGAATCCATTTACGATCCGACAGGAGCCGGCGACACCTTTGCCGGCGGCTTTATCGGCCACCTCTCCCGCTGTGAAAACATTACGGACCTTGAACTACGCAAGGCTGTACTGTACGGCAGCGCAATGGCAAGCTTCTGCGTCGAAATGTTCGGAACCGAACGGGTAGCAGGGCTGGATCTGCTGGAAATTGAGGATCGTTACCAGAGCTTCCTCGACCTTTCGAGAATAGAGGCATAACCATACCTTCCCCGGAGCGCTCAGCGAGGAGACTGCTTTATAAGCCTCCTCGCTGAAACTAAACGGCCCCAAGACAACACCATATATGGAACAGTTCACCTTTCCTGACTACGCGATCATAGCCGGCTATATTGTTCTTACACTCATCATCGGCCTGATGTTTTCAGCGCGGGCATCGAAAAACGTAGGCGAATTCTTTCTTTCCGGACGCAAACTTCCCTGGTGGCTTGCCGGAACCGGTATGGTGGCGACAACCTTTGCTGCCGATACTCCTCTGGCTGTGGCCGGTTTTGTGGCAAAAAACGGAATTGCCGGCAACTGGGTCTGGTGGACATTCGTGTCGGGCGGGATGCTCACCGTTTTTTTCTTCGCACGCCTCTGGAGACGAGCAAATATCCTCACCGACCTTGAATTCATCGAATTGCGCTACAGCGGAAAGGCGGCATCGTTTCTCCGGGGATTCAAGGCCGTCTATTTCGGGCTTTTCATCAACGCAGTCATCATCGGATGGGTGAACCTCGCCATGTTCAAGATCATCCGGATCATGATGCCGGAACTGAACCCCGAACTCACCATCGTCGCGCTGGTGGTTCTTACGGCATTCTATTCCGGACTTTCCGGACTCTGGGGCGTATCGGTTACCGATGCCGTTCAGTTCGTCATCGCCATGGCCGGATGCATCGTCCTTGCCGTTCTTGCCGTCCAGCACCCGTCAGTCACTGCCGCCGGCGGCCTGAAAGGAGCGCTCCCCGCATGGATGTTCGATTTTTTTCCGTCGTTTTCAACCGCACCGACAAACCTGAACGATACGGCGGGAGCTTTAGCCCTGCCGTTCGCCTCGTTTGCCGCCATGGCGTTCGTGCAGTGGTGGGCGTCCTGGTATCCCGGGTCCGAACCTGGAGGCGGCGGGTACATTGCCCAACGGATGATGAGCGCAAAAGACGAAAAACACTCGCTGCTTGCAACGCTCTGGTTCACCGTCGCTCACTACGCAATCAGACCATGGCCGTGGATCGTCGTCGGGCTGGTCAGTCTCGTCATGTTTCCCGACCTCCCCGCATCACAAAAGGAGGACGGCTACGTCTATGTCATGAAAGCCGTACTCCCTCCCGGACTGAGAGGACTCCTTGTCGCGGCATTTCTTGCGGCATACATGTCAACGCTCGCCACGCACCTGAACTGGGGCACCAGTTACCTCATCAACGATTTCTACAAGCGTTTTATCAGAACTGAAGGCGACAGCCGGCACTATGTGATGGTATCGAAAACCGTAACCGCCCTGACAGCGCTGTTCGCTCTCTACATCACTTTTTTCGTGCTCGAAACCATAACCGGAGCATGGGAATTCATCATTCAATGCGGTGCGGGAACCGGCTTCGTGCTCATCATGCGCTGGTTCTGGTGGCGACTGAACGCATGGAGCGAAATCACTTCCATGGTTGCACCGTTCATTGCCTATGGCTGGCTCACGTCCATGACCGGCATAACCTTTCCGGACTCGCTCTTCATCATCGTGCTGTTCACCATCTCGTCAACCCTTCTGATCACCTTTCTCACTCCCCCGACTGAAGAAGAGCGGCTCCGGTCGTTCTACCGCACGACAAGGGTCGGCGGAGCACTCTGGAAGAAAATAGCGGCGACAATGCCCGAGGTGGAATCAGACAAGGGATTCGGCCGGCTGTTCCTCGACTGGTTTTTCGGTATCGTTCTGGTCTACTCGACCCTTTTCGGAACCGGAAAGCTCATATTCGGAGAACCTGCAGCCGCAGGACTCTACTTTACGGCCGCAGTTCTTTCGGGATGGCTGATATACAGCGATCTGAACCGGAGAGGATGGAACAACCTGCAATGATCCGCCAAATGGAAACGCCGAAGCTTGTACTTGCTTCGCAGTCGCCGAGAAGACGGGAACTGCTCTCGCTGCTGGCCATCCCCTTCACCACCCTGGCAGTCAATACGGATGAAACCTTCGACTCCCGGAAAACCATTGAAGAGAATGTGCGGGAGATCGCCATGCAGAAAGCGGAAGCTGCCGGAAAGGTCTATAAAGGATCCCAACCTGCCGTATTCATCGGAGCGGATACGGTAGTCGTTCAGGAAGAGTCCGTTCTCGGCAAGCCCTCGACATACGATGAGGCATTCCGAATGCTGCAGAACCTTCAGAATGCTACCCACAAGGTGCATACCGGTTTTGCCGTCGTCTCGGATTCGCATCGGCACTGCGAATGCGTAACGACCTCGGTAACCTTCGAACCGATGGACGATCGGGAGATCGAGCGCTACCTCGAAAAAATGAAGCCCTACGACAAGGCCGGTTCCTACGGCATCCAGGACCCGATTATGGCCTGTTACGTCCGACGCATCGATGGCTGTTATTACAATGTCGTCGGACTGCCGGTTTCCCGACTTTGCCATGCAATGAAAACCTTCATCCCCGGCCTGTGACCATTGCCGAGACAGCAGCCGGCTTTCCGGAAAAACCGGTGCTCGTCATTACCGGACCGACTGCGTCCGGAAAAAGCGCTCTGGCACTGAATATCGCAAGAATGCTCGATGCCGAGATCGTTTCCGCAGACTCTCGGCAGATATACCGGGAACTCACCATAGGCTCGGCCAAACCCTCCTGCGAAGAACTACGCGAGATCCGGCATCATTTCATCAACGAAAAGTCGGTCGGAGAACCATTCACCGCCGGAGAATTCGCATTCGAGGCATGGAAAAGAATCGCCGATATCCACTTGAGAGGCAAACACGCTATCGTGAGCGGAGGGTCGCCACTCTATATTGAAGGACTTCTCAAAGGATTTTCCGAACTGCCGGCAGGCGACTCTGAAATACGCCGACGACTCGCAGCAGAACTTGCCAGCCTGGGCAGCGATAAACTCTTTGAAAGACTCAGGAAACTGGACCCTGTTCAGGCTGCGACACTCGATGCATCCAAAACCCACCGACTGATCCGAAGCCTTGAAATCATCGCAGTATCCGGAAAAACCGTAACCGAACTGAAACATCGCAACACGACTCCTCCGCATGTATATCACACGTTCGGCCTCGATATGCCGAGAACGCTCCTGTACGAGCGTATCAACAGGAGGGTCGACAGGATGATCGGGGAAGGCCTCTGCGAAGAAGCTGAATTTTTATATAAAACGTTCTGTAACCGGTCGGATACTGAAAACCCCGGATCACTGAAAACCGTTGGGTATCAGGAACTCTTCGATTACTTTGAAGGACATACAAGCTTTGATACAGCGGTTACGCTCATAAAACAGCATACACGCAATTATGCAAAACGCCAGTTGACTTTTTTTAAAAATAGGCTTAATGTTAACTGGGTGCACGCTCCCGGAGATCGTGCGGCAATGGAAGCGCTTTCTGCTGCATGCTGCCGATTTCTGCAGGAAGCATGACTCGGACAGGCCATTTATTCAGACTCTGCCATTACTCTTCCTGCAGAGAGAACAGAAGGCTTGCAGGCGGTAAATAAGCTGACCGGGGCAGGCTGCAGAGAGAGCCGGTCTCTTCAAGACCTAACAAGAAGTGCTGCCATGAAAAATACGGTATCCTCCCGCAAGGAGTTGACCATTCTGAAGCTCGAAGAAGAAGTGTTCGATTTCCGGCATTCAGCCTGTTTTCGTCATACAATCGAAACCCTCCTGCAAGAAGAAAACAGCAGAAACCTCATCATAGATTTCTCGCAGGTAAAGGCCATCGATTCGGGCGGCATCAGTTCCATGCTGATCGCCCATCAGCTATCGAACCAGTGTCAGGGACTCGCCATTTTCGTATCCCTCTGCCAGCAGATCAAAGATCTGCTGAAACTCACCAATCTCGACAAGCAGCTCTATATTTTCTCTTCCATCAACGAAGTCATGACCCTGATCGAACCCGCCATGAAAAACAAGCGGGGCAGCCGGGGAAAATCCGCTGTCACTATCGACGACGCCCCCGATGATATCTGTGAAGACATCCTGATCATCGACGAAGCCGTCATCGCAGACACCGTACTGGATGAAGAGATCTCTGCTGACGACCCGGATCACGAATCAACCGCCGATTCCGACATGAAGGAGGAAAAAGGCAGCACCCAGAAAAAAAGAGGTCGCCCCAAAAAAAACAACGGCTGAATACCGTAGTTTTTTTACCGGATGACACGATCATTTCGGACGCATTATCCCGCTCAGATCTGCTGTAATCCCGCAAAATACACTATATCCCCACCTGTCCGTGAACGATTTCAATGGCTTTGCAGGTTAAAGCATATATTAAAACATGGCAGAAGTTCTTTGCTGCAGCTCTGATAACCATACAGTATGGATAATGCTTCGCTCTTATGGCCGAATCATTTTTCAAGAACAAACTGCAAAACCTTCTTAAGGATGCAGGAATAGCAGTCAACGGTAAGGAACCCTGGGATATCAGGGTGCATGACGATCGTTTTTACAGACGAGTGCTGACGGAAGCTCACCTCGGTACCGGTGAGTCCTATATGGACGGATGGTGGGATTGCGAAGCACTGGACGAATTTTTTTACCGGGTGCTCCGCAAAAAGCTGGACAGACAAGTATCCGGCCTGCCTCGATTCATCAGCTCGATCGCCGGAAACATAATGAACCTCCAGCATCCCCGAAGAGCTTTCACAGTAGGCGAAACCCACTATAATATCGGTAACGACCTTTACCGCGCAATGCTCGACAAACGCATGATCTACAGCTGCGGATACTGGGACGGCGCCGGCAACCTCGACGAAGCGCAGGAACGGAAACTCAGGCTTGTCTTCGACAAGCTGATGCTCGAACCCGGCATGCACCTGCTCGATATCGGCTGCGGATGGGGAGGCGCGGCACGATTTGCCGCCGAGCATTACGGGGTAAAGGTTACAGGAATCACCATATCAAGCGAACAGGTGAAACATGCCCGGCAGTACTGCTCAGGATTTCCGATTGAAATAAAACTCATGGACTACCGGGATCTGTCAGGAAGATTTGACCGCATTTATTCTATAGGAATGTTCGAGCATGTCGGCCATAAAAACTATCGAACCTATTTTCAGAAGGCATGCAACGCATTGGACCCGAAAGGGCTCTTTCTCCTGCATACCATCGGCAGCAACCGTACCGGCACCAATACCGACAGATGGACAAGCCGCTACATCTTTCCAAACTCGATGCTTCCCTCCGCGGACCATATCGCAAGAACATCGGAAGGAACGTTTGTGATGGAAGACTGGCACTCTTTCGGATATGACTACTTTCTTACCCTGAAAGCGTGGAATGATAATATCGATCGCCATCGCACAATTCTCGAAAAAAACTACAGCGAGAGATTTTTCAGGATGTGGCGTTACTATCTGCTCAGTGCCGCAGGTTCGTTCCGTGCCCGTCATGTCCAGCTCTGGCAGGTGCTCTTTTCGCCTGCCGGCGTCGAAGGCCTGTTCAGGGTACAGAGAACCCTGAAGGAAAAACACCACGATTAATCTCAACAACTCCCGAGACGTCATAACATGCCGGATAATCTCTACAGAAAGCGGCTCGAGACGATATTCAATGCCGCAGGCATAGCCATAGACGGAACAGAAGAACACGATATTCGCATCCACAACCATAAAGTCTTCCGCAAGGCGATAACCCAGGGGAACCTGGGCCTGGGAGAATCCTATATGAAAGGGTGGTGGGAGTGCGATGCCCTCGACCAGCTGTTCTATCGCCTTCTCCGCTCACGAGCCGACGAAAAAGTGATGCCCATTGAACGCATTGCCGGAAAAATGACCGGTCGGATGTTCAACCTCCAGACCACATCGCGAGCATTCGTCATCGGCGAAAAACATTACAATACCGGTAACGACCTTTTCCGGGCAATGCTTGACAATCGCATGATCTACAGCTGCGGTTACTGGGACGGCGCCGGCAACCTCGACGAGGCGCAGGAACGGAAACTCAGGCTTGTCTTCGACAAGCTGATGCTCGAACCCGGCATGCATCTGCTCGATATCGGCTGCGGATGGGGAGGCGCGGCACGATTTGCCGCCGAGCATTACGGGGTAAAGGTTACAGCAATAACCGTATCGAGCGAACAGGCCGCCGAGGCAAAAAAACAGTGCGAAAACCTGCCGGTGACCATTGCGCTTTCGGACTACCGTAACGTCGAGGGATCCTTCGACCGCATCTACTCTATCGGGATGTTCGAGCATGTCGGCTATAAAAACTACCGGAACTACTTCGAAACGGTAAAACGATGTCTCAAGCCCGGAGGACTGAGCCTCCTGCACACCATCGGTGGCAACGAACCCTGCGTCAGCGTCGATCCGTGGATATGCCGTTACATTTTTCCCAACTCCATGATCCCTTCGGCAAGCCAGATAACCCGAAACGCGGAAGGGCTCTTCATGCTCGAAGACTGGCATGTATTCGCTTTCGATTATTACCTTACCCTCAAGGCATGGCATGAAAACTTCGAAAGCCGCTGGGAGATGCTGAAACGGCATTATCCGGAAACATTCCGCCGCATGTGGAACTATTATCTTTTGAGTTGCGCAGGGGCATTCAAGGCCCGGTTTCTGCAACTCTGGCAAATTCTTTTTTCAGCTGAAGGCCTGGGCGGCGCATACCGGGCACCCCGGTAATCCTTCATACACTGCAGCTATGGTCAGGGATACAACCGTATATCCCCATTGTTCCTGATGAATAGATCGACATCGCGCTCTGCGGCTTCGATAATGTTCCGCAACGATGCCTGACCGGTTATCATACGCCTGAACCGGGAGGTTCCTGCGAGTCTGTCGAAAAAATCCGCTCCCTTTTCAAGGCCGAGCTTTTCCTTATAGCTGCGATGCAGTGAAAGAAGAATAGCCGCCGAAACGGTGAAGGGCTCGAACAGGGTCCTGTCGGTAACAGCGACCCTCACCCCTGAACAACGTTCTCCCTTGAATTTACCCGATCGGGGAGTAAACTCGACGGCACGAAACGCCACTCCCGGAAGCGCATACCCCGCAAGCTGCCGGGAAAGCTCATCTCCTCTGATATAAGGCGCTCCGAACTGCAGAAAGGGAGCATCGGTTCCCCTTCCTTCGCTGACCGTGGTAGCTTCGAGCATGACAGTAGCCGGGTAGACAATTGCCGTTTCCACATTCCGTATATTCGGCGAAGGACTTCTGAAGGTAAATCCCCGGAGTTCATCTCCGAAAAGCCTCCGGTCGTAACCCGCCATTCGAACGACCTGCAGCTGCAGTTTTCTGAAACGGGTTTTCTGAAGGAACTGCGCGATTTCGCCGATGGTCAGTCCGTGAACAAATGGAACATCGACAGCGCTTACGAACGACTCGAACTCTTTCTCCGCCATAAAGCCCGAAGGCGCAACCGGCGAGATCGGATTCGGCCTGTCAAGAACCATGAATGACTTTCCGGCCTCCTCGCACGCCTCCATGGCGAGTTTCATGGTGGAAATATAGGTATAGCAGCGGGCGCCGACATCCTGCAGATCAAATACAACCAGATCGACGGCTCCAAGCAGCCGGGCATCGGGCTTTTTCGAAGCACCGTATAAGGAATGGACTTTAAGCGTATCCTGTACGACTGTTCCGGAGACGCGTTTTCCGGCCTCTACATCGACAGAAAAACCATGCTCCGGAGCCATGAGAAACCGCAGATCCACCCCGTTGCGGAGCAGCACCGCATAACCCGGCTCTCCTTCAGAGGTCAGCGCCGCTGCATTGGTGATGAGGGCAACCTTTTTGCCCCGCAACCCGCTGCAGAGGGAATCGTCAAGCATATCGAGGCCGGTTCTGACGACAGCCGCCTCTGCGGATAAGACGCAGCCGGACCAGAGCAGCAGCAGGATCAGCAACCCGAATCGTTTGATCATTCGCGACGGGTTAAACAAAAAAATCGCTCTTTTCGCCATGTATCGAAGGGAAAATCGCCATAAAAAAAGACAGCACTACAAACAAAGGTAATGCCGTCCGGGTAAAGAAAAAATACAGGTCGAAAAATGTTTCGCCGATTAATGAACCATGCCAAGCAGAATAATGAAAGAAATAAGCAGCACGGCAGAGAAATCGGCAGCAGCGACAATCCTGCTTATCCGGCCTCGATGATAGAAATTCTGAACACCCGCAATAAAGATGTAAACAAGTAAGGAAGAAAGGAGGTAGACCATTGTTGTAGTGCAGTTCAGCCGGTTTAATTGCCGCGTTTACATTTTTAGTCAGCAACTATCATACCTGAAGGAAAAACAATCGGTAATCAGCCGATTTCAGTGTTTTTATACGTAACTCATCATAATATGTCTCATAATGATGAAACAAAACGAGACAATCTGTCTCAAAAGAATGCACCTCTGATCGATGAGACAGAAAACCGGATGTCAATCTTCAATACCCTCCTGAGCCTGTTGATGTCTACCGTGAACAGCCGATTTTTTTTGCATCATACCGTAAAAAATGCCATCATCATCGACAAGCCTTCTAAAAAAGGCTCTCTGCGCTTCATCTGCCGGAAACTGATTCCCGGCTGTAAGGACGGAAAATGATTTCACGGTACATGCATGATTAAATCATTCCTGACATTTCTGGCCATCTCGGTGTTTTCCGCATCTGTTTTTGCGGGCGTTATTTTCCTGAGCCTCGGTTTCGTCGTTTCTTACCCGGCCGAGAAACCCCAGAAAGCCGATGTGATAATCGTTCTTGGCGGAGACAGCGGATTAAGAGTTGAAAAAGGAGCAGAACTTTTCAATAGAGGCTTTGCACCCAACGTGCTGCTTACCGGAATCGATGCAAGGTTTTATCGGCCAGGAAACCCGAACTGGCGTGAACGTCGCATGAGAGCACTCGGTGTACCGAAAAAAGCAATAAAAGTCGATACAGAATCGGAAACGACCTGGGAGGAGGCAATCAATGCCGCTGAAACACTGCGGAAAAAAGGATGGAAAAGCGCAATCGTCGTCAGCGACCCTCCTCATATGCTCAGAATCCATCAGACCTGGTCGAAGGTCTTCGAAGGATCGTCGAAAAAAATCACCCTCGTTTCGACTGAACCCGACTGGTGGAACAGGTTTCTGTGGTGGAAAAATAAAACCAGCTACCGCTTCGTCATCAGCGAGATCAAAAAAAATATCTATTATTACGCAATTTACCTCTGATCCTGGAGAAAAAGGAACCGCCCGGATTCGGGACTGACGGAAACTGACTCGACAATCACAAACAATTTCATCACTTCACAACCCCGTTACGAATGGGAAAAGGAATCTGCAGCGCATGCGGGGCTATGCTCTATTCAGGAATGGCCGGCGCACGAAAGCATCCAGAGTTGCGTGTTCAAAAACGGCTGGCTCGGAGATCTTGAAAAACAGCTGTTCGGCAGGGAAAGAAATTTTGAAAACCCGGTTGAAATGCGTTTCGGCATTACATCCGAACGATTCACCGCCCGTCTCAAGCAGAGAATACCCGATGCCCAGTGGAGCGGCATCATCACCGCAACGGCGATGAAAGCTATCGAACGAAAGCTTGTCGAGGGAGTCGTCACCCTGCATCGAGATCCTGAACACTATTTTTTTTCGGTGCCCGTGCTTGCGCGAAATATTGAAGATGTCTATGCTTCAAGGGGCAACAAACCGGTACTATCACCGGTACTGCGATCGCTGCAGACCGCATACCGTCAGGGTTTGACGCGTATTCTGGTAATAGGCGCGGCATGCCATCTGCACATGCTCCGCGATTTCCGGGAACGGTTTCCGTATCTCCGGAACATGCAGATATACACTATCGGCATCCCATGTGTCGATAACATTGACAGGAACCGCTGGTACTGGGTGCTGGAGCGGATATCGTCATCTCCCGCTACAGCCCGTCACATGGAATTCATGCCGGATTTCCGCATTCATATACGCCATTGCGACGGTTCCACAGAAAAAATCCCTTATTTCAGCCTTCCTCAGGAGCTCTCCGATCCCGCTGTTTTTCCGCAGGCATGCATGTGCTGTTTCGACTACCTGAACAGCCTTTCGGACATCACGATCGGCTACCTCGCGGCTGAACTGACCCCCCGACAGGATCGTCAGTGGGTCCTGGTGCGAACGGAAAAAGGCCGTGAACTGCTCGATCTCATCAAGAATGAACTCGAGCGGTTTCCCGAATGGGGTGAATGGAAATGCGACGGATTTATCCGGCAGACAGCCGGTGGAATCATCAAACAGATGGGGGACATCGGCAGAACCTTTTCAGCCGATCCCCTCATACCCCAATGGATCGGACATCTTCTCAGTACTGCCATGGGTTTCATCGGACCTAAAGGCATAGGTTTTGCCCATTATTCGGCCGACTACCACATGATCCGCCACTACTACTACGTCAGATACCTGCTTCCTGACCATCAGGAAAAGCTGGTTCCCGCGCATGTCCCCGTCATTCTGAGGGAATACGGACTTCCCTTATGACATACGGATATCCTTCTACGAAAAGAAATCCCGTTTTATAAACGGAGCGCAGAGCAGTTTGGCAAGCATTCTCGGTTTCGTCAGCCATCTGATTTCAGGTGAACGGTCTCGTGCGGCAAGCATCCGATCCGTAAGGAAAACCGATACGGTTTCGACATCGTCAGCCATGACATTGAAAAACTTCCTTTTTCCTGAGTTGATCGATTCGAAATAAAAAAAGCCCTCACCTATGGGCATAAAGTGTTATCTTGTAATGGGTAACGTTGCAATTACCAGTACAGAACACCAAACCAAATAGGTAGAGAGCTTCATGAGCA
>VGGK01000012.1 GCA_016868665.1 Chlorobiota bacterium
TAGTCTTACGGGGATAAGCCGCTTTTCCGGCATCAGTAAATTCCCGATAAGGGGTGAACGTATGACGCGAAGGCACGACAGGTCGGCATCTCAGGTTGGCTTCGCCTATGGCAGGCTCACTTTTGGCACGAAATGCCTCTCTTTTGCGGTCTCATGAATTATTCAGGATAGGAGAGTTCGTGGGTTTCACGCTGATTATTTTTGCAGTATCGGCTCTGTTTTCAAAATTCGGAACGTTCGGCTCGATTCTCGGTACGGCAGTAGCTGCTCCTTTTTCCGCAGGTTTTGCTATTGCAGCATTCAATCTGCTCACGGGCAAATCGCTGCAGTTCGGCGATTTTTTCAAAGGCTTCAACTATTTTCTTCCGCTGTTCCTTGCAGGTCTGGCAACAGGCATTCTTGTCAGCATCGGTTTGTTCCTGCTTATCCTGCCCGGCATTTATCTTGCGGTCTGTTATATGTTTGTGATGCATCTCATTATCGATCACCGGATGGAGTTCTGGGATGCCATGGAAACCAGCCGCAAGATCGTAACGAAAAACTGGTTTACGGTTTTCGGTCTCGCTTTTGCTCTTTTTGCAGTGAACCTGCTCGGCATGCTGGCTATTGTGGTAGGTCTGCTGGTAACTATACCGGTTACTTCCTGTGCGGCCGCCGTTGCTTACAGGGAGATTATCGGATTGCATGCTTCGGAGTGGTAGCTGAATGGTTTTGTGAAGGTTGCGCCAGTAAGGAGCGTTATAGCGCAGTGAGACGGAAATGATAAGGATGTTAACAGGAGGGGGGCAATCATGAAGTCGTTCAGAGTGTTGTTTTTTGCTGTGTGCTGTTATGTGCTCCCGGCAGGGAGTGCATATGCAGCCCAGCCTGAAGAGAGCCAGGTCGTCGTATCGGCGACGGGAAGGGTTTCGGTCAGACCAGATATGGCGGAGTTCGGCGTTCTGGTGAAGACGGTTGCTAAAAATGCCGATCAGGCGGCGGTTCGTACTGCCGAAAAATACCGTACTGTGCAGCAGGCGTTTCGTGCCGCGGGTATTCCGGCGGAGGATGCTCCAACTGCGAGTTATACCGTCACTCCTCAGTGGGAATGGGTGCAATCGGAAAGCAGAAGCGTTCTGAAAGGGTACGTTGCCCGGCATCTTGTCATGGTAAAAGTGCGTAATCTCGCGCTTGCCGGCAAGGCGGTCGATGCTGCGGTGCAGGCTGGCGCCGATGAGGTGCATCAGATCACCTTCTCGTCGAGCCGGTATGACGAGCTGCGGCGACAGGCGCTTGCTGCAGCTGTGTCGAATGCCCGGAGTGATGCCGAAACAATGGCGAAAGCCGCCGGCGGGCGTCTTGGAGGAGTTATCGAGCTGACGGTCGGTCAGCCGCACTACAGGCCTGTACCTTCAATGGATATGATGTCATTGAAAGCAGCGGCTCCCGAGGCGGCTCCTCCTACGGAGATAGCTCCAGCAGAGCAGGATATAGAGGTTACAGTCAGCTCGCGGTGGCGATTTCTTCGGGAGGCTGCAAAATAACCGTTGGCTGTCATGCCCTTTTTTCTCTTTTAAAAGGAGCAGATGGTGAAAAAGCGGATTCTCGATCGCTATGAAACGATGCAGGATGGCAACGTCATAATCGATGTTGCAGCCCGTCGTATTGAGGAGCTCTACGACAACTTCGACAAACGTGCTCCCTATCATCGCAAGGACTTCGACGACGATCTTGTGGAGTATCTTACGGGGTGCGTGCGTGAAATCGGGCAACCTGCGTTTGTTGTACGTTTCACGATCGAACAGGGTCTTTCGAAGGAGCTTATGGAGATGGTGCGTTCCGGCATGCACTCTTTTTTCATGTACAGGATGGAAGTCGAGTATGCCGCATTGAAAAAAATGATCCGCACTTCATCACTGCTGCTCCTCTCAGGTGTTTTGATTCTTGCCCTATCCCTTTGGGTGAGCCGTTTTTTTTTATTGAACGGAGATGGTTCTTTTTCTGACAGATTTTTTGTTGAAGGTCTTACCATTATTGCCTGGGTCTCCATCTGGGAGGGTTTGGCCACTTTCCTTCTGAACTTTACTCCGCACCTTTACCGGATCCGAATTTTTCGCTGGCTTGCTGCAGCGCACGTGAGTTTCGGTCCACCCGGATATTCCGGTTGAAATGCAGATGATCTTTTCCCCTGTGTTTGTCCTTTAAAAAAAAAGGTCTATCTTAACCAGTTGTTTTATATGTTACCGATTTAAATTAATCGGGCCGGATTCCAGTTTTTTTCCGTATTCCACCCTCTGATGCCTTGCTGGCGATTGACATCGATCGCGTTGTTTTCGGGCTTCTTTTCCGGTTCCGTATCATGTGTTGTTTACATCTCAAGTGCCTATCGTTACTGTAACGGGGGCTAAAACCAGACGAGGTTGCTGATGATTCGTTCGATTGTGATGCTTTTGTTTATTGTTACGCTGCTCCCGGTTCCCGGCCATGCATATCCTTTCCAGCAGCCTTCTCTTCGTAATCAGATTTCCACTCTTTCGCAGTCTCCGGAGATCAGGCATAAAATCGACCCCAAGGTGCTGAATATGGCGCTTGTCGGCTATCATTCGCTCAAAGAGAAGGGCAAGGTCAGTCGCGAGGGTATATTGACTGTGATCGATTTCAACAAGCCATCTATCGACGAACGCATGTTCATTATTGATCTTAAACGCGGCAGATTGCTCTATTCCGGTCTCGTGGCTCATGGCAGCGGCAGCGGCGAGAATTATGCATACAGTTTTTCGAATACCCCGGGTTCTCATAAAAGCAGTCTCGGATTCTTCACCACTGGCGTGACTTATGACGGAAAACACGGTTATTCGCTCAGGCTTCGGGGTATGGAACCCGGCATTAACGATAAAGCCGAATCGAGAAGCATTGTCATACACGGAGCCAACTATGTTTCATACGATTTTATAAGGCAGCACGGCCGTCTTGGCAGAAGTCAGGGTTGTCCTGCACTTTCGTTCGACAGTTCACAGCATGTCATAGACCTTATCAAGGACGGAAGCTGCCTGTTCATCTATCACAGAAATACCGATTATTCATCCTCTTCCAGACTCGCCAATCCTGATTTTGCCGCGGCAGCTCGGGGGTTCGGACGATCGGCATCATAGCAATCCCATGCGTTTTTTAACCGGCGCCGCTTCAAAGGCAATTATTTGTCTGCTGTTTCTCGTACTTGTTCCATTTTCTGCCATCCGGGCTGAGAGCGTAGCGGTCAACCAGGGGAAGGTCGGTACCACGGCCGTAAAGTCCTCCGTTGCAGCTTCCGCAATTTCCGAATTGCTACGTTGCCATTTCGAGGATCCTGCCCTAAGCGCGGGGTCCGGCACAGCCGCTTCAAAGTCCTTCAAGAGCCAACTTGGGCGTTTTTACGCCGTTCGGCAATACATACCGGTATGGACCGACCAGCGCATGATAGTCGAACTGCTGCAGGCTGTTGAGGATGCCCGCGATGATGGCCTCAATCCTGATGATTATCATATCGGAAGATTGCGCCGACTTTACGGGAACCCTTCCCGGACGCCCGCAGAGCAGGTTGGGGACGATCTGCTTCTGACCGATGCCTTTCTTACCCTGGCCTATCATCTTCGATTCGGAAAGGTCGATCCGGAAAGCATGGATCCTGACTGGAATCTCGATGTATCGGTACGTCGCAAAGCTATTGAATACAGGTTGCAGCAGGCGATAACTGCAGGACGCATCAGAGAGGCGCTCGACGAACTTCGCCCCCGGCATCCGGAATATACGCAGTTGAAAAAAGGCCTTGCCCTGTATCGCTCAATCGCGAAGGCAGGAGGCTGGCAGCGCATTCCCGAGGGAGCGTCGTTCAGGGAGGGAACAACTGACAGCCGCGTTCCTCTCCTGCGCAAGCGACTTCGGGCATCCGGCGACCTCTCGTCCGCTCTCGTCGATACATCGAACGTGTACAGCGCGGCGATGGTCGGTGCCGTCAAGCGTTTTCAGAAGCGCAACGGGCTTGAGGTTGACGGAATCGCCGGTCCTGCGACGGTACATGAACTGAATATTCCTGCCGCAGATCGTGTCGATCAGATCCGGCTCAATCTTGAGCGATACCGCTGGTTTATAGGCGATATCGCGTCGACCCATGTGCTGGTAAACATTCCGGCATTCACGCTGCAGTACGTCGAAAACGGACGTATTCGCTGGGCTACAAGGGTGATTGTCGGACAGCCCTACAGGAAGACCCCCGTATTCAAGGCCGATATGCAGTACATCGTCTTTAATCCGCAGTGGGTCATTCCTCCAACCATTCTTGCCAAGGATGCTCTTCCTGCCATTCGCAGGAACCGCTCATATCTCGACAAAAAACGGCTGCAGGTAATCGATTCGAACGGAAGGGCAGTCAATCCCGCATCCATCAACTGGTCGCAGTATACCGGCTCGAATTTTCCCTACCGTCTTCAGCAGTCGGCAGGAGATCATGGTGCGCTTGGCAGAATCAAGTTCATGATGCCTAACAAACATATCATTTACCTGCACGATACGCCGACGAAGGATCTTTTCGAAAAAAGCAGCCGTACGTTCAGTTCCGGGTGTATCAGGGTCGAAAACCCGCTCGAACTCGCCGAGTTTGTGCTGCAGGACAGCGCGAAGTGGAGTCGATCGGCTATCGAGTCGGCCATTGCTTCAGGAAAAACCAGCACGGTCTGGCTGCCGCGCAGGATTCCGGTATTTCTTCTCTATCTTACAGCGGTCGCCGAGGGGGATTCCGTGCTGTTCCGCCAGGATGTCTACAGTCGCGACAGCAGACTTCTCAATGCACTCGATAAGCCGGTACCTGAATATAAAATAGAAAGTTGCAGACTCTGAGCCATGGCATTTGCTGTTGACATAGCGCTCACGCGCGATATGACTGTTCCGGAAAGTCCGGATAGGGTGTTTTCGCTTCTGGCCGATGTCCCCCGATCAGCATCGCACTTTCCGAACGTTGACCGTCTGGTGGATCTTGGCGGGAATGCGTTTCGCTGGGAAATGCAGAAAATCGGCATCGCGGGATATACCCTTCAGCAGACGGTCTATGCCTGCCGGTACCGTGCTGACGAGGCTGCAGGCGTGGTCTCCTGGATTCCGGTAGACGGAGTCGGCAATGCCGCTGTCGATGGAGAGTGGATTGTTCAGTCCGATGGTGCGGGAACGGCGGTTACCCTGAAGACCAGAGGAGTTCTTTCCGTTGACTTTCCCTCTTTTCTGCAGTTTATGCTTTCTCCGCTTATTGTAATGGAATTTACCGGAATGGTCGACCGCTATATTGAAAACCTCAGGACAACTTTCTCTGCCGGATAGTATTCTGCCGCGCAGGATCATTTCCGGAGGCCAGACCGGAGTTGATCGGGCGGCTCTCGATGCGGCTCTTGCGGCAGGTCTGCCTCATGGCGGCTGGTGCCCGAAAAACAGGCGGGCTGAGGATGGCCCGCTCCCGATGCGTTACCGTCTCAGGGAAACAGCCGCTGCGGCATACCATGTAAGAACTTCAAAAAATGTGTGCGATTCGGACGGAACGCTCTTGATTCTGCGCAATCGCCTGCAGGGAGGAACGCTCTATACCGTCCGGTGTGCAGAAAAAGCCGGCAAGCCCTTTTTGATGGTCCGCCTGCCTGAAGCTTTGCCGGTCGATGCGGCTGTTGGCTGGATGCGCGACCATGCCATTACCGTTCTGAATGTTGCCGGTCCGAGGGAGAGTTCGGAACCCGGCATTTACGAAGAATCCTTTCGCTGGATCAGCGATCTCTTCAGCAGGTTCTGATCCCTCAGCTCTTTTCTACGCCCGAAATTTACAGAAACGTAACTCGCCGCTTCTTTTTTTAACCCCTTTTAAATCCTAACATTCTGCCGGTCGTGCAATGGTATTTCCGGTGGTTGCTCAACAAAGAAAAGGGGTTTTCCATGAAGAAAAAAATGCAAAAGGTTTTCGCCTTCTGTTTTCTGGCGCTTATCGGCGGTACTGTTAACGCAACGGCTCAGGCCGCGGAGCCGAAAACCGGTGTTGTATCGCGTCATGTGCTTACCGGCAGGGTGCTCGATCAGTTGGACGGTATGCCGCTTCCTGGGGTCAGCGTATCGATAAAAGGAACAATGCAGGGCGCGGTCACCGATCAGGCGGGTTATTTCAGGATCGACAATATTGCAGGCGGTTCGGCCGTCATAGCGGTCTCCTGCCTTGGCTATGTTTCTGCGGAGTATCCGGTTTCTTTTCTTTCGGGCAAACCTTCGACGCTTGCTGTAGGCCTGAAACCCGGAGTGCTGATTGGCCGGGAGGTTGTTGTCATCGGCGAGCAGCTCAAGGGTCAGGCAAAGGCGCTTAACCAGCAGAAAAACAATGATAATATTTCAAATATTATTGCTGCCGACCAGATCGGAAAGTTTCCCGATTCCAATACAGGCGATGCCCTGAAAAGAATTCCGGGCATAAGCGTTTTCGGCGACCAGGGCGAAGCCCGGTTCGCTCATATCCGCGGTACCGAACCCCGATTCAATTCGGTGATGATCAACGGCGAAAGAATTCCTTCGGCTGAAGCCGAAGGCCGAAGCGTACAGCTCGATCTGGTGCCTGCCGATATGATTCAGACAATCGAAGTCAATAAAACATTAACGCCGGACATGGATGCCGATGCAATCGGCGGTTCGATCAATCTTGTCACCAAGGTTCCCGCAGCAAAACGCATTTCAGTTCTTGCCGCAGGCGGCGCCAACCTGATCGAGGAAACCGGCGGAGGCCGCTACCAGTTTGCCGGCACCTACGGCGACCGTTTTCTCGACGGAAAGCTCGGCGTCGTGGTGAGCGCCTCGTATTACGACAACTCCTTCGGTTCGGACGATATCGAAGCGGTCTGGGACAGGGACGACGACGACAGGCCGGTTCTCGACGAATTCGAAATCCGTACCTACGAGATTCAGCGTATACGCAGGAGCCTCTCTGCCGGACTCGACTACCGCTTCAACGAAAACCATCTCCTGAAATTTACCGGCATCTGGAACTGGCGCGAAGACTGGGAGAACCGGTATCGTGCAACCTACAAGGATCTTCTTGAAGACGAAGCGGAAATCGTTTATCAGGACAAGGCGGGAGTCGACAAGAACGCCCGACTCGAAGATCAGAAGATGATGTCGTTCGCTCTGGGCGGCGAACACGAATTCGGTCGCTTCTCACTCGATTGGTAGGCATCATATGCAAAGGCCTCCGAAGAGCGCCCGAACGAGCGATATATCGATGTCGCCGCGAAAAGCGGGGATTTCTCCGTCGATGCGTCGAACCCCCGAAAACCGTTCGTTTCCGTTTCCGATGCTGTTACCGGGGGCATTTCGGCAAATGGAGAGTGGAAGCTCGACGAACTGACGGAAGAGTACCAGTACACCGAGGATATCGATACGAATTTCGCCCTGAATCTCAAGTACAAGGTATCCGATGCCCTGCAGCTGAAATTCGGCGGGCGTATACGGGACAAATCGAAGAAACGCGATAACGAGTTTTTCGAGTATGAACCTGTTGATGATGCCGCATTCATGGATTCCGTCTATGACAATCTTTCCGATCTTGACAAAGATCATTTCCTGCCCGGAGAGATATACCAGCCAGGCAATTTTGTCAGCAGCGAGTTCGTTGGCTCCCTTGATCTCGATTCGGATGAATTTGAAAAAGAAGATGCTCCCGAAGAGCTTGCGGAAAACTTCAGGGCAAAAGAGCAGATCAAGGCGGCTTACGCCATGGCAACCTGGGACGCTACTGATAAGTTTCGCATTATCGGCGGCGTCAGGATGGAGCATACCCGCAACGAGTACGACGCGTTTTTTTACGATGACGAAGATGAATCGCTTACACCGGTTTCCGGGGTGCCGAAGGAGTATACCAGCGTTCTGCCCTATATCCATTTTCTTTACCGTATCGACGATCGTACCAATATCCGGCTGGCTTACACGCATTCGCTGGCAAGGCCGGATTATTTCGATCTTGCCCCGTATCGTCAGCTTATAAGAGACGATGAGGAGATTTATATCGGCAATCCGTCGCTCGAACCGACGCTTTCGAAGAATATCGATGTTATGGTCGAACGGTACCTCGGTAATGTAGGCGTGCTTTCGGCGGGTCTGTTTTACAAGGATATATCCGATTTCATAGTTACCCGCAAAACAGAAGATACGGCAACCGGTTACGATCTCTATCAGCCGGTCAACGGCGGGGACGGATCGCTCACAGGCATCGAACTTGCGGCTCAGTTCCAGATGCCTTTTCTGAAAGGGCTCGGTCTTTACCTGAACTACACCTGGACCCATTCGGAGATCGACAATTTCAATATCGATGGACGGGAGAATGACGATCTGCCGCTTCCCGGCAGTCCCGAGCATCTGTTCAACGCTTCGGTCTCCTACGAAACAGGCCCCTTGACCGTGAGGCTTTCTGGTAATTACCACAGCGATTTCATCGATTCCGAAGAGGGCTCGATCGGAGAGGAGAGCTGGGAAGATCGCTACTGCGACAACTCGTTTACCCTTGATTTCAATGGTGCATATCGTCTCAGCAAGGAGTTGCAGCTGTTCTTTGAAATCAGTAATCTCACCAATCAGCCCATGCGTTTCTATCAGGGAGAGAAGCAGTATGTGGCTCAGGAAGAGTGGTATGACAGGAAATTCCTGCTTGGTCTGAAAGCCGATTTCTGAACGGAGGCATTTGTTTGACTTAGGGTGGAACTGCCCCATGGTTCCGCCCTTTTTATAACGTTTTCTATTACTGTTTATGACCGGAAATCAACGGAAAGCATGTCTTCTCGCTTTATTCTGCTGCATTGTTTCAGCTTGTTCCGGATCCGAGCGGGAAAAAAACGCAGGAGTCGTTCGACCTGTTGTCATAACAGAAAAAGTTGCTCATGATTCGGACGATCCGGCTATCTGGATAGATTTCCGCGACCACAGCCAGAGTCTGATACTCGGAACGGACAAGGATGAGGATGGAGCCATCTGTGTATTTGATCTTCGGGGCCGTATGCTGAAGCATAAGTGTATTCATGGCATCAGACGTCCGAACAATATCGATGTCGAGTACGGCCTTCTGCTCGATGGCAAGCCTGTCGATATCGCTGTCTTTACCGAAAGGCTTACAGGCAAGCTGCGTGTGTTCACTGTGCCGGATATGACGGCTGTCGATACGGGAGGGATTCCGGTTTTTACCGGAGAAAAGGATAATGCTCCGATGGGGGTGGCATTGTACAAACGTCAGAAGGATGGCGCGATCTATGCCGTCGTAAGTCGAAAACATGGGCCTGTCAATGGGGGTTATCTCTGGCAGTACCAGCTTGAAGATAATGGAAGAGGGGGAGTCCGGGCCACTCTGGTGAGGAAATTCGGCAAATGGAGCGGTAAAAAGGAGATCGAGGCAGTTGCCGTTGACGATAGTACCGGTTACGTCTATTATTCTGATGAAGGTTACGGCGTAAGGGTATATCATGCTGATCCGCAAAGTAACGATGCCGAGAGGGAGCTTGACCTGTTAGCCGAGAGGGGTTTTGACGCAGACCATGAAGGTATTGCCGTGTTTTCAGGAAACGACGGTAAACGGATTGTTGCGGTTTCCGATCAGGGTGCGGGAAAACTGCACTTTTTCAGCGGAGCCGGAAGTGTCGGGGATACCAGGGTGTTGCACCGTTTCATGCATGACGTGACGATAAGCGCAGGAAATACAGACGGAATCGATGCTACATCGATCATACGGACTGCAGATTTTCCCGATGGGCTGCTTGTTGCCATGTCGGATGACCGTACGTTTCACTATTACTCGATCAGGGACCTGGGGTTATAAACAGTTATCCTTCAGTCGTCAACCTCCTCCCAGCCGGTTACCATGGCCTTGATGTTTGACGTCAGGGTATGGCCAGTGGTTGTCATGTAGACGTGCATGATCACGAAACCTATCAGCATATAGGCAAGGAGGGTATGGATCAGGGCTATCGGTTCGAGCCAGCCCGGATTCATGCCGAGCGCTACCAGTTCATTAAAGTAGTAATATGCGAACCCGAAAATGATCTGAAGCGGCAAACCGACAAGCGTGAGCATGAGATAGGTTATTCTCTGCAAAGGGTTGAGGCGCGATATCTCGTTTTTCTTGAAAGGGTGCGGTTCGTTCATAAAGATACCGACCATGTAGTAGCGAACCTGCATCATGATCTTTTCGAGCAGGTTTCCTTCGGTCAGGTACTGTCGGAAATCGCCGGTTGTTATATACCAGAAAAACGCCAGCAGGATGAATCCCATCAGCCCCCAGGCGAAGAAGTTATGGATATTGAAGGCGGTCTCGTAGCCCATGAGTTTGAAGAGTCCATGCACTTCGAGTCCTGTGAAGAGCAGTGCGAAGATGATGATCGCCTGCATCCAGTGCCAGAAGCGCTGAAATCGGGCATAGAGGTAGACTTTTCTCATGCTGCACCTCCGCTGGTGGTTTTTTTGTGGGCAAGATATCTCATGATCGCATGGGCCGAAACTCCGAAAAGCGAGCCCAGTATTACCAGAAAGCCGGTGATTTCAACGAACGGGTTTGTATCCCTGCCTGGAAGGTAGAAGCCACCGAGATTTTTGAGTCGGCCGTCGCGGGCATGGCACTCCACGCAGCCGAGGGCATTCTCTTTAGGCGAAACCATATGGGATATAGGCCAGTACATTTCGGTTTCCACGAATTTGTATTTCCCGCTGTACTCCATTCCGGCATACTCCATTCCTTTCTGTATGGCAATTCCCCAGTTGAAATCCGACCAGTATGCACCGGAACCTTTCGGGCCGAACAGCTTGGGCTTGACGAACCGTTTAAGCACCGGATCATACGGCTGCAGACCGCGATGCACCTTGAAGGGCCATATTCTTGAGAGCGTATCGCCAGAGTGACCGTCCGGATGGTTGATAGCAACCACCCCCTTATCATCGATTTTCGTGAGGAAGGTGATATAATTCATTTCGCCATTGAACCATCGGTACTCCGGCGCTATGTTTTTCGCCCATCTGAACACCCCTTTCTTGGTAACGTAAAGAGGAGTTCCCGATGCATCCTTCAGAGTGATTTCCTTGCCGTTATTGTCGAACTTGCCGGCTTTTGACCAGTCCCACCACATTTTAGTCGGTCTTTCCTTTGCGATGGCCGGTATATGGCAGGTCTGGCAGGCAACCTTGTCGATATGGTCGTCGAGCTTTTTGTTCTGTTTGTGCGGTTTCAGTCCGTGGCAAGAGCTGCATGTGGTCGGATAGTCATCGGGAAGAGGATAGTCGAACCCGTGCACGTCGCGGGCATGCGGTTCGTATCGGCTTCCGGGCACCTGATGTCCTTCGGTTTTGTGGCAGTCGGTGCAGGTCATGTTCAGTTCGTTCTTGCCGACGGCCATGTGCACATCGAGTTTCTTGCCGGGTTTGAGCAGGGAGTTGTCGAGGTCGCCGTGCTTGACGGCATCGGCGCCGCCGCCCTCGAAATGGCAGATGCCGCAATTATGCCTGTCGGGGTGGCCGACACGCTGAGCAACGAAGGAGAGATCGACTTTCGGAAAGGTTTTTTTCTCGAATACTGTAACCTCATAGGCGGGATGACCGGCTCCTGCGGGCAGCTTTTTGTAGGTTCCTGTCATATCATGGCATACGAGGCAGTCTACGTTGAGTTCGCTTCTGAAATCGAAGTTTTTATCCTTCCAGTTATAGCCTATATGGCAGGAAGTGCATCTCGGCTCGTTGCCTTCCACTGAAATGCAGAAGTTGTTGACCACATGTTTTTTTCCCAGCCGCTTGCCGTCTTTCATCGGCACGTCCCAGGTCCAGTGCTTGGTGCGATGCAACTGTTTCGAGGCTTCGGTATGGCAGGTGAGGCAGGCTTTGGTTACTTCCGGACCGCTTGTGAATTCCTGTTGCAGTACCTTGAATTTTGTGTGATCCGCAGTTGAAATCATGAGTGAATCCACCTGGTGGTGGAATGTTTTTGCCGGGAGCGTTTGCGGCAAAGCAAAAACAGCGGCAATAAGCACAGCGATCCCTGAGAGCAGCAGTTTTTTCATGGCACCAGGAGTCAGGTTTCAGAGAAGATAAACCGAACCTACTCCCGTAATGTACAATTAACTTTATAAAATATCGATATTTAACGATTGTTATGCCGCTGTTTTCCGATTATTGCCTGTATGGTTATTCCGGTTTCATCGCATCAATTTTTGCCAGGAGGTCCCGGGTGGACTGGTAAAAAAGGGGCAAGAGGTCGTTGAACGCAAGACGTACAGTGCCATGTTCGTCAATTAAAACATATGCCCGTTTCGACATGCCGAGGAAATCCATTGCATCGTAGAGACGGCTTACCTGTTTACCGTGGTCGCTGAGCAGGGTGAACGGAAGGCTGTTCTTCTCGCCGAACTTCCTGTGCGAATCGACGGTATCGGTGCTGATGGCGAGAATGGCGATGTCGCGTTTCGTGAACTCGGTATAGTTGTCGCGGTAGCTGCAGAGCTGCGTGGTGCAGACCGGCGTGTCGTCGCCGGGGTAGAAGACAAGCAGGACTTTCCTGCCTTTATTGTCGGAAAGCGAGACCATATTTCCTTCCGAATCGGGAAGGGTGAAATCCGGAGCCTTGGTGTTTTCGGCGATCATGGGTTTTCTCCTGTATTGGACGTGAATGATTTCAGTACAAACAGCATCGAGGGCTTCGGGGTTTCAGCGGCCGGTAAAAAGCGTGGAGGAAGGAGTGGGCCGGATGGACAGGCAACGGAGGTTGTCCGTGCCTGTCCTGTGTCCGTGTTTTTTCCGCTATTCCGGCTCGTAGTTCAGCGCGGGGGCAAGCCATTTTTCGGCTTCACGGACGCTCATCCCCTTCCGGCGGGCGTAATCCTCGACCTGGTCTCTGCCGATCTTGCCGAGCATGAAGTAGCGTGCCTGCGGGTGGGCGAAGTAGAAGCCGCTCACCGAGGCCGCGGGGTTCATCGCACAGGTTTCGGTAAGGGTGATGCCGGTGTTTGTTTCAGCGTTGAGCAGCGTGAAGAGTCCGGCTTTTTCCGTATGGTCGGGGCATGCCGGATATCCTGGTGCCGGACGGATGCCGCGGTATTTTTCTGCGATCAGTTCCTCAGAGCCGAGTATTTCGCCGGGGGCATATCCCCAGAGTTCGCGACGCACTTTTTCGTGCAGCATTTCAGCGAAGGCTTCGGCAAGGCGGTCGGCAAGCGCCTGCGCCATGATGCGGTGGTAGTCGTCGTGCTCGTCGGCGAACTTCCGGAGCAGCCGCTCGATACCGAGTCCTGTGGTAACGGCGAAGCCGCCGATGAAGTCCTTTCTTCCGCTCTCTTTCGGGGCTATGAAATCGGCAAGCGCAAGATTGGGCTCTCCGGCCGGTTTGTCCTGCTGCTGGCGCAGGGTGTGGATGGTCATGAGCACCGTCGAGCGGGTTTCGTCGGCGTACACTTCGATATCGTCTCCGATGCTGTTGGCCGGGAAGATGCCCGCAACGCCTCTGAAGGCAAGCAGCTTTTCGCTGCCGATACGGTCGAGCAGTTTCGAAGCGTCGTCGAACAGCTTTCTTGCTTCATCGCCGAATTTCCCGTTTTCGAAAATCTGCGGGTAGCGTCCGTGGAGTTCCCAGGTCAGGAAAAACGGTGTCCAGTCGATATATGGCCTGAGGGCTTCGACCGTCACATCCTCCAGCAGTGTGATGCCGGTTTTCATTGGCGCCTGCAGTGTTTCGTCGTTCCATTCGAGCGAGGGACGGTTGGCTCTCGCCGTTTCAATGGAAATATACTTTTTTTCCGCCGTACGCGCTGCATGGCTCTGTCGAAGGTCGGCCTGATCAGCTTTCAGTTTTGCTATGTACTCATCGGACAGAGCGGGGTTGAGCAGGCTGTTCGCTACGGGTACGCTGCGCGATGCGTCGAGCACCTGCACGACAGGCCCTGAGTATACCGGCGCTATCCTGACCGCCGTATGCATCCTCGAGGTGGTTGCGCCTCCGATAAGAAGCGGAATCTTCATGCCGAGGCGCTCCATTTCGCGGGCGACGTGCACCATCTCGTCAAGCGAAGGGGTGATGAGTCCCGACAGACCGAGCATATCGGCTTTTTCGCGTTCCACGGCTTCGAGTATCTTTTCGCACGGCATCATGACGCCGATATCGATCACCTCGTAGTTGTTGCAGGAGAGCACGACGGAGACGATGTTTTTGCCGATGTCGTGTACGTCGCCCTTGACAGTGGCGAGCAGCACCCTGGCGGCAGGTTTGCTGTTCTTCTGTCGATTTTTTTCTTCTTCGATGTAAGGAATCAGCCAAGCGACCGAGCGTTTCATGACCCGGGCGCTCTTGACCACCTGAGGCAGGAACATCTTGCCTTCGGCAAAGAGATCGCCGATGGTGTTCATGCCGTCCATGAGAGGACCTTCTATCACCTGCAGCGGGCTGGGGTAGAGCTGGCGAGCCTCTTCGGTATCCTCGTCGATGTACTCGACGATACCCTTGATGAGCGCGTGGCGCAGCCGTTCCTCGACCGGCAGGCCTCTCCATTCCGCCGCTTTCGCTTCGGATTTATCGCCGCCTTCGCGGATGGTTTCGGCAAAGCTCACCAGCCGTTCGGTGGCGTCCTCACGCCGGTTCAGCAGTACGTCTTCGACGCGCAGCAGTAGTTCAGGTTCGATTTCCTCGTAGATGCCAAGCTGGCCGGCATTGACGATGCCCATATCGAGTCCGGCTTGTATGGCGTGGTAGAGAAATGCCGCGTGCATGGCTTCGCGTACCGGTTCGTTCCCCCGGAACGAGAAAGAGACGTTGCTGATGCCGCCTGATACTTTTGCGTGCGGCAGGTTTTCCTTGATCCATCGCACGGATTCAATGAAGTCCACCGCATAGTTGTTGTGTTCTTCTATTCCGGTCGCCACGGTCAGTACGTTCGGATCGAAAATGATGTCTTCAGGAGGAAATCCAACTTCACCGGTCAGAATACGGTATGCCCTGCCGCAGATCTCCCTGCGACGTTCAAGGCTGTCGGCCTGGCCCTGTTCGTCGAAAGCCATCACAACCGTTGCTGCTCCGTACTGCAGGATCTTGCGTGCCCGTTCCCTGAAGGGTTCTTCGCCTTCCTTGAGGCTGATGGAGTTCACGATGCTTTTGCCCTGCACGCACTGAAGGCCGTTTTCGATGACCGACCATTTCGAGCTGTCGATCATGACCGGCACGCGAGCGATTTCGGGTTCGGAGGCGATGAGGTTCAGGAACTCCTTCATCACCTTTTCGCTCTCAAGCATGCCTTCGTCAACGTTCACGTCGATCACCTGGGCGCCGTTTTCCACCTGCTGGCGGGCGATGGAGAGCGCTTCGTCGTAATTGCCCTCCTTGATGAGACGGGCGAATTTTCTCGATCCGGTTACATTGGTGCGCTCGCCCACGTTGATGAATCCTGTCGTCTGGTTGACCGTGAGCGGTTCGAGCCCTGAAAGCAGAAGTTCGTGTTTCGGTTCAGGCCTCTGGCGTGGCTTCAGGGTTTTTACAGCCTCTGCGATCGCCCTGATGTGGTCGGGCGTGGTGCCGCAGCAGCCGCCTACGATATTGACGAAGCCCGATTCGGCAAAGCCGGCGATCTGTGCTGCCATATATTCCGGAGAATCGTCGTACTCTCCGAACTCGTTGGGGAGCCCGGCGTTGGGATAGACGCTCACATAGCTTTCCGCAATGCCGGACATCGCTTCGATGAAAGGGCGCATCTGTTTCGAACCGAGGGCGCAGTTCAGGCCGACCGAGAGCAGGTCGGGCATGTGCGCGATGGAAATCCAGAAGGCTTCGGTGGTCTGGCCCGAGAGCGTCCGGCCGCTGGCGTCAACCACGGTTCCGGATACCATGACCGGCACCCGTTTTCCGGTTGCGTTGAAATATTCCTCGACGGCAAAAAGCGCAGCCTTGCAGTTCAGGGTATCGAAAACGGTTTCGATGAGCAGCAGATCGACGCCGCCTTCCATGAGTCCTTCGAGCTGTACGATATAGTTGTCGACCACCTCGCGGAAGGTGACTGCACGGTATCCGGGGTTGTTCACATCCGGAGAGAGGGAGAGAGTTTTATTTGTCGGGCCGATCGAGCCTGCCACGAAGCGCGGTTTATCCGGTGTTTTCGCGGAGTATTCGTCGGCGGCTTTCCGGGCCAGCCGGGCTGCGGCAAGGTTCAGTTCCCTGACCAGGCCGACAGCGTTGTAATCGGCCTGTGAAATCGGATTTGCGTTGAAACTGTTGGTTTCGATGATATCCGAGCCCGCTTCGAGAAAATCGCAGTGGATGGCGTGGATGATATCGGGCTGGGTCAGCACCAGCATGTCGTTGTTGCCGATGAGCGGGTGATCGTGCGAAGCGAACCGTTCGCCCCGGTAATCGGCTTCCTGGAGTTTGTGGCGCTGGATCATGGTGCCCATGGCACCGTCGAGCACGAGAATGCGCTCTTCCAGCAGGTTCAAGAGTTTGTCCTTCATTCGTTACGGCATGGCGGCGTTAAGAAAAAAAGAAGAATATACGATTCTCCCGGGAGAATCGGTTTTAAGGGAGCGCATTCATGCTTCCCTGTTTGCTCTTCCGGCCCTTGCCCGGAGCCACTCCGAAGCGAGACTGAGTGCTGTGGGGCTGATTTCGTGTGCCATCGGGAACTCCCGATAGGTCAGGTCGGCGACGATTTCTTTCAGGAAGCGGTTAGCCTCTTCTCCTTTCGCAATGGGCAGCACATCGTCGAACAGGCCGTGCATCACGAGGAAAGGCAACTGCCGGAGTTGTTCGATGCTGCTTTCGGGAACCGTTTCGCGCCGGGGCAACTGGCCTGAACAGGCGATCACGCCGTGCAGCAGGTCGGGGCGTTCGAATGCCGCAAGATAGCTCATCACCGATCCCTGACTGAATCCCATGAGCCAGACGCGGTTGCCTTTCGGGCGGCATTCATCGAGAATCTCTTCGATAAAACCGATCAGTTGTTCCCGAGCCTCTCTGGCGGCGTCATAATCGACGGTAATACCGTTCGCCGTGAATTCGATGGGGAACCAGCCGAACATGCCGAAGTCAAGCGTGTGAGGCGCTCTTGCGCTGACGTAGCGGAATTTTTCGTTCAGTATCGGGCCGAGCTGAATGAGATCTTTTTCGTTGCTGCCGTAACCGTGCAGCATGATCATGATATCTGTGTTTTCGGGTTCGCGGGGGGCGAGATCGAGACTGACGAGCGACCGCTGTTTTCTCTGGATCATAGGAGCGATGGTTATTTCAAGGGTTGATGGACATGGCTGATGAACCCTCCCCCGAGCACTTCGTCGGCATGGTAGAAGACTACAGCCTGTCCCGGAGTTACGGCATATTTGGGTTCGAGGAAGGTGACGAGAGCCTGGTTTGTTTCCTGTGGTTGAATGATGCATGGGGCTTCCCGGTCGCGATACCGGATTCTTGCGAATGATTCGAACGATGCGGACGGGGGATCGATCCCTATCCAGTTGAGTCCGGCAGCCAGAAGACTGCGGCATTCGAGATCGGATTTCGGGCCGACCGTGATGCGATTGCCGAGAGGATCGAGCCCCGTTACATAGAGCGGTTCCGGAGCGGAGATGCCGAGGCCCCGGCGCTGCCCGATTGTGTAGAACGGATAGCCGCGGTGCCGCCCGAGCACTTTGCCCTGCCGGTTTACGGTCTCGCCTCCCGCAACCTGTTGTTCAAGCCCTGGAATCGAGTTGCAGAGGTAGCTGCAGTAGTCGTCGTGCGGTACGAAGCAGATCTCCTGGCTCTCCTTTTTTTCAGCTGCCCGAACTCCGAACTGCCGGGCAAGTTCGCGCACTTCCGGTTTGGTAAGTCCGCCGAGCGGGAGGAGGGTTTTCGAAAGCTCTTCCTGTGCAAGCATCCAGAGGAAGTAGCTCTGGTCTTTCTGACGGTCGGTTCCCTTGAAAAGCCTGTGACGTCCCTGACTCGATGCTGTGCGGGCGTAGTGGCCGGTAGCGATGAATCCCGCGCCGAGCTTGCTGGCGCCTTCAAGCAGCCCATGCCATTTGACGCGTTTGTTGCAGACCATGCATGGGTTCGGCGTTCTTCCTTCAAGATATTCCGTGCGGAAATAACCGATGACCTCGTCGAAAAACCGGGCGCTCAGATTCAGGCTGAATACCGGAATCTGAAAGTCCGGGTGGTCGCTGATGACGAGCGGCGAGGGTTCGATGCATGGTTCCGCAACAGGAGCGTCGAGCACCCTGATGTTCAGTCCGATGACTTTGTACCCCTGTTTTTTCAGGAGGCAGGCTGCTACGGCGGAATCGACTCCGCCGGATATTCCGGCTACGACGGTCTGTTCTTCTGACATGATCTAACCAAGTTTGTAACCAGGTCCGCCTCCGCCTTCAGGGGGTATCCAGCTGATGATGCCGTAGGGGTCGGCAAGGGCGCAGGTTTTGCAATGCAGGCAGTTCGATGCGCTTATTCTGAGTGCCGGCTCCGGCGTTAGGGTGAATGCATAGACGTTTGCAGGGCAGAACCGGGTGCAGGGATTTCCGTATTCTTCCGTACACTTTCGAATGCATATCTCCGCAATATCAGCAGGGGCAATGCGCAGGTGGCAGGGCTGGTTCTCCTCGTGCATGGTTCCGGAACGGAAGAGGCATTCCTCCTTGCCGAAGGAGAGCTGTCCGTCGGTACGAACAGGAGGTTGCGGGAGTTCCTGTCTTGTTTTTTTTGCGTGTCCGGACCGGGTGGAGTCGTTTTTTTTAAATAGAAAGGGAGATGCGAGAGACAGACCGGGAAATTTCAGCTGCATCCCTGTCTGCAGGAGTCCATGATAGAGACCTTTGTCGAAAGCCTGCCTGAAATGTCTTGCGGCATGCAGCTCGTCGTATGCCCAGGAGTTCCTGAAGCGCTCCTCGTAGCCCTGAAGCGAAGAAGCGGAAAAGTCGTCGCGGAGCAGCGCTTCGAAGATGGTATCGGCGGCCAGCATGCCTGACTTCATGGCAAGGTGTATACCCTTGAGCCGCTGCATGTTCAGCATTCCTGCGGATTCGCCGGTGAAAAGAAACCCTGGCCCGGAAATCCGTCCCATGGCATCGAGCCCGGCTGAAGTGATGGTTTTCGCACCATATTCAAGAAGCGAGCCGCCCTTGAGCACGGTGGCGATTGCCGGATGCTGTTTGAAGAGCTGGAGGTTTCCGTGCGGGTCGGCTTCCGGAGCTTGCGGGTCTATAGCCGTTACATGGCCGACAGAAACCTCCGTAGGGGAAAATGCGTAAAGCCAGCCTCCGCCATAGGTGTCAGGAGCGAGCGGATAGCCGAAGGTGTGCCATGCCTCGCCGGCTTCGATCGCGCCTTCCGGTATTCTCCATACCTCTTTCACTCCTGTTTCATAGTGTTGCGGCGCCGATCCGCTCCGCAGGGAAAATATGTTCTGCAGTTCCGTTGCGAGCGTTCCTGCAACCCCCTCTCCGATTACCGTCACCTTTGCTCTCAGTTCGGCGCCCGGCAGGTAATCCGGCTTCTGTTGTCCGAGACGGTCGATGCCGAGGTCGCCGGTCAGCAGTCCGCATACAGAGCCGTTTTCAACGATCGGTTTCACGGCTGCCGTGTTCGTGAACAGCTCGATTCCCGCTGTTTCAGCCTCTCCCGCCATCCAGTAGCCGAGTCGGCTGAGCGAGACGAGAGGGTGGCCGCTGTTACGGAACGGTTCGGGAATTGCCGGAACAGAAAAAGATCTTTTTGCGGTAAGGAAGAGGATCCTGTCCCTGGAAACGATCGTGTCGAGAGGACAATTTCTGTCGCGGAAATCCGGCATGAGTTCTTCCAGGGCCTTCGTATCGAGCACCGCTCCGGACAGCAGGTGAGCGCCTGCATGTCTGCCCTTTTCGACTACAGCGATTGACGGATCGAGCGGTTCTGCCGGGTGCTGCTCGTTATGAAGGGTAACGAGCTGTTTCAGGCGGATGGCCGAAGCGAGGTTTGCCGGGCCGCCGCCGGCAAATACAATGTCGAAGGCAAGTGATTCGCGTTCTTCTTTCATATGGCAGCTCCGTTTTTTTTCAGCGGGTGTCGTCCCTTTTACAGCAGGATGCCGCGCAGGAGCATTGATGCGACGCTGAAATAGATGACGATTCCGGTCACATCGACAATGGTGGCTACGAACGGAGCCGAAGATGTTGCCGGATCGAGCCCGAGTCGCTGCAGGAGCAGCGGCAGCATCGATCCCGCAAGGGTTCCGAGCAGCACGATGCAGATAAGCGCGAGCCCGACTGTTATGCCTACGGCCAGCCACGAAGGGTCGTAGATGCCGAGGATATGAGACCATGTTATCACCCTGAAAAATCCGATGAGGCCGAGAATACTGCCGAGGGCAAGTCCCGAAACGATCTCTCTGCGCATGACGGCGAGCCAGTCGCGGATGGTGATTTCACCAAGCGCAAGTGAACGGATGATGAGCGTGGCCGTCTGGGAGCCGGAATTGCCGCCGCTGGAAATGATGAGCGGAATATAGGTGGCAAGCACGATTGCCTTGGAGAGTTCGTCCTCGAAGAAGGCCATGGCCGAAGCCGTGAGCATTTCGCCGATGAACAGCACCACAAGCCAGACCGCCCGTTTTCTGATGACTTCGTGCAGCGGCAGATCCATATAGGGTTCATCGAGGGCTTCGATACCGCCGAACTTCTGGATATCTTCGGTTTCTTCCTCTTCAGCCACATCGAGCATGTCGTCGACCGTTACCACGCCGATAAGGTATCCGTTCGAGTCCACAACGGGCAGCGCCACGTTGTCGTAACGCTTGAACGCTTCGAGAGCGTCCGACTGGTCCTGCGTTGCCGTAAGGGTGACGATTTTATCCTCGGATATGATATCGCGCACCTTCTTGTCCGGCTGCGAGAGCAGCAGTTCCCTTGCCAGCAGCTCTCCCTTGAGTTTTCCATGGTCATCGACCACGTAAATGACGTTCAGGGTTTCGCTCTCATGTCCGTAAGTGCGGATATACTCGAGCACCTGGTTCATGTCCCAGTCTTTCTTGACGCTGAGGTAGTCCGGCGACATAAGCCTTCCCACGCTTCCTTCCGCGTAGGCCAGCAGGGTCTTGGCGATCTTGAACTCCTTGAACGAGAGCAGCTTGAGCAGTTCCTGGGCTACCGGACCGGGCAGTTCCTCGAGCAGGGCGGTGCGGTCGTCCGCCGACATGCTGTTGAGGATATGGGTGACATCTTTCTTCGTGAGCGCGGTGAGCAGGTTCTGCTGCGAATCGAAATCGAGGTACTCGAACGTCTCCGTTGCGAGTTCCTTGGGCAGCAGACGGTAGAGGATGGCCTGTTCGTTTTCCGGCAGGTCGGAGATCAGCTCCGCCAGATCGGCAGGCATCCAGTCATTGAAAATCCGCTGAAGCGCGCTGAAATTGCGACGCTCGATCAGTTCCCTGATTTCCGGAAGTATAGGGGTCCCGATCATGCTGTACATGGTTTAGAGTTCAGCCGAAAAAAAGAAACTTTTTCCGAACTTTCCAACAGCAGAGGCTTCGATACCGTAGTGTCTCTATTTATAGTGATTTATAATCGATTTTCAGAACGTTTTCACATTTTTTTCATAATACGCTGAACCTGTTTTTCCATGGCCAGTCTCCAAGCTGACGCCGGACGTATCGGGGGAGTCGATCGGACGGCTCCGTTATTCCATCACCTTCGCTTTCGAGACGTGCGGATTGCCGATGATGAATCTGCGCCAGGGCAGGTTGCGACTTCTCGTAATGCCTGTTCGCGTGCTTTTTCCTATGGCATCCTTCCGAAGTTCCGGAGCGTTCCCGATATGGAATTCTTCGCCGAAAAGCGAACTGCCGTTGCAGCTCAGATCGATTGCCATGGCCTGCGTCAGCTTGCCGGGACCGCTCATGAGGTTGGTTGCAAGCGAAGTTTTGCGTCGTTCCTGCATGAACGATTCTCCTGCAAGCGGTTCCATGGCACGAATCAGCACGGCGCCAGCGGTGTGCTCGGGTTCGCTGACGATGTTGAGCATGTAGTGGCAGCCGTAGGTAAAGTAGACGTAGAGTCTGCCGGGTTCTGCGAACATCATGCTGTTTCTTTTCGTCCGGCCCCGCCATGCATGGCAGGCTTCGTCTCCAGAGCCGAGGTAGGCTTCCGTTTCCACTATTCTGCCTCTGAGCTCGAATCCGGCTTTCATGCGGCGAACGAAAATTTTGCCGAGGAGCTTTTCTGCAAGGTCGAGAGTCGGACAATCGAAGAATGCTGGTTCAAGGCTTGTCATGCATCGGTTATTCCTGTTTGTAAAAGTGCGGGCAAGTATTATAATGTAACAAGTCATGACTGATCTTCGGGGGATCCCCCGATGCTTTGTTTCATTGTCCGGCCTTTTGCGATGCCGCACAGATGAAAAAGCGGGAAGGGTTCCCTCTAACAGCTGTAAAATTCCCTGCTTGTTACATGGGCAGAGTTATTGCGATTGCAAACCAGAAAGGAGGGGTTGGTAAAACAACCACTGCTGTAAATATAGCCGCGTCGATTGCCATTTCCGAGTTCAGGACGCTTCTGATCGACATAGATCCCCAGGCAAACGCAACTTCCGGATTCGGCATCGAAACGGGGGACGAAATCGACAACACCTTTTATCAGGTGATGGTCAAGGGCGGCAATATCGAAGACGCCATCCATCAGTCGAGCCTGGAATATCTCGATGTGCTGCCCTCGAACGTGAATCTCGTCGGCATGGAGGTCGAACTGGTGAATATGCGGGAACGCGAATATGTGATGCAGAAAGCGCTCCGGGATGTACGGAGCCGGTATGATTACATCATTATCGACTGTCCTCCCTCGCTCGGCCTCATTACCCTGAACTCTCTTACGGCAGCGGACTCCGTACTCATTCCGGTGCAGGCTGAATACTATGCTCTCGAAGGGCTTGGCAAGCTGCTCAATACAATCAGCATCGTGCGCAAGCACCTGAATCCGAAGCTCGAGATCGAAGGAGTGCTGGTTACCATGTTCGACGCACGCCTGAGACTTGCGACGCAGGTGGCAGAAGAGGTGAAAAAGTACTTCAAGGACAAGGTCTACAAAACCTATATCCGCAGGAACGTGCGTCTTTCGGAAGCGCCGAGCCACGGAAAGCCGGCGCTGCTCTACGATGCGCAGAGCCTCGGTTCCAAGGATTACCTCGATCTGGCTCGCGAGATATTTGAAAGGGACGGCAATATTAAAAAATTCAAGGTACGGAAGCAGTAGCCGGCCATGGAAGCATGATGGATGGTATGTCAAAGAAAGCGTTAGGAAAAGGCCTCAAAGCCCTTATTCCGGATGAAGGGTTTGTCGCTTCCCCGAAGGAAGAAGCGGAAGAACCGGCAAGCGAGGGGGTTGTCGGCAGCCTTCCTGTCGAGAAAATCAGGGCGAACCCCTTCCAACCCCGTAAAGAGTTCGATGAAACCGCTCTGGAGGAACTGAAGAACTCCATTATCGAAAACGGGGTGATTCAGCCGGTGACGGTCTGCCGTGACGGCGACGCCTATCAGCTCATCAGCGGCGAGCGGCGCCTCCGCGCGGTCACTCAGGCAGGGTTCAGGTATATACCCGCTTATATTATCGAAGTGCATGAGGATGCCAGCAAGCTGGAGCTTGCGCTCATCGAGAATATTCAGCGCGAGGATCTGAATGCCATCGAGGTGGCTCTTGCCCTGAAAAGCCTTACCACGAAATGTCGTCTTACCCAGGACGAGATTGCTCAGAAAGTGGGCAAGAACCGTTCTACGGTGAGCAATTTTCTCAGGCTTCTGAAGCTGCCGATGGCTATCCAGGATAGTATCCGCAATCGGGATATCTCTTCGGGTCATGCTCGCGCACTCGTGAATCTTCCGGGGGAACAGCAGCAGATCAGGGCGTGGAAGCAGATTCTCGCCCGTCAGCTTTCAGTCCGTCAGACGGAACTGCTGGTGAACCGGATGTTCAAGGAGCAGTCGAAACTTCCACCGGCAGCTGCAGCGAGCTCGCCGCAGCTCGATCAGCTTGAATCGAGACTTCGTTCCCGGCTGGCGACCAAAGTGAAGATCGTCGAAAAAAAAGCCGGCAAAGGAGAGATACACATCCAGTATTTCTCCCATGAAGATCTTGAACGTATTCTCGACATCATGGGGGAAGGATAACGTCATCCGGAAGGATTTCCGGATTTTCATTGCAAACAGTTCATACAAGGACGTTTCTCAGGTTATATGAAATTCACATTGATAGGCAGCGGACGGATGGGGCAGCAGGTCGCCGGAGTGATCAGTCGCTCCGGAATCCATGAAATCGCTTCGATGCTTGATGACCGGAACAGCATCACTGCAGAGAGTTTTCTTGGCAGCGACGCCATAATCGATTTTACCGTCAGGGATGCGTTTCTGCAGAACCTTCCGGCTATACTGCAGTCGCGCGTACCGGTTGTCGTGGGTACCACGGGATGGGACGACGTGATGGGGGATGTCAGACTCAGGGTGCAGGAAAGCGGTTCGTCGCTGCTGTATTCTGCAAATTTTTCGCTTGGCGTCAACATTTTCCTGCGGACGGTCAGGGAGGCGGCTCGACTGATCGCTCCCTTCGATCAGTTCGATATCGCATTTTCCGAGCATCATCATACCGGCAAGGCCGATTTTCCCAGCGGTACCGCGCTCAGGGCTGCGGATATGATTCTGTCCGTCAATCAGAGAAAGAAATCCGTTGTCCGCGAACTTTCCGACGACCGGAAAATAGCGCCCGAAGAGCTGCAGGTATCGGCTCTCCGTCTCGGCAGCGTTTTCGGCAAACATACGGCATATATCGATTCCGATATGGATGAAATCACCGTGTCGCATACCGCCAGGAATCGCGAGGGGTTCGCATCCGGGGCAGTGCAGACCGCGAAATGGCTAGCGGCTCGCCATACCACCTCGCCCGGATTCTACACCATGGACGATTTTCTAAACGAGATGCTTGCATGAAGGAAAAGATTGGTACAGAGTCGGCGTCCGGTTCGTCTTTGCCGTTTTCGGGAAAACTGACCGCCATCGCGATAGGAGCCGTACTGATCTCCCTGACGAGCACGGTGCCATATCTCACCCTGCTCAATGCGTTTTTCCTTTCCGGCGTTTTCATTGCCGGCATGGCGGCAATTTATTATGCGGTCATCCGATATCAGGTTCGGCTCTCCTACAGCGAGGCTTTTCTTCTCGGAAGTTACAGCGGTCTGGCAGGCGGCATGCTGTCGGAGGCCGTCAGTTATCTGCTTGTCGTACTGACGGGATACCGTCCGGGCACTGAAAGTCTGACGCTGCTGCTTGACTGGGCAAGGGGCATGGCGGCAGGCAAGCCTGAGCTGGCAGAGCAGATGCGGGTGCTTGCTGAAATGGAAGCGCTTGCCCTCGCTCCGGTGCAGCTTACTCCTGCCGACCTTCTGACCGGCATGTTTTTAGCCGCGATGTTCTACGCTCCGGTAGCCGGTCTGGGGGGTATTTTCATGGTGTTCAGGCTGAAGCGCAAGGCAGCGAAGAGCAGGAAGACCTCCTAACAGGAGTTTTCTTTGCCGATCTGCCCGATATACCATTTCCTGTCGATTTTCTGCGATCCCGGAAGCGTCACCCACTGGCAGATTCTCATATAGCGGACGGGCGTTTTCAGTTTGCCGACGGTTCTGAGCATGGTTTCGGTAATAACGCTGTCCGCAGGCTGTTCCGGCAGCGCTGTTTTAATGAATGCCGCAGGCTTCCAGCCGAATTCACTGTCGGCTACAGGGACCACAATGGCAGCTTCGATTCCCTCTATCGAGACAAGCGCGCGCTCTATATCCTCCGGATGGAGGTTTTCTCCCCCTGAAATGAACATGTTATCCTTGCGGCCGAGTACCGAGAGGTTTCCATGCCGGTCAAGGGCACCGGTGTCGCCTGTATGGAACCATCCATGAGCGTCAACCGGCAGTACCGGTTTGCCTTCAACAAGATAGCCCTGAAAGAGGCATGGGCCCTTGACCAGAATTTCCCCGTCTTCGGCAATGGAAAGTTCACGGTGGGGAAGGAGTGCGACGCCGGTTTTCCGGTCTGCGCAATACGGCCTGTCAGCCGTTGCGGTCTGGGAGCTCATCTCGGTTGAGCCATAGGTAAGATAGAGGGGGATACCGAGACGAAGACCTTCTTCGAGCAGCGGCAGCGGCGCGGCACTGCCTCCGAGCAGAACGGCTTTGAGCTTTCTGAGCTGTGGAATTGCAGCCGGGATGCGAAGCAGGCGGTGCAACTGTGTCGGAACGAGCGAGAGGTGGGTTACAGGAAATCGTTCGAGCGAGCGTTCCAGCGGTTCATCGGGTTCGGGAACCGCTACAGCGGATCCTGAAGCGAGAGCTCTGAAAAGGACGGCATATCCGCCGACATGAAAAAGAGGCAGCGACAGCAGCGAGCAGTCTCCGGGGCCGAGAGGCATGTTGCCCAGGGCTCCGAGAGCGTTGTACCAGTGGTTGCCGAAACTGTGTGCCGCAGCTTTCGCTTTTCCCGAACTGGCCGAGGTGTGGATGATGGTGAGGATCCGCTCCATGCGGCCGGATGTTGCGATCCGATCGGGGATGAAAGCATCAGGCTTACCGGTTACGACGGTATCGACGGACTCGGTTCTGAATGCAGGGTCGTTCGGCAGCATGGCAGGCAGAGAGGTCAGAACGAGATCCGGCCGGAGCATCTGCAGGGTCGAGAGCATCTGCTGAAAAGGGAAACGGTAGTTCAGGGGCGCGTATATCATTTCCGCATGGAACAATGCGATGCCGAGGAGCGCGATATCAGGGGAGTTCGGGGCAATAACGGCTACGGTGCTGCCCGGAGGCAGCCCCTTTTCAAGAAGCTTCCGAGCGGTATTCCTTGCCCTGGAGGCAAAGTTTCGGAACGAGAGCGTGCCTGCAGCGGAAAAGAGCGCCGGGGAATTGCCGTAGAGCAGCTCGGACCTGCTTACAAGGTCCATATCGAGGTGAGCCTGATACGGCGGGGGGAAACCTCCTGCCCGTTCCTGAAAAGCTGCCGGGGGTCGAGCATGGCGTCATCGGGCCGGAATGGCTGCATGAGCAGGTCCTGTTTGAGAAAACGGATAGTATCGAGTCCGCATGGCGCAGGCGTTCCGGTGCTGCATGCGGCCATCCATACATAAAAGCCGAGACTTATGCCGCTTTCGTAAGCAGAGCTGAATACGCTTCGCAGGTTGCGCCGGCGGGCTTCCGATGCAAGTTCCATCGATCTGCGGATTCCTCCGAGCCGGGCCGGTTTGAGAATGTAGGCGTCGAGGCAGCTGTCAGGTATACGGGCTGCAAGATCGGGGTTCTGCCAGAGGGTTTCGTCGAGGGCCGACAGAACACCGGTGCATGCATGGAACTTTTCGATATCCGCAGGGTTTGCGAGCGGTTCCTCGATATACCGTATGCTCCCTTCGGGCAGCAGATTGCAGAAACTGCAAGCCTCTTCGAGCATCATGGACTGGTTCGCATCGAGCCGGAGTTCAATGTTGTCTCCATGGATTGCATAGAGCGTATTGACGATATCAATAACCTCTCCTGCCGATGCGGGTGTCACTTTCAGCTTGAACGCCCGATATCCATGACGGTAGAGTGCAGCCGTTTTTGCGACTGCGGTATCGTGGCGTGCAGGAAGCAGGGCATTAACCGGTACGGCGTTTGCCGGTTCCTGTTCGGTGAGGTCGGGAAATGAGCCTTTTTCATTGGCCTCATAGCTCAGCATGGCCATTTCAAGGCCTGTTCTGACAGAGGGCAGAAGTGGCCCGGAAAGTGCCTTGCCGAGATCGGCCCGATACATGGTCAGCATCTCTATCGCTTGCTGTTCGGCAGCTTGAAGCGGCTCCGTGTGCAGTCCGGTCAGGGGGGCGATTTCCCCGTACCCGGTGACCGTCAGGTCGCTGTTTTTCAATGCGAGCACGAGCCCTTCCCGTTGCAGCAGCCGGCGTCCTCTGACGGTTACCGGCTCACTGAAGGGAATTGTATAGTGGTAGAGATGTGCGTATGCTGCGTTCATGGTCGTTTCGGGAATTTCGAGAAGTCCGGTTTCCGCTTTTCCACGAATGCGTTCTTGCCTTCCTGGGCCTCTTCGCACATGTAATAGAGCAGGGTTGCGTTGCCGGCGAGTTCCTGCAGACCCGCCTGGCCGTCGCAGTCGGCGTTGAGTGCCGATTTCAGGCAGCGGATGGCCAGCGGCGAGTTGGCCAGGATTTCGCGGCACCACTGAACGGTCTCTTCCTCGAGGCGGTCAAGAGGTACGACCGTGTTGACCAGACCCATTGAAAGGGCTTCTTCTGCATTGTACTGGCGGCAGAGGAACCATATTTCGCGGGCTTTTTTCTGGCCGACCAGACGAGCCATGTAGCTTGCTCCCCATCCACCGTCGAATGATCCGACTTTCGGACCGGTCTGACCGAATATGGCGTTTTTCGCAGCGATGGTAAGGTCGCAGAGCATGTGCAGCACATGGCCTCCGCCGATTGCATAACCTGCCACCATGGCGATGACCGGTTTGGGGCAGGTGCGGATATCGCGCTGGAAATCGAGCACGTTCAGCCGGTTGACCCCCTTTGCATCCGCATAGCCGGCGTCGCCACGGATTTTCTGGTCGCCTCCCGAGCAGAATGCCAGATCTCCGGCCCCGGTCAGGATCACTACGCCGATCTCCTGATCGTTGCGTGCGTCCGAGAGCGCTTCGATCATCTCTTCTACGGTCTGGGGCCTGAAGGCGTTGCGCACATCTGGACGGTTGATGGTGATTTTTGCTATTCCTTCGGCTTTATGGTAGAGAATATCGGTAAATTCGCCCGCAGGCATCCATTGTACAGTGCTCATAACGATTGGTTTCCGGTTGACGATGACAGCAGGCGGTCGATAAACAGTGCGCGATTTTCAACGTGCAGGGTATGACCGCACTGTGGAAAGATTTCAAGATTGAAGCTAAAATATAAATTAACCATTTGACGCCCAATCTCCACATATTTGCGGTCTTTTTCCCCTGCAAAAAAGGTCAGCGGTATCCTGCCGGAGCCGAGTTCTTCCCAGAGCGAGGGCTGGCTTCCTGTACCGAGCGTACGGAGGGCAGCGGCAAGCTGGTCCGGCCGGTTGCGTTTTCTTGCTTCGAACAGTTCAGGGAAGGATGGATGGCGTCTGAGCGTCGAGAAGAGGGGTAGGTCGTACCAGTCCGTGAGGAATGATTCGAAATCCGTTTCGATAACCGATGCGAGCAGGGCGTCGCTATCCCTTCTGGCCTTTCTTTCCTCTTCTGTTTTCAGGCCGGGTGATGCCGAGATGATGACTGCATGTCTGAACAGGCCTGGATAGCGAAGGGCAAGATAGAGCGCGATGCGCCCTCCCATCGAGTAACCGGCAAGATATGATGGCGACTGCTGTCTGCTTTCGATTTCACCGGCGAGGATCTCCATCTGGTTTTCGAACGGCATGGTTGATGCCGGAGTCTTGCCGTGTCCGGGAAGATCGGGAAGAATGCAGTTATAGCGGCTGTCGATTGATTCTGCAACCGGCAGCCAGTCGAGAGATGATCCGAGAAACCCGTGAATGAGAATCATGCCGGGGTTTCCGGCAGATCCGCGGGTGCTTATATGGTAGTCGGAAGAGCCTGCCATCAGAGCGTTTCAGGTGATGCCGCGGCAAGGGATGTTATGTCTGACTGAAGCGAGCGGTGCAGCTTCATGTTTTCTGTCCGGTTGCTTTGCAGTTCGACAATGCGGGTTGATTGATTTTGCTGCGGATCGAGCAGAGCCTTTCTGAAAGCCTCGTTCGTTTCAGGAAGAGAGTGAGCGATGCCGAATGCAGCCGCAGCCTGCCGTATGCTGTAGTTCTGCGGCGTGGCGAAATGCGTTTCGAAGATATCGGTTTCCGATGCAATCGGAAGAAACGAAAAAATGCCGCCGCCGTTGTTGTTTGTCACCACGATTCTCAGCGGCGTCTGCAGCGACTGCAGGAGAGAGAGCGCGTTGATGTCGTGAAGGAAGGCTATGTCGCCGATAAGAAGCGTTACGGGACGCCGAAGTCCGTATGCGTACCCTGCAGCGGTCGAGATGATTCCGTCGATGCCGCTGGCCCCCCGGTTCATGCCAACCATTACGAGCGGTGATGCGGTATTTGCGGCGAACATATCCATGTCCCTGACGGGCATGCTGTTGGAAAGAAACAGTCCTTCTTCTTCAGTCAGTATCGAGGAGACGATACGCGAGGCTGAAATCTCCGTTACCGGCAGATCCGGTCGGCATAAGGCGTCTATGGATGCCGATGCTTTCATGAAAAAGGAATCCGTAAACGGTAATCCGCCGGTGGCGAAAGGGGCTCGGCAATTTGCGAGCGACTCGGCGACAAGCGACGCAGAGGCCTCTATGCCGAGCGTGACGTTGTGGTCCGGTCCGTAACGGTTCGCATGAGGTTTGATGACAACATGGTTTTCCGGATTCCACTGCCTTATGGCGGCCGAGGGCTGGCGGCCGATCAATGGTCCTCCGAAATGTATGACGGTATCGGGCAGGAACCGTTCAGAAAAAAGCGCCGACTGAAAGGCGAGCTGGAGCGGAGGGAATGACCGGTTGAACCGAAGACCCGAACCGAGATCCGCATAGAGCGGAACATTCAGCTTGCGGGCAAGATTTCCGACGGCCGCGGCATCTTCCCTGTTATGGAGCCGACCCGCAATGAAGAATGGCTGACGCGAGCGCGACAGGATATGCTCAAGTTCCGGGACAGTTGCCTGCCTTGAAAGGCTCGATAGGCATTCATCGCGCCTGAGAGGTTCTTGGCCGTCAATCCACGAGGCAACCGGAGCGAGCCAGGGGTCGTGCATGTCGGGCATGACCGGTTCGAAGGGCTCCCTGAAAGGGACGTTCAGATGCACCGGTCCCGGAAGTGAACCTGTCGCCTTCGATACCGCATGATCGATCGCTGTGATCACCGAGCGTAACGGTATGTCGGCGGATGGTTCGGGAAGCTGGAAGTTCCATCGGCTGTAGCTGCCGAACATGCCGGATTGACGGATGGTCTGGTTTGCTCCGGTTTCAAGCAGTTCGAAAGGCCTGTCGGCCGAGAGGATAAGCAGCGGCTGGCAGTCCATCGATGCTTCGACCACGGCCGGGTAATAATTTGCAACCGCCGTACCGGAGGTGCAGATAAGTACCGCCGGTTTTCCGGTCGCCCGTCCATAGCCGAGGCCGAAAAAACCGGCTGAACGTTCGTCCGGAAATATTTTCCATAATGCTCGCGGATGCCGTGCGGCAGCGACAGTCAACGGAGTTGATCGCGAGCCCGGCGAGATGCAGAAGAATGCCGCTCCGAGCCGGACAAGTTCTTCAATGACGATCCGGCTCCACAGCGATGTGATCTCCCTGTTGTTCATGCGCGCTGCCTGGTGATTGCCATGAGATCGCCGATTTTCTCTTCGATTTCCCTCCACTCGAGCTCCGGATTCGAGCCCTTGACAAGGCCGGCTCCGGAGTAAAGGCTGGTCGTCTCTTTGCTGATCAGTGCCGAGCGGATACCGACGGCAAATTCCGCTCCGTTACGGCTGATCCAGCCGACAGGCGCGGCATACCATCCCCGGCAGAAGGGCTCGAGCTCCGTGATCCGGGTTATTGCGGCTTCTTTCGGGACGCCTCCCACTGCCGGCGTGGGGTGGAGCAGGGAGAGCACGGTGCTGTCGCTGCTGAATTCCGGTTTCAGTATTGCCGTACAGCGTGAGTAGAGGTGGGCAAGGCGGTTCAGTTGCAGCACCCGCAGGTTTTCCTCCATTTCGATCGAGCTGGATACCGGCTGCAGTTCGCTGTAGATGGTGTCCTTGACGAACGCGTGCTCCCGTATGTCTTTCTCGGAACTGAGCAGCATCTCGGAAGCCATGGTGTCGCTGCCGTTGATGGTTTCTTTCATGCATGTGCCGGCAAGCGCTTCCGTCAGGATCGTCTGTCCGTCTCGGCGGTAGAGCCTTTCAGGAGTGAAACTTATGAATGCGATATTCTTTTCGGGCTCGAAGGCGAACCTGTAAGTGGCGTTCTGCGGATAGGGATAGTTGATAAGAAAGAGCAGGGGCGAAAAGGAGCTCTCGAATTCCAGTACCGTTCGCCTTGCGAGCATGATTTTCTGCATGATGCCCGAATCGAACAGTTCAAGCGCTTTATTGCACCGATCAGTCCACATCTCCCTGTCCGGAATGCAGGTGATTTTTTTCAGCGCGGGCAGCGTATTCTTCCCGTCGGGTTGCGTTTCTGCAATAACGGAGTCAAGGGCGGAAAGGAGAGCGCCGGCTTTATGCACGTCATCCTCCCCGGTTCCGATCCAGAGGTGAGCGCTCAGAATGCAGGAACCATCTTCGACGGTCAGTTGAACCAGCGGAAGCACGAAAGAGAAGGAAGGAAACGAATTCCATGTTTCGTCCTGTATTTCGAGGTTGTTGAAACGGAATCCTCCGATATACCGGGCAGAATGGTTTTTGTTCGAGAGTTTTCCGATGAGCAGTTCGAAACTGTCGGAATTCCTTCCGGGCTCGTCGTGCAGAATGCTGTCCGCAGCGCCGATGCCCGCGAACGTATGGTTCTTTTCGCGGTTTTTCCAGAAAGTTCTGGGGAAAAGCGTCTGGGATTGCAGCCACAGCAGAGGATCCGTCTGCTGAATAGGCTGAATGAACGTATAGAGTCCCTGTGCGAGAGGTAGCGGGGTTGTCCGCATAAACTCTTCAAGCGTATGCCGGAGAGAGGCAACCGCCATTGTTACGGGCAGAGGATCCTTATCGGAGACGATGATGTTGTTCTGCTGTTCACACATAAGCAATACGTGCCGTTATACTGCGCTCTTAACGGATTTCCGTACCGGAGCTCACTGATGAAGCACCGGAAAACCGTCAGCCCGTCTGCTTTCAAACAGGTGCAGGACCCTGTGTGCCTGCAGGTATGTCAGGCAACAGTCAGACGGAATGCCATCCTTCGGCCGGTGATAACCGGAGTTACTCCCCTGCGGAGTCAGTTCTGTCGACATGGTTTTTCAGAGAGACGGCAAGATAATTGTTTTTCCTGACAAGCACTTCATAAATTTCTTTCGCTTCGGCACTCCTGCCGGTACGCGCATAACAGACTCCGAGATTGTAATATGCTTCGTTGAAGGATACGCTGTTGGCTATGGCTCGTTTGTAGGCGGCAATGGCTTCGGGGTATCTCTTCATCTGCATGAAGGCATTGCCGAGATCGTAATTCCTGAGCGAATCGTCCGGTGCCTGTTCCTGGTGTTTTTTGAAATAACCGAGAGCTTCGCTGTAGTTCCCCTGGTTGAAGCTTGCCGCTCCGAGAGCGGGCATGAGGTTCTCGAGGGCCGGATCGAGTTCGAGCGCTTTGCGGTAGGCCTCCTCAGCTTTGCGGTACTCCTGGTTCCGGGCGTGAGCATTGCCGAGACGGAACCACGAGGAGGCGTCGCCGGGTTGTTTCCATGCCTCGCGCTGCAATGACTCTATCTCCCTTGACTGCGGATCTCCGCAGGCGGATACGACCGCAAGCGAGGCGATAATCGCGAGCAGGGTCAGCGGTTTTGCTGTTTTCCGGAAATGTTTTGGTATATGAATCATAGAAAATTAATATAATTACTCTTGCAGTCATCTGCCAATCCCTCATTGAACGCCTGCGGATGGCCAATCATTTCCAGGAATTCATATTAGTTGTCATTATCTGTTATGAAAAAAGAATTCACGGTTTCCGGAATGCGCTGTACCGGATGTGAAACCCTCCTGAAGGAAGCACTTCAGGAACTCGAAGGAGTCGATGCAGTCAGCGTGTCTCATACCGGGGGGAGCGTCGCAGTCGAGTATGATCCCGAGCTGATCAGTCCGGAAGCCATTGTCGCGGTGATAGGCGAGCAGGGATTCAGGGTGGTTTCATAAAAACGGGGAACTCGCATGGCATGTGAAAAATCAGGGAGGCTCGCTGTTCTTATCGACGCAGATAACACCCAGCCTTCGATCATCGAGGGAATCCTCTCGGAAATTGCCCAGTACGGTACGGCAAGCGTGCGCAGGATATACGGAGACTGGACGTCAACAGCGCTTAAAAGCTGGAAGGAGCTGCTTCTGCAGCATTCGATACAGCCGATTCAGCAGTTTGGCTATACCAAAGGCAAAAATGCTACCGACAGCGCCATGATCATCGATGCCATGGATCTGCTCTATACCGGAAAATTCGATGGTTTCTGCATCGTTTCAAGCGACAGTGACTTTACAAAACTCGCATCGCGTCTGCGGGAGTCGGGGTTGACCGTTTACGGTTTCGGCGAGAAGAAAACCCCCTCGCCTTTTGTGTCGGCATGCGACAAGTTCATCTACACCGAACTGCTGCGCGCAAAGATCAACGACAACGAAGTGATCGTCAGAAAAACCGCCGCAGAGCTGAAAATGGACAGCAAACTGGTTCGGTTGCTTCGTAATGCGGTAGAGTCTTCTTCCGACGAGAGCGGGTGGGCGCACCTTGCGACGCTTGGCGCCACCATCGCAAAACAGCTGCCGGAATTCGATCCTCGCAACTACGGATACGGCAAGCTCGGAGAGCTGATCCGCGCTACGACGCTGTTCGAGGTGAACGAACGTGTGATCGGGGAAGGGCCGTCAAAAGCAGTCTACGTAAAGGATAAACGCAAAAAAAACGAACCATGAAACACTCTCGTTCACATTCGTTGTCCGCATTCGGCCGGATCGGCATGGTGCTGTTACTTCTGCCGCTCTTTCTGCTTTTCCGGGCAGGAACGGAGCTTTCCGCAGCTGATCTGCCGGGCTCGAAGGACAATCCGTTGCTGAAGCGGTTTGCCGGTTCGGAAATTGTCGGCTATCAGGTCAAGAATTTCGACGAGTACGAACTGCAGACATCGACCTTCATGCGTTACAGTTTTGCTACCGGAAAGCGGGAGTTTGCAAAACCGCCGCTGAAGCCTGAAGGCAGGCTGACCAGGATATGGTACGAAGCCGCGGGCGATACGGGATCGCTCGAGGTTTACAGGAACTATCTCAATGAATTGCGTTCAAAAGGATTCGTCATTCTCTATGACTCCAGAAAAGACCCTGCCGCTACGAAATGGACGAATTATCTGGCTCCTTTCGGTGATCTGAAGCTCCAGACCAGTCGAAGTTATTACATATTTTATACGGCAGATAAGGAAGGTATCTGCGTTGCGAGCGCAAAAAAAAGTCGACCCGAAGGGGATGTCTACGTTTATCTGACGGTTGTGGAATGGGGCGAGAACAGGGAGGTTTATAAGGCGAAACGGGGCGCCTATGCTGCGGTGGACATTATAGAGACCCGTCCCATGCAGCAGAAGATGGTTACGGTCACGGCCGACCAGATGTCGCGCTCAATTGCCTCGACGGGCAGGGTTTCGCTGTACGGTATATACTTCGATACCAACCGTTCCGAAATCAAGCCTGCATCGAAGCCGGCTATGGCAGAGATTGCAAGATTGCTGAAGAGTCAGCCGGGACTGAAGCTTCATGTGGTCGGCCATACCGATAATGTCGGAGGATATGAGTTTAATATAGCGCTTTCCAAACGAAGGGCAGACGCTGTCGTCGCTGCTTTGCAGAAAGAGTACGGCATTGCAGTCGGAAGGCTGACATCCAACGGAGTGGCCTATCTTGCTCCGATCGCGCCTAATACCACCGACGAAGGAAAGGCAAAAAACCGCAGGGTGGAACTGGTGCCGCGATAGAATCCTCTCGGTCAGCTGCCGGTTCAGAGTGTATGGCGGCAGTCTGAAGCCTGAGCAATAAAATAAAAAAAGCCCTGCAATACAGGGCTTTTTTTGCGGAGCTGACGGGGCTCGAACCCGCGACCTCCTGCGTGACAGGCAGGCGCTCTAACCAAACTGAGCTACAGCTCCTTCAGTGAGTTGTAAATGTAGATAACAGGATCTTTTTATCCAAAAAATATTTTTTCTCCTGTTCGAAACGTTTCGGCATGTCTTCCGTTTCTTTCGCCATGCACCGGAACAATAGCTGTTTCTCTTCGGTGCCGTCACGATTGTTATATTCCCGGCAGTAGGGATGATTATCGAATTTCGTACATTTATATATGCCGGTTTCGGTCATCTTTCCGGAAAGCCCGGCCAGTCCCGTTCACCGAGATTTTTTAATCCTTAACCCATAATTCTTATGACGGTTACAGAGCCCAGCAACTCCCTGACCATCGTGGATAACCGGACAGGCCGCTCATATGAGATTCCTGTTGAAAACGGTTCGATCAATACCATGGATCTGCGTAAAATAAAGACTTCCGAAGAGGATTTCGGACTTTTGGGCTACGATCCGGGATATCTGAACACGGCTTCATGCAAAAGCCGGATAACCTATATCGACGGCGACAAAGGCATCTTGCGCTACCGCGGTTATCCGATCGAGCAGCTTGCCGAAAAAAGCACCTTTCTTGAAACGGCATACCTGCTCATCAAGGGAGAGCTTCCCGATAAGGACCGGCTTGCGGTGTGGACGTACAACATCAGGAATCACACCATGACCCACAACAACATCGTGAAGTTCATGGACGGATTCCGTTACGATGCCCATCCGATGGGTATCCTTGTCGGTACCGTTGGCGCTCTTTCGACCTTCTATCGCGACGCGAAGGATATCCGGAGCGAGGATTCCCGGAAATTGCAGGTACGTCGTCTCATCGGCAAGATACCGACCCTGGCGGCCATGTCGTTCAGGCACAGTATGGGTTTTCCCTATGTGCTGCCGGATAATGAGCTCAGTTATGCCGGCAACTTTCTCTCCATGATGTTCAAAATGACGGAGCTGCGCTATAAGCCGAATCCGGTGCTTGAACGGGCTCTCGATGTACTCTTCATTCTGCATGCCGACCATGAACAGAACTGTTCAACCAGCTCCCTTCGGGCAGTCGCAAGTTCCGGCGTAGATCCTTTTTCGGCAATTGCTGCGGGGTGCGCGGCGCTGTACGGACCGCTGCACGGAGGAGCCAATGAAGCGGTTATCCGCATGCTCATGAAAATCGGCTCGATCGACAAGATTCCTGAATTCATCAAATCGGTCAAGGATGGCGAAGGCCGCCTTATGGGATTCGGTCACCGGGTCTACAAGAATTACGATCCGAGGGCGAAAATTATCAAGGATATCGCTTTCCAGGTTTTCGAGGAAACCGGACGCAATCCTTTACTCGACATGGCGCTGGAACTCGAGCGTATTGCACTGGAAGACGATTACTTCGTCAGCCGCAAGCTCTACCCCAACGTCGATTTTTATTCCGGCCTCATCTACCAGGCTATGGGATTCCCCATGGACATGTTTCCGGTGCTGTTCGCAATCGGAAGGGTTCCCGGATGGCTGGCGCAGTGGATCGAGCATGTCAAGGATGACGAGCAGAAGATCGCGCGTCCGAGGCAGATCTATCTTGGCGAGGATGAGCGCACGTTCGTTCCCATGGAAGATCGTCCGAAGAACAGGCTCGATGAACAGAAGTCCGGAATCTGCAGGCTCTGAGTTTTTTTATTTAAATCACATTTTTTCTTATGTCCGTTACACGAGATGATGTCGCCTATATAGCCGGTCTCGCAAGATTGAGCTTTTCAGATGAAGAGATGGCGACCATGACCACCGAGATGAACAGTATTCTGCATTACGTGGAAAAACTCAATGAAATCGATACGGAGGGCGTCCAGCCGCTCAGCAGCATCCATGACCAGTCAAACGTGCTGCGGGAGGATGTTGCCGAAGGTTCGATTGCGACCGGCCTCGCCCTTCAGAATGCTCCCGACCGGCAGGACCGTTTTTTCAAGGTTCCGAAAGTGCTCTGAACGGGTGGCGGAACTCGAACTGCATGAAAAGGATGGAGGCGTTCTTCTGCAGGTGAGGGCGCAACCCCGTTCGTCGCGCAGCCGGCTTTGCGGCGAGTATGGCGGAAGCCTCAAGATTGCCCTCAAGGCAGCTCCTGTAGACGATGCCGCAAACCGCGAGTGCTGTGTCCTGCTCGGTAAAGTGTTCGGCGTGCCCGCTTCGCGGCTCAGCGTGATTGCAGGCAGGAGTTCGCGGAACAAGACCGTCAGGATCGAGGGGCTCGGGGCCGCAGATGCTGCAAGGATTCTCGGCGAAGAGCTGGCTCGGGTATGAGGGCGGTCGTGCAGCGGGTTGTTTCGGCTTCGGTCAGTGCCGGAGGCGGACGTTGTGCCGGGATCGGACCTGGTCTGCTGGCGCTTGTCGGAGTCGCTCCGGGGGACGGTATACCGGAAGCGGAATGGATGAGTCGAAAACTGGTTCAGCTCAGGATTTTCGAGGATCCACAGGGCAAGATGAACCTTTCGGTATCCGATACCGGAGGAGAAATGCTGCTGGTATCGCAGTTTACCCTGTATGGTGATGCAAACAGGGGAAACCGTCCGGGATTTTCCGGGGCAGCCGGGTTCGACGAAGCCCGTCCGGTTTTCGATACCGTTCTTCGTCTCTCTGCAGAGCATCTGGGCAAGCCGGTCGCAAGCGGCTGGTATGGCGAAGCGATGCAGGTTTCCCTTGTGAACGATGGTCCGGTAACACTGATACTCGATTCTCCTCAACGATGATGCGTGCCGTAATCCTTATACCCGCCAGGCTCGAATCGAGCCGGCTGCCGAAAAAAATGCTTGCCGATCTCTGCGGCGAGCCGCTGATCGTGCGCACCTGGCGCCAGGCGATGCGCTCGAAACTTGCTTCGCGGGTGGTCGTAGCGACCGACAGTACCGAGATTGCCGGCGTCCTCCGGGCTTACGGCGCGGAGGTGGCGATGACCTCTTCTGCCGCGCGCTGCGGAAGCGAGCGGATAGCCGAAGTTGCCCGGAATATCGATGCCGATGTGTTTATGAACCTGCAGGGTGACGAACCGCTTATCGATCCGCAGAATATCGACCTTTGCCTTCAGCCGTTTCTCGGTACCGATCCTCCGGACTGTGCCACGCTTGTCTATCCGATGCTTCCGGAGGACTATCATCAGATTGACGATCCGAACGTAGTCAAGGTCGTTATGGACAGGAACGGCAATGCGCTCTATTTTTCCAGAAGCCCCTTGCCGTTTCAGCGCGAAGTCTACGCTTCGACAGGGTTCTACCGCCACATCGGTCTCTATGCCTATGCTGCAGACGTTCTGCAGCGGTATGCCGGGCTTCCCCCTTCGATGCTCGAGAAAGCCGAATCGCTCGAACAGTTGCGGTTGCTCGAGAACGGATTCAGGATTGCATGTGTCAGGACTACCGTCGATCATCCCGGCGTCAATACCCAGGCGGACCTTGAACTGGTTCGCAGGATGATCAGCGAACAGAAGTCCCGCTGACCGTTGCCGCAATCGTTCCGTCATGAAAGAGAAGTTCGGTTTCGTCGGAAGCTTTCAGTTCCGATGAACGGGTAATGAAACGTCCCTCTTTTTTCACCAGAGAGTATCCTCTTTCGAGCGTTTTCCGGTAGTCGAGCAGGGCAAGGTGCTGGTTTGCCGAGGCAAATGCCGTGGCTTTTTCTGTCCATTTCATCCTTATGGATCGCGCGAGCAGTTCGGGCGTCTCTTCAAGCTTCGCGGCAAGCTGCTGCAGCTGGAAAATCGGTCGGTTGAATGCGTAGCTGTTTATGAGCGAGTCAGTTTCCATCTGCGCTCCATCGAGCTTCGAAAGCAGGGCCGTGCTTTGACGCGACTGGAGGTTTTCTACGGTTTTCAGGAGATCGAGCCTGTCGGGAACTGCGAGTTCGGCGGCAATGGAGGGTGTTCCCGCACGGAGGTCTGCTACCATGTCCGCAATGGTGATATCGGTTTCGTGTCCGATGGCGCTGATGACGGGAACCGATGACCGGTAAATGGCTTCAGCCACGATCTCCTCATTGAATGCCTGCAGGTCTTCCATGGAACCGCCGCCCCGGGCGACGATCAGCAGATCCGGCTTGTGCCGGGGATCTGCCGGATTGTTGAAATAGTCGATACCTTTGCGGACATCCAAAGCCGCATCGGCACCCTGGACTTTTACCGGATAGAGCAGTATGCGTACGGCAGGGAAACGGCGTTCGATCACATTCCCCATGTCTTCGATGACCGCGCCGGTAGGGGAGGTGACAATGCCTATGGTTTGCGGTATCTTCGGCAGCTTTCTTTTCCGTTCGGGTGTGAAATAGCCGGCTTTCGCAAGTTTCTGCAGGAGCAGGGCAAATGCCTGCTGCAGCAGGCCCTCTCCGGCCTGGGTAATGGAGGTGCAGATGAGCTGATACCGTCCCGCCGGCGGGTATACTTCGAGCCGCCCTTCGGCGATGACTTCCATACCGTCCCGCAGATCGATGCCGAGCCGGATTCCGGTGTTTTTCCAGATCACGGCGGGAATCTGGGCCTGTTCATCCTTGAGAGTCAGGTAGCTGTGCCCGGAACTGTGCCGCTTGAAATTGGATATTTCACCCCTGACCCGCACCAGGGGAAAAAGGCTTTCAAGTCCGGTTTTGATCTGCAAGGTCAGTTCTGTGACCGATAGCGCACTGGTGCTCATTGTGGCAAGGTATGTGTGGAAAGGCATTTTTCAATAGATAAGAAAAAGCATTGAAAAACAGGAATTCCCGGACAAACCGCCATCGGCCGGGTTGAGCGTCGGGTGTGATTTACAGGGGATATATGTATATTATCGCCTTTGGTTACATATCGAGTTCCGGACGAAACAGCATGCTTCTTCATGTATGACACTCCGTACCAGAAACGATAGTTCGCCACCTGATGTCAGTCAATCGCAGGAAACTGTGGGGCGTTACCTCTCCACTCTTTCGGGGGCTCTGGCGGCGGAACTGCTCGAGAAACATACGGTCAGGGTTTGCGGACTGGGAGTATTCTCCGTGCGCCATGTTCCTGCAGAACGCCGTTCCGGGAAAGAGGGCGTCACCTATCATCCGCCTGTGAACAGGATCGTTTTTGAACGCCGTTCTGTTTCCCAGGCTGATTTTGCCGATATGTTATCGCAGCGCATGCATCTCAACGCTGCCGAAGCCGGTACTCTCCCGGAAATCTTTCAGGCATTCTTTGTCCGTAGCCTACAGAATGGCGAGGAAATCCTGCTTCCCGGATTCGGCAGGGTATACACACGGGAGAAGGTTCCTGATTTTGAACCCGACCGGTCGCTTGCCGGGATACTCAACAGTGAGTACAGCAGCCTGGAAGCTATCGCGCTATCGGCTGAGGATCATGAAATCGGCAGATCCCGGCCGATGAAGGCTGTTTTATTGCCCGTTGTCGCGCTCATGCTGATCGCAGTCGCATATCTGTTCCTTTCCCCCGGGGTCAGGCACCCGAAAGCGGGTACATCCGAACAGACACCGGTGATTTCCCTGCCATTACAGCCGGTTTCTGAACTCCGGCATGAGGATTCAACTGCAGGCGTGCCGCTCCGAGGGCAGGTCTTGCTCGAAGAGGGAGAGTATTCGGTCGTTCTGGGCACTTTCAGAAAAAAAGAGACGGCGGAACGGGAGTCAGGCTCTTTTCGCTTTCCGGAAACCGGGGTGTTCATCTGGCCGGTTACCGGTAAAGGAGAACGCTATTACCGGCTTGCCGCCGGAAGATTCAACAGTTTTGCTGCGGCCGAGGCGTGGATGGATTCCACAGGCCTCGGGCGTTCAGGCAAGGCAAATGTCCAACAAGCAAAGAGGAGGGTAGTACTGCATGGAGAAGAAGGGTTGTAACAATCTGCATCCGCAGTCAATGTGCCCGGCATTCGGCGGGTTGCGGGTGCTGATGCGGATCGACGGTGTACAGGTATGTCTCGTTGCCGATCAGGGGTGCGCGTATGGACTGACCTTCGTTTCGCATTTTTATGCGGCTCGCAAGTCGATCGTTACGCCGGAACTGATGAATGTGCAGATATCCGGCGGAACCATGATCGACGATGTTCGAAAAACGATCGAGGAAATCGCTCTTGATCCGGCCGTGAAATTCATTCCTGTCGTCAGCACCTGTGTTGCCGAAACTGCCGGGATCGCCGAGGAACTGCTGCCTTCAAAAGCGGGCAATGCCGATGTATTGCTGGTGCGGCTGCCGGCGTTCCAGCTGCGCACCCATCCGGAGGCGAAAGATGTCACGGTTGCGACCCTGCTGAACCGTTTTGCCGGGGCGAACAGGGAGAAAAAGAAAAAATCGCTGGCGATACTCGGCGAAATATTTCCTGTCGATGCCATGACTATCGGCAGCATTCTGCAGAAAATAGGAGTTGAGTCCGTTATCGTGCTTCCGGGAACATCGCTTGAGGACTACGGTGAGGCTGGTTGCGTCGAAGCCTGTGCCGTGCTTCATCCGTTCTATGAACGGAGTGCGCAGTTTTTCGAGGAAAACGGAGCGAAAATCGTCAGAGGCAATCCTATCGGCGCAAACGGAACCGGCGAGTGGATTCGGCGCGTCGGAGAGGCGCTCGATCTCGACCGGGAGCTGGTTGCAGAAGTCGCCGATGAGGAGCGCCGTAAAGTCCGCGAGGCGATGTCGCGTTTCGGAGCTCTTGAGGGAAGCGTTATCGTTGCCGGCTACGAAGGCAACGAATTGCCTGTCGTCCGGCTGCTGCTCGAAGCCGGCCTCGACGTGCCCTACGCCTCCACCTCCATAGCCCGCATGCCGCTTGGCGAAGAAGATCACAAGGTGCTCACCGCGCTCGGCACCGAAATCCGCTACCGTAAATATCTCGAAGAGGATATGGACGCGGTGATGCGCTACAAACCCGATCTGGTGATCGGTACCACCTCGCTCGACAGTTTCGCAAAAGAGCAGGGCATACCCGCAATCTACTACACCAACAACATCTCGGCCCGCCCCCTCTTTTTCGCTGCCGGAGCAGCCACGGTGCTCGGCATGATAAGCGGGCTGCTTGCCCGGAAGGATGTGTTCCGCTCGATGAAGGAGTATTTCACGTCACCTCCCAAAAACCCCCAACCAATTCATGGATAACAAAAGGGAAAAAGGTTATGATGAAAAAACAGACCTCTGCTTCACCTTAAACGGTTATACATTTTGATAATAAGAGGTGCACTGAAAAGAAAATCGCTTAGTATGAATCGGAAAGTTCCTTTTTTCTGAATACCCCTTTATTGACCAGCGTCGATTCTACAAGCAATGGAGATACATTGAAATAACTTGCTGCATCTTCGATTTTTTCATCACTCAGGTCACCATTGATGAACCCGATTAATTGGTCGGCAGGGCATAAAAAAGCCTGCGCAAAAGCTCGCTGGTACTTTTGTCGCGCAGTTTTTGCAGTGGTTACTGGCAACAGTCGATCCAAATCCGAAGAATACAGGTGATCGGCAACAACACGAAGCAGCGCAAATCGACGGTTTACTTCGATAGGAGAGCCGAGAGTAGCATCGATATGATCGACATGACCATTACGAAAACCGATACTCATCGGAGCCTTCATGTCGGCTTTTGTCAAAGCATCGCTCTTCATTGAAAACAGATCGGTCAACTGACGGGTGCTTACAGGAGCCGGAGCAATCGACCAATGTTGCTTCACCATGCTCGCCGCCTTTTCAGCCCGTTGCCATGGCAGTAATGATGGATCAATCTGGCTGGTTTGTTCTCTCAGAATATCATTATCAGGAACGAATACAGAAATTGAAGCTTTAGAGGCATCTTCCGTTAACCAGTTCATAATTGGTCTGATTTCCTGTCCGCCAAATGCAATCAATTCATCGATTGCAGCACTTCCATACATATCCGATTTAGCAATCATTTCCTGCACAAGCTCTTCAGGTGCGAAATCAGGATCATAGCCAAGCAATGCTTCTACCGTTCGCCAACGCTTCATATCGGGATCCGTCAACTCCAGCATAAGATCCCGATGCAGATCATGAAGAAGAGTTGAGGAGAAACCGGTTTCCTGCAATCTTCCGATCACGGCATCAGCAAACGCGAAAACCTCGTTGGCAAAAGCATCGACAGGAAACTGCGCATGAATCTCGTTGAGATAACGAACCATCTGTTTGCTGTCACGAGGCGTCGGAAATGAATGAACCGTCATTTCCAGGCTGTCACTGAGAAAACAGGCTTCGGGCCACAAAAACCCTTGGCCTATCGCTCCCATGCAATGACTCATTTTCCAGTCAAGAGTATTTCTTTCAGGCTCGGCAACAAGACGCCACCAGTTTTGCAGGAGCCAGACTGCCAGATCATAAGCCGATCCACGCATCGATGAACGAACCGTTCTCGAATTGAGGTCTTCAAGCTCGGTCAGAATCTGATCGGCGACAAAAACCGTCAGGGACGAAAACGCAGAACGCTCGACTCCTTCAGCAGTCGGACGGTCAAGCCACTCGAAATCTATAGCGAAAGGCCTATCCATCTGTTTCTCTCCATCGTTGAAGAACTGCCTGTGCAAAATAATCGGAACGAGGCATGGGATAGCCGTTATAAACACCTGAGGCTGCGTTTTCAAGTTGAGCTTCAACCGGTTTGCCATCGGCAGTGACCGACCAGATATTCCGGGGAAATCCCTGACGCCAGTGCTCGCTCACCATACCTCGTTTGAGGCCATCCCGCAACAGTCGCTCGGCTTCAGCTCTCCGAAAAACACCGATTTCGTCACACAACGATTTATCCGGTCGAGGCTGAGCCGGAGGGGTCAACCCGAAATCTCCCGGATTTCGTTTGTGCTCGGGGTTGCCACCATAGCTGACACGACTCACAATCTCATTGAGAACCTCCGGATCTGCAGGCCCCATAAAACGCCGTTTATCGTTGAATGAGCCTCTTTTTCTCATCATTGCATATTTGCTTGATAAAAAAATGAAAAGGATACACGGTGTAAAACAAGCAGTATTTCCACACGTCCAAATGTAATATAACGAACGGCAATCTAAATCATTACATCATCCTCACAAGGCAAACCGATCCATTCGCCCAACCCTCGCCCCCGATTGCCGAAAAATCCTCATAATCACTGTTTCAGTGCGGGAATACGCAATTTAGCGCATGTCGATTCAGCTCGAAAGCCTGGAGTTTCGACATCGGCGGTCAGCCGCATTCTGAAGCGACACTGAGTTTATGTCGGTGTCTTTGGTGTGTAATTCCAATTCTGTTTCAATAATGCACGTATAATCCAGTACCAGGCGAAGAGGGAATGGGAAGAAGAAGATCGTGTTACGGGTTAAGTGATACGTGTTAAGTTTGGGGAGAGGAGTATCGTTCGCGGGGCGAACGGGAGTATGCTCGCTGTCGCATCGCGGAGCATAGCTCGCTTCGCATTGCTGGAGTATCGCTTCGCGGTAGAAGATAGGGGAATTGGTTCCAGGTTCTGAGTGGAGATCGGAAGAACGTGCTGAGTGCCAAGGGTCAGGTTGAAGAGGCTGGAGTTGAAAAAACATAATTTTATGCCGCGCGGCGCGCAATACTCCCATTCGCGGAGCGAATGATACTCCCGGTCGTACCCGACCGATACTCCCGCGAAGCGATACTCCTTTTCCTCTGGTTAATGGGAAGGAATTTCAGGATTGTCGCGGTGACTATAGAGGTACCCTATAACCGCATGGTTGTATTGGAAATGGAATAAATCCTCCCAACGTCTTTATGTGCTTTCTGCATGAAGCCGAAGGAAGAAAAGATGTTATAGTTCCGGAGCGCGAACGCCAGGAACAGTTTATCGCAGCGATCGAAAAGAGTAGCGAGGCAGCCGGAGTCACAATGCTCTTTCTGCGTCACGCAGCAAAAGCGGAGTTCTGCCGTCGTTGAGAAGAGAGCTTGCAAAGAAGGCAGTAAATGAATACGGAATATCGCTGTCAGAGACAGCCAGACAACCGGGCGTTACCGCCAATGCCGTGAGCTATATGCTGAATCAGGGAAATGAATTCCTGACAGGAGCTGCAGCTGATGACAATTTGCGGGAACAGAACAGCGTCCCCGAAGTTGCTTCCGGTGCTTTTGTTTGGTGCGTTCTACCTGTTAACCGTCAATGAACTGGGCGTATTTGTTCCAGTTAACTGCGGGAACTGTTCCGAGTGATTGCAGTTTTTGCAGCAGTCGAAAGATGAAATAGGCAAAGCAGTTGATGGTTTGATTGATTGTCAATACTCCGTTATCGTATGTGTCGAACGATTTATCCGACAAGGCAACTCCACAGTCGAGTTTCTGTTCGCCAATCAAAGTGTTTAGGTTGCTCAGGAATGCCGTACTATTCATTCCTTCAGACCAATCGATATCTGCAGCGACAATTCCTGCAATTATCGGGAACAAAGGTTTTGCCGGGTATTCCCCTCCAGCATGAGGTATCGGGACAGTTGTGCGCTCCAATGTTCTTACAGATTTCGCCTTTTTTGCGGCATATTCGAGATATACCCTATTGATGGTCGGTTTTGCTTCGAGAACGCAATAGACCGCTTCGGCCGGGATGAACCTGTGGTCGTGCTGGTCGAGCAAGGTAGGCGTGTACTGATTGTCATAGATCACGATATCTATCTGGTCGCTGGTTGTTCCGTTGCTGTCGATGACTATACCGTGATCGACAGCATAGCGTTTCGGCAGGTATTTCCGTAGCACATGAATGAAATGTTGTTCATTTACTTCGCCCATTACTCCGTCATGGGTGATCGATGTTTCCGAAAACTTCAACTGAATCTTAAGCAATTCCTGTTCAGCTGAAAACGCTGACCGGAGAAAGGCTTTTCCGTCCTTTATAGTTTCTGATTTTGCCTTGTTCATTGGATATCTGATAAGGTTTTGTTTACAATCTATATACTTTTAATATAGCTACTATTTACTGATCTTTGATCTGCTTGGCCGGATTATGTTGTTTTATTGCAGTTTCTTTTTTGTATAATAAATAAACTATTCTGTTACGCTTCTCTTCTTTCTGATGTAATCCCGATTACCGAGTATGTCCGATTCCCAAAGAGACTCTTTTTACCTCGGTGCTTTGCTGCATGACGTTGGCAAGTTCATCCAACGCGCACAGCTGACACAATGGACTCGTGCAGCACGTGTTTATGTCAGTCGTGCCGGGAGAAGTCATGCGCATAAACGATATTCAGCAGCATTTCTAAAGCTGTTCCGTGACCAGGGTTGGCTCGCTGAAGCAAACATTGAACACATTGAACATTATGTGTTGCATCATCATGCCGCCTGGGATAGAGGATACACTGATTTATGCAGAAAAAACGTTCCGGTCAAACTTATCCGGATTGCCGATATCTGGGCATCAAAAGAACGGATAAAAGTCGATTTTCTTGAGCCTGTATCGTATTCAAGAGCAAGGCTGCAATCGATATTTTCAAGTATCAGGTTAACCGACAAAACTGGAGATGACTATGTTCCTGACCTTGAATATCACGATCTGACACCGCTTTCCATGAAACCGGAGGCGCTGTTTCCGGCAGGTCAGTCTCCAAGGTTTCCTCAGCAGGCATACACGCCGATCATCAATCAATTCAAGGAGTCATTCGGAAAGATTCGAAATGATGAAGAGTTGTTGCCACTGCTCTGGAAGTACTTCAATGCCGTTCCAGCCCAGACTCCGAACAGAAAGCAGGGGCCACTTCTTGACAGACCGGATATCAATCTTTTCGACCATTCAAGGGTTACTGCGGCCATAGCGCTCTGCCTGTATGACGAGTGGCAACAGGGCAACTGGCAGGGTGAAGATCGTAAAATTATCGGCTATAAGCCCGGGGGACAAGAGAAAACCAGTTTGTCGGTGCCCTGTATCCTGATTGGCGGGGATATTTCAGGAATCCAGAAATTCATTTTCCATGTCCCTTCAAAAAAAGCAGCCAAAACACTCAAGGCACGGTCATTTTACGTACAGCTTTTTGCAGATGTTTGCGCAAGAAAGGTTCTTGATTTCCTGAAGCTTAAACCGGCAAACCTTCTGTACACCGGTGGTGGCAGGTTTTACATTCTCGCTCCAAAATATCGGGATCCTCAGCTCGATGACTGCCGGAAAGAGATTATGCAGAGTTTGCTTAACCGTGACTTCATCGACGACGAACTGTACCTTTCTCTTGCTTCTGTTGATGTTGCTCCCGGCGACTTCATGAGCGAGTTCGGCCGGAAATGGGCTGACGTGAACAAACTGCTTGAGGATGCAAAACTGCAGAAATTCAGGCAATTGGGATGTGAGGAGATATTTAAACCCAGAACACAACGTTCAGCAGGCGAAAAGCCGAAAAAAGGCGACCTGTATACGGATATTACCGGATTATTGAGATGCAAAACCTACAAGGTTTCAAGTTTCGGGAATTCCACCCCGGAATCGGAAGGTGATGCGTGGAAAAAGCTTTTCAGGTCGATCGGATATGACGTGAATTTTACCAATGGCAGTACAGCCGACAGCAGCGAAAAAACAGTTCGATTCAACTCAACGGACTTCGAAGGTAGCTATTCAGACTACCGATTTGCCGTTAAGGACCTGCCACGTTGGGATGCTGAAACCATCAAGCGGTTCAGAGAGCATCTTGAACTGTATGGACGCAGCATGGAGGATTATCTGGACGATGATGAAAAAACAGGAGAAAAACGTCCTTTAAAGGATGACGATATCATCACCTATTCACAGCTTGCTTTCAAGGCTTTTCATGAAACCGGAACGGAAAAACTCGGCATTCTGAAAATGGATGTCGATGATCTCGGAAAAGTGTTTGCTGATGGTTTTGAACGGGATATCAGAACACCATCTCGGATGATGTCGTTATCGCGGTCATTGCAGTGGTTTTTCGAGGGCTATATGAACACGGTTCTTCAGGAAGACCAATTCAAGGATTACATCTATCCGATATTTTCCGGTGGTGATGACCTGTTCATGGTAGGGGCATGGCACAAGGTTTTTGACCTGGCACTGAGAATACAGGAAGAGTTTCAGCGTTTTGTCTGCAACAATCCCTCGTTGACACTCTCGGCAAGTCTGCTGGTTGTCGATGAGCATTACCCGGTATCGCGGTTTGCCGTGCTTGCCGAGGAGCGGTTGCACAGGGCCAAATACGAGACGGGTAGCAAGAAGAATGCCATTAATGTTCTTGGTCATACCCTGACCTGGCAGGAGTTCCGCGAGGCGCAAAAGGTCAGGGATGCGTTGCTGGAGATCGTCGGGTACGAGAACTCCCGTGCAGTTATACGGAAAGTGCTCAGGGGATGCACCGGCCTTCAGGTGCTTCACGAACGGGCGGCTCGCCAGAACAGTATCACCGTGGAAACAGAAAACAGCCTTCAGGTTGCCGCCTTGTTTGCCAATGAGCCGGTTTACGGCGAAAAGGTCTGGAGGATGGCTTACTTCCTTCGTGATCTCGAACAACCCGAAGCAAAAGAATGTGCCGGGAAGATTCTTGAGATGTATGAAAATGTCATTGGTCAGGCCATGCAAAAAAAATTGGTCAACCCCATGAAGATTGCTGTCGGGGCACGCTGGGCTGAATTTGCATCACGGACATGACGGCTATTTTGATTAACGTAACCGGATAAAGCAGTGACGGAAACAAAAAATGTATATCATGAGGGGGTGCCGGCAACCGATAAGATGCCGGATGTCCAGAAAGCTTTGGAATTGAATGAACGGGAAAAGGGATACGAGAAATTGATAAAGGATTCTTTTGTGGAAGATTATGTTGCATACATTTTCAGTGACCACACGAGCGACTATAATGAATATATCGATAAAGTCAAGCGGTATGTTTCTTACAAGTGTAAAGATGTCACCACGGCACAGTTGAGAAACGTCTATGCCCGTATCCAGAAAGCGCCAACACCGTTTGCATTGCAAATGTTACGCCCAAAAATCGCTTATGTTGCCGGAAGGACAGAGGTGTATCAGTTGAAAGTGGTGATGTTTCTGCTTGAGCAGTTGATTGTCAGGGTTGACGGGCCTGAGAAGCTTGACCGTTTTAAGGCTTTTTACGAGGCGATTGTCGCGTATCATAAATATTATCATGGACGGAGACAAACGTGATGTCAAAATTTACCGGAAAAGTTTTTATCAGGGGCCGTATCGTCGCTAAAACCGGTTTGCATATCGGCGGCTCAAAGACGACGCTTGACATAGGCGCCGTTGATCTGAATGTCATCAAAACAGCGGAAGGGCTTCCGTTCATACCCGGCAGCTCCCTGAAAGGAAAATTGCGTTCGATTCTTGCCCGCGAAGAGGGCAGTGAAAGGGTGGAAGACGATAGCGTCATTATCAAACGGATATTCGGCAGCGCAAAAGATAAGGTTAGTGGCGATTCAGCCCGTTTGATTGTCAGGGACGCTTTTATTGCAGGTGATGCAAGAGAGGGGGATGAAGGGCTCTGTACTGAAACCAAGTGGGAAAATACGATCGATCGTACAACAGGGGCCGCCAGGCATCCCCGCCAGGTTGAGCGGGTTTTGGCCGGTACCGAGTTCGATTTTGAGATGGTGTACAACATCTATGACGATATTAAAGAAGAACGCGAATTGAAAGGCGATCTCGATGCTGTTTTCAGGGCGATGCATATTCTCGAGGATGATTACCTTGGCGGGCAGGGATCACGAGGTTACGGGAGGGTCTGCTTCAGGAACGTATCCGTTACAAGGAAACTGATTTCGGATTATTCCGGCGGGAATCAGGATTCCCCGTTGGTATTGGAAGGTCGTGACAGCGTCAGCTTTATATCGGGGTGTCATGAAAGCGATTCTGCTGATTCCTGACCATGGATCTCGCTTTCATCTTGGCGAAACGAGCCTCGATGATACGAGCGATCTGTTGCATGCCGATACCCTGTTTTCGGCCTTGACGACCGTTTATGCACTGGCATTCGATTCCGGGGCGCAACGCTTTATAGGGTTTGTCAGGAGCGGAAAACTGCGGTTTTCATCCGGCTTGTATGCCGTACGGAGTTTTTCTGCCGCGGGGCCGAACGGAGCATGGAAACTGTTTTTTCCCAAGCCTTTGGTGAACTATCCCGAAACATGCGATGCAAGGCGCCTGAAAAAGATACGCTATGTCTCCGGTGCGGTGCTGAAGGCGATGAATGTGCAATGGGACGGGGAGAATTGTTTTACAGATTTCAACGTGCTGGATTGTCCTTCTGTCGGCGGTGAGTTTATTTTTCATCGTGATGAGCTGAACGATTTCGGCGTGTCTCCGGATGGCTTGTCGTTCCGGCATGTGGTCACTGCACCGAAGGTTAAAGTTCATACGACGGATGACAAGGACAGGTTGTACCATGTCACTTCTGTTCAGTTCAATGACATCCAGTGCGGTGTGTCACGGCTGCGAGGAGCTTATTGCGTGCTGCTGCACAGTGAGCTTCTGCCCGAGGAGGAGAAAGAGCTCATGGTCGCCTTTCGCATTCTTGCCGACGAAGGGGTTGGCGGTGAGCGCTCTTCAGGTTGCGGTCAGTTCAGGACAGTGGAGATGACCGACATCGGGTTGCCCGAAGCTCCGCCTGATCCGTCTTGTCATCTTGTCCTGTCGCCTGTTTCACCGGCAGACGATGCCGAATTCCAACAGATGCACCGGTATGAACTATTCGTTCGTGGCGGCGGTTCAGCAGGCTTGCACGCAGACCCCGAAACTGTTCGCAAGCAGGCACGTTTCATCAGGGAAGGAGCTGTGTCGAGACGACCGATTGACGGACGTCTTCTCGATATTTCGCCGCAAAAGGATGAACGCATCTTACGGTATGGCATGAATTTTTCCATTTCCCTGGCATGACAGACAAGCTGATTCAGAAAAGGATGACCCTTGAGGCTATTTCCCCGATTTTTATCGGGGCTGGCAAGGAAGCAGTCTTTTCGCCCTGTACGGATTTTGTCCAGGAGGGAAATGAACTGATCTGTCTTGATGAACGGAAACTGCAATCATTACTGATGAGCAGGCCTGAACTCGTCGACCGGTTTGTCGAACACGTTCGTCAAGAGGGTATGCTGGAGGATTTTCTGACATACCATTGCAACAGTTCCGTTGCCTCGCTTGCAAAACAGCGGATTCCGGTCGACGGTGAGGTCAGAAGAAAACACATCCAGCGCTTTCTTGAAACGCAAGGAGCTCCCTTTGTACCCGGAAGCACCATCAAGGGTGCCATGGCAACGGCCGTCTTGTGGGACTGGCTGCTCAATAACGAGTCGGGTCTGCAAATGCTTCAACACATTCAGGGCTATGTCGGCAAAGGAGACCGGAATTCCATGAAAAGCTGTAAGGTGACTGACCGGTGTTTCAACCGCCGGCTGGATAACACTTTTTCGCTCGAAGATCGAAATGATGCCGAAACGCCTGCCGAACTGCCCACTTATCATGCGTTCCGTTTTTTGCAGATCAGTGATGCAAGGCCGTTTTCACCGGAAACCTTGCAGGTCAGCCAGGTTGAACGGTTGCGCATAGTGCCGTTACCGGAAGAGAAGAGCGGTAAGGATGAAACCTCTATCCCACAGTGGCGTCAAACCGTTCGTTCCGGTGCGAGCACATTGTTTTCATTGTCGTTGCTGCACTCGGAACAGAAAAACGGGTTTCAGTTCGTCAAACATCAATCGGTAAAACAGCTATTCCTGATCATCAATTCTTTTTCAAAGGCCTCGTGCGAGCGGGAACTGGCGATGCTCAAACACCGTCACCCGGCAAGTCCTTCTGACGTTTCAAGGCTGATCTCGTTTTATGAAACACTACTCAATAACTTTCCCCGACCCCAAGCCAACGAGGCTATCCTCAGGATTGGCGGCGGAAAGACCTGGTTCGACAATTCCATCGGCCTGGCGATCGGTCAACTCCATTCAAAGAAGCCTGGGCGGGAGAGCGAATCGTTACTTGGCGATTACCTGAAAACTGTTCTGAACATCGACATCGCTGACGACTGCTTCCCGCAAACCCGTTCCGTACTGCTCAAGGATGGCACTCCTTATCAACCGCTTGGATGGGTCAGGCTCAAATTGCTCCCGAACTGATCAGTATGTACACACCCCTCTCTTCTCTCCGCATCGCGCGGTTCAGGTTTACCATCGAGCCGACGGAACTGGTGCAGTTGCCGGATTACAAGGGTTCGGCGCTGCGGGGCGGGTTCGGGCATGCGTTCAAGCGAGCGACGTGCCTGAGTCGTGACCGTCGGTGCGAGCAGTGTATTCTGAAATCGGCGTGCGCCTACTATACCGTTTTTGAAACAAAGGTGTCGCAGGAGATCGCCGACCGGTTACGGATCGGGGCTGATGCGCCGCATCCATTCCTGATCGAACCGCCGATGACGGGGCAGCACACGTTCAGGCCGGGTGATTCGATACGGTATGGACTGACCCTCTTCGGTACGGCCATCGACAAACTGCCGTTTTTCATCTACGCATTTATGATTCTCGGCGAGAACCTCGGCTTGGGAAAAGGCAGAGGGCGTTTCAGGCTGGTGAGCGTCGAGGATGATGCGGGCCGGAATATCTATGACAACGGTAATCTTGTCGGCCCTGCCACAGTGACGCAATCGAAAGATATTCTCGAAGCGGCCGGTACGTGTGACCGTGACCTCAGCCTCGAATTCCTTACCCCCCTTCGCATCAGGACTTCCTGGAAACGTCAGGAACAGGAGTTGCTCACCGGCATCGCGAGTGACGATGATTTCCGGCTCCTGCTCAAGTCGCTCTATCACCGGGCGTTCGTGCTCTCACAGCTATACGGAGATCATCAGGAGCAGGAGCCGTTTGACAGCCGCAATTTGCCGCTTTTCGATGGCGATGTGCGTCTTGTTGAGTCAAAAACCCGCTGGCTTGACTGGACGCGCTATTCCCAGCGCCAGCAGCAGTCGATGCAGCTCGGCGGCATCATGGGGCGCGTCACTTTTACCGGAAAAACCGGCCAGTACATACCATTGTTCCGGCTTGGCGAATATCTGCATATCGGAAAAGGAACCGGTTTCGGACTTGGCAAGTACCGGATACTTGAATCTGTAACCACTACTGCTGATGAGTGACGACGCGCTGTTTCTCCGGACGCTCTACATTCAGGAACAGGGATCGATGCTCCGGATTGATAACGAATGTTTCAGGGTAACCCTCAACCGGAACGGGGATGAGGAGGAGCTGCTCGATATTCAGTGTATCAAGGTTGGTCAGATCGTTATTTTCGGAGCGTGTATGATCACTCCGGCGGCAATGCGCCACTGCTTGTGCAACCGGATTCCTGTGATTCTGCTCTCGCAGCATGGCGAGTATTTCAGCCGCATCGAATCGACCGACGATGTCAATATCAAACTTGAACGGCTGCAGTTCCAGCGATCCACCGAAAACGCCTTTCCGCTGGAGTGTGCGCGATGCTTTGTCCGGGCGAAATTGCACAATTCAGGCGTGATGCTTAAAAGGCATTATGAGAAATCTCGATCACCTTCGCTTGGCAAGGCAATTGAAACATTGCGACAGATCGAAGCACACACCGACAGGGCTGAAACAATCGATGCCGTGCGTGGTTATGAAGGGAGTGGTGCTGCTGCGTACTTCGGTGTGTTCGAAGAGCTGTTCGAGGCAGAGGGGTTCAGTTTTCGGCAGCGGATCAAGCGTCCGCCGACGGATCCGGTCAATGCCATGCTGAGTTTCGGGTACAGCCTGCTTTTCAATAATATTTTTTCAATGGCCCGTCTGCACCGGCTCCACCCCTATGTCGGGTTTCTTCATGCCGACAAGCCGGCACACCCGGCTCTCATCAGCGACATGATCGAAGAGTTCCGTACCGTTGTGGATGGTCTCGTCATCGGGCTTATCAACAAACATCTGATCAGCCCGAGGGAGTTTACTCTTGCGCGACATGACGATGGCAGGGCAAAGGGATGTTATCTTTCCGATGCTGCCCGAAAAGTCTTTCTTCGTGAGTTCGAAAATCTCATGCACCGCAACACTACACATCCCGGAACAGGATATGAAGTGACCTATCGCCGTTGTCTCGATCTGCAGGCCGGGCAGTTCGCCCTCTACCTGAAAGGAGAAAAGCAATACATGCCGTATCTCAGGAGGTGATAAATGTTTTTTCTTGTTTCGTATGACATCTGTGATCACAAACGGCTGCCGAAAGTGGCAAAACTCATGGAGGGATATGGCGTTCGCGTCCAATACAGCGTTTTCGAATGTATCCTGACCGAACGACAGTATCAGGAACTGCAACGACGATTAAAACGGTTGATCAGAGTCGAAACAGACAGTGTTCGCTTTTACCGGCTCTGCGACTCCTGCCAGGGAGAGATAACCATAATGGGTCAGGGCACGATAAGCGGTAATGAACTCTATTTCATTGCCTGAAAAGAGTATATGGCTTTTTGTACACGGAGCTTTGTGCAGGGAGCGATGTAAGGCCGTTACTATTCATAACAGCATGAAATATATGCCGATACGGTGACAACGCCGTTAAAAGCTCCGTGCAAGGCCTCAAAATGATTGTGAAAAAAGAAGTTACCGGAAATGATCACTGTCGTTTATTTGCCTGATATGCATTATTATAAAATGTTGAACGACCTCCGTGTAAATCGGCCCGCCGAAGCCCGTCTGAACAGGGTTTCACAGGGTACAGTAGATGAAGACCTGACGTAATAAGAGGGATTGAAACTAAAGCATAGCAAAGCGTCTCCAGATCCCGAGTAACAGTAGGTAGATGAAGACCTGACGTAATAAGAGGGATTGAAACAAATAGTTGTCGTGATACTCGAAATCACCTTGATTGGTAGATGAAGACCTGACGTAATAAGAGGGATTGAAACAGGGTGTAAGCAGCTCTATAAACATGAAATAAGGGATACGTAGATGAAGACCTGACGTAATAAGAGGGATTGAAACCGACTCGAAGACTGCCCTTTAGTAAGGAATAAAATAGCGTGTAGATGAAGACCTGACGTAATAAGAGGGATTGAAACTTTACCAGAGTGTGCTAATGCTGCAAGAGTGGCTTCAAAAGCTGTAGATGAAGACCTGACGTAATAAGAGGGATTGAAACGGAAATTTCCGGAAGGTACGTGAAATCCCTTTTTCTCTCGTAGATGAAGACCTGACGTAATAAGAGGGATTGAAACACACCTAATGCATTGAATAGAGTTTTGTACGCTTTTATATTTGTAGATGAAGACCTGACGTAATAAGAGGGATTGAAACGGATAATCATCGTGTTCCTTTTTGGGAATACGCTTCTCCGTAGATGAAGACCTGACGTAATAAGAGGGATTGAAACATATATCACCACTCTTCCCTCCCAAGGAGTCTCTCAGCAAGTAGATGAAGACCTGACGTAATAAGAGGGATTGAAACTCCTCAGGATAAGTTGCTCGTATGGCGTTTTTCTCACGTAGATGAAGACCTGACGTAATAAGAGGGATTGAAACATGGCGTAGTCGGTTGCGCCGATGCCGGGGCCGGTACGGGTAGATGAAGACCTGACGTAATAAGAGGGATTGAAACTTCAAGTCTCTACGTTGGTTAGACCCGATTCGCTCATAGTAAGTAGATGAAGACCTGACGTAATAAGAGGGATTGAAACTTCTCACTCGCCGTCAGGGCTTTTTTTTTAGCGCGGTGGTAGATGAAGGCCTGACGTAATAAGAGGGATTGAAACTCTTTTTTACTACCACAATATTGACAAGTGTTTTTATCTGTAGATGAAGACCTGACGTAATAAGAGGGATTGAAACATCATCTCTTCAGGCAACCCCACAGCGTTTAACTCTTTCTTGTAGATGAAGACCTGACGTAATAAGAGGGATTGAAACATCAAGCGCGCCGGCCAACCCGCCGCCCGTCTTGATCAGTAGATGAAGACCTGACGTAATAAGAGGGATTGAAACTCTTTATCCAGTATTGCAATTTGATATACAGGCAGCGTAGATGAAGACCTGACGTAATAAGAGGGATTGAAACACTCTCAATATAACCTTTACCGTAACCCGGCTGTTCGAGTAGATGAAGACCTGACGTAATAAGAGGGATTGCAAAGGGGGGCGGACATTCCTGTCCGCCATTCAGGCAGCAAGCCGCGAAACACCCTCCGGGCGAGGTCAAACGACCTGTAGGTCATTCGGAAAAGGATTGCTGCGGTTTCGGGATCTGGCGGCGTGTCGTAAAAAACCAATGGCGGACAGGAAAGTCCGCCCCCCGTTAGATCAAGAGGGATTGAAAAGGAGGGCGGACATTCCTGTCCGCCATTCAGGCAACGAGCTTCGAAACACCCGCCGAGCGAGGTATAACAACCACTACGTCATTCGGAAACGGATTGCTGCGGTTTCGGGATCTGGCGGCGTATCGAAAAAAACCAATGGCGGACAGGAATGTCCGCCCCCCGTTAGATCAAGATGGATTGGAAAGGAGGGCGGACATTCCTGTCCGCCATTCAGGTAACGAGCCGCGAAACACCCGCCGAGCGAGGTAATACAACCTGTACGTCACCCTGTACCATGTTATCCAACGGGGTCTTTCGCCACCATAAGGGAGCCGGTCGCTCCCTTCAGTGATTTTGGTAAAAAAAAGAGTTTCTGATTTAATGAGCAGCACGGCGGTCTTTGCTTGTGATCCGGAATACTCTCGAAAAGCCAGACTCTTTGATATATTCAATGTTACGTCACTTTTTCCGGGCAGGAACCAAAATACTCAACCTTTACAGGGTTTTGTTATTTGAAACAGCTGGCGACAGGATGGGGCGTTAAGAGGAAAGAATACAGGCGGCAATAAAAAAGGAAACGCCCCCTGCAAGTGGAGGCGTCGGGCCGGGGATGCTATCTCCGGGGATGTTATTCCAATTTGCGATCAAGATGACTTTAAAGGTCACATTTTCGTCATTATTTAATACAGTGCGTTTGAGAATTTAAGACCATTATGAATGCAAACTGGAATTACAGTTGAAATATATGCATTTTGATATGGGAACGGCAAATGATAAGCCTCAGATAGAGTTCTGGTACACATTGACGGATTCACCCTCTGTTTTGGAATGCTTGAAGCGAAGCCTGACAACTGTAAATGGCTGAATTTTAAGAGCTTGGCAATCCGGCTTTTAAACCGAATCAAACCCTTGTTGGTATAAAATATTTTACCAGCAGAGTAAGCAACAATTCCGATAGGCAAAAAAGGCAGACGACATACATCGAAGCGCTCGATACTATCGGTGTTAAAATTTATTACGGTAAGTACCAGAGTGCTATTTTGGAATGTCATCGTTGCGGGAATGTATGCGCAGGCTATAATGAGAAAATGAGATGCGTTAATCGTGCAGCTCAGATGCTTGTTGGCGCTTGTCAGGATCAGTACGATATGGCCATGCTTATCTCCGGCGACAGCGATCCGGTGCCGCCAATACGAGAAATGCACTCTTTATTTTCGGTTAAAAAAGTCTTTGTCGCTTTTCCGCCAAAAAGGCATAGCAAGTCAATGGCTTCGGTTGCAATTCAAGCGCTCATGCGGTAAAATCGATAATGTTTTGTGCCTCAAACTCAATCTCGACATCGTTGAACAGCGGTTCAGGCAAACCGTCGAAAAAAAACCATATTCCCCATTCGCTGGTCGATGAACTAAAACCTATACAATGAGTACTATGGCAGAGATCCGGTCCGAAAACATGAAAGGAACCTCGCTCGACATCGCCGCTGAAAACCGCGCCCGGCTGAAACAGCTCTTCCCGACGGTCTTTACCGAAACTCGCAACGAGCAGGGCGAGCTCTGCGAATCCATCGACTTTGAAAAACTCAAAGCCGAGCTCGGTACCTACAGCGACCTCTTCGAATCACGCCGTGAGCGGTACGGTATGGAGTGGCCCGGCAAAAAAGAGGCCCTGCACCTCATCCAGACCATAAGCTCCGCCACGCTCAAACCATGCCGCGCAGAATCGGTCAACTTCGACACCACCCAAAACCTCTTTATCGAAGGCGACAACCTCGAAGTGCTCAAGCTGCTCCAGACCAGTTACTACGGCAAGGTGAAAATGATCTACATCGACCCGCCCTACAACACCGGCAAGGAGTTCATCTACCCCGACAACTTCAGCGAAAGCCTTGAAACCTATCTGGAGTATGCCGGGCAGGACGGACGATGGAAAGACAGTCAATCCGCAAACGCAAAAGAAAATCCCCGCTACCACACCCGATGGCTGAACATGATGTACTCTCGCCTCTATCTGGCAAGGAACCTGCTCCGCGATGATGGTGTGATCTTTATCAGCATTGACGATAACGAGGTGAGCAATCTGCGGAAGCTGTGCGACGAGATTTTCGGAGAGGAGAATTTTGTGGCGAATATCGTATGGGAAAAAAAATATTCACCTCAAAATGACGCTAAATATTTTTCTGACAGTCATGAACACATACTTTTGTTTTCAAAAAATAAAAGTGTTTTTACGATTGGTTTATTACCAAGAACTGATGAAGCAAATGAGCGATACAAAAATCCAGATAATGATCCACGAGGTCCATGGAAATCAAGTGATTTAACAAGGCAAGAGTACCGATCTAATGATGATTATGAAATCATCAACCCTTTAACGGGAAAAGGATTTAGGCCACCAACAGGTAATAGTTGGGGTAGACCAAAAACAAATATTGAAGAACTTATTCGTGATAATCGCATTTGGTTTGGTTCTGATGGAAACAGTATGCCCTCACTAAAAAGGTTTTTATCCGAGGTAAAACAAGGGATAACACCTCAAACAATTTGGATGAGAAAAGATGTTGGTGACACACAAGAAGGCAAAAAAATAATTATAGATATTTTTGGTAATGCTACTATTTATGAGACACCTAAACCACCCCGTTTAGTTATTAAGCAATTGGTTACGGCTAATTTTTCAAAAGACGACATCATTCTCGACTTCTTCGCCGGTTCAGCCACCACCGCCCATGCCGTCCTCGACCTGAACAAACAGGACAAAGGCAACCGCAAATTCATACTCGTTCAGCTTCCTGAACCCTGCGCGCCTGAGAGCGAAGCCTTCAAGGCAGGGTATAAAACCATAGCCGATATCGGCAAGGAGCGCATCCGCCGGGTCATCAGCAAGCTCAACACCGAAGAGGAGGGCAAGCTTGATCTCGACAATGCCGGCAGGCAGGATAGGGGCTTCAAGGTGCTCAAGCTCGACAAGTCCAACTTCCGCCAGTGGCAGAAGCTTGACCCGTCAGCATCGAAAGAGCGGATTCTTGAGCAGCTTACCCTGCACATCGACCATATCGACCATCAGGCAACACCCGAAGACCTGCTTTACGAAATTCTCCTCAAGGCCGGATTCAGCCTGACCGGCAACATTGAAACCGGAACCATCACCGGAAAAAAGATTTTCTCCGTCTCCGGAGGAGCACTCCTGCTCTGCCTTGAAGAGAGCGTCAACAAGGAACTGATCGATGCGGTCATCGAGCTCAACCCCCAGCAGTTCATCTGCCTCGACTCCGCCTTCCACGGCAACGACCAGCTCAAAGCCAATGCCGTGCAGACCTTCAACGCCCACAACATGCAAAAGGAAAAGCACAACCAGATTCTCTTTAAAACGGTATAAGGCACTGCCATGGCAAAAAACTTGACAGATTCTGCCATTGACCGGCAGAACATTCTCAACAACCCCTTCGCTGTTGCCGAAATCCAGAAAAGCATCGGCCTGAAAGGAATCGAGTTCAAAGGGCGCAAGGTTCTCCTGAAAGAGCAAGTTGCGGTTTTTTTTGAAGTTACCCTTCGTACCATTGAAAATTATCTGGCAAGCAACGAGAATGAGCTTCACCGGAACGGTTACGAGGTGTTGCGCGGTAAATCATTAAAAGAATTTAAGTTAGCTATTTCCGAACAGGATGTTCCCGAAACAGATTTCGGGAACATCCTGAAAACTCCTCAACTTGGCATTCTCGACTTCAGAGCTTTTCTCAATCTGGCAATGCTCATCACCGAAAGTGAACGAGCGAGGCTGCTGCGGCAAGCCATTCTTGATATTGTCATCGACACCATCAACAGCCGCACGGGAGGAGGCACCAAATACATCAACCAGCAAGATGAAGATTTTGTAGTCTCCTATTTCAGGGAAGAGAATTACCGGAAACAGTTCACCGATGCACTTCGGGACTGCGTCGATATGGGAAATTTCAAGTACCCCATGTACACCGATAAAATCTATGTGAGCATATTCAAAGAGAACGCAAGGGAATACCGCAAAATCCTGCAACTCCACGAGAACGATAAAGTCAGGGATACGTTTTATAGTGAAATTCTTGATTTGATTGCATCTTATGAGTGTGGCTTTGCCGATTTACTTCAGCAAGAGTATCTGCAAAAAGGAAGACAACTCGTTTCATCAGAAGTAGATATTCTCTTCCGGCAATTCGAAATACAGGCGCACTGGAAACCCTTGATCGAAAAAGCAAGGATGAAAATGGCCAGCCGTGATCTTGCTTTCCGTGATGCGCTTCATGAACAATTGAAAGAGTATGTTACCCCGTTACAAGCCGAAGAGTTTGAACGGTTCATTGGTGCACAGAGTGCTGAGCTGAATAAGCGTATCGAAGAAGCTAAAGATGTCATGAAACGCCTCAAGGAGCGGGAGTGATGGATGTTATCTACATATCGGTAGAGCAGGTACCTGCCATTCATGCAAAAACTGTTGAGGTCTCAGGTGGTGGAGTATTTGGTTGGGCTGATCAAGGCGAAGGAAAACTCGGAAGTGTTCTTGAGCACATTCAGAATGATATCTATTATCCAACCTTCCTTGATAAAATTACTCATCTGTTTTTCTGCGCTAACAAATTCCATTGTTTTCAAGATGGCAACAAACGGATTGCCATTGCTCTTTCAGCTCAGTTCCTATTGCTCAATGGTCATGTGCTCTGTGCATCCAATTTTATACGAGAAATGGAAAACATCAGCTATCACCTTGCCGCAGGCAAAATAGATAAAGAGTTTCTCCGTGACATTATCGAGGCTGTTATCAATGAGAGCTATGATGACAACGAAGAGTTGAAACTAAGGCTCTTGAATGCAATACAGGGCGATTTATGAAACTGAAATTCGACTCAACCCTCGACTACCAGATCGAAGCCATAAAAAGCGTTACCGACCTGTTTGAAGGTCTGCCGTCACGCAGTTCAGGATTTCAGATCGATCTGGGTTCATCGGGCAGCATCTATAACGATCTCGGCATTGGCAACGACCTGATGCTTTCAGCAGATCAGATCCTGAAAAATCTGCACCTTGTTCAATCCCGCAACAACGTGCCGAAATCGCGCTGCCTTACAGAAGAAGCCGGGCCATATACTTTCCCGAACTTCTCCGTCGAAATGGAAACCGGAACAGGTAAAACCTATGTTTATCTGCGCACCATATTTGAGCTGAACAAGCTTTACGGATTCAGGAAGTTCATCATCGTAGTGCCTTCGGTTGCCATCCGCGAAGGAGTAACCAGCTCCATCAAGCTGATGCGCGACCACTTCAGGGGGCTCTACAACAACGTTGCCTTCGATCACTTCGTCTATCAGTCAAAAGACCTCAGCCGTGTTCGCCAGTTTGCGGTAAACAACGAAGTACAGATCATGGTCATCAACATTCAGGCATTCATGAAAGATGCAGGGGAGAATGTCGATTATGCATCGCTCACCGATGAACAGAAAAAGCGACTCAACGTTATCCACCAGGAACAGGACAGAATGTCAGGCCGCCGGCCCATTGAATATGTGCAGGCAACCCGGCCCATTCTCATTATCGACGAGCCCCAAAGTGTGGACAATACCGAAAAGTCGCAAAAAGCGATCCGCAACCTCCAGCCGCTCTTCTGCCTGCGCTACTCGGCCACCCATACCAACCCCTGGAATCTGCTCTACCAGCTCGATCCCGTCCGTGCATACGACCTTCGTCTCGTCAAACAGATCGAAGTTATTGACGCATCAGGAACCCAGGACTACAACCAGACCTTTGTCAGGCTCGACGCCGTAGGCTACTGGCCAAAAACAGCCAAAACCCCTCAGGCGAAAGTCACCGTTTTTGAAGACCAACCAACCGGCCCTCGCGAAAAGCAGATAAAAATCAAGCACGGCACCAACCTTGCAAGCCACACCAACCGAACCGATTACGAAGGCTGGCTCGTAACCAACATCAATGCCGAACCGGGCAATGAATATGTTGAGTTTCAGAACGGCATCATCATAGAGCGTTTTCAGGAATCCGGCGGCATGTCGGACGAACGCATCAGAAGCCAGATCGAACAAACCGTTGAAGCCCACTTTGCCAAAGAGAAAAAGCTCAAAGGCAAGGGGATAAAAGTGCTCTCCCTCTTCTTTATCGACCATGTCAAAAGCTACCGATCCTACGATGACGACGGCAGGCCATGTAAAGAAAAAATCGCCAGATGGTTTGAAGAGGCCTACACGGCAGCATCCGGTAAATCAATTTACTCGGGCCTCATTCCATACCGGGCAGAAGAAGTTCATGACGGATACTTTTCAGCCGACAGAAAAAAAGGCAAAATTGTAGACCTGCTTGACACCAGCGGCAGTACGGCAAAAGACGACGAGACCTACGAGCTCATCATGAAAGACAAGGAGCGCCTGCTCTCTCCGGATGTGCCACTTCGCTTTATTTTCAGCCACTCGGCCCTCAAAGAAGGGTGGGATAACCCCAACGTCTTCCAGATCTGTACGCTTCGTGAAATGGGTACCGATCGTGAACGCCGCCAGACCATTGGCCGAGGTCTTCGTTTGCCGGTAAATCTTGATGGCGACCGGGTCTATGATGACCAGGTCAATCGCCTCACCGTCGTAGCAAACGAAACATTTGAAAACTTCGCCAAAGGGTTGCAGACCGAAATAGAAGCCGCCATCGACCCAACCGGCAACTTCAAATTCGGTCGTCTTCCTCAAATTGCGTTCACTCCCGTGCTCAATAAAGAAGGATCCGACTACCTGTCGCAGGATGAGTCATCTGAAATCTGGCAATGCGTTGCCGAACACGGGCTGATTGACAGCTATGGCGATATAACCACCGACTTCACGCCCGACAAGCCGGATTTCACCTTCAATCTTCCGGAAAAATATGCCGGTCTTGAAGATGCCGTTCTTGGGCGCATGCAGAAGTTCCTTCCACGTGATTTTGTTCGCGATGGCCGTAAACGGGAAAAAGTCCTCTATAACAAGCGGGTTGAACTGAATGATGATTTCCGGATACTCTGGAACAAAATCAGCCAGAAAACCAGATATTCCGTTGCATTCGAAACCTCCGAACTCGTCAAGCTCGCCGCGGAAAAAATCGGTTCCATGGCAGAAATCAAGCCCGTACTGATAGAGATAACCAAAAGAGACCTTGAAATAAAGGAGTCGGGTATTGAAGGGGGCAAAGTCACCAGTAACAGAGTTCATATTGCTGTCAATGAACAGCCGCTGCCGAATATTCTCTCATTCCTGCAGAGGGAAACCGAGCTGACCCGAGGAACTCTTGTTGAAATTCTGAGGCATTCAGGTCGATTGAAAGACTTTACCATAAACCCCCAGTCCTTCATGTCGGAAACCGCTAAAATGATCAACCGGGCACTGCACGAACTCATTATCGACGGCATCAAATACGAGCCCATCAAAGGCCAGTACTACGAAATGCGCCTCTTCGAAGCAGAAGAAATCGAAGAATACCTCAGCCGCCTCTATGCCGTGCAAAGTACCGATAATCGTACTCCGTTCAACTACATAGCCTACGAATCCGGAACTGAAGAAGATGTGGCCAAACTGCTCGATGCTGACGAACGCGTAAAATTCTTCTGCAAACTGCCTCGCTGGTTTAAAGTGGCAACGCCTCTTGGCGACTATAACCCCGACTGGGCCGTGGTCGTTGATGAATCGCAGAAACTCTATCTCGTTCGCGAAACCAAAAGCACCCTCGACAGAGATAAACGACGCTCAACCGAAAACAAAAAAGTCGATTGCGGCAAAGCCCATTTCAAGGCGCTGGGAGTCAACTTCAAAGACGCCACAACAATTCATGAGGTCTTGAATCCGTAGGAAGCTCAAGCATGTAAAATGTCCGGTCACAGGCGGGTCAGAAATATTCACGCACTCCTCAAGCCCCGACATCTTGCTGCACACCGCAAACCCCTTCACCACAGCCGTGCATGCACCCGCATTCGTCCCCGACGTAACCGCAATGCCGGCATAAAACTCCGTGCCGGGATCAAGCGTCATCGTTTGCCGCAGATACCATGTGCAGCTTTCTCCGCGTCTCGAATATGCTCTTATCTGCGTGCAGGAGTCGATATGCAAAGGAGGGCGGACATTCCTGTCCGCCATTTAGGCAACGAGCGGCGAAACACCCGCCGAGCGAGGTAAAACAACCTGTACGTCATTCGGAAACGGATTGCTGCGGTTTCGGGATTTGGCGGCGTGTCGTAAAAAACCAATGGCGGACAGGAATGTCCGCCCCCCGTTAGACTGATCTTCTACAGTTCACAAATACAAGTATTTCTATTACAATAAGTTGGCGTTTTAAAAAAAAGTGTTGGCACCACCATGGTGTGTTTTTTATTCATAAATCCATCTGCGAGCTATACGTTACGAATACTTTGCGGTATTGCTACATGGACAGCTTGAAAAACCTTGCCACAAGTTCCCACACTGGCTGTTCTGATGGCAAGTTTTCGTCCACTCTCCTCAATGGTTACCTCCTGAAGAGCCATCAGGTCGCGTTTAATATCCTCCCATTCAAACTGATGGCCAACTTTTTCCAGGCGTTGATCGAGCTCTTTGCGAAGTACCAATGCAAGAAAACTACAGAAGACGTGGCCTCGTATTGTTTCATCCTGTTTATGGAAGACTGGACGAGTTTCAAATACTGTTTT
>VGGK01000013.1 GCA_016868665.1 Chlorobiota bacterium
AGCCTATGTCAACCAGCTGACGCCGAACTTCGTCTTCGGCCTGCAGCTTTCGAAATGGGATACCGGATACCTGAACGCTCCCGACAGCGATGCCGTAAGGGCCCAGAGTTCGATGACCTACAGATTCTAAACGAAAACAGGCGTTTTGTTATCTGCCCTGCGCAACGACATACCTGCCGATGCCGTTGCGCGGAACAACGAGGCACTCCTCAGCGGATGATGATCTCTCCCGGCATGGCCGCAAGCATCTGAACCCGTCCGGACCTTACCGCAATGGCAATCATGCGAAGCATGGCTCCGGCAGGCAGCGGGGATACCGCTTCGCCGATGGCCGCAGCGCCGAACGAGCGGGCAACCGCAGCCGTACCTCCGTCGAAAAACATCTGCCACCACGACTGCCGTTCGGGATAGAGCAGGATGCGCGGTTTTTTGGAAACATCCATCTTCGCAAGACGCTGCGCCTCCCTGACGGCGTCGAACAGTCCTCCCGTCCTGTCAGCAAGGCCGCGCTCCAATGCCTGCCTGCCGGTCCACACTCTTCCTCCGGCAACGGAATCCGCCTCAGCGATCGACATATTTCTCGACCGGGCAACCTTGGCAACGAAGTCGTCGTAGATGTAACCGGAGGCTTCGTCGAACTTCCGGTATGCTTCGCCTTCAAGTGGCTTGAACGCCGTATTGGCATCGGCAAAACGCCCTCTTGTAACGACATCGCGACCCAGGCCGGTTTTTGCTGCAAGAGCGCTGATATCGGGTTTAAGCGCATAGACACCGATCGAGCCGGTCACGGTAAGCGGCTGGACGAACACGGTTTTTCCCGCCAGCGCGGCCATGTAGCCTCCCGATGCGGCAACGCCCGACATGGATACCACAAGCGGTTTTTTAACGGCTGCCGAATCGAGCATCTGCAGCATATCGGCGGCGGCAAACGCGTCCCCTCCGGGACTGTCGATGCGGAGCACCATCGCCTTTACCTTGTTGTCTTCGAGCGCGGCATCAAGCGAACGGCGCAGCATCCCGACGTCGGCGCCTTCGTCCGAAGCCATTGCCGCTCCCGAAGCCGAGCGGACGATAGGTCCGGAGAGCGTAATGACGACAACCGCATCGTCAGTATCGGCCTTTGCCGGCCAGTCGATCGATTCACGGTAAGCCGCTGCCGAAACGAAAAGATTGTCGGCTTTTTCAGGCTCTTTGCCGCTGATGCGTCGAGCCATCGAACGTTTCAGCTCCCAATGCGAAGCAACGCCGTCGGCAAGGCCAAGCTTTACGGCTTTCTCCGCCTGCAACAATGCGATATTGTCGATGACGGATTCGAGCGAATCGCGGCTTATTCCCCGCCGTTTCGAAACATAAGCGGTATAGTCGCCATAGACGGCATCGAGCAACGAGTTGACCTGCGCAAGATACTCGGGACTCGCTCCGGTGCGGGTAAAGGGCTCAATGCCGCTTTTATACTTTTTCCATTGCGTCGCCTGGAAGGCGATGCCGATTTTTTCAAGCGGTGCGGTATAATACAGCGTTTCGGCTTTGAGGCCGTCGAGCAGGAGATAGCCTCCCCGTTCTACAATCACGGAATCGCAGGCCGAAGCGAGATGGTAATCGCTGTCCTCGGCGGAGTTGAGCCAGGCAACAACCTTGCGTCCGCCGGACCGGACTTTGGCTATGGCGCTCCTCAGTTCCGTGATTTTTGCCGGCGATACCTGCAGATTTCCAATTTCAAGCAGTACGGTATCGACTCTCCTGTCGCCTGCGGCATGATCGAGGATAAAGAGCATATCCTGGAAAGAGAGCTGTTCCCTTTCGCCGGAAAGCGGAAACGCATCGCGCACGCGTCCAATCTCTTCGAGAGAGCCTCCCAACGGCACAGTCAGCACGAAACGGCCGGGCAGATCGTGCGACGAACGAAAAACAAAAAACAACACTGCTCCGACTATAAGCGGAAGGAAGAACAGTACAAGGCATCCTTTGCGAAAACAGCTTTTTGCTTGCATAACAGACAGCATCGATTGATAAACGAAACGAAAAGATTCGGAAGAATAAAACGACAAATGCAATCATTCATACAACAGGCAGCTCACCTGATGCAGCGGATCGCTGCCCGATGCTTTCAGGCCTGGCTCCTTTCTGCCGCACTCTGGCCTGGCGACCGGGCACCGCGGGTGAAAACCGCATCCCGAAGGCACATTGAGTGGTCCGGGGAGATCACCTTTCAATAACGTTCTGTCGCGTTTGGCGTCGGGCTCCGGTACGGGAACGGCTGAAAGCAGCGCACGGGTGTATGGATGGAGGGGATTTCGGTACAACTCTTCGGAAGATGCGATTTCGACAATCTTGCCGAGGTACATGACCGCGACCCGGTCTGAAATGTATTCGACCACGGAGAGATCGTGCGCTATAAAGAGATAGGTCAGGCCGAGATCCCGCTGGAGATCTTTCAGGAGATTGATGATCTGCGACTGGATTGAGACATCGAGCGCAGAAACCGGCTCGTCGCAGATGATGAACTCGGGGCCAACCGCAAGCGCGCGGGCTATGCCTACACGCTGCCGCTGTCCTCCCGAAAATTCATGCGGGTAACGGTTCGCATACTCCCGGTTCAGGCCGACGAGATCAAGAAGTTCTAGCGTACGCCTGAGTGCGGCATCGCCTTTTGCGATCCGGTGTACCGCAAGCACCTCGCCGAGCATCTGCCCGACAGTCAGCCTCGGGTTCAGCGAACCGAAGGGATCCTGAAATATCATCTGCATCTTCTTGCGAAACGGTCTGAAACCGCCGGCGTCCAGAGCTGGGACCACCTGTCCGTCAAAGGTGACGCTGCCGCTTGTGACGCCGTGCCCGAGACGCAGAAGCGCCCGACCGAGCGTGGTTTTACCGCATCCCGATTCGCCGACAAGCCCGAGCGTTTCGCCCCGATAGATATCGAACGACACGCCGTTCACCGCACTGACGCGTTTTGCCCTGCCGTTACCTGCGCCCGGCTTGACGGGAAAATGCACATTGATATCCCTTGCCGAAAGAAGCTGCCGTTGTAGGTCCATCGTATGACGAATAGCTGTTTATCGTATTTTTATTAGTATACTAAAAGCATGCTGAATCTTCCATAAGAAACCTGACACACCGATACGAAACAAGACTGTTTTGCCTTCCGGAAACCAACATAACGGCACCCTCTACGTCGTGGCGACGCCGCTCGGCAATCTTGACGACATCACCCTGAGAGCCATAAAAACCCTTCAGCATTCCGAAGCTGTCGCCTGTGAGGATACAAGGCGGGCCTCCATTCTGCTTCGTCATCTCGGTATAACCGGCAAGCAGCTCGTCAGCTATCACGACTACAACGAACAGGCTGCCATCGGCCGCATCTCGCGGATGCTTGAAGAGGGACTCGACGTATCGCTCATTACCGATGCCGGCACTCCGGCCATCAGCGATCCCGGCTTTCTCATGGTGCGCACGCTCAGGGAAAGAGGGTTCGCGGTCATTCCCGTTCCGGGCCCCAGCGCCCTTACCGCCGCGCTCTCTGTCTGTCCGCTGCCGGTAAGCAGTTTTTATTTTGCGGGCTTCCTTCCGCATAAAAAAGGGAGAAAAAGCCGTCTTGAATACCTTTCGTCTCTCGGCACGACATTCGTGCTGTATGAATCGCCGTACCGCATAAAAAAACTGCTCGACGAACTCTCGACGCAGATGCCCGAATCAGATGTATTCATAGCCCGGGAGATGACCAAAATCCATGAAGAGTATATCATCGGCCCGGCGGAACTGGTATCGGAACTGCTTCCGGAAGAAAAGGTGAGAGGCGAATTCGTGGTGGTGGTTCATCCCGAAAACGAAGGAAAGCAGAAACCCAACACTCCATACAACAAGTACGAGGACCATGCAGATAATAACTGAACCTGCCGTGATGCAGGCGGCCGTTGAAAAACTCAGACTTCGCAGGCAGAGAATAGGCGTCGTCATGACCATGGGCGCGCTGCACGAAGGGCATCTCAGCCTGATACAACAGGCCCGAAGCGTTTCGGGAACCGTTATCCTGACTATCTTCGTCAATCCGAAGCAGTTCGGACCGGACGAGGATTTTCATCGGTATCCGAGGCCGTTCGAACAGGATGCCGCCCATGCCCGAGCTGCAGGCGTGGACTATCTTTTCGCGCCTTCCGTCGAATCGATGTACCCTGAAGGATTTCAGACTGCCGTCCGGGCCGGCAGCATAGCCGAAGGGTTCGAAGGCATGAAGCGTCCGGGACATTTCGACGGGGTCGTTACCGTCGTCACCAAGCTGCTGCAGATCACCAAACCCCATACTGCCGTTTTCGGAGAAAAGGATGCCCAGCAGCTTGCCGTTATCCGAAGGCTGGTTCGCGATCTGAATATGGATGTCGAAATCATTGGTGCGCCCATCATACGCGAAAAAAACGGGCTTGCCGTCAGTTCGAGAAATATCTACCTCTCCGGAGAGCAACGCGAAGCGGCACAGGCGCTCTACATGGGTATCTGCCATGCGCGCCGGGAAATCGAAAAAAAGCGGACAGACCTCTTTGGTATCGCAGCCGAAATCGAGCGCATGATTGCCGAAGAACCTGGATTCCGGTGCGACTATGTCGCATTCGTGGACGAAGAGATGTTCATGTCGGCGGAAACCGCGGAACCGGAAAAGCAGTACCGTCTGCTGCTTGCCGTTTACGCCGGTAACGTGCGGCTGATAGACAACGGCCTCTTCACTGCCTGATTACAGAAAAACACTTTTTTTCTTATATTATAGGATTGATTGTTTTTTCTGTTCCGTAGCCGATTCAAACGGCAGAACCCGGAAGGCAGGTCGCCCATGGCTGTGCAAAAGAGATGAGGAACACTTTTATCACTAATTTTCAACCGATTTTCATGATTATCAAAAAAGAGATTGATCTTGGCCAGGGAAAAACACTGTCGATCGAAACCGGAAAGATGGCCAAACAGGCCGATGGCGCGACCGTCGTCCGGCTTGGCGACACAATGGTGCTCGCCACGGTAGTATCAAGCAAAACGCCTCCTCCACCCAATCAGGACTTCTTTCCTCTCCAGGTCGAATACCGCGAAAAATATTCCGCCGCGGGCAAGTTCCCCGGCGGTTTCTTCAAACGTGAAGGCCGTCCTTCAGAGAAGGAAATACTCTCTGCCCGCCTGATAGACCGCGCCCTTCGCCCGCTCTTCCCTGACGGCTACTATTACGAAACACAGGTCATCATCTCGGTCATCTCTTCAGACCAGCAGAACGACGCCGACGTGCTCGGCGGCATTGCCGCATCGGCAGCAATCATGGTTTCCGATATCCCCTTCCCGAGCGCCATGTCGGAAGTGCGCGTCGGCAGAATCAACGGCGAGTTCATCGTCAATCCCGATATCAATGAATTGCAGCGGAGCGATCTCGACATCTGCATCGGCGGTACGGCAAATACCATCTGTATGCTGGAAGGCGAGATGAAGGAGATCTCCGAAGCGGAAATGCTCGAGGCCATCAGATTCGGTCACGACGCCATCCGCAGAATATGCTCGGTTCAGGAAGAAATGGCAAAAGAGGTCGGCAAGGCGAAACGCGCTTTCGCTCCGGCATCGGTTCCGTCGGAACTCACCGGAAAAGTCCGCGAGATCTGCGAAGCCCGACTCAAACAGCTCGCTTATACCCCTCTGGCAAAAGAGGTACGCGCAGAAGAAACCGCAGCGATATACCGCGAAACCCTCCAGCAATCGCTCGACTACTTCAAAACGCTTTATGCAGATGACGATATTTCCGGCGATCCGGCGAAAGCCATGTGCCTGAACGCCCATGTGATAGAAGAAGAAATTCACTCGATCGAGAAAAAGGTCATGCGTCACATGATACTTGACGACGCCAAACGGCTCGACGGCAGAACTCTCGATCAGGTACGCCCCATTACCATCGAACTGGGCGTCATCCCCAGAGCCCACGGTTCGGCGCTCTTTACCCGCGGAGAAACCCAGGCGCTCGTCACCGTCACGCTCGGTACCAAAAAAGATGCCCAGTCGGTCGATACCCTTACCGACACCGCAGACAAACGTTTCATGCTTCACTATAACTTCCCGCCCTTCTCGGTGGGCGAAACCGGACGCGTGGGAGGAACCGGACGCCGTGAGATCGGCCATGGCAATCTTGCCGAGCGTGCAATCAGAATGGTGGCACCCACGGAACAGGAGTTCCCCTATACTATCAGAATCGTTTCCGATATTCTTGAATCCAACGGCTCGTCCTCGATGGCTTCGGTCTGCGGCGGCACCCTCGCGCTCATGGACGGCGGCGTACCGATCAGAAAGCCGGTATCCGGAATCGCAATGGGCCTGATCAAGGAAGGCGATAAATATGCCGTCCTTTCCGATATTCTCGGCAACGAGGATCATCTCGGCGATATGGACTTCAAGGTAACAGGCACCGCAGAGGGCATCACGGCATGCCAGATGGATATCAAGATTGACGGACTCGACTACCATATCCTTGAAAACGCTCTCGAACAGGCCCGCAGTGGAAGACTCCATATCCTCGATGTCATGGAGCAGGCCATTCCTTCTTCCCGCGATGAACTTGCCGCTTATGCGCCGAGGCTCACAACCATACAGATTCCCGTCGATGCCATCGGCCTCATTATCGGCAAAGGCGGCGAAACCATCCGCAGCATCACCGAGGAAACCGGCGCCGAAATCAATATCGAGGACGACGGAACCGTAACCATCGCCTGCTCGAACATCGAAGGCACCCACGCAGCCCTGGCCACGATCAAGACCCTTCTGGCCAAGCCTGAAGTCGGCACGACCTACCTCGGCAAGGTCCGCGACGTCCGCGATGAACTTGGCGCCTTTGTCGAATTTCTTCCGAAAACTGATGGACTTGTACACATCTCGGAAATATCGTCAACCGTGCGAGTGGCCAAAGTGAGCGACCACCTTAAAATCGGCGACCGGGTAAAGGTCAAGCTGGTCGATGTCCGCAAGGATCCCCGTACCGGCAAAACCCGCTTCGCGCTATCCATGAAAGCGGTCGAAATCGACGCCGCCAAAGGTGAGCAGAAGGAAAACGGCCAGGAAAACAACTGAGCAGAGCCCTGTTTAGGCATAAAAGCAGTGCAGGCTCTCCTGCACTGCTTTTTTTTATGAAAAGCGTTTTTTCAGCGGGCGGCAATTCATATTTTCAGCCTTCCCGATGCTCCTTTAAGAGCTGACAAAAAATATCCGAACGAAAAAGAACATCATGCGTTACGATTTTTCGGCAGTTGAAAAAAAATGGCAATCCCTCTGGCAGAATACCGACACGTTCCGAACCGCCGAGTACCGGGACAGGCCAAAATATTACGTACTCGATATGTTCCCCTATCCAAGCGGATCCGGCCTGCACGTAGGACACCTTGAAGGGTATACCGCTTCGGACATCGTCGCCAGATACAAAAGAAGCTGCGGTTTCAACGTACTGCACCCCATGGGCTGGGACGCATTCGGACTTCCCGCCGAACAGTATGCCATCAAAACCGGCACCCACCCCAAAATCACCACTGAAAACAACATCCGCAGTTTCAGGGAAACCCTGCAGGCCATGGGCTTTTCCTACGACTGGTCTCGTGAAATTAATACAACCGATCCCGCCTATTTCAAGTGGACGCAGTGGATATTCCTGAAACTCCACGAGATGGGGCTTGCCTATATGTCGGACGTCGATGTGAACTGGTGCGTCGAGCTCAAAGCCGTTCTTGCCAACGAGGAAGTGGACGAAAAAATCGCCGATGGCTATACCGTTGTGCGCAAGCCGCTTCGACAATGGGTATTGAAAATAACCGCCTATGCCGAACGCCTGCTTGCCGATCTCGACGAACTGGAATGGCCGGAAAACGTCAAACAGATGCAGCGCAACTGGATCGGACGGTCGGAAGGCGTTGAAATCGACTTTGAACTGCGATGTCACAATAAAAACCTGCGGGTCTACACCACCCGGCCCGACACGCTCTTCGGCGCGACCTATCTGGTCATCTCGCCTGAACACCCGATGGCCGAGAAGCTCGCCACTGCTGAACACCTCAAAGCGGTCAAGGCATATATCGGCGGAGCGAAACTGAAAACCGAGCTCGAGCGCACCGGCCTGCAGAAGGATAAAACCGGCGTCTTTACCGGCTCGTACGCAATCAATCCCGCAACGGACAAGCCGCTGCCGGTCTGGATATCCGACTTCGTGCTCACCAGCTACGGAACGGGCGCCATCATGTCGGTACCGGCTCACGACAGCCGCGACTGGGAGTTCGCAAAGAAATTCGATCTTCCCGTCATCGAGGTCATCAGAAGCCCGCACGAGGTTCAGGAAGCGGTCTTCGAAGGCAAGGACAGCGTCTGCGTCAACTCGTCGAACGGCGATATCAGCATTGACGGACTCTCCTTCAGCGAAGCGTTCGAGGTCATGGCAACATGGCTCGAATCGAAAGGAGCCGGAAAACGCACGGTTAACTACAAGCTGCGCGACTGGATTTTCAGCCGTCAGCGCTACTGGGGCGAGCCCATTCCGGTCAAGCACTATGAAGACGGCACGCTTCGTCCGGAAACGAACCTTCCGCTAACGCTGCCCGAGGTTGAAGCCTACCAGCCTTCCGATACCGGCGAATCGCCGCTGTCAACAATTCACGACTGGCTCTACGGAAACGACGGGCATGGACCGTTCAGAAGGGAAACCAATACCATGCCCCAGTGGGCAGGAAGCTGCTGGTACTACCTGCGCTTCATCGACCCTCTGAACGGCGATAATCTCGTCGATCCTGAAAAGGAACGCTACTGGATGAATGTCGATCTCTATATAGGAGGCGCCGAACATGCCGTACTGCACCTGCTTTACGCCCGGTTCTGGCACAAGGTGCTTTTCGATCTCGGCGTCGTAAGCACCAGAGAGCCGTTCCGCAAGCTGTTCAATCAGGGCATGATCCTCGGCGAGGATAACGAAAAGATGTCGAAATCAAGAGGCAACGTCATTCCGGCCGACCATGTCCTGGAGAAATATGGTGCCGATGCCGTCAGGCTCTACGAAATGTTTCTTGGCCCGCTCGAACAGGTCAAGCCCTGGAATACCAACGGCATCGAGGGAATAAGCCGGTTTCTCGGCAAGGTCTGGCGGTTGGTCTACCCCGAACAGGAAGGATCGATGGCTCAGTTCACATGCGACACATTGCCCGAAGAGTTGCTGCGCCGCATGCATAAAACCATAAAAAAGGTCTCGGAAGATACCGAATCGCTCAAGTTCAATACCGCCATCTCGGAAATGATGGTTTTCGTCAACGAACTGCATAGAAGCGGCATCCGCTCGATAACAGCAGCAGAAACACTGCTTCTGCTGCTGGCCCCATACGCACCGCACATTTGCGAGGAGCTCTGGCAGGCTCTCGGCCATGATGGATCGATAAGCGGAGCTCCATTTCCTGCATTCGATCCGGCACTCGCTGCGGACAGCGTCGTTGAAATTGCCGTGCAGGTCAACGGAAAACTCAGGGGCACATTTACCGCCCAGGCAGGAACAGCCAAAGAGGATCTTCTCAGAGAGGCAGGAGCTGTCGAATCGGTCGTAAAGTTCCTCGAAGGAAAAATCGTTGTGCGGGAAATCGTCGTTCCCGACAAACTGGTCAACTTTGCCGTCAAATAGTCCGGATGAAACTACCGGAATGTCTTATCACAGGGTAACAATTATTGACAACGAGTTTTTTTTTATGTAAAATAAGAATTATGTCATTCGTGCGCTATCCGAACAAATAATCTCCACAAGCCACAGTCACCGTTCATGCTCACATGCCTGTGAGCAGGATTTTTTTTCTGTCAACTCATAAAAACCGGATCAATGGCAACAGACGAAAAACCATCAACCAACCAGGAATCCATCAGCTCCGTTCTTTCGGAAAAGCGCAAGTTCCCTCCTGCTGCGGAATTTTCAGGGAACGCCCACATTTCGTCGATGGAGGAGTACGAAAAGCTCTATGCTGCTGCAGCCGAGGATCCAGAATCCTACTGGGGAGGTATAGCCGAACAGTTCCACTGGTTCAAAAAATGGGACAGTGTGCTTGAATGGAACTCCCCTTATGCAAAATGGTTCAACGGCGCCAAAACCAACATCTGCTACAATGCCGTTGACGTGCACATGAACAGCTGGAGAAAAAACAAGGCCGCCATTATCTGGGAAGGCGAGGAAGGAAACCAGCAGGTCATCACCTACGGCGAACTGCACCGTCAGGTCAGCAAATTTGCCAACGTGCTTAAAATTGCCGGAATCAGACCCGGCGACCGCGTTGCCATCTACATGGGCATGGTTCCCGAACTGGTTATCGCCGTTCTTGCCTGCGCCCGCGTCGGTGCCGTGCACAACGTCATTTTTGCAGGTTTTTCGGCTCATGCCATTACCGAAAGAGTCAACGACTCCCGCGCCAAACTCGTCATATGCTGCGACGGAACGAGACGCCGCGGAAGTTCGATCAATCTGAAAAGCATCGTTGACGAGGCTATCGTCAACACGCCCTCCATCCGCAGCGTTATCGTGCTGAAAGTGACCGGAGAAAAGGTCAACATGCACGACGGCATGGACCACTGGTGGCACGACCTCATGGGCCTTGCCATGGATGTCTGCGAACCGGTCGAGGTCGAAAGCGAACATCCGCTCTTCGTGCTCTACACCAGCGGATCGACCGGCAAGCCGAAAGGTATCCTGCACACCACGGCCGGCTATATGGTGCATGCGGCAAGCTCCTTCAAATACGTATTCGATATCAAGGACGAGGACATTTACTGGTGTACCGCCGATGTAGGCTGGATCACCGGTCACAGCTATATGGTTTACGGCCCTCTGCTCAACGGCGCCACGCTCCTTATGTACGAAGGTGCGCCGAACTACCCGCAGTGGGACCGCTTCTGGGACATCATCAACCGCCACAAGGTCACCATTCTCTACACCGCGCCTACCGCCATCCGCGCATTCATCCGCGCCGGCAACGAATGGGTCACCAAACACGACATCAGCTCACTACGCCTTCTCGGTTCCGTCGGCGAACCCATCAACCCTGAAGCATGGATGTGGTATCACAAAATCGTCGGACAGGAAAAATGCCCGATCGTCGACACCTGGTGGCAGACCGAAACCGGCGGCATCATGGTCTCTCCGCTGCCCGGCGCAACCCCGACCAAACCCGGAACGGCTACCCGTCCTCTTCCCGGCATCATGGTCGATGTCGTACGCAAGGATGGCTCCCCGTGCGAAGCCAACGAAGGCGGCTACCTGGTCATCAAAAAGCCATGGCCTTCCATGCTCAGAACCATCTACGGTGACAACGAGCGCTATGAAAAAACCTACTGGTCGGAGTTCGAGGACATGTACTTCACCGGCGACGGGGCACGCAAGGACGAAGACGGCTACATCTGGATCATGGGCCGCGTCGATGACGTCGTCAACGTCTCCGGCCACCGCCTCGGCACCAGCGAAGTTGAAAGCGCGCTGGTCTCATACGAAGCCGTCGCTGAAGCCGCAGTCGTCAGCCGCCCCGACGAAATCAAGGGTAACGCACTTGTGGCCTTCGTTACGCTCAAGGACGAGTATGAAGGCGACATGAAGCTTCGCGAAGCGCTCCGCAACCACGTTGCCAGGGAGATTGGACCGATTGCCAAACCTGACGAAATCCGCTGGGCGAAAGGACTGCCGAAAACCCGCAGCGGCAAAATCATGCGCCGTCTGCTCCGCGAGCTGGCAACCAGCAACGAAGTGAAAGGCGACGTCACAACGCTCGAAGATTTCGGCGTCCTGGAAAACCTTCGCGATCAGGAAGACTGACCGATCGCCTCGAACGCATCACAAGCAGGAAGCGCAGCCCGAAAAGCTGCGCTTCCTTGTTTTTCACCGTAACCAGCCATCCCGCTATCCAGCCATCCAGCTATCTCGCCCCCTGCCATCGCTCTCCGGCAATGAACCGCTCGATAACCGACACAATACCCTCAACGTCGTCCTGCGATACCCCGGTAAACAATACCTTCTGCGGGTAAATCATCACATTGGGTCCCGTGGTGCACAGGCCCATGCAGCCGGACGTCGAAACCCTCACCTTTCCTTTCCACCCTTTCTCTTCAACAACCCTCTTCAATGTTGCCTTTACAAGCTCACTGTTATCGTCCGCACATGATTTTCTTTCTCCGCCCCGATCGTTTGTGCAGACAAAAACATGAGCGGAGTATGGAGATTCACGTTGCACAGCCATGATTGTACGATCCCTGTTATGAATTCATTTTCCCGAACCAAAGGCCTGATTGCTGGCCTTCCTGTCCCTGACGCTGCTTGCCATTGCTGGCATGAAGCCGAATCAGGACGAATGAGCCGCAACGGGCATTGTCGCGACTGTTATGATTATTTATTGCATCGAGTGCAAACCAATCATATTCCCTTCGGTATCGTGAACCAGCGCAATAAAACCATACTCCCCGATAGACATTTTTTCGCTGACTGTTCGCCCGCCGTTTTTAACTGCACGCGCAGCAGTCACCCCGCATTCTTCACAGCCAAAATAAACCAGGGTGCCGCCTGCGCCGGGCCGGAAGCCCTCCATTTTCACCAGCATGCCGCTTGCGCCAGGTGTAGTCATGGCTGTTTCGCTATCCCTGGGCCCGGGAAAGCTCCACATTTCCATATTCGCTTCCTTGCTCATTTCCTCAGTTGGCGGCAGCATCTTTTCCAGTACAACGTCGAGTGTGGCTTCGTAGAACGCCCTGGCACGCTCCATATCCTCGACGTAAATTTCAAACCATACAACGGGATTGCTGTTCATGATCGTTCTCCTTTTTAGTGCGAAACACTATACAGGTATCATACCTGTCACCTGAATCCGGATTGTTATCGATCCTTATCATTATTTCTTCAACCGGACGGCATGATTATCAGTTCATGAAAACCAGCCAAACAGCATCGATGGGCGTATCATCCTCCCTTTCGTATCTCCGTCATGCGTGCCTTGACGAGCTTCTGGATGAGCGCCACTGGAAGCATGTTCCCGGGCTGGAACCGTATTGTTCCCTTCGAAACCTTATACTCCTTCAGTTCTGAAGAATACAGGCTGATAACGGCAGGGCTCATGGGATAGAATCCGCAATGGCTCTTGAAACCTGCGTAGCAGGCAAGTGGCTTCCCCTCCAGCCTGAATCCGGGGACGCCATACACAAAAGCTTCTTCCGCATCGGGTGCGATAACCTGGATGGCTTCACGAAGAGCCTGCAGGGATCGCCGAAAGGCTTCGGGCTGCGAGGCCAGATAGGAATCCACCTTTTTTTTACCCGGCTTCATAGTTACATCCTCTTTCGTTTTTCCGCCTGACGTGTCCGCGGATAGGCCAACGGCTTCATCGCGCAGCGTACGTGTTAATGAGTGGGTTTGGCTGGGCTGGCATTTCGCGATCCCGCAAACGCAGTGAAGATGCCAGGACCGATAAACATGCCGCCGCCGAAACACCGGCAGAAGTTGCCAACAACGCCGCCACGCAGTAAGGGCGCAACCGCTCCGGCAATCAAAGCATAAATGCTGTCGGTTACGGCGGCAATTGCCACGAAGAGGAAACCAGGCGCCATGGACTGAAACATGGGCGGCGCAACGGGACTCAGGAACTGCGGGAGAAAGGCGACAAAGAAAACCGTCATTTTCGGGTTGAGCAAGGCAACAACGAAACCGTCACGAAAGACACACTCGGTTGACACGGCGTCGGGAACAACGGCTGAATTGCCGGCAGATGATGAGCGAAGCATCTGCACACCGAGACACACAAGGTAGAGGGCGCCTGCATACCTGACTACGTTAAAAGCAAGGGATGAAAACGCGAACAAAGCGGCAAGGCCAATTGAAGCAGCAAAGGCATTGCCGAGGTTGCCGAGAGCCACAGCCGATACTGATACCAACCCGAACCGGCGTCCCTGAACGAGGCTGCGGGTGACAACATACAGCACGCCGGGCCCCGGCGTCACGGCAAGGACAGCGCTCGCAAGAAGAAATGCGGAAAACAACGGCCAGGGCGGAAGGAAATCGGTCATATCGGCAACCTTGAACAGGTCCGGCATGGCCGCGGATGAGCAGTGTTCCGCGGTGGTAAATTCATGTAACGCGGAGTATCTGCTCCATCCGCTTGTTCACCAGTATCTGTGAGCGTAAAATAATACAGAAATTCTTTACGGGGGCATTCTCTCTCGATCAGTTCCGGATGCAAGCGTGATTGGTTACAAGGATAAATACTTCATTGCCGGGATCAGCCGCGTCTCCCGCGCAATTAGTTTACGTAATTCCGGGCGTCCCCCCTTCTTTCCCCTGAAACAGGCAGGCAAAAAGCAGTACGGCTGAGGTCGATTATCTGACGGTTCTGAACAGCAGGATTCATCCTGTAGAGGTATAAAGCAGCGCTACCTACAACTTACTCACCCCACATCGCGCACATACGCGATGTTATGTTCATCCAGCCAGGCAATGGCAATTTCCGCGAAAGCCGCCTGACGCCAGGCATACCAGGCATCGAGCATGTTGTGCCGATTGAGCGTATCTTTGAAACGTCGAAACGCGCCAGCTCCATGGATCTGATCCTGAAGTTCACGACGTAAGCCGGCATCCTCGACCGCAAAACAGAAGCGTTGCATGATGGCATATTCATGAACATCAAACTTGCCGGGCAACGGCGCATATGCTTCCGAATCAAGGACTTCAACTGTTTTCTGAAGCATCTCCTGTTGCCACTCCGGATAGTCCGCAAGATCGAAACCGTCTTCGACTATGCAGAGATCATCACTGCTGAGGGTCACGAGTTCACCCGTCTGCCGATTGATGTACGGCTGAAAGTCGTCACCGAAGGTATCCATCTCATCGATGACGGCCCGTAATGATACCGGTAGTGCCATAGTGAATCAAATTCATGTGTTTTATGAAACCACACACGCAAAGAGAGTATGGCTGCGACGTACTGTATTCCATCTCAGATACCGTCGATCGCCGTATTCTTTCGTCTTGCCTGACGTTTCAATTCCTTTTGCGAGAACTTCTTGGCGATTGCCATGCCAACATCCGAGCCTTTTTCGACCTCTGACCTCGCCCATACACCGAGCTTCAGAATCAACTCGAACTCCTCCGGAAGATAGTCCCAGCGGTAGTTGTTGCAGGTGACATGGGCAGGCAGGTAGTTGTCTGCCGCATGCATGCCTCCGGCACTATGCGCCAGAACATGGTCGGCATGCCACCGTCCACTGATGTCGCCCCCGCAGATGTGACACTTCCCGCCGGTCTTTCTCAGGATTGCATCTCTCTCCTCGGCAGTCAACCGGGACCGTCGAGAACGACGATTAGCATCCTTGCCCTGCTCACGAAGCCTGTGCAGCACAATCAAATGATCATGAAGTTCTTTCTCTTCTGCGTCTTCTTGTCTGCTCAATTTCACTTTCTTCATAGGTCTGACGTGACGCCATAATCGGTTATACCTGAGCACTGCGGAATTCCGGTACTGTCACATGGCATTGTTCGGCAATCTCATTTTGTTGCGGATACATTGACGGATTAAACAGAACCCGCCTATCTTCAATCTCTGTAATCAACCTTTGTGCAGCTTCAGAATCTGGTTTAGGTGGGTTCCAAGAAACGCCAGAAATTTGAGTGCTAAATCCTGTAAAACGATTAGCTATTTCCTTAAAGTTCACTGGACTCTCCTTGAGGCATAACAATGTTTAGACTGATCTGCCTGATTCAGGAAAAAACAGAATCTAAATTTCTTATCTTGAAATGTAGTGTTTCCATAAAAAAGTCACACTAAACCACATCCCCTCATGAAACCAGCACACATCATTCGCGTACTCCCGCTCTGCGCCGTTCTGCTGTTCACCGGATGCAGCGGCAATGCCCCGGAAAAAACTGATACCGGCAGCGGAAATACCGCAATAGAGCAGCAGGCATCGAAACTCATCGAGCCGTGTGACCTCATCACCGCGGAGGATGCGGCAACAATTCTCGGCGAAGCAGTTAAACCTGCGGAGAAAAGCGAAAAGCAGGTTGTGGGCATGAAGCTCTGCATGTACAACGCTCAGAGCGACTCCATGGAGTTCCTGCAGGTGACGCTGACCCAGGATGCGTTCATGCAGCCGGGAGGCATCCCGACAGCCTCTATCTACAAAAGCCTGAAGGATAATTTTGAGGGCATGAGAACCGATGTCGAGGGTGTTGGCGACGAGGCGTTCATCTCGACGGGCGGCATCTACATCATGTCGGGCGGGTACTACATCCAGATCGGGGCAGGCAACACCAGCAATGAAACCGTGCGGAACAGGCTCATCGAAGCGGGCAAGATGGCGGTCGCGAAGCTGAACACCCTGAAGTAATCACGTCGCCACGCGCAACCGACCCTGATTGATCGAGGAATAAAGGGGGCGGACATTCCTGTCCGCCATTCAAACAAACCGCCAGACCAGGGAAAACAACCTGTGCGTCATTCGGAAACGGATTGCCGGCTTTTTGGAATCAGAGGCGACGTGTCGAAAAAAAACAATGGCGGACAGCAATGTCCGCCCACCTTTTGGCAAAAAAAGGAGTATCGGATGCTCCTCATCCTGCAGTATCTCTCGCTACGCATCGAGGGAGTATCATTAGCTTCCGCGAATGTATCATCGAGCGTACCCGCGCCGCACTTCCGGCCCACGTCGAACAGCTCACCTCTTTTTCATCCGTGAAAATCTGCTCTTCAATCAGCAGGAACTGCGCTCTTCATCCTCAATAAAACAGCGCCTGTTTTGAGCAGCGAAGCTGGGCGTAACAGGCGCCAATCCGTGCTAATCGGTGTCAATCCGTGGGCAACTCTTCCTCTTCAATCACGGATTGAGCTGCCAGATGGTGAAATTCAGATACGAGGCGAAGCTGACCCAAAGCAGATAGGGCACCAGCAGATAAGCCGCGACAGCCGATATTTTTCTGAACTGCACGATGGTCAGAACGATGGCCGTCCACAGAAGCAGGATAACTATCATCCCCACCTGGGGGTTCTGCATGCCGAAAAATGCTGCTGACCAGCTCATGTTCAGGAGAAGCTGCACACAAAACACCACGACCGCAAACGTTACCTTGCGATCCTGCGTTCCTTTCTTCAGCACCAGCCAGAGCGAAATGGACATCATGAGAAAAAGCAGGCTCCAGACAGGCGGAAAGAGCCAGTCGGGCGGGTTCCATTCAGGTCTTGCGAGTTCTGTGTAGTACCACGATGAACCGGGCTCGGGAGTAAACAGGCTGCCGGTATAGGCGGCAAGAAAGCAGAGAATGAAGGAGATTGCGAATTTCAGGATGCTGGCGTTCATACCGATGTGGATTATAATTCAGAGTTCAGGCTTTCGGATACCATAGAATGAAACTGTAGATTATAACCGGTGGCGCTGACCGATAATTCCCTTCTTTTCCGTCAAATAGCTCTTTACTGCATGACCCTGTATTTCTTCAATTTATTATATTCACTGCCACTGAATCACAAACACGATGTAACTATGAGCAGAAGGCCATGACAAGAGAACTCGATACCGCCATTCTTGCAGCAAAAGCTGCCGGAAAGATCACGCTGGACAGATTCGGGGAACTTTCCTCCCCTGAAATTTCAGCCAAAGAGTTCAAGGATTTCGTTACGGAGGTGGACAAAGCCTGCGAAGCCGCCATCAGCTCCATCATCACCGAGGCGTTCCCCGATGACAGCCTCCTGTGCGAGGAGGGAACGCTTGCGCAAGGTCTCTCCGGCAGAACATGGATAGTCGATCCCCTTGACGGAACATTGAACTTTATACACTCGTTTCCGGTATTTTCCATCAGTATAGCGCTTCGCGGGAGCGATGGAACAATTCTGTCCGGCGTCGTCTACCAGCCGGTTCTCGATGAACTGTTCACTGCCGAAAAAGGAATGGGGGCATTCCTGAACGGAAAACCGATAACTGTTTCTTCGAGATCGGAAACAGACATCTTTCTCATTGCTACAGGATTGCCGTTCAAGGAGTATCATTACATCGAATCGTATGTAGCCATGCTTAAAGAGGTTATCCGCGATTCTGCCGGAATCCGGCGTGCCGGGTCGGCGGCAATCGATCTTGCCTACACAGCCTGCGGAAGGTTCGACGGGTTCTGGGAATACAAACTCTACCCCTGGGATTTCGCCGCTGGAGTACTGCTGGTACGGGAAGCCGGAGGCACCGTTACCGACTTCGAGGGAAACGCTGATGTGTTTCAGAAACAGAGCATCATTGCCGGCAACGGAGTTACCCATCCGATGCTTCTCGACAAGGCGCTGCGCCATTTTTCACCGAACTGACCATACTGAGATAACCATGAAAAGCTTTAGCCGCTGTTGTCTGCTCTCATGCTCACTGTTCCTTGCTCCGCTTGGAGCATCTGCAGAATCTGTGCCGACGAAACCAGCCTCACCGGTCAGCAGGAAAAAAGTCGTGATCCTGCAACCCGAGATCATCAGAAGCGCGCCTGCAGCGAAAACGTCAGCTCCGTCTGCCAAAGCGAAAACTCCGGCCGTTAAACCGGCCGCATCCGCTGCCGCAGTAACGACCACAGCTGCCAGAACGACAGTTCCTGTCGTCAGAACTGCTCCGAAACCTGCATCGGTCAGCCCACTTGCAGAAGGGAAAAAGCTGTTCGCCCGGAAAGATTACGCAGGAGCCCGTAAACAGTTCGAAGCAATTCTTCTCAATGCGGGAGAACAGCACCCTGAAGTAACAGCTCCGGCTAAGCTGTGGCTTGCCAAGTCGCTCTATATGCTTGACCTGCCGGCTGATGCCGAAACACAGCTCGATCAGTTGCTGAAGACTTCGTCACCGGCCGATCGCGACCCGGCGATAATCTATGAGGCGCATTTCGATCTTGCTTCATGCAGGTTGAGGCTTGGCCAGACCCTGCCGGCGGCACTCGACTACCTCAATGTTGGCGTTTCGGCCGGACCGGCAGGAACAGAGAAAATACGGCAGACCGCTCTCGGCAATGCCAGGCTGATCGCCAGCGCCATGCTCGAAGCCGATGAGATAGCCGCCCTTGAACGGATGGCCAAAACACCGGATCTGCAGGCGTTCCTTCTCAATGAGCGTATGCAGAAATATCTGCGGTCGGGCAACAGGGCTGCTTTCAGAAGCACCCTTCCCCTGGCGCAAACCCTGGCCAGTTCACCGGCACTTGGCGCGTTCTACCGTGAACTGCTCCAGTCGTTATCCGCCCAGGAAAAAGCATTGAACGAAAAATCGTGGAAAGAGTACCGGATCGGGATCCTGCTCCCTCTTGAATTCCCTGTCTATCTGCAGACATCTTCCTTACCTGCAGGAAACCGGGTGTATCAGGGATTCCATACCCGTTTGCTGAAACATCAGGTTGTTCAGCCGGACGTGCTGCTGAATACAGCTGTCGGATCGACAACGGCAGATACGGAAAACACTGCGAAGTCCGCTACGGAACGGCTGATTGAAAAACACCGGCCTATCGTCTTTTTGGGACCCCTGTTCAGCGGTGAGGCTGTGGAATCATCAAAAGCGGCCAAACATGCGAAAGTACCGCTGATAACTCCGACTGCGACCGATAAGGCAATTTCTTCCGGTAACCAATGGGGATTTCAGCTCAACCCGACGCATGAAGAACGGGGTCGGATCGCAGCGCGAGAATTGCTGAAAACATCGAAGCCCGCAATTGCTGCGGCACTGGCCGAAAAAAGCCCCTACCTTGAAGAAATGGCAAAAGGATTTCTTGACGAACTGATGTGTAACGGAACAGAAACCGTCATCTTCGCATCTGTAGATAACGGAAGCGAAACCAATGCCGCAACGACACAGACACTGAACTCGCTTTCCGGCAAAACGCTCGATGCGCTCTACCTCCCAATGGACGACCCGGACCTCGTTGAGAGGACGCTATCGCTGCTTTCAACGTCAAAAACCGATTACCGCAGGCTTCTCGGATCGGGAATATGGAATGATTCCGGAATCATCAGCCGGTTCAAAACGCGTCTTCCGAAAGGCATCACCTTCTTCAGCGACTACCACACAGCCGCTTCTGGCGGAACCCTTGCCGAAACGGCAAAAAACAACAATCTTATATGGAATGTACCGCCCTCTCCCTATTTATGGTACGGTTACGACAGCCTCGACTTTCTTCTCAACCTGCTCTCCATCAAACCGGTCAGGGACGGCAAGGCTCTTGCCAGAGCACTTAGAGAAGCGCCGGTATTCAAGGCGCATTACACAAGCTTTTATTTCTCGGGAGGCAATGTCAACCGTTCGATGAACGTACTTCATTATGAAAACAATACCATAAAAAACCTTCCGTAACGGCAGTTCGGCTCCGGCTTGGTAACCGGCCTGTTCTTTTTTATCTTTGAAGTTTTCAGAACGCAAGGACACCATTATGCTCATTCATCAGCGCACCCTGCAAAAAGAAGTATCTTTACAGGGAACCGGCCTGCATACCGGAAAGGAATGCACCATCACTTTCAAACCGGCACCGGTCAATTACGGCTACCGGTTCATCCGTACGGATCTTGAAAACAACCCGGAAATTCCGGCACTGATCGACAACGTCGTCGATGTGCTCAGGGGCACCACAATAGCCTGCAATGACGTCAGAATCCATACCACGGAGCACGTCCTCGCCGCACTCTACGGTCTGCAGATAGACAACTGCCGGATCGAAATGAACGGACCCGAACCGCCGGTGATGGACGGAAGTTCCCATCCGTTTGCCGAAGCGCTGCTTGACGCCGGTTTTCAGGAACAGGACGAGCCAAAAAACTACCTCGTCATCGATGAAACCGTGGAGTTTCACGATACGGAAAAACAGGTGGATATCGTCGCCCTTCCGCTCGACAGCTTCAGGATGACGGTCATGGTTGATTACAAGAACCCTGCGCTTGGCTCGCAGCATTCCGGACTGTTCGACCTTCAGCAGGAGTTCATGAAGGATTTCGCGCCCTGCCGCACCTTCTGTTTTCTGAGCGAAGTCGAAGCCCTTGCGAATCAGGGAATCATCAAAGGAGGAGATATCGACAATGCCATCGTCATTGTCGATAAAACCATGCAGGCAGACGAACTTGACGCACTTGGCGACAAGCTCGGCATCGAGAGTACAAGTCTGACCGTCGGCACGAACGGCATACTGAACAATCGAGAACTCCGCTTTACCAATGAACCTGCACGGCACAAACTGCTCGACCTGCTTGGCGACATGGCGCTGCTCGGAATGCCGGTAAAGGCTCAGATACTTGCCGCAAGACCGGGCCATGCGTCGAACGTGGAGTTCGTCAGGCAGCTGAAAAAATATGCCGACCGAAACAAGCTCGCTCGGCAGTACCAGCACGAGAAAAAAGCAGGAGTGGTGTTCGATATCAACGCCATCCAGAACATCCTGCCTCATCGCTACCCGTTCCTGCTGATTGACAAGATCGTTGAGTTCAAGCTCGATGAAAAAATCGTCTCGATCAAGAATGTCACCATGAACGAACCATTCTTTCAGGGCCACTTCCCCGGCAACCCGATCATGCCCGGCGTACTTATTCTCGAGGCAATGGCACAGACGGGAGGCATCATGATGCTCAACGGCAACGAAAACATCAAGGAAAGCGTGGTCTACTTCATGGGCATCGACAAAGCCCGCTTCCGCAAACCCGTTCTGCCGGGCGACACGCTCGTCATTGAAGCTGTCATGACCAACAAGCGAAGAACCGTATGCCAGTTCGATGGAAAAGCCTTCGTAAGAGGAGAACTGGTCTGCGAAGCATCGCTCATGGCAACGGTCGTGCCGAAAAACAGGTAAGCCGCACCGGAACAGTCATAGTGCCCTGTATGCATCCCGCATGCAGGGCGCCTCTTCCGCCCTTTTCCACGAGCCATCCACACAATCGCCAACAAGTTATCAACATTCCGCCAACAGATTGAAAAGAAGGACGATAAGTTATAAGTTGTTGCCAAATAACAACTTAATAGCAAGCAATACACTTACCTTCTTATATTACAAACACTTATCAACGAATTCCGACTATTGACGTTAGTCCCGGCGGTATACCGGGGAGAATGGGTAATTCATGTGGTCATGAACATAACGTCCCTGAGCCGTATCTGCCAGTAATCGCGGTTGTTCCAACTCCTTTTTTCCAGCGAATATGCAAGTGAAAACACGCTCGTCGGAGAAGCTTCGAAAGCTCGGTACACATCGGAGCGATCGAAGCCGATCACGTCGAACATCCTCCCGTTGCGGTCGCGAACGGCGAACTTGACATGTTTCTCCTTGAGGAGCTTCGGCCGACCGGCGAGCACAAGGCCGGAGGTCATGAAAACCGGCTCGCGATTTCCGTAACCGTAGGGCGAAAACTGTTCCAGTACATTCATGAAATTCGAGGTGACCTCTTCGAGTGCGAGTTTCGAATCGATCAGCAATTCCTTCTGTCTGCGTTCGGGAGGAAGCAGCCGCGAACAGATTTCATCGAACTTCTTTCTGAAAGCAACGAGGTTTTCCGGCCGAAGAGTTATGCCTGCTGCCTGGTTATGGCCACCGAACTGATCGAGCAGATCGCCGCACTGCTGCAGAACTTCGTAGACATTCAATCCTTCCACGCTTCTGACCGATCCTTTGATCCGACCGTTCATGCTGCCCATGATGACCGTCGGCAGATAGTATTTCTCGAGCATTCTCGACGCGACAATGCCAAGCACGCCAAGATGCCAGTTTTCATCGTAGAGCACAATGGATGAACAGTAAGATGCAAAGTGGCCCGCAACCATGCCTTCGGCTTTCAGGAACATGTCGGTATCGATTTCCCTTCGCAGCAGATTTATCCGTTCAAGCTCCTCGGCGGAACACCTCGAACCATCTTCCGATGACGACATGAGCCATTCCACGGCAAGCTGTGCCCGCTGCATCCGTCCGGCGGCATTAATGCGCGGAGCGAGTCCGAACGCTATATGGTACATGGTCATGCCCCCTGCGTCTACACCCATGACCGACAGCATGCTTTTCAGGCTCTGCCGCGGAGATCTCCTGATGCGCAGCAAGCCTTCGTTGACGAGAATACGGTTCTCTTTTTCAAGCGAAACCATATCGGCTGCCGTCGCTATGGCTACAAGATCGAGATACATTGCCCAGCTCTCTTCGCCGGTGCCAAGTGTTGCTGCCAGCGCCTGCACCAGAAGAAAAGCCACGGCACATCCGCAAAGATCCCTGAAGGGATAGGTACAGCAAGGTACCTTCGGATTGAGAATGGCATATGCAGGCGGAAGCTCGTGCGGTTCATGGTGATCGCAGACAATCACATCGATACCGGATTGCCGGCAGCGCCCGATAGCCTCGTCGGCCCTTATGCCGCAATCCACCGTTATGATAAGCGTTACGCCTTCCTGTTCGGCAAATGCTATGCCTTCCGGCGAGAGCCCGTACCCTTCTGTAAAGCGATCGTTAATATAGTATGAGACGCCGGCACCCAGCTCGCTGAGAAAAAGGTAAAGCAGCGCCGTTCCGGTAGTGCCATCAACATCATAATCGCCGTAAAGCAGAATTTTCTCTCCGTTCCGCAACGCATCCTGAACACGAGCGACGGCCCGTTCCATATCCTTGAGCAGAAACGGAGATGAGAGCCCGGAGATCGAGGGTCGAAAAAATAACCTTGCTTCATCATATGTCGCTATTCCCCTGTTGCGGAGCGCTCTTGCCACCGGAAGACTGACATTGATGGATTCCGAAAGCAGCAGTACTTCCCGCTCATCCGGCTCAAGCAGTTTCCAGCGAAATCGTGTCATACGGAAATGAAAATAGGCTTGCAGATCGAAAAGACACTCTATATAACATTTCAGCATCTCTTAACAAAAACCATATGCAACGAACTGTTGCTGTTCCGTTTGATAAATGGCCTGAATACTCTTACATTTAAGTTCAAAACCTTGTACAATCTCCGCCGGAACGGCCCAACCTCTGGAACTCCCGAATAATGAAACTCATCACGATTGAACGGCACATCCTCGAACAGCAGAAACATTTTCCCGAAGCAACCGGGGAGTTGACCGATCTCCTCAACGATGTGGCTTTTGCCGCCAAGCTCGTACGACGGGAAGTTGTGAGAGCGGGACTTGTCGATATTCTCGGATTCGCCGGCAGCACCAACGTACAGGGTGAAGAGGTCAAAAAACTCGACCTGTTCGCAAACGAAAAAATCATCAACGCTATCGGCCAGCACGGACGCTTCGCAGTGATGGGTTCCGAAGAAAACGAAGGCATCATCATCCCGCCGAAAAACGAAACGGGCAGTTACGCCCTGCTTTTCGACCCGCTCGACGGATCGTCGAACATCGATGTCAATGTCAGCGTCGGCACCATTTTTTCCATCTATAAACTCAAAGTCGCCGACCCCTGCAAGGCAAGCCTGAACGATTGCCTTCAGCACGGATACGAACAGGTTGCCGCAGGGTACGTCATCTACGGCTCTTCAGTCGTGATGGTCTATACCACCGGTCAGGGCGTGCATGGATTCACCTACGACCCCACTATCGGAGAGTTCCTGCTCTCTCATGAGAACATCGTAACTCCGAAACGCGGAAAATATTATTCCATCAATGAGGGATCTTACGAGCAGTTCAACGAAAGCACGAAAAACTATCTGAAATACATCAAAGAGGAAGACGAGGAGACCGGACGGCCATACAGCACCCGTTATATCGGCTCACTCGTAGCCGACTTCCACCGGAACCTGCTGACCGGCGGCATATTCATCTACCCCCCGACATTGAGGCATCCAAATGGCAAACTCAGGCTCATGTACGAAGGCAATCCTCTCGCGTTCATCTGCGAACAGGCCGGAGGAAGAGCAACGGACGGGAAAAATCGCATCCTCGATATCAAGCCGTCTGAACTTCACCAGCGCACGCCGCTCTATATCGGCAGTGAAGAGGACGTCATGATCGCCGAGCAGTTCGAACAGGGGTTGAGGTAAAGTGCAGGAGGGCTTGTTGGCTGGTCAGCCGGATGGCTGCGGAACGGTAAATCCCGCCAGCCGACAAACCGATCCGCCATAACCCTTAACGCACAGATCTTAGCTCTTGCTGCGCTATTCAGCCATCTCCCCCCGTTCGAACTCGGGATAAAAAATACGCCTGATCGCAACAGTTCTTCCTGTTTCCGCATCCAGAGAGAGCACGATTCCGGAAAAATGCACGTCATCGACAGCGCACTCGTATTTATGCGGTGTCTGGTAGATCATTCTGTCGACAGCGGTCTTGGTCTGCATCCCGATTACCGATGCATGAGGTCCGGTCATTCCCGCATCGGAACAGTACCCGGTGCCTTTCGGCAGGATACGCTCATCGGCGGTCTGTACATGCGTGTGCGTGCCGATAACTGCCGAAACCCTCCCGTCGAGATACCACCCAAGCGATATCTTTTCAGCGGTCGCTTCGGCATGCATGTCCACAATGATGAACCGCGTCTGCTCCCTGACCTGCTTCACCACCCAGTCGGCGGTCCTGAACGGGCAGTCTATCGGATACATGAAAGTCCTTCCCTGCAGATTCAGTACGGCGATATCGCCGAGTCCGCCAGGCAGCCTGTAAAGGCCGTAACCCCGCCCGTATGTCCCCTTGGGATAGTTCTGCGGCCTGAGTACCTGGCTATTGGTTTTCAGCGTCTCGAAAAAATTGAAGTTGCTCCACGTATGGTTGCCTCCTGTGACGACATTGACCCCTGAAGCAACCAGCTGATTGAGGGCTTCAAGGCTCATACCCTTACCGTGATGAGCGTTTTCTCCGTTGCAGATGACAAACTCGATACTGTATTTTCTGATAAAATTCTTCAGCCACAATTCGACCATATTCAGTCCCGGCGTTCCGACGACATCGCCGATAAACATGACATTGAAGATTTTTTCTGCCATACCATGCCCCTCTGTCTTGAAAACGTGCATAAGAAACTGCCTTGAGGTAAGTTACATAATAACAAACAGAAACAGGCATACTGCCATGCGGTTTCTGCTGAATGGAAAGCCTGATGGTCAGCAATCATCTCATAAAGAAAACAGGAACCCTGAACCGGGAGATGAACTTGTTGACCGCCACTGCATGTTTACATTGCTTTCATCCGGACAAACAGACAGGAGATGTTCATGGGCAGATCGCGTAAAATCAGCCGCATATTGACCGGCAAACCTGTTCTTGAAGGAGCGGGTGTCAGATTGAATAGAGCTTTCGGTTATGGCGAGCTGCCGCTTTTCGATCCGTTCCTCCTGCTTGACGATTTCCGGTCTTCGAATCCCGAAGAATACCTGAAGGGCTTTCCCTGGCATCCGCACCGGGGCATCGAAACCATCACCTATGTGCTTGAAGGGTATGTTGAACATGCCGACAGCATGGGTAACCGCGGAGTTATCGCCTCCGGGGAGGTACAGTGGATGACAGCCGGCAGCGGCATCATCCACGAAGAGATGCCTTTCGGCAACGAACGCGGTGAAGTGGCCGGCTTTCAGCTCTGGGCCAACCTGCCGGCATCGCAGAAAATGATGCCTCCACGTTATCGCGGGATCGCTGCCGACGAAATCCCTCTTGTGCGGCTTGAAAACGGAATTCTCATACGTATCGTTTGCGGCAGAATCGGGGAGATCGACGGACCGGTTCGCGGCATCGCCATCGATCCGGAATATCTCGACATTGCCCTTCCTCCTTATACGACATGGTTCCACCCGATCCCCTCGGGGAGGCGGGCGTTCGCGTATATCATTGACGGTGAAGGTTTTTTCTGCCGTAAAGACGACATTGATGGAAGCAGCTCCTTCGATGAGGAATCTTCCCGGCTTCTCGAAAATCGAACGCTTGCCCTGTTCACCGATGGAGAGAGCATCACCGTTACAACTGGAGAGGAACCTGTCCGATTTCTGATGGTTTCGGGCAATCCTCTCGGCGAGCCGGTTGCGTGGCACGGACCGATCGTCATGAATTCCCGCCAGGAGCTGCAGACCGCTTTCGACGAGTTACGGAAAGGCACATTCATAAAAAAAACGGATAACAGGCAACCTTGACTGTCACCAAAAAAAACGCGGGGGGGATCCTGGCGGCGGTTTTCATGTTCCTCGCCGCCAGTGGAGCAGTGACCCTTTACCTGCCCGAAAAGATCTCTCCCGGAGCATACAGGGCTTCCTTGCAGGCTCTCGAATCATATCGCAGAGCGTATCCGCAGGAAGATGTGCGCATGCTTGCTGTCGTGGATTATTCGAAGCCTTCTTATCTGAAACGGATGGCGCTCATCAACATGAACACCGGGGAACAGACCTTTTACCGCGTCGCGCATGGCAAACGATCCGGGACGATGTATGCCCGTCATTTTTCCGACATACCTGAATCGAACATGAGCAGCCTTGGGCTATACAAGGTTCTCAGTATGTACCATGGAGATCACGGCACGGCCCTGCGTCTCGAAGGACTCGAACCGGGGCGCAACGGCAACGCATACCGGCGGGATATCGTACTGCATTCGGCGGAATACGTTTCGCTGCATTATATTTTCCTGAACCTCGTCACTCTGGAAGGGCCAAGGATAGGCAGAAGCAACGGCTGCTTCGTGGTACCGGCGGGAGAGATCGAAGAGGTCGCCCAACGGCTCGGCAGAGGGGGCTTTATCTACGCGTGGGCTGAAGAGGAAATAGAAATGGACTGATCCAACCGATCGGTCGGATCGGACCGATACTGCAAAAAAAAACAGCGAAACCCGGGCTGAACCGGGCTTCGCTGTTTAACAGACCTGTGTTGACGCATCAACAGCTTACATGGCGTCGATAATCGCGTTGAGCGTGGTGCTCGGGCGCATCGCCTTCGACGTCAGTTCGTCGTTTGGCTGGAAATAACCGCCGATATCGACCGGGCTGCCCTGCGAGCCTATCAGCTCGTCGTTGATCTTCGCCTCGTTTGCAGCAAGTTCGGCACTCACGCCGGCAAAACGGGCTTTCATATCCTCGTCGGTACTCTGGGCGGCAAGAGCCTCGGCCCAGTAGAGCGCAAGATAGAAGTGGCTGCCGCGGTTGTCGATCTGGCCGACCTTTCGTGCCGGAGATTTGCTGTTGTCGAGGAACTTGCCGATTGCCTGATCAAGCGTGTCGGCCAGTACCTGTGCCTTGCTGTTATCGAATACCCTGGCAAGGTGCTCAAGCGATGCGGCAAGTGCCGAGAATTCGCCGAGCGAATCCCAGCGGAGGTAGCCCTCTTTCTGGAACTGCTGCACGTGTTTCGGTGCGGAACCGCCTGCGCCGGTTTCGAAAAGGCCGCCGCCATTCATGAGCGGAACGATGGAAAGCATTTTCGCGCTGGTGCCGAGTTCGATAATCGGGAAAAGATCGGTCAGGTAGTCGCGAAGTACGTTGCCGGTGACGGAAATGGTATCCTTGCCCGCACGGAAACGCTCGAGCGAGAACTTCATGGCATCCACCGGAGCAAGAATGCAGATTTCAAGACCTGCGGTATCATGCTCCTTCAGGTATTCGTTGACCTTGGCGATGATCTGGGCGTCATGCGCGCGGTTGCTGTCGAGCCAGAAGACGGCCGGAGCGCCGGTAGCTTTGGCACGGTTTACGGCAAGCTTGACCCAGTCGCGGATAGGAGCATCCTTGACCTGGCACATTCTGAAGATATCGCCGGTTTCGACCTTCTGCTCCATGAGCACCGCACCTGAGGCATCGACAACGCGAATGACGCCGTCACCGGGGCCAGTGAAGGTCTTGTCGTGAGAACCGTACTCTTCAGCTTTCTGCGCCATCAGACCGACGTTCGGCACGCTTCCGATAGTCGAAGGATCGTAAGCGCCGTTCTTCTGGCAGTCCTCCACCATCGCCTGGTACATGCGCGAATAGCTGCGGTCCGGAATGATTGCCTTGGTGTCGTGCAGCTTGCCGTCAGGACCCCACATTTTGCCGGAATCGCGGATGACGACCGGCATTGAAGCGTCGATAATAATGTCATTCGGCACGTGCAGGTTGGTGATGCCCTTGTCGGAATCCACCATGGCAAGCGCCGGACGGTTCGCATAAACAGCCTGGATATCGGCTTCGATTTCTGCACGTTTGGCTTCCGGCAGGTTCTGGATCTTCGCATAGAGATCGCCGAGGCCGTTGTTGACGTTCACACCGAGCTCGCTGATGACATCGGCATGCTTTTCCATGACATCTTTATAGAAAACTGTTACTGCATGGCCGAACATGATCGGGTCGGAAATCTTCATCATGGTGGCTTTCAGGTGCAGCGAAAGAAGCAGGCCACTCTGTTTCGCATCCTCGATCTGGGCGGCATAAAACTCGCGCAGCGCACGGACGTTCATAACTGCTGTGTCTACCACCTCTCCTTTCTGAAGTCCGATGTTCTCCTTGAGCACCTTCACGCTGCCGGAGGCGTCGACATACTCGATGCGTACCGATGTGGCGTCGCCGACTGTAAGAGACTTTTCGCTGCCGTAGAAGTCGCCTGCCTCCATGTGTGCAACATGCGATCTGGAATCGCTGCTCCATGCACCCATCTTGTGGGGATTTTTCTGCGCGTACTGCTTGACGGAAAGCGGGGCACGACGGTCGGAGTTGCCTTCACGAAGCACCGGGTTGACGGCGCTTCCGAGTACTTTGGCATAGCGTGCCTGAATCTCTTTTTCGGCATCGTTTGCAGGAGCTTCAGGATAGTCCGGCAGGTTATAGCCGTGCTCCTGCAGTTCCCTGATGGCCGCTTTCAGCTGGGGAACGGATGCGCTGATGTTGGGCAGCTTGATGATGTTTGCCTCCGGTGTGAGGGCCAGTTCACCAAGCTCGGCAAGCTGGTCTGAAATTTTCTGCTCTTCGGTCAGGTTGTCAGGAAAATTCGCAATGATCCTTCCGGCAAGCGAAATATCACGGGTCTCCACCTCGACGCCGGTACCTTTCGTGAATGCCTGGATGATCGGAAGCAGCGAATAGGTAGCCAGAGCCGGAGCTTCGTCGATTTTCGTGTAGATGATTTTTGCCATTGTCAAGTATTGTTTTTGTTAGGGTTTATTAAACTATCAATGCATTGAAACGAGAAAAACCGGAACCGGAAGGCAGCAACGAAAAAAAACCGCCCCACTCCGCATGACGAGAACCATACGGGTATATGCTTTATCTTGTCGTATGATACTGAACAGACTGCTTCAGCAACGCACCTGCATCGCGCACAGGCGCAGGTCAGATCCGGAAGACCGGAAATGACCGGATAGTGGAAATGCCTCGAAGGACATCCGGCTGATACTGCTTGAATACCTTTCGATAAGAAAGGCAGAAAACTACAAGCCCGTTTCGATGGAGAGGGTTTGTAGTTAAGTTATGGAAAAAAAGGAAACTGAACGGCTTTGCGCTTATCCCTCGGCGGATGGTTTGACATCGTCGAGGCCGACTTTAGCGGCAAGTTCGCTGTCGTTGAGCACTTCATGCGCAAGCTTGATCATGGGAATGGTCGCTCCCATCGAGCTGTAGCCGCCGTCATGAAACAGGTTCTGCATGGTGACTTTCCTGGAAAGGTCACTGAGCAGGGTCATGGTATACTCGGCACACTCTTCTGCTGATGCGTTGCCGAGAGGTGACATGAGGTCGCTGTACTCGTACATTTTATCGAAACCGGGTATACCGCTGCCGGCTTTGGTGAACGTAGGGCTCTGGGAAATCGTATTGATGCGGATACCGCGTTTGGCAAGTCGCGGTCCGAAACTGCGAACGATGGACTCCAGCAGGGATTTCGCATCGCCCATATCGGAATAGGTCCAGTAATTGCGCTGTGCAGCAATATAGGAAAGCGCCACAATGCTGCCTCCGTCTCTGATAGCGTCGTTTTTGAGGGCATATGCCACGAGACGATGCAGCGAGAGACCGGAAACATCGAGCGTACGCATGAACCACTCGTAATTGAGATCCTCGTACGGAAGCTGCTTGCGGATATTCTGCGACATGCCGATGGAGTGCACGATAAAATCGACGGTACCGAGCTTTTCCTTCAACTCGGCGAAACAGGCATCGACATCCTCGTTTTTTGAAGCGTCGCAAACGATGACCGGCGCATTGCCGCACAATGCTGAAAGTTCATCGATATTGCCGAAACGCAAAGCGGTTGCAACATTGGAAATGGCGATTTCAGCCCCTTCACGGTATGCATGAAGTGCAATCTGCCACCCGATACTGCTCTCATCAAGCGGACCGAAGACAATTCCTTTTTTCCCTTTCAGTAAACCGTAGTGCGATTTATCGGACATGATGCAAGCTGATTCTTTAACAAAGATTGGGATGATGTTCCCGTTGGTTCGATAATTTAAACAATGAAGATACAAGATTCCCGTGAAAACTTAAACAGTTTCCCCTGTAATTTTTGCCTGAATGCGATCTCCCGGGGATGCCGGGATCTCAAATCTTCAGCCTTCTCATGGAACGGAGCTTGTCGAGCACGTTTTTATTGACGCTCAACTCCATCTCTTCTTTTTCAACGGGCACCTCCCTGAAAATAACCCTGAGAATACTCTCCTCGCAGATATGCTTTTCCAGTTCAAGGCTGTAGAGCGCTCTGGGAAGCGTGATGATACGCTGCGCACGATCGACCGTCACGACGATATCGGTACCCATCCGCTCGACCTTCACCTCTTCTGCGTCTTTCAGGAACGGGATCCTTATGCAGAGAATTTCCTGATGATCCTCCGTTACGGCGTTTTTCCGGCTTTCGATCCAGAAGTTTTTTCCGGAATAAAAAATCTTGTCGGGAATCTGCTCTCCGAAGACGAGTTTACTGATCTCGTGCAGGGCATCGGGCCCGATCGGCTCTGTACGCTGCAGATTGCATCGGAATACCGGAGTAGGATAGAAGGAGTTGTCGATCTCCATAAGATACTTGCTGTGCAGATCGCTCCAGAACTCGAAATACTCTCCTACAGTGCGCGAGGTAGGAAGAATTTTGTTGATGACGATGCCGTCGATATTGATTCCGTAAAGATGTACGAAGGTATAGGCCCGCTTTGTTTCAAGAATCGAGAGTTTTTCAGGATTGAGCACCAGTCGGAAGGTAACCTCGGGGCTGAGAATGAACTTGTTGATATCTTCCATCTGCTTGAGCAGCACGTTCACCTCGTTGAAAAAATCCTCGTCAGGTATGGAATTGCCGCTCAGGGGCCGGGCAAGCGAAGACATGCTTTTGTAGAGCTTGAAGAACTGCTTGCCCATATTGCCCCCGATAATGATTTCCGGATAGGCAAGAAGCCTCAGGGTATTGCCGGTCGGAGAGGTATCGAGCACCACTGCGTCCCACTTGCCTGACTGCGCCTCGTCAACCAGGCGGCTGAGTGCGAAAATCTCGTCAAGGCCAGGCTGGGTGGTGAGTTCGGATGCCATGCCGCTGTCGATGCCCTGGTTCTTGTAGGACGAAGAGACGAATTTCTGGAACCCCGACATATTCTTTTTCAGCTCGTAGACCGTATCGACTTCAAGCCCATAAAGATTCTGCTCAATTCTCTGGGGATCGTTGCGGCTGATCTGCGTATTGAAAACATCGGAGAGCGAATGCGCCGGATCGGATGACATGATCAGCACTTTCTTGCCCTGCCGGGCAAGCGCGACAGCCGTAGAAGAAGAGATCGTTGTTTTTCCGGTTCCCCCCTTGCCCGAATAAATGATGACCCTCGGCCGGGACTGGTTATCCGTTAAGTCTCTCGACAACATAGACGATACTCCTCTCTCTTTACGCTCTTGGATAAAATCACGGTTTTTGTAAAACAGTATATTTTTAAAGTTACCATTTTTCCCGGTTCAGAGAAAACGAATCTTTTTATGAAGCGCCCTGTCGAGTTGCTGCATGTAGGTATCGTGCGAAATACCGACAGCTCCGAGCTTCTTCAGGTGAGGATTCATGATCTGGGCATCGAGAAGAAGATACCCCTTTTTGCGCAGATGCGCCACCAGTCTGTCGAAAGCCACCTGAGAGGCGTATGAGCGGCGATAGAACATCGACTCACCGAAAAAAGCCCCACCAACGGCAAGGCCGTACAATCCGCCGGCAAGCTCGTCGCCGTACCAGCTCTCGACGCTGTGCGCGATGCCGAGCCGATGCAGCTTCACGTATGTTGCTATTATCTCTTCGGAAATCCACGTCTGGGCTTCGCTCCTGCGCGGTGCAGCACAGGAACGGATAACCCCTTCAAAATCGGTGTCGAACCGTACCTGATAGTCGCGACGGCGGAGAATGCGACGCACATCGCGTGAAGGAGTGTAGCTCTCAAGCGGAACAACCGCCCGTTCATGCGGACAACACCAGTAAAGCAGGCCGTCCGAAGGGTCATTCATGGGAAAATATCCTTCACGGTAGGCTCTGAGCAGTTCCCCGATATCGATCATGCCGCAGTCGATGAAAATGGCATTGGCTAACGGAACCTCAGCAGTACCTCATCAAGTGTCCTCTTGGGTACACGGTGCACTCCGTGGCTGTCGCGATAGTAACGGACATCGGCGCCGGCATCCATCTGTTCGATCACCACATTCTCTGCAGGCATGCCGAGAGCGAGGACCAGTTCGATGGAAAACCTGTCGGGGATGCAAAGCAGAGAGCGAAGGCGCTCGCGCTCGACGGACGCCACGATGCAGCCGCCGAAACCGATGGCCGAGGCTCCTAAAAGAATGGTCTGAGCGGCTATACCGCTGTCGCAGGCTGCTCCGGCAGGACTGATCGACGAATCGCAGAGCATGACGATATAAGCGGCGGGGCGCTCGGAAACGGAAGGACCCGGCCAGTCCGGAAGATATCCAGCCCAGGAAAGGCAGCTGAAAACCGCTGCGCACTCCTCGGAATCCGAAACGGCGACATATTTCAGCGGCTGGAGATTTTTTGCCGACGGCGTGTAGCAGGCAAGCTCCACAAGACCTTCAAGCCGGCTCGCGTCCAGGCAGCAGGAGGAATCAAAACGCCGGTAGCTCCGGCTGCGCAGAACAATATCCCTGAAATTCATTTCTCCCCCTGTTCAGAACGTCGCTTTCCATGAGGCCGCAGTATATCGGGGCAGCGATTCCCAATCTCCGCTGCCGATCCACTCGGCAATATAATCAACCGTATGGGAGTAGCACAGGGGTTCCCGTCCGGGAAGCTGCAGCCAGTCCCTGAGAATGGCATGATCAAGCTGATGCATAGCCATGCCATAGCCGAGAGCTTCCATGGCAAGCGCGTTCGACTCCTGCTCTATCTGGCCGTCCAGAGGCCTGAGCAGCAGCTTCTTGCCAAGGTGCAGCGCCTCTCCGGGCAGTTCGAAACCTGCATTGCAGACCACGCCGTCAGACTCCATCAGATCGCTGAGAAATCCCTCCCTCGAATAACCCCGGTAGTGCAGATGCCCGTTGTCGGCATTTTCCTTAACCTTGCCATAAATAAAGAAATCATGGCTGCTGAACGGCTGCACGAAAGCTGCGACGTCCTCAACCTCCTCGAAAGGAAGGTAGACCAGAATCTTCCCCTGGATGGTTTCTGCGGCCTGCCGGGTATAAAGCGACTGCGGAATGACCGGCGGAAAGATGGGCTGATTGAAGTGACTCCAGTGCAGGCCGGCGTTATAACGGGCCGGAGCGAAGTTCAGAAGCGTATATTTTTCGAATATGCTGCCTCTGGCAACAGGGATATCGTAACGAAACGCATACTGGTGACCGAAACCCATGCTCGGAATGTTCCTGATCCTTGCCGCCATCGAGGTGATCGGCTCGAAATCGGTAATGATGAGATCGATACCCGATGTATCGAGCATGAAGACATCGCTCATAAGCCGCATCAGATCAAGCTGGAACATGGTTTCGATATAGTTCATCCTGCCCTTGTATGTTACAAGAGTAAGTCCCTTCATAACCCTGTACGGAGCGAAAACCTCGATCTCTTTCAGCTCCTCTTCTTTCCTGCCGCTGATGATCACCTCAAGTTCATGGCCGTCCTCCTTGAGTTTTCTGACCAGCTCCCTGCTGCGGCTGATATGGCCGTTCCCTGTCCCCTGGACACCGAAAAGGATTTTCATGCTGCCAAAAACGTTTATCTCTTCAGACTCTTAACCTGTATTTCTGCAGTTTTAACCGACGATTTTCAGATTTGCGTACTGCACCATCAGCGTTTTATCCCCTGCTGAACGGAATCTGATTTTGACCTTCTGCGCCGTACCGGTTCCATGGACTTCAAGCACCGTGCCGGGGCCGAAGAGAACGTGCTGCACCATCGTGCCGGGACTTATTCCTTTCGTCCGTGAACGGCTCTCCGTTTTCGACGCCGCTGCGGAGCCGGCTTGCGGCTGCAATCTCGCGGGAACCGGTCCGCCGGAATTCATCGGCTTCTGGCCGGCACTTCGTCCCCCGGGCAACTCTCCCGCCTCGGTATGGAGAATCGACGGATCGATCTCGGCGATGAACATCGAACGCAGGCACTGCTGCGGCTGACCGTACAGGTACCTCGAACGGGCCCAGGAGAGGAATATATTTTCCTGCGCCCTGGTCATTGCCACGTAAAACAGGCGGCGCTCTTCCTCCAGTTCGTCCTGCTCGTAGGTATTGAGCGGAAAAAGGCGTTCCTCCATGCCGGTAACGAAGACGACCGGAAACTCCAGCCCTTTGGAGGCATGCACGGTCATGAGCGAAACATAGTTGTCGGACTCCCTGGTTTCGTCATAATCGGACGCCAGCGAAATATTTTCAAGAAAATCGCCGAGCGAACTCGCGTCGGGATTATGGTCCGAGAAATCCCTCGCCATCGAGAGAAGCTCCTGCAGGTTCTCGTAACGGGCAAGCGATTCGGCGGTATTCTCGGCCTGCAGCAGCGAAGGAATTGCCGTGAGGGTGTACATTTCGTCAAGCACATCATAGACGCTGCCATACTCCGCGAGCTGCCTGAGCTGTTCGATAACGCCGGTAAAACCCTGCAGCGCGTTGACGAGCCGCTGCTGAAAATCCCCATCGGCTGCACTGGAGATGGCCTCGTAGAGAGAAACATCACGCTCCCGGGCGTATTCCTTCAGCCTGGCAATGCTCACCTCGCCTATCTTGCGGGGGGGGAAATTGATGATTCTCAGAAGCGACTCATTGTCGCGATCGTTGAGGATGAATCGCAGATAGGCAACGGCGTCCTTGATTTCCTTTCGCTTGTAAAAGGAGACGCTGCCGAAAATACGGTAGGGAATACGGTTCTGGCGCATCACGTCTTCAAGTACCCGCGACTGGGCGTTCGTGCGGTAGAATACTGCGAAGCTCCGGAAATCACAGTCTTTCCTCATGCGCATGGTGCGGATATGCTCAACAACCTTTTCCGCTTCGTGCCTCTCGTTCCATGCTTCGATAAGTGTGACCGGGTCGCCGGCGCTGCGATGCGAAACCAGCTCCTTTTTGATCTGGCGCCGGTTGTTGCGAATGATGCTGTTGGCTGCCTTAAGGATGGTGCCGGTACTCCGGTAGTTCTCCACAAGCTTGAAAATCTGCGACTCCTGATAGTCGTCCTGAAAATTGAGGATGTTCGAAATATCGGCGCCTCGCCATGAATAGATCGACTGGGCGTCATCGCCCACGACAAAAATATTGCGATGCCTCGCGCCGAGCATCTTTGCAGCCAGGTACTGCGCCCTGTTGGTATCCTGGTACTCGTCGATCATGATATATCGGAAGGTCTCCTGCAACTGCCCGAGCACGTCCTCATGTGCCCTGAACAACTCGAGCGGTTTGATGAGGAGGTCGTCGAAATCAAGCGCATTGTTCTCGCGCAGCTTCCGTGTATAGAGTTCGTAGATCTGTGCCGCTTTCTGCTGGTTGTAGTCGCCGGGCCGGGACTGAAACTCCGAAGGCAGGATAAAACTGTTTTTGGCCTTGCTGATGATCGACTGCACGGCATTGACCGGCAGGGAATCCTGGGATATGCCCAGATCGCTCATGGACTGCCGGATCAGACTTTTACTGTCGTCGGAATCGAAAATCGAAAAGTTCCTGTCGTAACCGATGAGATGAATATAGCTGCGCAGCAGCCTGGCGAAGACCGAATGAAAGGTGCCGATCCAGAGCCCCGATGCGCTTCCGCCCTGCAGAAGACCGTCAATGCGATTACGCATCTCCCCTGCCGCCTTGTTGGTAAAGGTAAGGGCAAGGATATTGAAGGGAGCCACCCCGTTATTTCGGATAAGGTGGGCTATACGATAGGTGATAACCCTTGTTTTTCCCGATCCGGCACCGGCAAGCACCATAACCGGCCCTTCGGTCGCCCTCACCGCACTGCGCTGAACATCGTTGAGATCGCTTAAAATATCTGTCAAAACACAAGAATACCATTAAACGGTTGATCGCAGCAAAGAGGTATGTATGATGCTCTTGCAGCGAAGAAAGTTCCTGTTGAATTTCGTATAAGTTTGCCCGAATTACAAACCACCCTCCCGAAAAAACACAATAGCCTTTGATCTCCGGCAATGCGGATAACTCTTTTTGTTTACCTTTCAGAAAAAAAACCGCGCTACCGATGAACAGTGCCGCACTCGATCTCTATGTTTTTTTCAGTCCATGGCTTTTCGGCGCAATAAGCCGCCTGGGCGCCTCACGAGGCAGGCTGCGCGATTTTCTTTCCGTACGGAAAAACCTGTTCGAGGATCTCGAAGAAAACCTGTCCTCCCTGCCCGGCCAGACAACAGGTTCCTACAGACTCTGGATACATGCGGCATCGGTCGGTGAATTCGAGCAGGCACGTCCGGTCATTGCCGCACTGCAGGCAAAACACCCGGATATCGCACTGTTCGTTTCGTTCTTCTCCGATTCCGGCTATCATGCCCGAAAGGACTTTCCCGGCGCTTCGGCCGTTTTCTATCTTCCCGTGGATACACCAGCCAATGCAAAAAGACTCGTTTCGCTCGTCAGGCCCGATATGCTGATGCTCATGCGTTACGACTTCTGGCCGAACCACCTTCTCGAAACGAAAAAAGCCGGAGCCAGACTGGTTCTCGCAGCAGCGGTGCTCCGTAAACGGTCGCACTATTTCCGCCCCGTCCTCAAAAGCTTCTACGGAAGCCTCTTCAGACTGTTCGACCGCATCTATACCGTTTCGGCAGATGACACGCGGGCATTCAGGGAGAGTTTCGGCTGTATGCATGCAGAAACCGCCGGGGATCCGCGGTTCGATCAGGTGCTGCAGCGCAGCATGAACGTCGCGAAAGTCTCGCATCTGCAACCCTTCTATGAAAACAGCTCCGTGCTTGTTGCCGGAAGCGTTTGGGATCGCGACGAAGCCATCCTTCTGCCTGCATGGCAAAAGCTTGAAAAAAGACCCCTCCTGATTCTCGTACCCCATAAAGTCGATCATGAAAACATGGATAGGCTCTGCCGTGGGCTCACAGAAAGGAAAATCGCATTCAGAAAGGTATCGGCTCTCGACCGGTCGTTCGATCCGGAACAGGAAGCGCTGGTGATCGACCAGACAGGCTACCTGGCAGAACTCTACTCGCTTGCTTCGATTGCCTATGTGGGAGGAGGGTTCGGTGTCAACGTCCATAACACCCTCGAGCCCGCAGTCTATGGTATCCCTGTACTGTTCGGCCCGCGCCACCGAAACTCTCCTGAAGCTGTCGATCTTGCCGCTACCGGCGGGGCAACCGTCGTCAGCGACGAAACAACGCTCCATAAAGCGCTCTGTCATCTCTTCGGCAGCCGGCAGGAACGTATGCGCGCCGGAACGGCTGCAGGCATGTTCGTCCGTGAACGTTCCGGGGCAACGGATTGCATAACGGAATACATAGAAACGGATTGCCAGTCCAAAAAAAAAACTGTACCGGGCAGATGCTGATCGAATCATTGAAATTCCCGCCATCGATTTCGTTGCCATTATGCTCTTTCCGGCTCCATTCATTCAGTCAGCAGTCGGTTTTTCATGCGATTACTCCATAAATTATGCTATCTTCCCAACCGCTGCAGGCTGTTTCACTCCGCTCCGCGTCGAACCAGAGAAATCCTCGCCCGGTGAGGCTCGCATAAATATTTTCAATACCTCTGACACCCTATGACATTCAGCTCTCTCACTATAATCGACCCGATTCTCAAGGCTCTTGGAGAAGAAGGATACTCCTCGCCGACACCTATCCAGTCAAAAGCAATTCCGATCATCCTCGAAGGATTCGATCTTCTCGGCTACGCGCAGACCGGCACAGGAAAAACCGCGGCATTCGCCATTCCAATCCTGCAACTGCTCTCGAAAGAAAAACCGAATGAAAGGAAAAGAAAAATACGCACTCTTGTCGTAACACCGACAAGGGAACTGGCCATCCAGATCGGCGAAAGCTTCGATGCATACGGACGGCATACGGGCTTGCGAAACTCGGTTATTTTCGGAGGAGTAAGCCAGAACCCGCAAACCTCGGCACTGCAGAGAGGAACGGATATTCTCGTCGCAACGCCTGGCCGCCTGCTCGACCTTATGAATCAGGAGCATCTGCACCTTTGCGACATCGAGATATTCGTGCTTGACGAAGCCGACCGCATGCTCGACATGGGATTCATCCACGATATCAGAAAGATTCTCGACGCTCTGCCAAAGAAAAAACAGTCTCTCTTCTTTTCGGCAACGATGCCTCCGGAGATCGTAAGGCTTGCGGCCTCAATCCTGCACCGGCCTGTAACCGTCTCCGTCACGCCGGTATCCTCGACTGCCGAAACCATCAGACAGGAGATGTACTTTGTCGACAAAGGCAACAAGAACAGCCTCCTGCTTCATATCCTGCGCGAACCGAAAATCAGAAACACCCTCGTCTTCACACGCACGAAGCATGGCGCGGACGAGGTGGTTAAATTCCTGCAGAAACATGATATCACCGCAGCAGCCATCCACGGGAATAAATCGCAGAACGCGCGCCAGCGCGCTCTTGGCGGATTCAAGGATCAGTCCATGCGGGTGCTGGTGGCCACCGATATTGCTGCCCGGGGCATCGATGTGGACGAACTGGAGTATGTCATCAACTTCGACATCCCCAATATCGCGGAAACCTACGTGCATCGGATCGGAAGAACCGGCAGGGCCGGAGCGAAAGGCACGGCGATATCGTTCTGCGACCAGGAAGAAAAGGAGTATCTGCGCGACATCGAAAAACTTATCGCATTGAAAATCCCGGTAATCGACGGGCATCCGTTTCCATATTCCGATCAGGAAACAGAAAAAACCAAACCACAGACAACTCGTGCCGCCGGCCATCCCAATCCCAAACCGGCAGCAGGCAGGAAAGGCCCCCAATGGAGAAAAACGACCCGGAAAATGAACTGAAAGGAAAGACTCCGGCAATAATCAATTTGCCGGGTCCTCCGCTTCTTCCATTGCTGCAATTTTCTTCATTGCCGTGGCATCGCCAAGCTTCGCCGCTTTCCTGAAATCGTCCATCGCTCCGTCAGCATCACCTGACTGCTCTCTGGCAAGCGCCCTCTCCCGATAGGTCTCGGCTGCCTTGCGATCAAACCTGATGGCTTTCGAATAATCCTCAATGGCGCCCTGAAAATCCTTCAGGTCGTATTTCACATATCCCCGATGCTTGTAGGGAAGCGCAAACTTCGGTTCGAGAATAATTGCTGCAGAAAAATCCTCGATTGCCCCGTCGTAGTTTCCCTGTATGTATTTCAGCAACCCACTGTTATCGAATGCAAAAGCGTATCCAGGCACAAGATCTTCGATGAATACGCGACGCGAACGATCCTCTGCTGAAAGATACCCGGCATCTCTATCGACATCCTTCTGATCCTTCCTGAAGCAGTCCGCGGCAAGCTGCGGCTCAAGATCGATTACTTTCATAAAATCAGCTATCGCTCCCGGCCTGTCTCCGGCGTCAAGTTTTGCCAGACCCCGGCTATGATAAGCCCGGGCATTCTTCCCTTCATGCTCGATGACGCTCGTAAAATCGGCTATGGCGCCAGCATAGTCACGCCGTTCGTGCCTGGCTTTCCCGGAAAGCAAAGAAACCTCGTTTCCCGTGTCGGCATATGCGGAGGCGGCGGAAACAACCGAGACAGATAACGCGACAAAAAAAAGCTTTGAAATAGTATTCATCGTCAGAATAATCAGATGTGGCGGCTGAACGCTGCTCGTTGAGTTTTCGATAGATCCCCCGAAATTAAAACAGATCCGCCCGGCCCTGGCTACTGCTTACTCTATTTATCAATTGCTATTGGAATTCACAACCAATACTTTTATCCTTTTTACAAGGGAGGCCCCGTTTCTTCTTTTCCCGTCTGTATTACCCGGTACTGTTCAATGGATATTCCGGCATCGTTATAAAACCGGATGCTCACAGACAGGAAAGCTATTCGACAAGGCTCAAGCACCAGATCGGACAGGAGAGCGGCGAAAAACAGATTCTCACCATGTCAGACAACACAACAGATCGATTTTTCGGGTATCTGAATTGGCTTTTCAATCCATTCCACGGGTTGAAGACAACGGAAGTCTATGATCTGATAGGCACATCTTCTCTTACCGAGCACGCGCTGTATCTGAATCTCGGCTACTGGCGGGATGCGGATACCATCGATAAAGCCAGTGAAGAGCTTGCGCTGCTGGTGGCGAAAAGAGGCGGCATGGGTCCGGGCGATACCGTACTGGATTGCGGGTACGGTTTCGGCGATCAGGACATCCTCTGGGCCAGGAACATGAAACCCGACAGGATCATCGGGTTGAACATCACAAAATCCCAGGTCGAGCGAGCCCGGCGGAACGTTGCCGACGCTGGACTCGGAAAATCAATCGATTTAAGGGAAGGCTCGGCGACAGAGATGCCAATTGAAAATGAATCCGTTGATCTGGTGGTTTCGGTGGAAAGCGCTTTCCACTACAGGACCCGTGAGGATTTTTTCAGGGAAGCGTTCCGCGTTCTGCGACAGGGCGGAAGACTTGTGACCGCGGACATTCTGCCCATGGAAAACTCCGACAACCTTTTCAGGCGAATGGAGCAATGGCTTTCATGGAACCTTGTGGCAGGAAAATTCAATATTCCGCAGGACAACTGCTACCTGATCCCTTCCTGCCATAACAAGCTCGCCAAAGCCGGATTTGTCCACATCGATATCCGTTCGATACGCGACGACGTCTATAAACCGCTCCATGAATATCTGTCAGATAACCGGGCATTTATCGGCAAGATGCATCCACTTGCAAAGATTATGGCGGAATTGACCCTCAATCGCTCTGCAGAGAGCGTCTACTGCGGCCTTGACTATATTCTCTCTTATTCCGAAAAGCCATAGCTTGATGTGCATCCGGGTATATGCTTCCACATCGGCACGACATGCAACCATCCCCCCTGTAAACGGATCAGCCCGCCTCCGGTAAGCTTCTGCTCGCGATCTTCACCGATTTCATCAGCCCGGAACTGCAGATAAAGCATAAAAAAGCCCGCGAATCTTGCCGCAGGCTTCCATGGTGTGATATGGTGGGCGATAGAAGATTCGAACTTCTGACCGCTACCGTGGAAAGGCAGAGCGGCCTGATATATGTTATTATATTTATATCACTTATGGAGACACCAAGAACTTTTTCGTCGCATATGCGTCGCGGTTTTGAGATCAAAATCCATGAACAAAGCGTAACAACGATGACATGTTCCGCTTTCTATGGCTGATTGCCCTGCCATGTATCCGGAGCAATCCAGCTTTCTTCATGGCTCCCTTTTTCGATCAAGGCTTTGACAATTGGGGATAGAAATAGTTCCAACTGCTGCACGGCCTGATTGAAGTCCTCAGACAGAAATTCAAGTCCGATACGCTTCCTGAAAGCAGTCCATTGCACCTGCTTTTCTTCGATAAACTTTCGGGAAAAATCTCCTGAGGTTCAACAAGTATTGTCCCCCGTTGCTCAAACGTCTGCCTGATGGCTTCGGCAAGCCTGCCGCCTTCAAAGTTGTACTGGCGTGACAGCATCCAGATATCATAGAAGTCTTTCAGCCTGCTGTTGAGTATCCCAAGCCTGGCCATCACCTCAAACTTTTCGGCAATCATGCTTTCCCTGCTGTAAGCAGTACATCTCCGCCGGAGGAAAGTTCAGCAATGATGGTAACGATTCCTGTACAGGCTCCGGGAAGACCTTGTCTCCAAATCCAATATCAAGCTGGATGGTCAGACGGGCTGCATCGAGATGGCCGCGAAATCTTGCACGCACCCCCTCATAGTCCGCATCTTCGGTTATCGGCTCGATAGTGATTGAATCCGGATCGAAAATGATCCCATCTTCCTGCTCTCTTCGACGGCCAAACCCTGATTGATAATGGTCGTGATATTCTCCGGGGCGTTTGCGGTTTTTCCCGGCATATCGATATCCATGGCAGGTCTTGCCAGGGGAGCTTGCCAGACGCGAAGCAGTAATGCGCCCTTGAGAATGAAGCGATCTGCGAATGAGGAAACCGACAGACAATAGAGAAAGCGCTCCATGGAATAGTATTGCAACAGCTCCTGAAAAGGTCTCTTATCCTGTCTTGCCTTGTTCAAGAGCCGTTGCCTGACCGAAGCTCCGATATTTCTGATCACTTTTCCACTCACAGCGTTGCCTCCAGATAGGGTTTCATAACGGAGACAACACGGCACGCTTCTGCATACTGCATCAGTGCATGAAGGTTCTTGGGCTTTCGCTGTCGATACAGTTTGAGCGCTTCGAGCACAATATCCATCCCGATCCTGTTACGGAATTTGAAGCAATCGACAAGCGTCTTTTCCGGACTGTAGATCTTCACCGGGACACCATCGAGCTGATGTGTTTCAATGCCGAGCTTGAAGCAAGAGGGTGAAAACCGGAATATCGTTACCGGTGGATACTCGATTCTTGGTTGTTCGGCACCCTTTTCAAGCGCAAGAGATACGCAGTGTGGAACCTGGGTGGTCATTTCGTGAAAGGACAGTGCCGAGACCAGACAAAGCACTCCATTCGGAACCCTCAGGGCAACGGTGACAAGATCAGGATATTCGAGCGGCTTCCGGCCTTTGAGCTGGTAAAGCCCGCGTGACAGCTCTTCAAGCTCACCGCTGTCACGAAGACTGTACAGCGTCCGGGGATGAATACCAAGGCTGATCGCTTCCCGGGTACGGAACAGACCCCCGCGAGCAAGAATGAGCGCTTTGGCTTTATCTGCTGCTGTACTGTGTTGTGACATCTTTCATCCGGATAGTAATATCTGACACTATTAATAAGTATAGGTATATTTATCCGTAACAGCAATAAACCATTTCACTCTCTGTCCTCAAGCTTTCCGTGATGTTTGAGCTGTTCTCTGCACCTTGCCTGAACCGCCTGAAAGGCATGGTATGGCATGGTATTCTTATGGCGAAACCGTATCGTTATCAGTGAGGCCAAGACCTCCCGTCACAGCACATTGAACCATAACCTTGAGCACTGATGCTTTTCAGAGTCATGTCCGACATCCACAACGAGTTCTGTCGAGAAGAGAATGGCTTGGACTATCGCATTCCGGAACTTGCAGAGGACAAGGGATCTATCCTCGTCCTTGCTGGAGACATCGGCCTCCTCAGTAAAAAGCAGACATGGTTTGGCTTTCTTTCGCAGTGCTCAGAGCAGTTCAAAAACGTTTTCATTGTTGAGGGCAATCATGAATGGTATCACGGCAACATTGAGAAGCACTCATGGCAGAACGCCGTCGCCGAGTACGGATTTTACAACGTCCATACCGGTCATCTCATTCTTGAAGAGGAAAAGATTGCCGTCATCGGCACCACGCTCTGGACGGACTTTTTTGGTGGCAACCCCATCGCCATGTTCGATGTCAGTCAGGGACTGCAGGACTATCGCCTGATAAAGGTCGGAGCCGATTATCGCCGTTTACAGCCGGAATACATTCTCGCCCTCCACCACAAACAGAAAAAAAGGCTTTTTGAAAACACCGATCGCTATGCGGATCTCGGGTACACCGTTATCGTGGCAACGCACCACCACCCCTCGCTGCAGGGAATAGTTCCTTTCTATAGCAACAACCCCCTTAATGCGGCGTTTGTATCGGATCTTGACAAAGAGGTGCTCTCCCATAAAATAGACTACTGGATCTGCGGTCACTGCCATAACGCCATGGAATATTCCATCGGCGAAACCAGAGTGATCTGCAACCCCAAAGGCTACGCTCACGAAAACGACAACGGGTTCGATCCGCTCAAAACACTGTGCGTACCGTAAACAACAATGCGTTCATCAGTCCAATGTTTCTTGGTGTATCGAGATCGGACGTTTTGCTCCATATCTTCCCTACTTGCAGGACTTGCCCGCCATAAAGCCCGATAAAAAAGAATAAGCTTCTATGAGCAGTAACCACAAAAACGCAATAACACGTATGCGCAACTTGATTTTGGACAAAGAAGCGACAAAAGATGTAACTGTTTTTAATATTAAGCCATTCCCAGAGTTCAACATCCTCACGTCGCATATGCGTCGCAAAATTGACATCAATCATGTCTTGCTCGACCTGGGATATCTGTTGCCATGGGGCGTGGGTACGCCACTGGGTGATATAATCAAGAGGGATCATAGATCTGGACTAACCTTTTCGTTCGGCAGAAGCCGCCAGCGGGTGATTTGACGGACACCGTAATGTGGCCGTGATGGGGCAAGAAGAGCCGGAACCGGTTTTCGTTCCGCAACATATGATGCTAATCCTTCTGCCAATCCTGACTCCCCTATCATTTCAAGCAAATAGCCCAAACGTTGGGCCCAGGTAATCGGCGACAATCCGGCTATGGCAACCAGCTCCGCAGCATTGAGGGATTCAGCCAACTCGGCAAGGACGGTGACGGCATTGTCAAGCCCACCCGCATGATGGGGATAACCGATAACATCAAAAGCGGTCACCTCTGGTGTTGAGACTTTCAAATACCCGCGAGGAGTTTTGAAATCGCGGGCTGGCATTGTTGATGCATTGCTGCGCTGAATAAAGTCAACCCTGACCTGGCCACAGACAATCCCGGGACGAATATGCTCGACAATAACCTGAAAGGCTTGAGGACGCTGATGGGCGGCACCGTAATACTCTCCAGCTGAAAGTATGCCCGCATAATAGGGTTCTTTCAGGTACGCCATCAATGATGGAATGAACTGGCTGGCTGGTAAACATGCAATCTTACGGTATTCCGGTGGGACAACCACATAAAATCCCCGATACGGCATAGCAACGATACCTTTATACCGCAGACGGCGCAATGCGTCACGGGTAGCAACAGTACTCAATCCAAGTGCTGATGAAACGTCAACCCCGATAAAACAGAAAGAGCCTTTCGCCTGTAGCTCGTCTATGTATTGTGACACCTTCATATTGATATGAACATATTTCATTCGAGAAAAACAACACAAGGCGCTGTTTTTCCAAAATGATCCATAGCTACATCATCAATGGGAGCAATATGCACCAACGCCAAGACGATAGGACTGTCAACTCTCCTTACTGTCGAACATTTTCTCCAGCTTCATTTGCCACTTGGCCTCTGGCCTTCAATCGTGCTATCGTTATAAACAAGGTCTGCTCAGATCAGGCAATGGAGGCTAACCCCTTCTTTTTCACGAGGGAGAGAAGTTTGAGCGTGGTTCCGGCAGGTTTCTTTTGCCCCCGCTCCCACTGGCTGACCGACTCCTTGCTGACATTCAGATAGAGAGCAAAAACAGTCTGACTCACTGCCTCATGCTCAGGTATGGCCTTTATTTCTTCTGCACTTAACTCCTGAACCGAAGTCAGACAGGATTCGTCGAACTCAAGCATCGTCTTTTTATCGATGCCGCCAGAGGCGTACATGTCTGACATGGTCTCATGGATAGCCGCCAGAGCGTCGCTTTTATATGGCCTGGTCTTTTTCATGGTATGATACCGTTTGAAATACCCCGTTTTTGATGAATTTAGCGAGTTCTTCGTCAGAATACTTGAGAATGATTTTCGCAGACTTCTTGTACTCTCGAACCTCATAATCTTCGATGTTCGCCCGACCTTTCCTCGAAAATCCATAAACGCTGAGGGCTTCGAGGAAAGCTTTCAGGCGTGCGATCTCTTGTTCCAGCTCTTGCAGACGAAATTCATTTGAGAGCGTGGATTGCGACTCATCGGTGGGATTTTCATCTCTTGCCAGCCCGTATATGACGAAACAGTCTGGAGTATTTTTTCACAAACTGTTTATCATGGCAACAATTTTCTCGCAAAGTCGATAAACTCCTGCCTTGCCTCCTCAAACGCTACCCGATCTCCATAGACCAGATCAGTAACAAACCTGTCATATTCTGGTGAAAGACTCTGCTCCTTGTCAAGGTATTCCAGCGATTTGAGCATTTCCGAGACAGGATTCAGCCGAAATTCCGGAAATTGCCTGCCAAATCTTTCGGCATCGGCTTGTACCATCACTTCAAATACCTTACCGGCAAGACCGGATATCAGATCAGGTAACTGACGATTGATCACTGTCACATCATAAACATGACGAATCAATCGTTCATCATACTCCTTGCTGACTTTCCCGGAAAGCGCCTCTGCGGTTCTCCTGAGATAAAAAAGCACTTTTTCTCCAATGGATTCCTGCAAGCCAAGACAGTTGACTCTGAATCCCTGGTTCACCGGATCGACAAGCAACTTGAGAATACTTTGTACCGGCAACGTTTGCATGGGCAACAACAGAGGCCTTGCACTCAATTCGAGCTTGATTTCAGAACGAAGACTGGCAACGGCCCCAAAGCGGCTCTCGTAAAGAATATTCAGAGCGATATAACTGTTCTCATCCCGGGCAGGCACTTGATCTTGAGGGACAACAAAACCTTCAGCAGCAAGAACGGCAATGAGATGCTTTTTGAAACGACTGAGCATCCGGCTTTTCTGGCTTCGGGATAAACCAGTCGGAAGAACAACCTTGAAATCAATATCTTCCGACATTCTTCCGATCAATCCGTGCGCTTTGGACAGGCATGTCCCTCCGCAAAAGATCAACTGTATCCCCTCGGCATCGATGTCTGTAAGCCTCTGGAGCACCTCGGTAACGAAAACATCTTTCTCCAAAGCAGCTGCCGGAAGAGGAGTCAGGCCCTCACCAGTGACATCGAGAATCAGTTGACGCTCATCTGTTGTAATCGTTCTTATACCTCACCTTGCGATTACCCACCATCAACTCGCGGCTGATTCGACGCCGACCGGTATCGAAAACAGCCTGTACGGGTATCTGGGTACTCTGACCAGACGCATAGTCTCGTTGTGCTTTTCCGGGCTTTGCCTCGATCCGCAAACGCATGAACGCTTCTTCAGCAAGAACCTCAAGAGGTTCCCGAGGAACTGGTTGACCACTTATCGAGCTGATTCTGGCTTTAGCAAAAATACCGTATCCAAGACGAACAAGCCGACCTTCCGCAACAAAATCTGTCAACAATCGACTGATCTGGCTTTGACTGCCCATATGCGTAAAATCCGAACGCAGAATGATCTCGCCCCGCCTCATCGTTATGGAGCGCTTCATCCGTTCTCTGATGTTCAATCGGGACTTCATGATACAGTAACGTTCAATTCAACAATTCACTTCTACAATTTCAATCATCAATATCAAAAGATAAAACATTTTATCACCCCAAAAAATGCCCACAGAGCAATCTTCCCATCATGGCCTGATATCGTAGCAACCCGAAACAATACAGCACACCACCCCCTTTAGCTCTTCACCTGACCGCTTGCTTACCCAGAGACCAACAGGCTTAAGCCACTCGCTTTCCCGGTAATGCTTCAGCAGCTCATGCGGAATACCATGGGCAGCAAGCAGGACGGCCAACACTACGGTGCCTGACCGAAGCCCTGCAAGTAGCCAAAGTATTTTTGACGCTCTATTGGTAGTCATGCTACCGGCATGAGGATATTTTTAATACCCCACAAACGACTTTTACCAAGGGAATACAAGTAAAGGAAGGGCGTCGATTGACCGAAAGACCAGCACTCTCTTTGTAGAGGTAGCGCTTTTTCAGAAATCTTAAATCATAAGCAGCATTATTATTGAAGGTTATGGTCAACCTTCGACAAGATTCATCATTTTGCATAACAATGGTGTAACAAAAATGCTTGAAAAAGCACAAAAATCTACAGAAGTGGCGTATTTAAGCAGAAAGAAGAGAAAAAAGAAAAGCCCTGTAAGTTGTTTACTTACAGGGCTTTAAGAAGTGTGTGGGCGATAGAAGATTCGAACTTCTGACCTCTACAGTGTCAATGTAGCGCTCTAACCAACTGAGCTAATCGCCCATCGTGAAGGGCAGTAAATATACGATTCCGGCTGAAAAAAGCAAACCTCTTCACGATAGTTTGCCTGTTCAGGCGATTTTTTTCTTTTTGCCGTCGCCGGAGTAGTATTCAGGCGCTGCTTTGTTTTCGATGGTGTCCGACGTGATGAGGCATTTCTGTATGCCTTTCATGGAGGGCAGCTCGAACATGATGTCGATCATGACGTTTTCGAGCACGGAACGCAGCGCGCGCGCACCTGTTCCGCGTTCAATGGCAATTTCAACAACTTTGTCGAGCGCGTCTTCGGCGAACTCGAGTTCAACGCCGTCCATTTCGAAGAGCTTTTTGTACTGCTTGACGAGCGCGTTCTTCGGTTCCACGAGAATGTTCCGCAGTGCTTTTTCGTCAAGAGGGTCAAGCGTGGAGATGACCGGCAGCCGGCCTATAAACTCGGGAATAAGACCGTATTCGTGCAGGTCATCCTGCGTTACGAAGCGAAGGATTTCGGGATCGTAACCGGTCTGTTTATGTTTTACCTTCGAACCGAAGCCCATCGATGATTTCGATACCCTTTTGGCTATGAGCTTGTCGAGTCCTTCGAAAGCGCCGCCGCAGATGAAGAGAATGTTCCTGGTGTTGATGTTGATGAGCTGCTGCTCGGGATGTTTGCGTCCGCCTTTGGGAGGAACGCCGACTACCGATCCTTCAAGTATTTTAAGCAGTGCCTGCTGTACGCCTTCACCGGAAACATCGCGGGTGATGGAGACGTTGGCGGATTTACGGGCGATCTTGTCGATTTCATCGACGTAGATGATACCCCGCTCTGCCCGTTCAAGGTTGAAATCGGATGCATGGAGCAGTCGGGCAAGGATGGTTTCGACATCGTCGCCAACGTAGCCGGCTTCGGTCAGCGAGGTTGCGTCGGCGATGGTGAAGGGCACTTCGAGCATATTCGCAAGCGTCTGCGCAAGCAGGGTTTTGCCTGTTCCGGTGGGCCCGATGAGCAGAATGTTGCTTTTTTCGATCACCACCTCGTCGTCTTCATGCGACCACTCCTGTGAATCGATCCGCTTGTAATGATTGTAAACCGCAACTGAAAGTGATTTCTTGGCGATATCCTGCCCGACCACATACTGGTCGAGGGACTCCATGATTGCCCTGGGACTGACGAGTCTTGGCTGAAACGGCTTCTCGGCCTGCCGGTCTGCAGGCTTGATTGCGCTGATCTCCTTACGAAGAATCTCGAATGATGTTTTGATGCAGCGGTCGCATATGAACGCTCCCGGGCCGGCAACCATGCTGTTCACTTCAAGGGAGCTGCGGCCGCAGAATGAGCAGTAGACCGGTTCGTTGCCATTCCCGCTTCCGGTACGCCTTCTTCCTTTTTCAGGTTCTTTTATTCTGGTCATTGAATAGGTAAATGATAACGCCTTTGCACGTTGTTCTCTCTTGTTAAAATCCCATTTTCGCAAGGCTGTCGAGCACATGCTGCAATGCGATGCTGAGCCTGGGATGGTCGGCCTCGAAATGCTCGATGGCCTCGCCAAGGCGCCTGGAGATGGGTTCCTGCTCTTCCGGCGTTCCGGAACCGGCTCCGCTCAGAAGATGCTGTATATCATCCCTGAGCTCGGAAAGTACCGTCACGGTGGTTTCGTCTACGGAATCCACCTGTTCGAGCTCCTCGTGGAGCCTGGTGAGCATCTCGTTTAGCTGCTGCTTTTCCATTGGCCGGTCTATAGTTATTTAGTCATATAAAACGTACAGGGTATAACACCACTTTCTGCTGAATCGTTTACGGCAGGCATGTCGTGCCCATAAGATAGCGATCGCATTCGCGGGCTGCGGCACGGCCTTCGTTGATGGCCCAGACAACGAGGCTCTGGCCACGACGGGCGTCACCTGCCGCGAATATTCCCGGCTTGTTGGTCCGGCAGTTCGTTTCGTCGGCCCTGATGTTGCCTCGTCCGTCCTGTGTTATCTGCAACTGCTGAAGCAGATTTTCCTCAGGCCCGATAAAACCCATGGCGAGCAGGACAAGCTGGGAGGGCAGAATCTCCTCGGTTCCCGAAACCGGTCGCGGAACGTAGCGGCCTTCATCCATAACCCATTCGACCTTTGAGACTTCGACGGCCTGTAACTCGCCAGTAGCATGATCGAGAAATTTCTTGGTCATCATGCAATAACGGCGAGGATCCTCTCCCTGCAGGGCTGCGGCTTCCTCCTGGCCGTAGTCCACCTTGAAAACTTTCGGCCACTCCGGCCAGGGATTGTCGGGCTGACGTTCAAGCGCCGGTTTCGGCATGATTTCGAGCTGCACGACGCTTCTGCAACCCTGACGCAGCGAGGTTGCGACGCAGTCGGTACCGGTATCTCCGCCGCCGATGACGATAACATCCTTTCCTTCCGCTGATATTTCAGGCTCCGTTGCGTCAAGCAGGGCTCGGGTACTCGAGCGAAGAAAGTCCATGGCGAAATGCACGCCGGTAAACGCGCGGCCTTCGACCGTCAGATCGCGAGGTTTTGTCGCGCCGGTGCAGAGCACCACCGCATCGAACTCTTCAAACAGTTTGTCCGCCGGGTAATCCACTCCGACTTCGGTGGAGGGCATGAAGGTTATCCCTTCGGCTTTCATGATGTTGACGCGGCGTTCAACGACAAGTGTCTTGTCGAGCTTCATGTTGGGAATACCGTACATCATGAGCCCGCCGATGCGGTCGTCGCGCTCGAAAACAGTGACGCTGTGGCCGGCTTTGTTGAGCTGGTCGGCACATGCAAGGCCCGCCGGACCGGAGCCTATAACAGCAACCCGCTTGCCGGTCCGATGCGCGATAGTTTTCGGTTCGACCCACCCTTCGGCAAAGGCGTGCTCGATGATGGAACACTCGATATTCTTGATGGAAACCGGAGGTTCGACGATACCGAGCACACAGGATCCTTCACACGGCGCAGGACAGACCCTCCCGGTAAATTCCGGAAAGTTATTGGTTTTCATGAGCCGGTCGTAGGCTTCGCGCCAGAACCCGTTGTAAACGTAGTCGTTCCATTCCGGAATCAGGTTATGAATCGGACAGCCGCTGGCCATGCCGCTGAGCAGAAAGCCTGTATGGCAGTAAGGGGTTCCGCAATCCATACAGCGAGCACCCTGTTTCTGCAGATCGCTTGCCGCCATCTCTTCATGAAACTCGTTCCAGTCTTTTATCCTCTCCAGAGGCTCCCTGTCGGGAGGGAGGGCTCTCTGGAACTCCATGAAACCTTTAACTTTTCCCATAACTCTCGTTTAATACTTGACCGGCACAGTTATCCTGCTGCACCGGATTTAGTTTCCTGATACACGCGAAGGATCGTGAATGTTCTTTTCAAATGCTGCCATAACGGCTTCATCACCGGTCATGCCGGCAAGTTCGACCTCTTTCATGGCTTCCATGGCACGTTTGTAATCGTGCGGCATTACCTTGACGAACCGCTGTTTCACTTCGGCCCAGCCATCGAGAATGGACTCGCCAAGCGAACTGCCTGTAAGTTCCGTGTGCTTTTCAATGGCAGACTGCAGCGTTGCAAGTTCCATGGGATCGTCAACCGGGTAAAGGCCGACCATATCGTGGTTGCAGTTGTCGCTGAACGTTCCGTCCACATCATAGATATAAGCCACACCGCCGGACATGCCTGCAGCGAAGTTCCTTCCGGTAGGTCCGAGAACGATTACCGTGCCGCCGGTCATATATTCGCAGCCGTGGTCGCCGATAGCCTCGACAACCGCCTTGAGACCGCTGTTGCGCACGCAGAAGCGCTCCCCGGCCATACCTCTGATATAGGCTTCGCCTGATGTGGCTCCGTAGAAACCTACGTTACCGATAATGATGTTGTCTTCCGGCACAAACGTCGCTGTTCGCGGAGGATAGACCACTATTTTGCCTCCGGACAGCCCTTTGCCGACATAGTCGTTGGCGTCGCCTTCAAGTTCGAGGGTCATGCCGTTGGGAATGAAAGCGCCGAAACTCTGTCCGGCAGAACCGGTGAATTTCAGGTGGATGGTATCGTCAGGCAGACCTTTGGCACCGTAAGCCTTTGTGACTTCGTAGCCGGTGATGGTGCCGACAACCCTGTTCGTGTTGCTGATTGCCAGGTTACTGGTGACTTTTTCGCCGCGCCTGATAGCCGGCTCGCATATTGCAAGCAGCGTCCTGAGATCCAGGCTATCTTCAAGGCCATGATCCTGTTCCATTACACAGTACTGCGGAGCCTGCTCCGGAAGTTCCGGCTGGTAGAGAATCTTGGAAAGATCGACACCACTGGCTTTCCAGTGGTCGATTGTTTTTTTCATGCCGAGCATCTCGGTACGTCCCACCAGTTCGTTGAGCGAGCGGACACCGAGACGCGCCATGTATTCGCGTACGCCTTCGGCAAGGAAGCGCATGAAGTTCACCACATGTTCCGGCTTGCCCTTGAAGTTCTTGCGAAGCTCGGGATTCTGCGTCGCAACGCCGACTGCACAGGAGTCGTTCTGACAGCAGCGGAGCATGATGCAGCCCATCACTACGAGCGTGGTGGTTGCGAAACCGAACTCTTCAGCGCCGAGCATGGCGGCAATAACAATATCGCGCGCTGTTTTCAGCTGTCCGTCTGCTTCAACGGTAATCCTGCTGCGCAGGTTGTTGAGCACGAGCGTCTGATGCGCTTCGGCAAGACCGAGTTCCCATGGCATGCCTGCGTGCATGATGCTCGATATTGGCGAAGCACCGGTTCCGCCGTCATGGCCGCTGATCAGCACCACGTCTGCATGCGCTTTAGCCACGCCGGCAGCGATGGTGCCGACACCAACCGTGGAAACGAGTTTCACGTTGATACGGGCTTCGCGGTTGGCGTTCTTCAGGTCGTGAATGAGCTGTGCGAGATCCTCGATAGAGTAAATATCGTGATGTGGCGGCGGCGAAATAAGACCGACTCCGGGAGTCGAGTGACGTGTTCTGGCCACCCAGGGATAGACTTTCGAACCCGGAAGCTGCCCGCCCTCGCCTGGCTTTGCGCCCTGGGCCATTTTAATCTGTATCTCGCTGGCATTTGCCAGATACTCGCTGGTGACGCCGAAACGGCCTGATGCAACCTGCTTGATGGCCGACATCCTCGAATCGCCGTTTGCATCCGGAACGAAACGGGCCGGATCTTCGCCGCCTTCTCCGGTATTGCTCTTGCCGCCGATGCGGTTCATTGCTATGGCCAGAGTCTCGTGCGCTTCCTGGCTGATCGAGCCATAGGACATGGCGCCGGTCTTGAAGCGTTTGAGAATGCTCTCGACCGGTTCGACCTCGTCAAGAGGTACAGGGTTACGGGAAAACCTGATGTCCATCAGACCTCGGATGGTGCAGAGATGCTGGCTCTGGTCGTCTATCAGGTTTTCATATTTCCTGAACAACTCATAGTTGCCTGTCCTGCAGGAATGCTGCAGAAGGTGTATGGCTTCGGGACTGAAAAGATGGTACTCCCCGCTATGCCGCCATTTGCGTTCTCCTCCTGCCTCGAGGCCGCGATCCACCTTGTTGCCCGAAGGAGGAAAAACCGAAGCATGCCGCCTGCGCGCCTCTTCGGCAACGGCATCGAGACCGATACCCTCGATTCTGGTTGGCGTACGGGTAAAATATGCGTCTACAAGCTGGCTGTTCAGACCGACAGCTTCGAATATCTGCGAACCGCGGTAGCTCTGGATGGTGGAAATCCCCATCTTGGCCATGGTTTTCACTACTCCCTTGACAGCAGCCTTGATATAGTTTTTGACCGCGGTTTTTTCTTCCATGACAAGCTGTCCGGAACCGATGAGGGATCGGATGGTTTCAAATGCCATATAGGGGTTGACCGCTCCGGCGCCATACCCGATAAGCATGGCAAAATGGTGTACCGTTCTGGGTTCTGCGGACTCGAGCACAAGCCCGACCTTCGTACGCAGTCCTGCGTTGATAAGGAAGTTGTGAAGACCTGAAACAGCAAGCAGAGCCGGAATCGGCGCGCGGTCTTTTTCAATTTCTCCCTTGTCGGAAAGAATAATGAGGTTCACCCCTTTTGCGGCAGCCTGCTCCGACTGGCGATACAGATCCTGCATAGCGCGCTCGATGCCTTTGCCGTCATGTTCGACGTCGTAGAAAATCGGCAGCGTAACGGCCCTGAAGCCCGGCTTGTCGATACCGCGGATCTTTTCGAGATCGGGGTTTGACATTACCGGATAAGGCAGGCGGAGCCTGCGGCAGTTGAGTTCTTCGGAATCGAGAAGATTGCCTTCGGTGCCGAGCATGACCGTAGTCGACGTAATTATCTCCTCCCTGAGCGAATCGATAGGCGGATTGGTGACCTGGGCGAAAAGCTGCTTGAAGTAATCGTAGAGCAGCTTCGGCTTGTTGGAAAGCACGGCAAGCGGCGTATCGTTGCCCATCGAGCCTACAAGTTCCACGCCGTTGCGGGCCATAGGCATGATCTGCAGCGAGATATCTTCCTGGGTATAGCCGAAAACCTTCTGGCGCGCCGTCAGGCTGTACTTGTCTTCGTCCGGATTCTTCATGAGCGGATGGTCCGGCAGTGTCTCAAGGTCGATCATATTCCGGCCGATCCACTCGGCATAGGGCTCTGCCGATGCGATGGTACGCTTGATCTCTTCATCGGAGATAATGCGTCCCTCGGCGGTATCGACAAGGAACATGCGACCGGGCTGGAGGCGATCCTTGCGGAGAATCCGCTCTGGCTCTATATCGAGAACACCGACTTCCGAAGCCATGATGACAAGGTCATCCCTTGTAATATAGTAGCGCGACGGACGCAGACCGTTCCTGTCGAGCACGGCACCGATCTGCGTGCCGTCGGTAAAGGCTACCGAAGCGGGACCGTCCCAGGGCTCCATCAGGCAGCTGTGGTATTCGTAAAACGATTTTTTCACTGGATCCATGGCCTTGTTCGCGGCCCATGGCTCGGGAATGATCATCATCGCCGCATGAGCAAGCGAGCGGCCGGAAAGCACGAGAAATTCGAACACGTTGTCGAGAATTCCCGAATCGCTTCCGTCCTCGAGAATGACGGGCTTGATATCCTCGATAGCGTCGCCGAATATCTTCGAGGCAATATTCTTCTCCCTCGCCTTCATCCAGTTCACGTTGCCTCGCAGCGTATTGATCTCTCCGTTATGACTGAGAAAGCGGTAAGGATGGGCGCGATCCCAGCTCGGGAAGGTATTTGTGCTGAAACGCGAATGCACCATGGCGATGGCGCTCTCCATATCGGGATCGTAGAGTTCAGGATAGAACTCGCCTACCTGCTCGGGAAGCAGCATGCCCTTATAGACGATGGTTCTGCACGAAAGACTCGAGAAGTAGAAATAGCTGCTCCCAAGAATGCCTGCCGTGTATTTAACCCTCTTGGTTATCCTGCGGCGAATGATGTAGAGCTTTCGCTCGAATTCGAGTTCCGAGGTGACGTCCCTGCCTCTTCCCACGAAAAGCTGCTTGACCACAGGCTCTTCCGATCTGGCTGTTTCGCCGAGCGAGGAGTTGTCGGTAGGAACCTTCCTGAAACCGAGAAATTTCTGCCCCTCGGCCTGGATCATCTGACGGCAGATATCCTCTATGGCACGGCGCTGGGATATATCGGGAGGAAGAAACACCATGCCGACACCGTAGTGCTTCTCCTCGGGAAGTTCGATATTGCGTTCGGCACAGACCCGTCGAAGAAATTTGTCGGGAACCTGCAGGAGAATGCCCGCACCGTCTCCGGTATTTTTTTCGCAGCCGCAGGCGCCGCGATGCTTGAGATTCTCGTTGATCTGAAGCCCCTGTTCAACAATGGCATGTGAGCGGACCCCTTTGATGTGAGCCACGAAACCCACACCGCAGGCATCATGCTCGAACTGAGAATCGTACAGCCCCGATGTAAACTTGTCATTCATATTTTCAGGCACAACTCGTCTATAAAATTTCAAAAAAAGGGCATCTGCTGAATTGACGTGCAGAATATAAGGTTTTTTTCAATAATACATTTTCCAAAACCCCATCGACACCATTGCTTATCCCTTACGCTTTCGCCTGCCCGGCAACGGCCTGCACGGCCTTCTGTATTGCCTCCTGATCGCCGAGATAGTAGCTCTTCAGCGGCTTCAGATCGTCGTCAAGCTCGTATACGAGCGGAATCCCGGTCGGAATGTTCAGTCCGACAATATCCTCCTCGGAAATGTTGTCGAGATACATGACGAGAGCCCGAAGCGAATTTCCATGGGCGACGATCAGCACCCGTTTGCCTTTGCGGATTTCCGGTGCGATGGTCTCGTGCCATATCGGCAGAAAGCGCGCGACCGTATCTTTCAGACATTCGGAAAGCGGCATTTCGTCTTCGGCAAGCCCGGCGTACCGGGGATCGCTTCCGGGATACCGTTCATCTGTTTTTTCAAGAGCCGGCGGAGGGGTATCGTAGCTTCTCCTCCAGACAAGCACCTGTTCCTCGCCGTACTTGCGGGAGGTCTCGGACTTGTTCAGTCCCTGCAGCGCACCGTAATGCCGTTCGTTCAGCCTCCAGCTTTTGAAAACGGGAAGCCACATCAGGTCCATGGCGTCAAGAGCGTTCCATAGCGTTCTGATCGCCCTCTTGAGCACAGAGGTATACGCCATGTCGAATGTCAGGCCTGCATCTTTCATGGTATTGCCTGCGGCAGATGCCTCGCGCCTGCCGTTGTCCGTCAGATCTATATCATGCCATCCGGTAAAACGGTTTTCCAGGTTCCACTGGCTCTCTCCATGGCGCAGCAAGACAAGTTTTATCATAACGGCTCCCTTTATTATTTAAGGATAAGTTGCTTCGTGCAGAAAAAGCTCTCCACATTTTCAGTCAAGTCATGCAATTTACTATTCTCACTCACTTTTCTCAAACGGCATAACATGTCCCCCGGATTTTATCGGCAGCGGCCGGGGCATCCGCAATACCAGAGGGAAGGAGCATCACTGTCAATCGTCAAAACCCCATTTCGTCCATGAAAATCCGGAAACGGAGAAAAACGGCAGCAACATGCAGAAAAGATTCCATCTTCAGGATCGCACAACGACCAAGAAATAAAGCTTCGCTGTAGATTAATAGCATGAAATATTCTATCTTATATAATTTTGGCAGCAGGCGGACAGCTACCAATACAGAACACAGAAGAAGCCAGCCGGCATCCGGATCCACCGGAAGCCGTGAACTGCTATTTACACCGGAAGAATACAGACAATGATCGTAGACAATTTCAGGTTACAGTTAGGCGGCAGAGAGTACGTTCCTATCGTTATCGGAGGTATGGGCGTCAACATATCAACCACCGAACTCGCCCTTGCAGCCGAGCGGCTTGGCGGCATAGGACATATTTCTGATGCCGAAGTCGGTTACGTCTGCGATCAGATTTTCAGTACGACCTATACAATCAGGAAAAGAAAAAAGTACGCCATCTATAGCAACAACCCTGATAAATCAGCAGTGCTGTTCGATCTTGAAGAGATTGCCGAAGCTCAGAAAAAGTACATTGCATACACGGTTTCACAGAAAACCGGCAAAGGCGCGGTGTTTCTCAACTGCATGGAGAAACTCACCATGAACAATGCGTCAGAAACGCTGAAAGTGAGGCTTGAATCGGCGATGGAAGCCGGAATCGACGGACTGACGCTCGCCGCGGGACTGAACCTTCGTACGCTTGACCTCATTCAGGATCATCCCCGATTCAGAGATGTAAAAATCGGCATCATCATATCATCGGTAAGAGCGCTCGCCATATTCCTCAAACGCGCCGTCCGTCTGAACCGGCTGCCGGACTACATCATAGTCGAAGGACCGCTCGCTGGCGGACACCTGGGATTCGGACCACTCGACTGGCACACTTTCGATCTCAGAACCATCGTTACGGAGGTGCTCGACTTCCTGAAAAAGGAGGAACTCCGGATTCCGGTCATACCTGCAGGCGGCATCTTCACCGGTACCGATGCGGCCGACTATCTCACCATGGGCGCTTCCGCCGTTCAGGTTGCAACACGCTTCACCATTTCAAAGGAAGCCGGACTGCCGGCAGCAGTCAAGCAGGAATACATCAGAGCGGAGGAAAAGGATATCGTTGTAAACATGGCTTCCACCACAGGCTACCCCATGCGCATGCTGGTGAACTCACCGACACTCTCATACACCATCAAGCCTAACTGCGAGGGTCTCGGATATCTGCTGGAGAACGGCGGCAAATGCACCTATATCGATGCCTACTACAAAGCCATGGCAGTGAGAAAGCCCGGTGAAAAAATGACCCCGACAGAAAAAACCTGCCTCTGCACGGGTATGGCCCGCTACGACTGCTGGACCTGCGGACACATGACCTACAGGCTCAAAGACACAACTAACCGGCTTGACGACGGTTCATGGCAGCTTCCTTCGGCAGAAGCTATCTTTCTCGACTACCAGTTCAGCAAGGATCAGGAGATCCGGCTTCCTGAACGTGAAGAAAACGCATAAACTTTTTTTTCGTTACATTGCCATAAAGAAGCACCTGAAAAAGTTCCGTTAATCCACGATCATCAGGCTTCCGGCATGAAACGAAAAGCTACCGTTCTCCTTGGTTCAGCACTTGCGGCGTTTCTGCTTCTTGCAGGCGTGTTCACCATAAACCAGCTTGCCGCATTCAGCGAACTGCTCAGCCGCGTTCACCCTTATGCAGGGTACGGGTTTCTTGTCATCTCCTCGGCAATCATCATATTCTCCCTGCTTCTGGTCATCCTCTTTTTCAGAAAGCCAAAGCACCCACGGCTGCCATTGAACGAAACCGCTAAAGATTTTCCGTTTTACGTGAACTATCTCTGCATGACGCTTCCCGCTCACCCCCTGCACAACGAACCGTTACGCAAGGAAAAGGATCTTCGCTGGCTTCGTGCAAACCTCAAACTGCTCGAAGTCGATTCGCTCAATACGATAAAACAGATCGCCACAAAGAACTTTTTCGTGGGCGCCTTTGCGCAGAACACCTCCTACGGCACCACAACGTCACTTAAAAACATACTCAAGGCGGTGTGGAACACCTACACCATCCATCACCGCAACCATAACGCGATGGAGTTCGCTGCGCTTGTCCGCTCGGTATACGCATGCCTGCCGCTTTCAGACTTCAAAAAGGACGATATACCGGCACACATCAAGCCGATCATCCAGTCCTCATTCAGCAATACGCTATCGTCGCTTCTGCCGGGCGGCAACCTGCTCACGCCCTTTTTCATGAACCTTTTTCTTGCCGGAGCCACCAACACCTACCTCACCTGTCTGTCCGGCATCATCGCCATCCGTCACTGCCAGGTGGTATCCGAAGAAGACCGCAGGGAAATCGTTCAGCAAAGCATGTTCGAAGCATCCTTCATGCTGAAGGAAATCGTGCGTGAATGCAACCCGGTACTCTCGGTAACCATCAGCAATGCCGTCAAGAAAGCAGGCATAGAAAGCCTCGATACCGTGCAGGCCCCGTCGGTAGGCAGCAACATCGCCCAGGACATCGTCTCCCATCTGGCCACATCCCTGAAAAGCATCATTCGGGAAAACATTGCGGTAGAGAAGGGGGAATGAATAAGAAGACAGCTGATGAGAGATTGGAGTCGGGAGATTGGATGAGTAGGAGTTATAAGCCGCAGGTGGCGGCGATCGGTTAATGCGACAGTGTAGAAATATTCAACGAGGCAGGCAAGGCATGTTTGTTTTCGCTGATGAAAAAATGGTGAGCAGCCGATCAGCTTCCTGCATTTTCATCGATTCTGACCATTAAAAATGTTTTTCGACCCCACCACAACCAGAGTTTCAGGATATCGGGATCGGCTCCGTTGATTTCAGCTATCTCCTGGCAACTCAGACCGAACATCTCTGCGAACAGAACAGCCAGCTTGATATCGTCATAATAATAGCCCGAAGAGTCGTCCTGCAGATCTTTCGACTCGCCGCATCCTGCCGCAAGAAAACACGAGAAAAGGTCGATGCAGAAATTACTGAAATAGTATGCCCTGAACCGCTTGAACAGCTCGTGTACGGTGGTATATGCCCCTGCATCGCGGTAAGTGAGCAGAACAAGTTCCCTGGCAAGAATCTTTGAACTCGTCATCCGGAACGCAAGATGATATATCTTGTCCTGCAAGTCAAATACGTTTCTGCATGGCTCGTCCATATAACCTCCTCATTTCATGCGGTTATAAACGACAGCTACGTAAATTAACCGAAAATTCCGTGAACAGATTAACGTATTGGGGATATTGTTTTCACGGTAAAAATTAATGTACCTTTTTTTTCCAAACCAACCTAATTAATCTGCCGCTCAGACAGTTACGGTTGACGAAGCTGGCGGAAAAAATCCTGAAGCAGTTCACGGCACCTGCCTTCCAGGATGCCGCCTATCACTTCCGGCTGATGGTTCAGTTCCCTGCAACCGGTGATATTGAGTACGGTACCCGATGCACCCATCTTCGGATCGTAGGCACCAAAGATTACCCGACCGACTTTTGCGTTCACGATTGCTCCGGCACACATGGGACAGGGCTCCATGGTGACAGCAAGCGTGCAGTCGTTGAGGTATTTGCTGTCGAGCGTAGCCATGGCGGAGGTGAGCGCGATCATTTCGGCGTGCGCCGTGGCATCCATCAGCGCCTCAACCTGATTATACCCTTTTCCGGCTATGTTGCCATTGCCGTCGAATACAACTGCTCCAACAGGCACCTCTTTTTTTTCATATGCTTTCATCGCCTCCCTGAGAGCCTGCTCCATATAAAAGTTCAGATTGTGCATACATCGCGGGTTAAAGCTTTAGTAAACAGGTAAAATTTACTATACTGGGGTTTTCCTTTCCTGATTTTTCCGGCTTTACGGCCGGGCGATATCAATCATCCATCATACAGCTGAGGTAATATGAACATTCATGAATATCAAGGCAAAGATATCCTGAGAAAATTCGGAGTCAGCGTGCCGAAAGGGATAGTTGCTTTTTCGCCGGAAGAGGCAAAACAGGCCGCCATCCAGCTTTTCGAGGAGCAGAGCAGCCCTGTGGTTGTGGTCAAGGCCCAGATCCATGCAGGAGGACGGGGCAAGGCCGGCGGGGTGAAACTCGCAAGGACTCCGGACGAGGCTTTCGAGATCGCGAGCCAGATGATCGGAACTACACTCGTCACCCATCAGACCGGCCCCGAAGGCAAGGAAGTTCGCAGATTACTGGTTGAAGAGGGCATGAACATAGACAGGGAGTTCTATGTCGGCATTACGCTCGACCGATCAACGTCGCAGAACGTGCTGATGATATCCACCGAGGGCGGCATGGAAATCGAAAAGGTAGCAGAAGAGACCCCGGAAAAGCTGCTGAAGCTGCAGGTGGATCCCCTTTTCGGTCTTCAGGGTTTTCAGGCGCGTGAAGCGGCGTTTTTCCTCGGCCTCGAGGGAGAACAGTTCAGGAATGCCGTTTCGTTCGTCACCGCACTCTACAATGCTTATATGGCCATCGATGCGTCGCTTGCCGAAATCAACCCTCTCGTTGTAACAAAAGAGGGCCGCGTCCTGGCTCTCGATGCAAAAATCAATTTCGACGACAACGCGCTGTTCCGTCATAAAGAGTTCCTCGAATTACGCGACATCAGCGAGGAGGATCCGTTCGAAGTGGAGGCGTCGAAGTCCAACCTCAATTACGTCCGACTTGACGGAAACGTGGGCTGCATGGTAAACGGAGCCGGCCTGGCCATGGGTACCATGGACATGATTCAGCTCGCCGGCGGAAGACCTGCCAATTTCCTCGACGTTGGAGGCGGAGCAAGTCCTCAGACCGTTGAGGAGGGGTTCAAGATCATCCTGAGCGACAAGAATGTACGAGCCATTCTCGTCAATATTTTCGGAGGCATCGTGCGTTGCGACCGCGTTGCCGGAGGCATTATCGAGGCGGCCAAGAAAATCGACCTGAGCCTGCCGGTTATCGTGCGTCTTGAGGGCACAAATGCCGAAATTGCGCAGAAGATGCTCGACGAATCGGGCCTGAACCTGATTGCCGCAACCGGCCTGCACGATGCAGCAGCAAAAGTGAACCAGGCGCTCGCGTCATAGGAGCTCCATACGAAACAGTACCGTTTCCCTTAAAACCCCTGCATGAAAAAACATGCAGGGGTTTTTCAGTCTCGGAAAAAGTAAAAAAAACAGCGAAGAGCCCTACTCACGCTCTTCCTGACTTCATACATAAAACCTTGGAAAGTCAATAATGACGGGGGTATGCCATTGAAAATGGGCACTACAAAGCAGTAATGTGATGCAGTAATTCACTTGATCAAAAATGGTGTTGCGCTGAGTTTTTCACCCATCACCTGATAAATTT